>JAVBQJ010000085.1:0-73697 GCA_031549115.1 Victivallaceae bacterium
GGGAAACAATAAAATCCCAATCCGAAAAATACTCTTCCCAAATGGTCATAGCGTGCCTCTATTTGTTGCGTTTACACAAATATAGCACTGATTTTGCTTTTGTCAATACTAAATGACTAGCGCTTATGGGCGAGGAGCCCCTGCATTTCCCCTCTTTATTGATCCAGCGCAGAATCCTTGGCAACCTCGTCGTAGCGGAGCTCTTTGAGCTCGCGGAGAATGCGGCGGCGGGCGGAAGGCTTGGCGGTTTTGCGGTCTTCGGGCCGGGGATTGAGAATCATGGTGGCATGGTTGAGATGCCGGAGATACCGGCCGAGCGCGGAGGATTCCAGAAAGAGCATGGAGTAACCGGAGGCTTCGAGGCGGCGGTGCAGCGACAAACCGGCGGTTTTCCCGTCGAAGAAACCGCCGGAGTGCAGCCGGACGGCTTCGGTCCGGTAGAGGGCGCAGTGGCTGCGCAGATAGCGCTCTTCCACTTTTATGTTTCGGGCAAAGAGCCGGCGGACGTGTTCTTCCAGACATTTTCCGGCGGTTTTCCAGGGAGAAACCGTTTCCAGCTTCCAGCTGCCGACGCCGCCGCGCTTCGGGTCCGCGTCAAAGAAGCCGGTGAGAAAATCGAGCCAGCGGTCATCGGTGACAATCGTGTCCGTGTGCATGACCATCACCAGCGGGGTGGTGACCCGGGTCAATCCGAGATCGAGCGCCCGGGCATGCATTTCCGGACCGGATTCCCCGGCAATATCGTGACGCTCGATCAATTCGATCCAGCGGACTTGGCGAAGATATTCCAGCGAGGCGTCGTTGGAGTCGTTGTCAATCACAATGACGCGGGCCCGGTTCAGGTCCGTATGCAGCCGCAGCTGCCGCAAACAGAAACGGGTCAGTTCAAATGTCTTGTAATTAGGAATGAGGATCGTTACTTGCGCTTCCGACATACAGTTCTACCTTCCCAGTTTGCGTAATGCGTGTTGAACCGGGGACGGTTTTTCCTTCGCCGCCCATTCCGGAGCATTCAATTCATCCACCGCTTCGAATACCCGGCAGCAAGCGTCGAAATATTCGAGTTTGCCCAGGTCCGCGACCAGACGGATGCCGCGATCCATCAATTTCTTGTTGGAAACGCTGACCCAGCTCATCCAGTTGCCGGCGACGCGTCCGAGCTTGACCATGGTCCCGGTGGAGATATTGTTCAATACCAGTTTGACCGCCAGATGCTCGAACAGGCGCAATGGAGTCATGGCGGCCGTCACCGGAATCACCCTGCCGTCGACCTCCCCGCCGGGGTTGCCGATATGCAGACCGGCGCGGTTGCGGAACTCCTCCGCCGCCACATGGAACGCTTCCGGCAACCGGGAATCGAGTTTGCTTCCGACACTGAAACATACCGCGGTGGGTTCGGGATTGGTCAGGCGCAGCGCATACCCTTCGTTGCCGATCGGAAAATCGAGCAGGTCCTCGAGGCGGATCGCCGGAGGCGCGGCCGCGACATGCGCCGGCGCATTCATATCCCGGTAATCGGCGCTTTTCCACTCCAGGCAGCGCGGCATCCGGTGCATCGTCGCCGCCCAGGTTTTCCGGGTGTCGTACAATGGGTTTTTGACGAAAGCCCAGGACTGCGGCAACGCCGTTTCGTGCATGTTGCGAAACGGCGGCAGCATGAACGTCGGAGAACGCTCGGTCGTATCGGTAAAAATATCCAGCAGATAATCATCGGCGAAATAGGTGATCTTCCCGCCCCGGCGATAGACATCCGTTTCGAAGTCGATATAATCGGCAATGGCGGCAACCGCCTCCGGGCGATTCAGATCCGCCAGCAGCTTCCGGTACGCCGCGGCAAAGTCGAAATCGGACTGCCGGAAGCGCGGAATAATCCGGCCGAGCGCGATTTCCAGCGCCGCTCCGGCGATCAATTGCTCAGCCGTGGTCGCCTGCATCCGGGTGGAGCCGGCAATCGCCATCGGCCCGCAGAACAAGTCGAGCACGGTCACCTTGGGGTTTTCAATCGCCTGCCGGCAGCGTTCGAGCCGCGCCGCCAGCAATTCGGCGGGGTTGTTGAACAATAGAAAACATTTGGCGTCGCGGTCGGCAGCCTCGGCCAATGTGCCGAGCACCGAACTGGTTTCACCGCCCTCGGTGATTGCGACCAGCATATCAGCTCCATTGATGCCCAAGTCGCGCACCTGGCGGCGGCCGTATTCGGCATAGTCTTCAAACGACTCGACCGACTTGATCAACGCATAATCGCCGCCGGTCATGATGCTTTTCACCTGATGCGCCAACTGGCGCTCGGGCGGCGTCAGCTCCTCGTGACGGGCGGCGAAAAAACGGCGCCACATGGTTTCGAGAATAATACTCACACGGCCGGTCGCCCCGCAGCCGGAAAAAACAATCGTCCCGCCGTGATACAGCGTATCGGTCATGGCGTCCGCCAGCGCCTGAAACGCGTCCGAAGCAAGCACCCGCTCCGCCATCGGCACAACCCCGGCGTCGACCGCCAGCAGGGTTTTCACGCCGTCGGCGGTGGCGCGGGCGAAATCGGCATCGACATGAGCGGAAATCGGGTTGGACTGCTCGGTCGGCAAAAAGCCCAGATGAAAGGCGGTTTCCTCTTCGGCAAACTGTTTCGCCTGCGCCAGAACTTCCGGTTTCATAATGCACTGTCTCCTGTTTGAGGTTATATCGCTATTTAATGTAACACATCTTGCTCGGGAAGTAAAACCGGATTTGACAAATATTTTCTTCGGTGATACAGTAAGGAACTAACTTTTGAGGAGGTAACCATGTCGAATGAATATCGTCAACTGGATCGGGCTTATGACACTTCGCCGGGACGGGTCTCCGCGGCCAGCCGTTTCATCAACAAAGTGTACGGCTGGATGACCGTCGGTCTCGGCATGACTGCCGTATGCGCCTGGATGGCAACCAGCTGGATGGAAACGTTGGCCCCGGAACAGCTGGCATCCTATTCCAAAGCCATCTTGCTGTTGTTTCTGATCGAAATCGGGCTGGTGTTCGCAATTTCCATGGCCATCAACCGGATTTCCGCGTTTACCGCCGGGCTCTTGTTCGTCGCTTACTCCGCCCTCAGCGGCGTGACGCTGGCGCCGCTGCTGCTGGCCTATTCGCAGCAGACGGTCACCAACGCCTTCGTCGCGGCGGCCGTGACCTTCGGCGGCATGAGCCTCTTCGGCTTCGTCACCCGCCGCGATCTGTCCGGGCTCGGCGGTTTCCTGATCATGGCGCTGTGGGGGCTGATCGCCGGCACCATCATCAACTTGTTCTGGGCCAACAGCACACTGTACTGGCTGATCACCTATGTCGGAATCGCCATTTTCATCGGACTAACCGCCTACGACACCCAGCGCATCAAACAGATGGCGGGAATGACGGAAGACGGCTCCCTCGCCGGTGAAGCGGCCGGCAAGGCGGCGCTCATCGGCGCCCTGGCGCTGTATCTGGATTTCATCAACCTTTTCATCCTGATGCTGCGGCTGTTTTCCGGCGGAAACCGCAACTGAAATGCGGTAAACGCGCCAACCGGACGAATTCATCAAATTCGTTCGGTTTTTTTTCGCCGCCGAACTGGAAAAGTCGGGGATTCGGGGCTACCTTAAAGAGATGGAAGTTTCACAAATTCAAGGCAGGAGATGAATACCAATATGCTGGACAGAGTGGTGATAGGAGACGCCGCCGTCATGAACGGCGCCATCGACCGGCTGGCCGACTCGATTATCCGCGCCCGCGCCGGTTCGAATGACTGGGTGCTGGTGGGCCTTTACCAGCACGGCGTCACGCTGGCCGAACGGCTGACCGGGATCATTGAAGCCAAGTGCGGTTACCGGCCGCCGTTGGCAAAGCTCGACATTACCATGTACCGCGACGATATCGGCTGGCGCCGGACGCTGCCGGCCATCCGCGAAACCGACATCCCGTTCGATCTCGACGACGCGACGGTGGTGCTGGTGGACGACGTACTCAGTTCCGGCCGGACCATCCGCGCCGCGCTGGACGCGCTGACCGACTACGGCCGGCCGAAGCTGATCCGGCTGGCGGTGCTGGTCGACCGCGGCCATCCGGAATTCCCGATCCGGGCGGACTATGCGGGAATGGCGGTCAGATGTCCGCGAACCGACAAGGTCAAGGTGGAATTTGCCGAAGTTCACGGTGCGGATGGAATATACGAAGAGGAATGGCGGAAGGATTGACCATGGAAAGAGTTTGGACACGCAAAGATTTACTGGCTCTCTACGATCTGGACCGGGAAGAGATTGAGCTCATTCTGGATACCGCCGCCGAATTCAAGAAGGTTTCGGCGCGAAATGTGAAAAAGGTTCCGGCGCTGCGCGGAAAAACCGTGGTGAATTTCTTCGTCGAGCCCAGCACCCGGACCCGGGTGTCATTCGAGCTGGCAGAGCAGCGGCTGTCGGCGGATATCATCAATATGGCCGCCGACGCCAGCAGCCTCAAGAAGGGCGAATCGCTGCTCGACACCGTGCGCAACATCGAAGCATTGCAGGTGGATTTGATCGTGATGCGGCATGGCGCGCCCGGCGCGCAGAACTTCATCGCCCGCAACTTGAGCTGCGGCGTGGTCAACGCCGGTGACGGCGCGCATTCGCACCCGACGCAGGCGCTGCTGGATCTGTTTACCATGCGGGAGAAGCTCGGCCGGATCGAAGGGCTGAAAGTGGCAATCATCGGCGATATTTTGCACAGCCGGGTGGCCCGCAGCAATATCTGGGGGTTGTTGAAGCTCGGTGCCGAAGTGACGGTGGCGGGGCCGGCGACGTTGGTGCCGAAGGAATTCGAAGCCTTCGGCGTGCGCGTCAGCCATAACCTCAAGGACGCGATCAAAGGCGTGGACGTGGTCAATTTGCTGCGCATTCAGCATGAACGTTTGAACGCCTCCTACTTCCCGAGTTCGGCGGAATATTCCAAGTTTTTCGGCTTGAATCAGGAGAGCTGCAAATATCTGCGTCCGGATGCGCTGGTGATGCATCCGGGGCCGATCAACCGGGATGTGGAGCTGGATTCCGCGGTGGCCGACGGCGAACAATCGGTAATTCTGGAGCAGGTCACCAACGGTCTCGCCGTCCGCATGGCGGTGCTTTTCCTGGTGGCCGGATGCGTAAAAAGAGGAGTGAAGTAAATGTTGGAACGACGCAATTACCGTATTCGCAACGCCCGGCTCATCGACCCGGCGCGCGGTATCGACGCCGTCGGCGATCTCGGGATCATGGACGGCCTGATGGTACCGCCGTCCGCGGTAATGGATCCGATTGAAATCGACGCCAAAGGACTGGTGGCGGCCCCCGGCTTCATCGATTTGCATGTTCATCTGCGGCAGCCGGGCAATGTCGGCGCGGAAACCATTGCGACCGGCACCCGGGCGGCAGCGGCGGGCGGCTTCACCGCCATCGTCGCGATGCCGAATACCAATCCGCCGGCGGACTCCGTCGGCGCGATCGAACACCTGCGCCGCAGCATCGCGCTGGACGCGGTGGTAAAGGTGCTTCCGGCCGGCGCCATGACCAAAGGCCTCGAAGGCAAGGAAATGTCGTCGATCGGCAGTTTGAAGCAAGCGGGCATCGTCGCATTGACCGACGACGGCCGCTGCGTCCAGAACCACGATCTGATGCGCCATATCGTCGAATACGCCAAATCGTTCGAGCTGCCGATCCTGGACCATTGCGAAGAGTGTTCGCTGATGGCCGGAGGCGTGATGCACGAAGGCGTCTGGTCGGTGCTGCTGGGAATGCGCGGCATTTCCGGCGTATCCGAAGATCTGATCGTGGCGCGGGATATCCTCCTGGCCAAACTGGTGGACTGGCGCATTCACCTGCAGCACCTCAGTACCGCCGAAAGCGTCAACCTGGTCCGCCAGGCGCAGGCACGCGGTATCCGGGTGACCGCGGAAGCGACACCGCACCACTTGAGTCTGACCGACGAGACCATCAAGAAGTTCGACACCAACTACAAAATGAATCCGCCGCTGCGTTCGGAAGCAGACCGGCAGGCGTTGATCGCCGGCGTCGCGGACGGCACCATTTCGGTGCTGGCGACCGACCACGCGCCGCATACGGCCACGGCCAAACTGGTGGAATTCGACGATGCGCCGTTCGGGATCATCGGGCTGGAAACCGCGGTGCCGGTGACGCTGGAAGTATTGTATCACGCGGGCGTGCTGACCCTGCCGCAATGGGTGGCGAAGTTCACCACCGGCCCGGCGCAGGTGCTCGGCTGGAATGAATACTCGCTGGCGGACGGCAATCCGGCGGACGTCACTTTGATCGATCCCGACTTCGAATACGTGATCGATGCGTCGACGTTCCGCAGCAAATCGCGCAATACGCCGTATGACGGCATGGCGGCCAAGGGCCGGGCGGCGGCGACCTTCGTCTGCGGCCAGATGGTCTATCAGGCCGACATCTGAATATCGACGGGAGACGCTGAAGAGTGAATTTGCAGGGAAACGAATGGTACAACCGCTGGGTCAATATCCGCCATCTGACGGTGGCCGCGTTTCTGGTGACGGCGTTTTTGCTCTTTGTCCGTTTCAATTACGAGGGCGGGCCGTTGACTTCGACGGAAATGCTGTCGCATTACACTTACGATAAAAATGAGTTGGCGGCGGCGATCGGCAAAAGTCTTTCGCCGTTGAACAATTGCGACCGGCGCTGGGATTTATACGAGCGCTGGCAGATGGAACTCAAACGCCACACCCCGGCGGAGCGGCGGCGGATCCGGAGCGCCGCCGTCACCCGCGCCCTGCGGGAGGCAATGCGCGAAGCCGACCTGCTTGCGGCCGATCAGCGCCCGGCTTTCATCGACATGCTGTTCAAGCTGTCGCAGGGGTTTCAAGGCGACGATTCCGTCCCGGTTTCCAGTGAGGACATTGACAACATCGTGCGGGAGATTCCAGCGGACCAGGCAGCCGATTGGAGCCACTTGGCGATCCAGTGGCTGCGGCAATTCCCAGTGGAGCAATGGTAAATGGTACGCTTGATCCGGGACGAATTGCTGAAGATTGCGACGCAGAAGAAGAGCTATATCATGCTCTTCGGCTTCGCCGGTTTCATGCTGCTCGGTCTGTTCGCCTATCTGAGTCCGGGCGGGCAATGGGAGTTAGCCCGCGCCACCAATGATTTTCAATCCGCCGAGCAGGCGGCGGTCTACTTCGACGGAATGCTGTTTTCCCGGCTGCTGCTCAGTTCGAGCATGATGATCCTGCTGCCGATTGTCGGCTGTGTCCTGACCGGGGATTGCGTCGCCGGCGAAATGCAGGACGGCAGTCTGAAGCTGCTGCTGGCGCGTTCCCGCTCCCGCTCCCAGGTGATTCTGGCCAAATTCATCGCCGTCTATTTGGTCACATTGCTCTACCTGGCTTTCTTCGCGGTACTGCCGCTGGCAGTCGGCTGGATCTGGCTCGGCGCGCAGCCGGAGCAGGCGGTGCAGCTGGTCAGTGAAATTCACAGCATCCGGTGGATGATCCTGCCGCTGGGCGAAGCGCTGGGGCGCTACTGGCTGGTGGTCGGCTATTTCGCGGTCGCCATTCTGGCATTGGAAGCGATCGGAATTTTCTGCTCCACGCTGTTCAACCGGATGGCGGCGGCCACGGTGACGCTGCTGACGGTTTACTTTGTTTCCTATCTGGTGGCGGCATTGCCGTTCACCGAACGAATCCGGCCGTGGCTGTTGTCGTTTACATTCAACGACGCGTTCGTGCTGTTCCTGCATCCGATTCCCTGGGGACGAATTGCGGTAAACCTGATCACACTGGGGTGGTATGCGGCATTTTTTCTGCTGCTGGCCATGATGCACTTTAAAACCAAAGATGTCAAGTAATAATAAATATAAGCAGAAGAGGAAGGTTGATTTATGTTGAACGATCGTGATTATATGCGTTCTCCCGGACCGGGACGGAAAACTCCCGGCGGCGGCTTCGACACGGCATCGGCGAAAAGTTGCATATTGACGCTGATTGCCATCAACGTGGCGATGTTTTTACTGATTCCGGCAAACAGCCACTACTTCAACACCCTTTGTTTGAGCTCGGCCGGTCTGCGGGAGGGGCACTATTTCGAAGTGGTCACGGCGATGTTCATGCATGGCGGTTTCTTTCATCTGCTGTTCAATATGTGGGGGCTGTATTTGTTCGGATCGCTGGTGGCGCCGTTGCTGGGTGTGCCGCGCTTCCTGACAGTGTACTTTGTTTCCGGAATTCTCGGCAACCTGCTGTTTCTGGCATTCAACTGGAACGGTCCGGCCATCCTGCTGGGAGCCTCGGGAGCGCTGTACGGCGTGATGATGGCAGTGGCGATGCTGCTGCCGAATGTCCGCTTCCTGCTGCTGTTCCCGCCGATTCCGATCAAAGCGAGCACGCTGGTGGTCGTTTTCGCCGTCATTGAAATCCTGAGCGAAATGTCCGGGACACGTTTTCAGATCGCCCACCTGGCCCACCTCGGCGGCTTCCTCGGCGGTTACGTGACGATCAAAATCATGCTCGGCAACCGGGTCAACTGGGACCTCTCGCAACTGTTCGGCAAAAAGCGCGGGCCGCAGCTTTACCAGGCCCCTCCCCCGCCGCCCCGGGATGTCCCCGGCAACAGTGCGTCGGAGGCGGATGACGGCACGCCGGTATCCCGCGACGAAGTCGACTTCCTGCTGGACAAAATCTCCCGTTCGGGTATCAATTCATTGTCGGCGCGCGAACATGCCAGATTGCGGCGGGCCCGCGAAGAGCTGCGCAAGCGTTGAGGTTGCAAAACACTCGATTATGGCACTATCCACCGATCTGTTTGATTTCCATCTGCCCGAAGAATTGGTCGCCCAATATCCGGCGGGGCGCCGCGACGCGTCGCGCATGTTGGTATTGGAACGACAGAGCGGAAGCTGTTCGATTCATCCATTCGGCGCCATCCGGGATTATCTGCGGCCGGAAGACGCGTTGATTTTCAACGACACCAAGGTCATGCGGGCGCGCCTGTTCGGGCGCAAAGACGGCAAGGCAGACGCCGCCCGCTTCGAAATATTGCTGACCGCGCCATTGGCGGATCCGTCGGGGCTGGTCTGGAATGCGCTGCTGAAGCCGGGCAAACGGGCCAAGGCCGGCACCGAAGTCGCGTTGCTGGAGCGCAACGGCGAACTGAATTGCGACGGCGACGGCTTCACCGTCCTCGCGCACCGCGCCGACGGCTCCTTCGAAATCGCCTTTCACTATGGCGACATGGAGCGCATTCAGGCGCGTTACGGCGCCATTCCGCTGCCGCCCTACATCCGCCGCACCGCATCGGAGGCGGATATCGAACGCTACCAGACCGTTTACGCCGCCCATGCCGGCGCAGTCGCCGCTCCGACCGCCGGGTTGCACTTCACCAACGCAATCCTCGATGAATTGCGGGCATACGGCGTCCATACCGCGTCGGTGACGCTGCATGTCGGGCCGGGAACCTTCAAGCCGGTTTCGGTCGCCGACGTGACGGAGCACGTGATGCACACCGAGCGCTACGAATTGCCGCGAAATACGGCGGAATTGATCGCTTCGACCCATCAAAAGGGCCACCGGGTGCTGGCGGTGGGAACCACTACGGTGCGGACGCTGGAAAGCTGCGTCGCGCCGGATGGACAAATGGTGCCGGGCCGGGGCGAAACCTCGATTTTTCTGTATCCGCCCTACCGGCCGCGCACGGTGGATATGCTGTTGACCAACTTCCATTTGCCGAAAAGCACGCTGCTGATGCTGGTTTCCTGCTTCTGTGACCGGGAAAAGGTGCTTGCGGCCTACGAATACGCCGTGGCCAACCGGATGCGCTTCTACAGCTACGGCGACTGCATGCTGCTGGTGTAGTATCAACGTTGATTGTCCGGCAAAAGCGGTTTGCCCGATTCAACCGCCGCTGGTGCGGCGCATCGTCCGCTCTATGCGTAGATTGAATTGTTGCTCACGCATCCAATTCAATCTACACCATCGCTCCCTCAGGCGGCTTCCGCTCGCCAGCTGGCTCGCTTACTATACTTTCGCCCCTTTCGAGCGGCTACGCCGCCTGGGGCGACCAGCAGAATTCGCCTGCTGGAGCGGCGCCTCCGTATGACGGAGTGCAGACCGCCGCTTCGCGGCTCTATTTTTTTATTTTTTTCCGAACAAATTGGGTCGACCCAACGCCAGTTCTTCAGGAATAGGAATCGGCCAGACGGCGGAGCGCCTGAATGTCCAGTTTCCCGGTCGCCAGAATCGGAATGGCGGCAATCGCGACAAAGTCATCGCTTTTGGGAATCCACAAGTTCGGCATGCCGGATTCGCGCAGTTGCACCATCAGCCACGCAATATCCAATTCCACCACGGTATGGAACACCAGCAGCCGCTCTCCGCGCTTCGCATCCTTGCAGCCGGTCACCGCGAACTGCGGGATGTCAGCCGGAAAAAATTCGGACAGACGCTTCTCCACCAACTCGTGCGGCACCATTTCGCCGCCGATTTTGCTGAAGCGCGACTGCCGCCCGGTGATGAAAATATACCCGTCCGCGTCGATCCGGGCCAGGTCGCCGGTATTGTACCAGCCGTCGTGAATCACCGCCGCCGTCAATTCCGGCTCGTTCAAATACCCCTGCATGACGTTGGGTCCCTTGATTTCCAGGAGGCCGACCTCGTCGGCATCCAGCACACGGCCGTCTTCCGGATCCACGGTACGGGCGGCAATGCCCGGCAGCGGCTGTCCGATCGAGCCGGGTTTGCCGACCTTACGCCCCATCGAAAAACAGGATTGAGCGAAATTCACCGCGCAAATCGGCGACAGCTCCGTACATCCGTACCCCTCCGTGACCGTCAGCGGCGTCAACTCTTCGACCTGGGCAATCACCTCCGGGCGCAGTTTTTCGGCGCCGGTGATCACGATCTCCAGCGAATCGAAGTCGCCGGGCTGCGCCTTCCGGCAATAGTTCTGCAAAAAGGTCGGTGTGGCAATCAATAAGGAAATACCGCGCTCCCGGATCACCCGGCAAACCTTGGCCGCATCCAGCGGGTTGGGCATGTAACACACCCGCGTCCCCGACATCACCGGGAACCAGAAAGCCACCGTCAATCCGAAGGAGTGAAACAACGGCATGTGGCCGAGAATGACCCCGCGCTCTTTGTCGCGCCCCAGCACCCGCCAGAATGAAAACACATCGCTGTTGATATTGTGGTGCGAGAGCACCACACCCTTGGGCTTGCCGCTCGATCCGGAGGTAAACAGAATCGCGCCGATCCGGTCGAGATCCCGAAAGCTTTCCGGCGCATAATGACGGACCAGCAGCCCCGGCGGCACACACCGCGCCGCCAGCGCCGCCAACAGTTTGGCCGGCCGCGAAGTTGCTTTCGCCACGTCTTCCAGCATCACCATACCCGGCAGCGGCTCCATTTTGAGCTTGCTCAAAAATAGCCGGCTGGTCAGAATACACTTCAATCCCGCCTGGTCGATCGCACTCTGCAGCGCCTCCATGCCGACAGTGAAATTCAACAGCGCCGGCGATTTGTCCGCAAACATAATTCCCAGGATCGAAGCGGCCGCGGCAGTCGTGCCGGGCAGAAACACGCCGATAAAACGGTCCTCCGGCGCCATCCGCCGGATCGCTTTGCTCAACAGCAACGCCCGGGTCAGCATTTCCCAATTCGCCAGATCCTGCCCCTCGAAGTCGCTGAACACCAATTTGTGCGGATGCCGGAACGCCATATGCGCGAACATCACATGCAGCGGCAGCTCCCAGTATTGGTGCAGTGTCTCCGCCACCGCCCCCATTTCACAAATGTACCCCCACAACCGGTAACGCGACAAGTCGGTCTCCAGCTCCTCCCCGACCGTCATCGTGATCGGAATCGGCCAGCGCAACGGCGGGATGAAGTGCAGCTTACCGTCCTCCCAGGCAAACAGCCGTCCCCAATACAGTCCCAGATGCAACGGAATCACCGCCACTTTCACGTCGTCGGGAAGCATCATCGAGATGCCGCGCCGGAAGCCGCCGGTCAGACCGTTGCGGCTGATTCCCCCTTCGGGGTACACGGCGATCGCTTCGCCGCGACGCAAACGGCGCTTGGTGTCATAGAGAAAGTCCCCCAACGCCTTCGGATGGCCGGACTCCGGAACCTCGAGGAAACCGAGATGACGCAAATACCACCGGTTCAGCCTCTGCCGGTACCATGTCCCCGACACCAGGAAGCGCACCGGGCGCGGCGTAATCGCGAGAATGAAAACGAAATCGAGAAACGATACATGGTTCGCCACCAACAGAAGCGCGCCGCGATCGGGCAATACGGAACCGGTTTCCGCCAGCCGGATCCGGAACAGCGTCCGTGCCAGAATCACCAGCAAAGCGCGCAAAAACGCCATCGGCCAAAAAATACCGATGCACAATGTGGCCAGAATCCCCCACCCCCAGACCGTAACCGGCGGTGTCGGCACTCCGGCAATCACCGCCAGCGGAGGAATGATCGCCGCCACCAGCAGCAAGGTGGACTTCAACCGTTCGAGGCGACAGCGGCGCCAGGCGCCGAGCATATAACCGAATGCCCAGAAAAGCACGAAACTCCAGAACAATTCCCGGGAAGCCGTCGCCGCGTTCAGCGCTCCGGCGGTACCGGCAATCACGCCCCAGAAACCCCACACCATCCGTCCGGCGTCAAGCCCCCGCAACGGCAGCGGCATCCACGCCGCTCCGCCGACGATCGCCAACGCCAAAGCGCCGCCCAGACTGCCATGATACAGAATCAACCCCAGAAGCACCAGCCAGAACAGCAGAAACTCCCAATGCCAACCGCTGTCTTCCCAACGTCGGATTTTTTGCGTCATGCGGTTCCCGCCTTGTCTATTCGGGTTCGGAGTCAGTCTTTCCAGTCCATTTCGCCGGATTCCGCGTAACGCCGGAGCAAGTCACGCTTGATTTTGCCGGAAAAGGTTTTCGGCAGCGACGGCATGAATTCAATATCGCGCGGATATTTATAGGGTGCCGTATTGCGCTTCACGTGGCTCTGCAATTCCCGGACCAGCGACTCCGTCGCCTCGAAGCCGGGCTGCAGCACCACATAGGCCTTGATTTTGGATCCCCGAATCGGATCGGGGGTGCCGATGACTGCCACTTCGTGCACTGCGCGATGCTGCATCATCACCTCCTCGACCTCCATCGGGCTGATCCGGTAACCGGAACTTTTGATGATATCATCGGAGCGGCCGACAAACCAATAATAACCGTCGGCGTCGCAGCGGGCCTTGTCGCCCGGATAGTAGAAGTCGCCGCTGAAGCACTTCTCCATCTCTTCGGGAGCCCCGACGAAAGCGGTGAAGAGTCCCGGAGGCGGCGTCGGTACCACCTTCACCGCGATGCGGCCGTCTTCGCCCTGCGCCACCGGTTTGCCTTCGTCATCGTGCAGCTCGATATTCCACAACGGCGACGGTTTGCCCATCGAACCGGGTTTGACCGCGTTGCCGACAAAACACGCGATCATGCAGACCGTTTCGGTCTGGCCGTAGCCTTCGCGAATGGTGAGCCCGGTGCCTTCTTTCCACAACCGGATGGTTTCGGTATGCAGCGGCTCCCCGGCTGCGGTACTCTGGCGCAATTCGCGCAGATCCACTTTGCTCAAATCGTTCAACACCAGCATCCGGTACGCGGTCGGAGGTGCGCAGAAGCTGGTGATTTCATACTTTTCCAACAGCGGCAGAACCTCATCGGCGTGGAACTTGCCGCGGATATCGTAGACGAAAATACACGCGCCGGCGATCCATTGTCCGAAGTAATTGCCCCACAAATTCTTGGCCCAGCCGGTATCGCTGAGCGTCCAGTGCAGGTCGTTGAATTTGACCCCGTGCCACAGCTCGGCGGTAATCCGGTGGGCCAGCACATAACTATGGGCATGCTGAACCAGCTTCGGGTATTTGCTGGTTCCCGAGGTGAATACGACCAGCAGCGGCTCGGAGGCCTTGGTGCGGACCGGAATCGGGGTTTTGACTTCGTAACGCGCCACCGCCGCCGGTCCGGCGATTTCACTCGGATAGCTGATCCAGTTTTCGCGTTCACCATCCACCACCAGCCGGGAGTTCAGCCCCGGACATTCGTCGAAAATCTCGTCGAACTTCGGCGCGTTTTCGAGATCGGTAATCACCATCTTGAAGCGGCCGAATTTGATCCGGTATTTGAGGTCTTCCGGCGTCAACAGCGTCGGCGACGGGCATTGAATCACTCCGAGCTTGATCATCGCCAGCGAAAAAATCCACCACTCCGGCACCCGCGGCAACAGCAGCATCACCCGGTCGCCCTTGGCAATCCCGTGCTTCAGCAACAGATTGGCCGCCTGGGTCGACAGGCAACTGAGCTCGTGGAAAGTCAGCCGGCGCTCCGCGCCATGCTGATTTACCCAGATCATCGCCAGTTTATTGCGGTCCCGCTTCGCCCATTGATCGATGACGTCATAGCCGAAATTGTAATACTCCGGAATCTCGATGGAAAAGGTTTTCTTCTCATCCACATCGTAGCCGAAGTTGTAATACTCCGGCGTCTCACTGAGAAATTGCTGCAACCCGGCCGTATCACCGGTTTTCCGCGCTTTATTCATATTACTTCAGTCCCTTATTCTGAAAAAAATAATCCAATTTTTAAAATAACCCCGCTCTGTCGTTTTGTCCAGTCGAACAATAAAAAAACGCCCCTAATTCCGTTTTGGTGTTGCAAAGCGGCGATTGTGAATGTATATTTTACACTTTATAGAGTAACAACCAATTGACCGCAGGATGACATGGCATGAATAAAGCAGAAATCAAGGTGCTGGTGATCACCGGCTTCGGACTGAATTGCGAAAAAGAGACCCAGGCGGCGTTCGAATATTGCGGCGTCAAAGCCGAACGTGTCCACCTCAACGACCTCACTCAGGGCAAACGCGAACTTTCCGAATTTCAGGCCCTGGCATTCATCGGCGGATTTTCCTTCGGCGACCATCTCGGCGCCGGTACCGTGTTCGCCAACCGCGTCCAATTCAAGTTGCGCGACCAGCTCGAGCGCTTCATCGCCGACGGCAAACTGATCATCGGGATCTGCAACGGCTTCCAGACGCTGACCCGGCTGGGCCTCGTGCCGGCGCTGAACGGCGCCTACTTCAAGCAGGAAGTGGCGCTCGCCCACAACGATTGCGGCACCTTCCGCGACGACTGGTGCGTATTGAAGGCCAATCCCGCCAGCCCGTGCGTGTTCACCCGCAACATCGACATGGTGCGGCTGCCGCTGCGCCACGGCGAAGGCAAATTCGTCACCGACGAAGCCACGCTGGAGATGCTGGAAAATCAGAATCTGGTGGCGTTGCGTTATGCCGATGCCGCCGGCGCGATCGCGACCGATTTCCCGGCCAACCCGAATGGTTCGCTGCATGCGATCGCCGGTATCTGCGACGCCACCGGCCACATTTTCGGCCTGATGCCGCACCCGGAAGCGTTCCTGTCGCCGTTCAACTCGCCGAGCTGGACTTTAGACAAGATCGCGGGCAAGCTGGCGACCGAGGGCGAAGGCGTGGTATTCTTCCGCAACGCGGTGGATTATCTGGTCAACAAATTCTAAGAGGAGCATTCGATCGTGCCATACGAAGCGGTTATCGGCCTTGAAGTGCACGTCCAGGTGCGGACGGCCAGCAAGATGTTCTGTTCGTGTCCGAACCAGTTCGGCGCCGCGCCGAATACGCTGGTGTGTCCGGTCTGCATGGGCTACCCCGGCGTCCTGCCGGTGCCCAACCGCAAGGCCATCGAAAGCGCGGTGCGCGCCGGTCTTCTGACCAACGGCACCATCGCGCGCTTCAGCAAATTCGACCGGAAAAGCTATTTCTACCCGGACCTGGCCAAGAATTACCAGATCACCCAATACGATCTGCCGTTCAGTTCCGGCGGCCATATCGAAGTCGGCGGTACCGGTTTTTCCGGCGCCCCCCTCCCCGAAAAAAGAATTCACCTGACCCGGATCCATCTGGAAGAGGACCCCGCCAAGCTGAACCATTACAAAAACACCTCCGGCGTGGACTTCAACCGCTCCGGCGTGGCGCTTCTGGAAATCGTCAGCGAGCCGGACATGCGCACGGCGGATGAGGCCTATGCCTATCTGACCGCGCTCAAGGAAATCATGCAGTACGGCGAAATCTCCGACTGCGACATGGAAAAGGGGCAGATGCGCTGCGACGTCAATATTTCGCTGCGCCCGGTCGGCGAAAGCCGTTTCGGCACCAAAATCGAAATCAAAAACCTCAACAGCTTCCGCGCCGCCCACCGTGCTGTCGAGCACGAAATGATCCGGCAAGCCGAAATTCTCGATGCCGGCGGCACGATGAAGCAGGAAACCCGCGGCTGGGATGACGACGCCGGCATGACCTATCTGATGCGGACCAAAGAGGAAGCGCACGATTACCGTTACTTCCCGGACCCGGACCTGATGCCGGTGACCTTCACCGACGAGGAAATCGAAGCGTTTCGCGCCGCGTTGCCGGAGCTGCCGCACGCGATGCGCCGCCGCTTCGAAGCGGATTTCGGCCTGACCGCCTATGACGCCGGGGTGTTGACGATGGACCGGGTATTGGCCGCGTATTTCGACCGGGTCGCGCCGCTGGTGAAAACGCCGAAGACGGCGGCGAACTGGATCATCTCCGAATTGCTGCGCGAACTGTCGGCGCGCGCTATCGCCATGTCCGGCTGTCCGGTCACACCGGAAGCGCTGGCGGAGCTGGTCGGGTTGCTGGAAAACCAAACCATCAACGGCAAGATCGCCAAAGAGGTGTTCACCGTGATGTTCGAAACCGGTGACGCGCCGGGAAAAATAGTCAAAGAGCAGGGCCTGGCGCAGGTCAGCGATTCCGGCGCGGTCGAGGAATTCGTCCGTCAGGCGATCGCGGCCAATCCGGTTCAGGTGGCGCAGTACCAAGAGGGCAATCCCAAGGTATTGCAGTATCTGGTGGGACAAACGATGAAATTGAGCCGGGGCAAGGCGAATCCGCAACTGGTTTCCGATCTGCTCCAGGTTGCGTTGAAAGAAAACTGAAGCATGAAAAAACTGAAGATTGCCGATACCGAATTTTCCAGCCGTCTGTTTTTGGGCACCGGGAAATTTTCGTCACAGGCGGCGCTCCGTGCCGCCATCGCCGCCTCCGGAACCGAAATGGTGACGGTGAGCCTGACCCGGGTGGATCTGGAAAAAGCCGACGACGATATTCTCGGCGCCATCGATACCGGCCGGGTCAAGCTGTTATTGAACACCGCCGGAGCCCGCGATGCCGAAGAGGCTTTGCGCATTGCCCGTTTCGGCCGTTCCGCCGGCTGCAACTGGATCAAGCTGGAAATCCACCCCGACCCGTATTATCTGTTGCCGGACGCGATCGAAACCTTGAAAGCGGCCGAGATTCTGGTCAAGGAAGGCTTTATCGTGCTGCCCTACATCAACGCCGACCCGGTGCTGGCGAAGCGGTTGGAAGAGGCCGGAACCCATACGGTGATGCCGCTGGGAGCGCCGATCGGCTCCAACCGCGGTATCCAGACCCGGGCGATGCTGGAAATCATCATCGAGCAGGCGACCGTCCCGGTGGTGGTGGACGCCGGAATCGGTTTGCCGTCCCACGCGGCCGATGCAATTGAAATGGGCGCCGACGCGGTGCTGGTGAATACCGCGATTGCCGCCGCCGACGACCCGGTGCAGATGGCGAAAGCGTTCAAGCTGGCCGTCGAAGCCGCCGAACTCGGCCGGGCGGCCGGACCGGCGGCGGCGGGCTTTGCCGCCAGCGCCACCAGCCCCGGCAACATTTTCATTTAAGGCGGGGGAAGACATGTTTCCATATCTGCGCTTTTCCGAAGCCGAAGTGAACGCCGCCATCGGCCGGACAACGTCACGCGATGTCGGCCGGGTGCTCCGGGGCGGCAGCCATTCCTTTTTCGATCTGTTGACGCTGCTTTCGCCGCCGGCCCGTGAATTGCTCGGCGACATGCGGGAGGTGGCGGCGACCTGCCGGAAGATGCACTTCGGCAAAGCCATCCGGTTGTATGCGCCGCTGTACTTCTCGAATCACTGCGTCAACGCCTGCAAGTATTGCGATTTCAACCACGACAATCCGACCGAACGGCGGGCGCTTTCGCTCGAAGAAATCATCGCGGAAACCGATGTGATCCGCGCCGCCGGCATCGATTCGCTGCTGTTGGTCGCGGGAGAGGACCCGAAGTCCGCTCCGATGGATTTCCTGGA
Source organism: Victivallaceae bacterium (assembly GCA_031549115.1). Lineage (GTDB taxonomy): Bacteria > Verrucomicrobiota > Lentisphaeria > Victivallales > Victivallaceae > JAVBQJ01. Next base: position 18,226 of record JAVBQJ010000085.1, read on the forward strand.
GCTCTTGGTGCGCGAAATGAAGCGCCGCTTCCATTATCTGGCGATCGAGCTCGCGCCGATGGAGACGGAATCCTACCGGCGGCTTCAGCGCGCCGGAGTCGACGGCGTGACGCTGTACCAGGAAACCTACAATCAGGAGCTCTACAAAGAGCTGCATCCGCGCGGCCCCAAACGCAATTATCAATACCGGCTCGATACCCACGCCCGGGCGGCGGCGGGCGGAATCCGCAATCTCGGACTCGGTTTTTTGAACGGCCTGTACGACTGGCGGCTGGAGGCGGCTTCGCTCGGCGCCCACGGCTTCTGGCTCCGGCGCCACGCCTGGCGCAGCATGCTGCAGTTTTCGTTTCCTCGCATCACTCCGATCTCCGGCGGCTTCCAGCCTCCGGCACCGGTTTCGGAGGCGGATCTGGAGCAGATGATGCTGGCGTTCCGGATCATTTTCCCGGAGGCCGACCTGACCATTTCCACCCGGGAACGGCCCGCGTTCCGCGACCGGATGGCGGTGTTGTGCGCCGGCAACATGTCGGCGGGCAGCCGGGTCGCCCCCGGCGCCTACGGCTGTACCGACGAACACGACATCGGACAATTCACCCTGAACGACGGCAGATCCGCGGAGGAGATCCGCGCCTCGGTCCGGCGGCTGGGGCTCGAACCGGTAACCAAATACTTCGACCGAAACTTGAACGAACCGGCGGCGGTGTAACATCATGGAAAAGCGGGAAAAAATATTGGCTCTCGATATCGGCGGCGTTTGTGTATCGCTGCATCCGGAGCGGGCACTGGTGGCGATGGGATACGCGTCGTTTTCCGATGTGCCGCCCGAGTTATTCGTCCACGCCGGCCTGCTTGAAACCGGAAAAATCGACGCGGCCGAATTCGCCGCCCGCGTCCGCGAACTGACCGGGAAAAACAATTCCGACGCGGAATTTTTCACGATCTGGAACGCGATCATCGGTGCCCCCCTCCCCGGCATGGAAACGCTGGTGAAGGAGTTGAGCGAATCCGGCTGGAAGCTGGTTTTCTTCTCCGACACCTCCCGGCTGCACCTCGACGAAGTGCGCCGGAATTTTCCGGCCGCCGCGCTTATCGCCGAAGGCGTCTACAGCTTCGACGCCGGAGCGCGCAAACCGGAAGCGCCGATGTTCGAATGCTTCGAAGCGCGCTTCGGCCGCCCCGACTGTTACGTCGACGACCGCGAGGTCTGTCTGGCCGGCGGCGTCGCCCATGGCTGGCCGGTGCTGCAATTCCGCAATGCCGAAAGCCTGCGCGAACACCTGCTTTCGTTCTGACTCTGCCCCGCTCTTATGGCGTCTCCGGTGGTCTTTCGCGCCTAAAAAGTGTAGTTTCGCGTAAAAAAGCGTAGTTTCTCGCAAGTCCCTATTGACAAATGAAAACTTTTGCGCTATAATTATAACCGGAACCAGCAACCCAACCGGAAGTACAGGAAAACATGGTCGCCAAGGACAATGCCCCGTTGAGCAAAGCCAATGTCGCACAGCGGATTTTCGAAGACATCCGTTCCCATATCGAGAACAAGCAACTCGAGCCGGGAGCCAAGCTGCAGTCGGAAACCGCGCTGGCGCAGTTGTACAGCGCCAAAACCTACCAGATCCGCCAGGCGCTGCAGCTGCTGAAAAAAGCCGAATTGATCTATTCGGTGCCCAAAGTCGGCGCCTTCGTCGCCGAGGCCGGGAACGGCGGCTCCGGCGATACGCGTCCCGGCTTCTATGATTCGGGCGACCCTCTCCCCGCTTCCGGCAATCATCTGCCTCACGCGCCGTTGACTCTGACCACCGGCAGCAACTCCGCACTGCAGCAGCAAAGCTGGAATGAAATCCTTCGGGAATTGAAACAGCACAATTGCTTCCTGGATATCACGATGGATTACTCCAACCGGATTTCGGGCCCGACGCCGCCGCCGGATGTACGCGAATGCAGCGCGCCGCTGGTGAGTTACCAGGCCGGCGACATGCCGCTGTTGAATATCCGGGATTTCTTTCTGGACAGCAACAACGCCGGGCTGGTGTTTCTGGACGATTACGCGGTGCCTTCGTGCTATTCGACCAATCTGTTGTTTTACAACCGGCGGTTATTGGGAAAATACGGTTTCGCGCCTCCGGCCTACCGGGATTGCGGCGGCCAGACCGAATACCTCGATTACCACCTCGCCGCCGTCACCGGCAATCCGCAGTGCAGCGCGCCGGGATCGACCCAGCAGCCGGTGACCCGCCTCGGGCATTACCTGGAGATGATCTTCCGGGCTCTGAGCGGCTGCCGCAGCCTGAGTGAAAGCAAGTTCATGGAGATTTTCTCCGGTCCCTGCGAACAGCTGGTCTATCTCCGGCGCAAGTACCGGATGAGCCCGCCGCAGCAGGCGATGCGTTACCTGAACGATTTTCTCTCGGGCCAAACGCCGTTCTTTCTCGGCAACAGCTCCGATATTCAGTTCCTGATGAGCAGCTTGCGCAGCGATGAATTCGATTGTTACCCGTTTTTTTCGGTCGACGGCAGCTGTTGCCGGCTGGCGTTGCCGCTGGTGATCTGCGCGGAAACCCGCCATCCGATCGAATGCATCCGGCTGGTGCAATTTCTCCAGCAGGATTTCGCCCAGCGCAAATTCGCCGAATTCGGCTTTCTGCCGGTCCGGGAGGAGCTCACGCCGATGCGCCTGCAGAAGTTGCCAGCGCGCACGTGCAAATACGAAACCATTTTCTTCCGCAGCCCGGAAGAGCACTATATCGAAATGAACATCCTCAATGTCGAATTGTGGGACTGCATTCTTCATGGAAAAAGCGTCGCCGACGCTTTGAATAACTGCCGCGCCTTTGCCAAAGCCTACTTGAATATGAAGCTGGACAAAAGCAAAGTGGCGGAGCGTAAGAAGTGGATGGAGCTCTACAGTTGACGGCCGGCGGACGCGCCTGCCGAACCGGAGCTCCTGCCGATCACCAAAAGCAACCGTAAACAAGGAGATGAAAGCATGTCGAAGCGTAGCAGAATTTTTACACTGATTGAATTACTGGTCGTTATCGCTATTATCGCAATTCTGGCCAGTATGCTGTTGCCGGCGCTGTCGAAGGCCCGGGCCAAGGCGCAGGCGATCACCTGTGTCAATCACTTGAAGCAATTGTGTCTGACCATGGAAATGTACGCCAATGACAGTGATCAATGGTATCCGTCGCAAATTCCTTATACACTGGACAATGTGGCGGCGATGCGCCCCTACAGCAGCGTCCTGTACGGCGAAAAATATCTGGAACCGCGCATGTTGAGTTGTCCGGTCGACTCGGATGCCACCCGGTTGAACAATCTGGAGTATGTCTACGGATTTTTCTGGGCCAACGCCGAATACACCACCGGGACCGTCGCGTTCAAGGGTGACTCGCTGGGAAATATCGAAACGCGCGGCGGCGGAGAGTTCAAAAACCGCGGACTGGGTATCATGCTCTGGTTCGGTGACAGCTACGATACCGATTTGAAGAAGCAGGCATCCACCATCGTTCATGCCTTCGGCCAGCGTTCCGTGGCCAGCCGTCACGCGGGGCGGACCAATACCGCCTTCACCGACGGTCACGTGGAATCCATTGCGGGCGTTTATTTCAAGACTTCTCCCTTGTTTTTCGGCGTTACCGAACTATAATATTGCATGGACGGAGACTCGGTCATGAAATTTATTCTGCTTGCGGTTTTTCTGGGAGCCGCCTGGACGCTCAATGCCGGTGCCACCGGCTGGGACTTCACCCGGCCGGGTGACTTTCTCGGCTGGCAGCTGGAAAGTTACGCCGATGGCAGAGTCGCCGACGGCGCGCTTTCCGGAACCACGATCTGTGTGCCCGGCGTGGCTTCGCCGTTTCTGATTTCACCGCCGCTCGATCTTGACGCGACGGCCGATAATCTGCTGCGGCTGCGGGTCCGCAGCGACAAAAGCGGCACCGGCAAGCTTTACTTCCGCGAATCCGGAGGCAGCTTCGATGACGTCAAAAGTGCGCAGCTGTCACTAATTGGCGACGGCGAATGGCACACGTATATGTTAGACTTCAGCGCCAATCCGGCCTGGAGCGGTCGCATCGAACAGGTGAAGATCTGTTTGCTGCATGAAAACAACGCCGCCGTCGCAGTGGCGGAAATCCGTTTCAGCCATCGGGAGCCGGGCTTGATCGCCAACCGGCGATTCGAATGGAAGCATCCGGACGGCACGCCGGAAAACTGGCAATTGACCAACGCCGTTGTCCGTGACGGTAAGGCAATATGGGATACCGCCCTGCCGTTGCGACTGCTCCCCGACGACATCTACCTGGATTTTCTGACGCCCGGACGGAAGTATGGTCTCGGGTTCGAAGCGCAAAGCGACCGGGCGGCGTCAGTCACCGTCCGGCTCCGGCAATTCGACAGCTTCGAACGGCTCCTGGCGGAGGATGCCTGCACGTTTCCGCTGGACGCCGCTCCGGATGCCGTCACGTACCGGCGGGACGATCTCGAAGTCCGGCCCAACGCCATGAAAGTGACACTGAGCGTCACCGGCGACGCCGTCGGAGCCGGCTCCGTCGCGTTGAGCGATTTCCACTTCGGCGAATTGCCGGAACCGGGCCATGCCGGCTGGCAGGCGCAATGGATTCAGCCGGGCACACCGGAAAGTACGCTCGACACGATGTATTTCCGGTGCCGCTTCACCCTTCCCGCCGTCCCGGAACTCGGGCGCCTGGCCATCACCGCCGACAATGTGCTGGAGGCGGTCTACCTCAACGGCCGCGCCCTCCCGCTCGGCCGCAATGCCGCGCTGTACCATGACTGCGACGTGCTGGACGCAACGCCGTATCTGCAAACCGGCGACAATGTCCTCGCCGTCTTCGCCCGCAATCACGACGGTCCCGGCGGACTGCTCGCCGAAGCACGCATTGTCTGCGCCGACGGCAGTATCGTCACCGTCGCAAGCTCCGACCGCTTCCGCGCCGCGACCCGGGCCGATAACGATTGGGAACAACCCGGCTTCGACGACGGCCGATGGGCAACGGCATATTCCCACGAGGTTCCGGAAAAATCGCTGTGGGGCGAAATGGCCTATCCCGATCTGACCGGTCCACTGGCGGCGCCGGAAAAAGCCTCCATATATCCGTTGCCGGACGCCGGCCAACCGGTCGAGGCCCGGCTGGCGTTCAAGGGACAAACTCCATATTTGAATTTGAACGGCATCCCGCATGAAATCATGCATCACTGGACCGGAGGGACCGGACGCCTGACCGAAGAACGGTTGGGAAACTGCCCGAAAAACGACCTGCACTTGTACTGGGGCTCCTCGTTCGCCAACTGGGGCTGGCGTCCCGACGGCAACTTCGACTTTCGCGGCCTCGACGACTTTTGCACCCGGCTGCTGGAGGTCGATCCGGAGGCCAAAGTCGTGCTGATGCTGGCCGTCGACAGCTTTCACAACCCGGAAATGCGCTCCTGGAACAAGCTGCACCCGGAGGAGCTGGTCGCGGACGAAAACGGCAACACCCGTTTCGTGTTCCACTTCGAACCCGATGCCTCCGCGCCGAGCTGGGCCTCGAAGTTATGGCTCGAAGACCAGAAAAACAATCTGCGCCGAATCATCCGCCATGTCGACGCCAGTCCCTACGCCGGCCGGGTGGTCGGCTACATGCCGGTTTCCGGCATGGGGTTGGAGTGGGTCTACTGGGGCGGCCATGACGGCGGCGGCGGGCCGGGCAAGCTGTATTTGGACTACAGCAAACCATTTCAACAGGGCTTCCGGGAGTGGGTGATGCGGCACTATGGCTCGCTCACCGCCGTCAACGCCGCTTACCACGATAATTACCCGGATCAGGCCGCAATTCCGTTGCCGACCGTGGCGGAACGGACCGCGGCGGCCGACTACTTCGGCTTCATCGATCCGGCAAAGCATCAGCGGCTGATCGACTTCCGGCGCTACTTCTCCGAACTGACCGCCGAGGTGATTCTGGCGCTGGCGCAGGTTGTGAAAGAGGAAACACAGGGCACGAAATTGTTCGGTACGTTTTACGGTTACACCCACAATACCGCCGATCCCGGCTGGTGCGAGAGCGGCCACTTCGCCCTCGAACGGGTATTGGAATCGCCCGAGGTCGATTTCCTGACCCATCTGACCCGCTACGACAACCGCGCCGCGGGGCGGGAGTCCGGCTTCATGACGCCGGAAAGTTCGTTTCTGCTGCATGGCAAGGCGCCGGTGGTGCAATGGGATATGCGTACTCACCGGACACCGCCGGAGAGCAACGAAGCCGCCTACAGCCGCTGCCGCGATCTGCGGGAAAGCCTGGCGGTGTTGAAGCGCGATTTCAGCAATGCGTTGATCAGCGGCGTGGCGTTCGAATACGGCTACTTCGGCAACGCCTGGGACACCGGAGACGCACGGATCATGGAGGTGATGGCGCGCTGCCGCGACATCGACAACGCAACCCGCGAAGCCGGAGTATTGAAAATGGACCCGGCGACCTCGGTTGCGGTGATCACCGACGAGCGTTCGACCTGGTACACCATGCAATCGAGTCCGCTGCACCTGCAACTGGTGAATACCCAGTTGCCCGCGTTCAACCATACCGGCAGCGGCGTGGATACCTTCCTTGCCGGCGATCTGGAGCGGATGCCGGCGTATTCCTGCTATGTGTTTCTGAATGTCTTCGCATTGACGCCGGAACAGGAAACGTTCATCGAAACGCATCTCAAGCGAAACGGCAATACCCTGGTCTGGATTTACGCGCCCGGCATCGTCGACGGCGCCCGTCTGAATCCGGAGCGGGTGAGCCGGATCACCGGCTTCGACTTCGAAATTCTCGAGCGGGAATTCACCCCCGTGGTGCAAATCACCGACGCCGGCCACCCGTTCACCCGGCATTCGGTCGAAAACAGCCGCTACTCGTCGACCGGAACGATCGGTCCATTTTTCTCGCCGGCCTCCGGACGCGTGCTCGGCATCCATCCGGAAAGCGGCAAAGCGGCGCTGGCGGTAATGGATTTCGGCTCGTGGCGCTCGGTCTACTCCGCCTTTCCGGGGTTGAGTCCGGAACTGCTGCAGGGCATCGCGGAAAACTCCGGCGTCCACGTCGCCAACCGCAACACGCTGGACGCGACCTATCTGTCGGACCGGCTGCTGGCAATCCACTCCGCGCCGGGAGGGAAGCGTACCTTGTACGCGCCGCCGGCTTACCGGCAAAAAGCGGTGGAGTTGTTTACCGGACGCGAGTACGAGTTGAATCCGGACGGTTCGTTCGCGGTCGAACTGGCGCCGATAAGTACGAATTTGTTTCAATTTGAATAGAGAGAGGACACTATGAACAAGCCATGGTATGCGGCAAGCGCGGGACGTTTGCTGGTCGATATGCACATCCCGGATTGGAGTGACGCATTTTTCCGCGATTTTTCCGCCGAACGCTATGCCGACTGCAGGGTCGAGGCCGGGGTCGATACAGTGGAAATTTACGCCGGTTCCTGCCTCGGGTTGTGCAACTGGCCGACCCGGACAGGCTACCGGCACCGGATCAGCGGCAATATCGACATGCTCGGCGCCGTCGTCGCCGCCTGCCGGACCCGGAATCTGAAAATCGTCATCTACCTCAATGTCTGGAGCCGCAAAGCGTACGACGAGCATCCCGAATGGCGGATGATTCATCACGACGGACTGGGCAGCGTCGAGCGGGAAAAGGGACGTTTCGGGTTGTGCTGCCCCAATACCGGGTTTCAGGCTTATTTCCTCGCGCTGTTGGATGAATTGAACGCCGGATACGCATGTTCCGGTTTGTGGATCGACATGATCGGCTGGTTCGGCCACATCTGTTATTGTCCGGGGTGCCAAAAGCGTTTCCGGGACGAAACCGGTTATGACGCCATCCCCCGGACCATCGACTGGAACGACCCGGTGTGGAATGCCTTTCAGGAGTGCCGTGAGCGCTGGCTGGCGGAATTCGCCGCCGCCATCCGCGCCACCATCCGGAAGCGCACGCCGGAACGTTCGCTGGCATTGCAATGTTCCGGCATCCCATTGGGCTGGGGCGGCGCGATCACCCCGGATTTTCTGCGCCAGACCGATTATCTGGCCGCCGACTTGTATTCGGACCAATACGAACAATCGTTCATCTGCAAGCTGTTCCGCGCCTTTTCGCCGCATCAGCCGATCGAGTTCATGGTCCCGCGTTGTGAAAACCTCGCCCACCACACCACCGGCCGAAGCCGGATCAGTCTGGAAATGCGCTCCTACGCGTCGCTGGCCAACCAGGCGGCGTTCTCCCTGATCGACGCCATCGATCCGGCGGGAACGCTGGATGGGAATTTTTACCGGATGGCCGGAGAGCTGAACCGCAACCTGGCCGGTTACCGCTCCGCTCTGAATTGGCATTCCGAAGCGCGTGCCGATGTCGGGATTTATTATGATTTCACCTCGATGATGAATGTGCACCGTTCGCTGCCGGTCGCGGAGTTCCAGCAGGACGTCACCGGTTACCTGCGGATGATCAATCTGGTGCGGGCGCTGCAAAGCCGTCATCTGAGCGTCGCGTTCACCGGCGAGCCGCATCTGAGCCAATTGTCGCGCTATCGGGTGGTGATTCTCTCCGAAGCCACGCACCTGGATGACACAGCGTGCGCGGCATTGACCGAATATGTCCGCAACGGCGGCCGCCTCTATGTTTCCGGGAGCAGTTCGCTCTATGACCGCCGCGATGGACGCCGGAACGATTTCCGATTGGCGGAATTGCTGGGCATCCGCTTCACCGGCCGGATGTTCCCGGCGGGATATTACCTGAAGGACACCGAAGCACCCCTCCCCGTCGTCAGCGACTGGCCGCAACCGGAGATCGCCGTCGCCGCGGACGACGTCCAAGTCCTGGGCAGTGTCGTGGCGCCGTATTCCAACGCGGCGGAGCAACACCGCTTCGGTTCCGCGATCAGCAATCCGCCGGAACGCGATACCGGCTGCCCCGCTCTAACCGCACGGCCATTCGGCCGGGGTCATGTGGTCTACTGCGCGGCACTCCTCGAGAACGAACCGTACGACTGCCACCGCGAATATGTTGCCGGGCGGATCGAAGCCATGGTCGCGGATGACCGCCTGATCGCCACCGACGCGCCGGCCACCGTCGAATTCACCGTGTTCGCGCAGCCGGATTTGAACCGGCTTGTCGTGTCGCTGCTGAATTTCACCACCGAACTGCCGCCGCCGGTATTGCGCGAATTCACGGTAACGTTGCAGTTGGCAGCGACGGAAAGGATAGTCCGCATCTCGCGGCTCCCCGACGGCGGCGGCGTTCCGTTTCACCAGCGGGACACGAAAGTTTCATTCTCCATTCCGGAGTTGGACAAATTCACGGTGCTCACCATCAACCTGGAGGCCAGATAACATGCGAAAAGCTTTTTTTATGAAGGTACGCCCCGGCATGATCGACGAATACCGCCGGGTCCACAATCCGATTCCGGCCGAATTGGCACGGACGCTAAAGCAGCACGGGATTTCCAATTATTCGATCTTCCACCACCCCGAAAGCGGCGTATTGTGCGGCTATCTCGAGGTGTCCGATCCGGAATTGCTGACCCATCTGGGCGATCATGAATGCTGCCGCGGCTGGTGGCGCCGGATGTGCGCCTATCTTGAAACCGCCGCCCCCGACGCCGAAAAAGCCCGCGAAGAGGAAATGACCGAAGTCTTTCACCTCGCCTGACCGGAAAGCCTGTCTGTTACCAGAGGCTGCGGCTGTTGCGGTCCAGTTCGTTCTGCTTGCGGATGCGCTCGTATTCGGCATATTCGACATCGTTGAGATCGCCGGCAATGCCGGAATGGCGCTCTTTGTCGCTCTTCGACAGCTCCTGCTTTTGAGAAAACTGCGGCTCCGTATTCAGCCATTTTTTCAATTGCGCACAGCCCGTGGCGGTCATTGCCAGCAACGCCGCCAGCGCTAAAAGTAGATTTCGGCGCATAAAAATCGATCCTTTTCGAAAAATAGTCCATGAAATTGGAAAAAAGTCCATTAATATACTATATATCCGCATTGCCGATATTGCAAGAGTCCGGATCGGGTGTATAGTATGCGATTCTGAAAATTACAGGCAAACAATAAAACGACCGTGTGAAACGGTGGAGCACTGGTATTATGGCTGTGGAAATGTCGTATGTGTTGATCACTCCGTACAGTTTGATGAAATCGCGAACCGGAGGAATCATCGCCCGGCTGCTGTCCCGAACCGATCTGGATTTCATCGGCGCGCAGATGCTGACTTTCACGGCGGAACAGGCCGAACGTTATGCCCAGCTTCTGATCGCCACACTTCCGGTCACCCATGCCTCGCTGCTGGCCAATTACGTGCGCGAAAACTTCGTTTCCGCGGACCCGAATGCGAAAGAGCGCATCCTGATGCTGCTGTTCAAGGGCGAAGACGCCTGCCGCAAGCTGTCGGAAATCACCGGCCGGTTGTCGCACAAAGCGCCACGCGGGTTGTATTGCGGCGAAACCATCCGCGACACCTATGCCGACATGGTCGAAGACCGTGACAATCCGCAGGAGATCCGCTACTTCGAACCGGCGGTATTCACCCCGCCGAACAGCGACTCGGCCCGCGACAAACTTCAATGCCTGGCGGATGTCGCCGCCAGCCAGCCCAATATCGTCGAACACGCGCTGGGCTCCGAAGCCGGCGACGAGCGCACCCTGGTCATCATCAAGCCGGAAAACTGGCGCCACCCGAGCAGCCGCCCCGGCAACATCATCGATATGCTGTCCCGCACCGGTCTCAAAATCGTCGGCTGCAAGGTATACCGGATGAGTGTCGCCAACGCGATGGAATTCTACGGCCCGGTCCAGCAGGCGTTGCGCAGCAAGCTGGCGCCGTCGATTGCCGAGAAGGCCAAAACGCTGTTGGAAAGCGAATGGGGCATCGCGCTTCCGGAAAGCACGCTGACAACGTTCACCGAAACCGTCGGCCATGCGTATGCCGACGATCAATTCGGCAAGCTGGTGGAATTCATGTCCGGACGCAACCCGTTCCAGTGCGACAACGAAGAACGCGACGAAGCCGGCCTGGCAAAATGCATGATTCTGATTTACGAAGGCAAGGACGCAATTCAGAAGATCCGTTCGGTGCTCGGCCCCACCGATCCCGGGAAGGCCCCCGGCGGTACCGTGCGCCGCGACTTCGGCAGCGATGTGATGGTGAATACCGCGCACGCCTCGGATGCCCCGGAAAGCGTGGTGCGCGAAATGCGGATCGTCCAGATTGAAGATAATCCGTTGAGCCAGAAGATTCAGGATTTCCTCGACGACAAGGCGTAAAATATGGCGGAGCACGAAGCCACGGCGGAATTGGCGATGCTGCGGGCGGTACTGCCGACGCTGCAAACGCGTGCCGATGTTCTGGTCGGCCCCGGCGATGACTGTGCGGTACTGCGCGGTTCCGCCGGGCAGGATCTGCTGGCCGCAGTCGACAGCGTGGTCGGGGATGTCCACTTTTTCCTGCGCACCACCGAACCCGAAGCCGCCGGAGCCAAGCTGCTCAAACGTAATCTGAGCGATATTGCCGCAATGGGCGGCGAAGCCGCGTGGGCTTTGACGGCGTTGAACCAGAACGGCTGTTCCGGCGAATGGCTGCGGCGTTTTTTCGCCGGACTCGAAATGTGCGCCCGTACTTACCATGTCGCCGTCGTCGGCGGCGATTACGGTTCGCTGGCGGCTCCGGGAATCGCCGCCAGCCTGACGATTCTCGGGCACGTTGCGCATGGGCGGGCGGCGTTGCGCAGCCGGGTATGCCCCGGCGACGCTCTGTATGTGACCGGAATTCTCGGCGATACGCTGACATCGGAACACCATCTGACGTTCGAGCCGCGCCTCCCGGAGGGGCAGTGGCTGGTGGGACAGAAATATGTTCAGGCGATGATGGATTTGAGCGACGGCCTCGGGCTGGACGCCCGGCGCATGGCGGAAGCCTCCGGAGTGGGAATTGCGCTGGATCTGGCGGCGCTGCCGTGCCGGACGACGGTGACGGCGGCATTGCAGGATGGCGAAGACTATGAATTGCTGTTCGCGGTTCCGGAGGCACAGACGGGAGAATTGGAAGCCCGCTGGCCCTTCGACACGCGTTTGACCCGGATCGGCCGCGCGCTGGCGCAGTCGCCCGGAGAGGTGCTGGAGGCCGGAAACGGCCGCAGGATAAAGGCGACGGGATATGAACACACTGCTTAATCAGACATTCATTACACACGGCGAAGAGGAAACCGAGGCATTGGGCGCACGCCTGGCGCAGGCGGTCCCCTGCGGGACGGTTCTGGCGCTGGAGGGGAATCTCGGGGCGGGAAAGACGGTGTTCGCGCGCGGCTTCGCCCATGGACTCGGCATTGCCGAAACGGTATCGAGCCCGACCTACACGATCATGCAGGAGTATCCGATTCCGGACCGGACGCAGATGTTTTTTCATCTGGACTTGTATCGCATCGACGGCGCGCGCGCGGCGTTGGCATTTGGCGTGGACGAATACTTGAACGACCCGGATGCGTATGTGCTGGCCGAATGGCCGCAGCGAATTGCGGAAATTCTGCCGCCGGGAACGATTTTCGTGAATATTCGCCGGGTTGACGAAAACACCCGGGAAATTCGTTTCGAAAACCATTGACCGGCGCCAAAGGGAGGAACGAATGGGGCGAAAACGCGAAGAAGTACGGATTGCCGGGGGCGATGAACTCGGTGCGGCCCGTCCGTTCCTGCGGATGCTGGCCGATCACGGACCGATGACCCAGACGGAAATGAGCCGCCGGTTGAAAGTGACGACCGCGGCCACCAATCTGCATTTTCTCCGGATGGCCGAAGAGGGGTTGATCGAACCGGTGGCAAACGATCCGCACTCCGGCATGGGACGCCCCGCCAAGCGTTGGCGCATCGCCGCGGAACGGAATTTTTCGCTGGGCTTCGTACTGCTGCCGCCGTCGCTGCATGTGGCGCTGGCCGATTTCAATGACCGGATCGTCGCCGAGGAGCAGCACGATTTCAACCATTATCCGGATATGGCGGCGAAAAACGAGCTGCTGTGCCGGCTCTACCGGCGGTTGCGGGATCAGGCGGCGGCGGCGGGCGGCAAAATCCGCAATATCTTCTACGGCGTTCCCGGCGACCCGGACTGGAGCAGCGGCGCGCTGCGCCGGGTGGTGGCGATGCCGGAATTGACCGGCTTCAACCTGCGCAAAACACTGCACGACAACTTCGGCGTATTTTCCCGCGACTACACCTTCAAGCACGCCGAAATGCTCGGCGAACTGCAGACCGCGAAGCCGGACGACATCATCATGATCGTCAGCTGGGAGATGGGGCTGGGAATCGTTTTCGGTTCCCGCCTCGGAATTTTGAACAACGCGCTGCCGGAACCCAGTTCATTCCGGGATATCGGCCACAGCCGTCTGGTCAAGGACGGACGGTTGTGCCGTTGCGGCTTATCCGGATGCTTGGAAGCGTATTCCGGCGGCTGGGTGTTGCTCGAAGCGCTGCACGGACGGGCGGCGACGTTGAATGAGTTCATGGCGCTGGTGGAGCAGGACGACCCGGAAGCGCTCGCGGCATTGGCGGCGGCTGCGGGGGTGCTGGGCCATTTTCTGGCGCGGCTGGCGGCATTGTTTTCGGTGAACCGGATCGTGATTTCCGGACCGATGGAGCGCGTATTTCCCCGGGTGCGGCGCCATTTCGAGGAGGGGCTGCTGGAAGTGTTGACCGCAGATGAGCTCGGGCGGATCCACTTCGTGGTCCGCCCGTTGCTGGATGGCGCCATGGTCGGCGGCTGTCTTGCCGCCCGCAAGCTGTTTTTCGACCCGTCGTTCATCGATCACGACGGACGCTACAACTTCGAGCCGTTCACTCCGTATCCAGCACGATGATGCCGTATGGCGGGATGTGCAACGGACTGTAATGCAGGCCGCTGCGGATTTCCCCGTTTTTCAGGGTCACCGGCGTGTAGGGGAAACTGCTGGTTTTCGTCACCTTTTGCGGCTTCCACAAATAATGCCACTCCGGCGTCAGATAATGCGCCACAGTGGAAATCAGCGCCGTGCGCAACTGCCCGTGCGCGCCCGCCAGCGTCAACAGACGCAACCCCGATTCCGGCCGTTCGACCGTCACCTTCCCGGCACGGCTCCGCTCCAACAGCGCCGCAACCGCATCCCAGAATGCCGGAGGAATGGCCATGTAATCCGTCGGATGCCAGAAGTAAGCCGGGGGCACCGGCGCCTGGAAGCGTTCCGAAACACCGGGAAGTTCCCGGCACCCCGGATTCGGGCTGTGAAGCCGCGCCGCCGTCAGCCAATAGTCGCCGCCGACGCACAGCCGGACGCATTCACTGTCCTCCGGAAGCGTTCCCGGGGGAAAATTCCCGACCACGACCACCGGTCCGCGCTCATATTCGACCAATTGCCGCAACACCGCTTCCGGCAGCAAATCGGCATTGGGGACGAACAACGGCCCTTTGACCGCGTTCAGCCGCCCCGCCGGAGCGATGACGGCGATTTGCAGATCGTAGTTCGCGGTCAGCCGGCCGACCTGCTTGAATGCGGGCCAGGTGCCGAACCGCGGATAATCGCTCCGCAGCGCATCGACCATGGTATCATCCCAGATCCAGGTGAAGTCCCCGGCCGACTCGGCTTCGAACGCGAAGCCGAGATCCCATTGCCGCTTCAGCCAACGCCATTCGTCCCGGCTCAATCCATCCCCCAGGCACATCATGAAGCCATCGGCACAGCGCCGCAACTCTCCATAAGGCGTAATTTGAAATTGCTGCGACAGGGTAAAAAATTCCCGCTCCAGCCGGGCCGGAGCATGGCGCAAGAGATCGTAACTCTCCACCACATCCTTGACGCCGTGGAGAAACAGCAGCTTCATCTCCGGGACAAATGCCCGCAGTTCGGCGAATACGGCGGCAAAATCAAAGTGATAATCGTACCCGCCGTAAATCAACGCCATGTTGCCGGCGACGGTTTCGACCACCAGATAATCGACGCCGAGCCGCGCGATGGCACGGTAGTCGATGCCGAACTGGTACAACCCTTCAAACGCGCCTTTGGTATTGGCGGAGTTGATCATGGTCTCGCGGCCGTGCTTCCGGGCGACCGCGACGATCTTGCGCCAGCAGGATTCCCAACGGGAACAGTGGAAGTCGATCCATTCCTGCCGCCAGGATTGCCAGATGAAGCCGGCGCGCGCCATCAGGTGCTCGACGACGTGCCCAGTCGGCGATTTCAACTCCTGCGGCGCCCGGTCGCCGAGATATTCGACGAACTGGGCGACGATGCCGTCGGCATAATCGTTATGCGCCAGCATCCCGCCCGGCCCGCAGCAATCCGGCCCATGGAAGCCGTCGAAACCGTAATCGACCAGCACCTCTTCCAGGCGCTCCGTGAACAGGTCTTCCAAGAGGGTGCCGTCGTCGAGCCGGGCGATCAGATCGATTCCCGGCGTCACTCCGAGATCATCGTAGACGATCATGACTTCCGGGTGGGCCGAAGCCCACTCGGTGTGAAAGCGGTTCTCCTGGTATACCGGAAAGATGGAAAAGAACACCTTGACGCCACGCTTCCGCAATTGCGCCACCAGATCGCGCAGCGCGAAGTTACTCCAGCATTGCGTCATCCGCACTTCATTGCCGGCGTGCCCGAAACGGGCGCACACATCCGGAAACAGCGGCACTTCCTTCTTCATTCCCGCGTGCAGCACGACAAAGTCCAACGCCGAAGTCATCAGCGATATGCCGTCCGGAACCGTGCCGACACACTCGAGATAGGCGCCGACCCCGCGATCGGGCGCATCGCAATCAAAGGACAGAAGTTCCGTCCAAATCCATCTTTCTTCCATGATAACCCACTCTGAATGGTATGTGTTTTATTGCACGGTGCCGAAGGCGACCGGAACGGCGTCGTGCGGATCGAAGTTCATCGTGAAACTTTTTCCGTCCTCACTCAATTGCAGCCCATACGCATGCGAGTCGAACAGCGCCCGCAAGCCGGTAAGCTGCCGGTCAAAGGTGAAGGTCACCTCCGCCGCCGCCGCATCCACGTTGGCGGTGAGGAGAATATAACCGCCATTGACCGGGTCGGGCTTGAGCAGCGTCCGGATCGGCGAGCCGCTTTCGGAGCTGCCTTTGACGATATCGACGGCAACCGAATACCCCAACTCATCCGGCGCGACCGTCGGCGACAGCAGCGCCGGGGTCAACTCCGTCATCTCGTAATTCAACTGGCGCGACGTTTCCCACAGCGCCTTCGACATCGCCTGCTGCGTCGGCGTCATCGGCACCACCTCAAGCTTGCCGGGTCCGCGCAGCGCCGGATCGTCGACCACGTGAATTTTCGGGTCCGGCGACATTCCGACCACCGAACCGTTGCGGGAGATAAAGCTGTCCTGAATGAAATACACGATGCCGGTGGCACCGTAAATCAGCCCGGTGTATACCTGCGCCCGCAATTGCGCCGGCGTCGGGAAACGGAACGGAAACTGCGCCCTCACCCCGTACGATTGCTCGAACGCGCCGACAATCAGCCACGCCGGTTTGGCTTCGCGGTTGGCGGCGACGGTGAGATTCATGCTCTGGGCGGTACCCTGCGGCGCCGGAGTGATCGACGGTGTGTTGACGTTCGATACCTGGACCGGGTAGTTGTCGTGACAGGCGACATCGCCGGCGGTATTCCACTTGACGAACCATTCGGTGGCCGGATCCTCGATCCAGGCGGCGTCGTTGACGAACACCACCATATCCGGAGCGATGGCGTTGACCTTGGCCTTGTAAGCCAGGAAGCGTTCGAACAGTTCGGCGAAGCCGGGTTCATTCAGCTGGCCGATCGGCTCGTCCATCCAGACATTGCCCAGCAGCCGGGGGTGATTTTTCATCGCCTCCAGATTTTCTTCGGTGATCTCTTCGGCGAAGACGATCTGCATGTTGTACTTTTCGCCGAGCCGCTCCAGGGTTTCGGCATTCAACGGCGCAACGTTGCCATACGGCCACACCGTGTTGAAGTGCGCCTCCTGCAGATCCTCGTAACGGTAATCGGTGCCGTAGGTTTCCCCCGGCGCCGGCTGCCCCCAGATGGCGATCGGGAAAAACGAGGTTTCCGGATCGTACTTCATCATCCGGCGCCCCTGCCGGTCGGTGTGCGGGACGCCGCCGCGGTAAACCGCCTGGACCGCTCCGGTATTTTTCTGCACATTTTCATACATGGCCTGAATTCCGGCATCGGCGGCCGCGCAGGAGGCCGCCGCCAACAACGCCGTCATCGCAAAACTCGTTTTCCGCATAATACAATACTTTCGTTTCATCATTTCTCGATCCAGTTGCCGGCGTCGATACCGCGCTGCTGGCGCTTGACTTGCACATGGCCGTCGCTGAACAATGCCGTCAAGCCGTCATTGGGGTGCGCCTGGGACAACCCCAGCAGTTCGAAGGCGAGCACGCTGCCCGGATTGGCCTTAGCCGGGCCGGAGTGATCCGGGTACTCGCTATGCGCCGTGGTAATGTAACGGAAGCCGCCGAACCAGTAGAAGGTCTGATAGCTGGCCAGAATCCCGACCTCGTTGTTGGGGGCAATACCGGGCAGCACCTCCGGACAGTGGAATATCTTGCAGACTTTGACCCCGGACTGCTCGCCGGTGAAATGCATATACCCCTCTTTGATCAGCAGTCCCACGCCGTGAACGTACTGCGCGGGGCTGTTGGCTTCATGGGTATTCAGGGAGAAATCAAAGACCGCGCTGGCATAGGGGTCCTGCGTCGGACGCTGATAGACATTCTGCAACGGGAAGTTGTCGTTGAAGTCATTCGCGTACATGGTGGCAAAGAGTCCGATCTGCTTCATGTTGCTGACGCAGACGCTTTGGCGCGCCGCCGCGCGCGCCTTGGACAGCGCCGGCAGCAGCATACTGGCGAGAATAGCGATAATAGCTATCACCACCAAAAGCTCTATCAGTGTAAAATTTTTCCGGGAGCGATACATTTTGATTCCTCCTTTTGTTTTTATTCCTGAAGCAACGGTTCCGGACAAGCGGATACGGCGCGAATGCCGTAAAGCTCGGGGCGTCCGTCGCCATTGCGGGTCTGCAGATCCCGCAACAACGCTTCCACCAATACTCCGGCCAGTTCATCCAGGTCGACTTCATAGTGAAGTGTATGCTCGAAAGGCACCGGCACCGGCAGCTGCCGGTTGGTCAAGTGCACCACGTGCGGCTGATAGTCCCACTGCCGCCGCCGGTATAACTCCGTCACCAGATCCCGCATCAGTATATCGTCCAGCGAAATCAGCGCCTCCGGACGCTCCCCGCAGGGACGGGAGAAAATCCGGTCGCAAATGGCGCCGGGGCTACAGAAAAATACTTCCAGCTCCATATCATTGCGGACCGCCTCCGGCAGTCGGCGGCTCGCCGCCCGAAATTCGTCGACCTCCGCGTCGTTGGAGCCGGTCACCAGAATTCCGACCCGGCGAATCCGCCGCAGCGCCAACTGCTTGAGCGCATCGCGCAGATACGCCAGCCAGTCGATGCCGAACGAACCGTGCGGCAGCAAGGTCGACGAAAAGTTGATCATCGGAAGCCGCTGCTGCCGCATCTCCTCCCAGCATTCGTCGGCCAGCACACACAACGCCAGCATGGCGTCGATCTTGCGCTCCCGGATGCAGCGCTCCAGCCCCGGAATGTCATCGAAGCTGTGATACAGCGGCATCGGTCCGTTTTCCGAACAAAACAGATGCGTCTGGTAGCCGCGTTCCGCCAGCTGGCGAGTGATCGAATGCACCAGATAGCAGTTGAATGCACTGTTCTGCACCACCTCGAACGCGGCCAGACCGATCACCCGGGCGACATGACCGTCCGCGCCCGGATCTTTCAGAAACACGCCGACCTTGTCGCGAACCTCCAGCACGCCTTCCTCGCGCAACTCGCCGATGGCGGCATGAATGGTCGAAGTACTCAGCTTCAACCGTTCCCGGAGCGCGGCATGGCTCGGAAGCCGGTCCCCGACCGCCAGCTGCCCTTCCCGGATGAACTGTACCAAAGACCGTTTGGCCTCTTCGAATTTGGTTCCCGCCACTTTTCCGCCGTTCTATTTGCTGATTGCTGTAGTTGAAAAATCGTCTACATTGCCAAGTATAGTGTATTTCAACGAGAAAGTCAATAGCAACGGAGAAAAAAATATCGATTTTTCTTTTCCGGGTCATAGAAAGCGGCGGGAAATGTGCTATATTGATGAACATTTGTATCTACACATATTGAACCCATGGAAAGAAGGCATCATGATGTTGGGAATGGATGACTGGCTGGTCAGTGCCGCCTATCTGGCAAATATAGGCGCAATGGTGGTCTGTGTGGTTTACGGTGCGATCAATTACAATCGCGGCGACGATACGGTAAATTCAGACAAAGGCGACCGGTAACACTATGGATACATGGATCATCTCCGGGGTCATCGCGGTTTATCTGGCAGTGATCGCGTTCCTGAGTTATCGGGCTTACCGCAAAACCACCACCAGCGCCGACTATCTGGTCGCCGGGCGCTCCGTGCATCCGTTCGTGATGGCGATGAGCTACGGCGCCGCTTTCATCAGCACCTCCGCGATCATCGGCTTCGGCGGGATGGCGGCGAAATTCGGCCTCGGCCTGCTGTGGCTGCCGTTCATGAATATCGCGGTCGGCATCCTGATCGCGTTCCTGTGCTTCGGACGCCGGACCCGGCGGATCGGGCAGGAGCTGAACGCCAGCACCTTTCCGGAATTTCTCGGCATGCGCTATCAGTCGCCGCAGCTGCAATGGTTCATCGCGCTGCTGATTTTCCTGTTCATGCCCCTGTATTCCAGCGCGGTGCTCATCGGCGGCGCCCGGGTGCTCGAGGGGGTGATGAATTTCGACGTCGCTTTGATCGCGTTCGCGCTGATCATCGCGTTTTATGTGGTGATCGGCGGCCTCAAAGGGGTGATGTACGTGGACGCGTTCATGGGCGTCATCATGGTATTGGGCATGGTGGCGCTGCTGATTTGCACGTATACGGAATTGGGCGGATTCATCGGCGCCCACCGAGAACTGAGCGAGATGGCGCCCCTGGTGCCGGCGGACCTGCAGGCCAAGGGCCACGCCGGCTGGACCCGGATGCCGGTATTCGGCAAGGAGTGCTGGTGGATGCTGGTCACCAGCCTGATGGCCGGGGTCGGGATCGGCGCCTTGGCACAACCGCAGCTGGCGGTGCGCTTCATGACGGTGAAGTCCGGCCAACAATTGAACCGGGCGATTCTGGTCGGTTCGATATTCATCCTGCTGACCGCCGGCGTCGCGTATGTGATCGGCGGCTTGAGCAACGTCTGGTTTTACCGGACCACCGGAAAGATTGCGGTGGAAGCCGCCGGCGGGAATGCCGACGTGGTGATGCCGCTGTTTATCCAGAGCTCGATGCCGAGGGTTTTCTATTATATTTTCACCGTGACGCTGCTGTCGGCGGGCATGTCGACTTTGAGTTCGCTGCTGCATGTGATCGGCACATCGCTCGGGCACGATTTGTTCTGCGGCATTTCCGGCCGGAAGGCGGCGAGTGTGACTTTGACCCGGATGGGGATCGTATTCGGGATCATTTTGAGCGTGGTGATCGGCTATCTGCTGCCGGCGAGCATCATCGCCCGGGTGACGGCGATCTTTTTCGGCATCTGCGCGGCGGCGTTCCTGCCGGTGTATTTCGCCGCGCTCTACTGGCGCGGCGCGACCCGGGCCGGCGTCTGGGCCAGTGTCATTGTCGGCGCGCTGGTCAGTACCTTCGGACTGATGTTCATGCACCGCGCGGAAGCGGCGCCATTGGGGTTGTGCCGGATGCTGTTCGGCAAGACCGAACTTTTCGGCGTCGATCCGTGGCCGTTCATCGACCCGTTGGTGTACGCTTTGCCGTTGTCGGCTCTGGTGCTGTGGCTGGTGAGCCTGATGACCAAGAAACTCGATCCGGCGCATGTCGCCCGGTGTTTCCAAAAAAACGGACAGTGATTATTTCATAAGGATGATTTGCAATGCAGGAAAAAATGTTGTTGAGCGGTAACGAAGCGATTGCGCTGGCCGCCCTGGACGCCGGCGTCGGCCTGGGTACCGGGTACCCCGGAACCCCGTCGTCGGAAATTCTGGAAAATCTGGCCGAGCTGGGCGGCAAAGCCCAGTGGGCGCCGAACGAAAAGGCGGCCCTGGAAGTTGCCATCGGCGCCGCTTTCGGCCATGCCCGGGCGCTGGCGACGATGAAGCACGTCGGCTTGAATGTCGCCGCGGACCCGCTGTTCACCATCGCCTATTCGGGCACCCCGGGCGGCCTGGTGGTGATCTCGGCCGACGATCCGGGCCTCGCATCCAGCCAGAACGAGCAGGACAACCGGCGCTATGCCATCGCCGCCGGCGTGCCGATGCTGGAACCGGCGGACTCGCAGGAAGCGTACGACTATATGATGTGCGCGTTCGAGTTGTCCGAAGAATTCCACACACCGGTGCTGTTCCGCCTGACCACCCGGGTATGCCATTCCAAGTGCGTGGTCCAGCGTCATAAACCGGTCAAGCCGGTTCCGCCCATTCACTATGTCAAAGATGTGAAGTCGAATGTGATGATTCCGGCCTATGCCCGGCTGGCGCACCGCCGGCTGCGCGCCCGCTTGGCGGAGATGACCGGACGCGCGTTGGAATTCGTCCGGGAAGTGAAAAAAGGCACCGAACTCGGCATCGTCACCAGCGGCATTTCGTTTCAGCACTGTCTGGACGCGGCGCCGGATGCTTCGATCCTGAAGCTCGGCATGACCTATCCCTTGCCGCTGGAACGGATTCGCGAATTCGTCGACGGCGTCGACCGCTGCGTCGTGGTCGAAGAGGGCGATCCGGTATTGGTCGAAGCTCTGCTGGCCGCCGGAATGGAGGTGGAAGGCAAAGCGGAAATGTACCGTTTCGGCGAGCTGAATGTCGCCCGGGTACGCCGCCTGCTCGCCGGCGACCTCTCCCCGGAACCGGCCCCGCAACCGGGCAAACCGCCGCAATTGTGCAATGGCTGTCCGCACCGCAAGAGTTATGAAGTGCTCCGCGACCTCGACTGTATCGTCACCGGCGACATCGGCTGCTATACATTGGGCGTTTTGCCGCCGTTCGAGGCGGTCGACACCTGCGTCTGTATGGGCGCGAGCATCACCACCGGTCTCGGGCTGCGGCAGGTGCTGCCGGAAGCGGAAGCGCGGCGCGTGGTCAGTGTGATCGGCGACAGCACCTTCTGGCATACCGGGATCAACGGCATCGTGGAGATGATCTACAACCGTCCGGCCACCGGACACCTTGTGATGATTCTAGACAACTCCACCACGGCGATGACCGGGTTGCAGGAGAATCCGGGTACCGGCCGGAAGCTGGACCATTCGCCGTCGCCGGCATTGGATCTGGAATCGACCTTGCGCGGCATGGGAGTGGAACGGGTGGAAGTGATCGACCCGATCCTGGAAAATGCGAAATTGAAGGAAACGGTGGCGTCGTGTCTGGCGGGCAATCAGGTTTCGGTGATCATCGCCCGACGTCCGTGCATTCTCGCCGCGGTGAAAATCAAAGGATACGAAGAGGCCAACAATGAGTAATGTGATGAATATCAAAATCGCCGGGCTCGGCGGGCAAGGCGTGTTGAAGGCGACGGATATTCTGGCCGAAGCCGCGTTCGAGGCCGGGTTCGACGTGAAAAAAAGCGAAGTGCACGGCATGAGCCAGCGCGGCGGTTCGGTCACCAGCGACGTCCGTTACGGCGACGCCGTCGCCAGCCCGATGATTCCCGAAGGCGAAACCGAAATCCTGCTGATTCTGGAAATGACCCAGGTGGACAACAATCGCGGCGATATGAAGTCGAACGGGCTGATGCTGACCGTCGCGCAACTGGGTGAACTGGAGAATCCGAAAACCGCGAATATCGCGTTGCTCGGGCGCCTGAGCCGCCTGCTGGAAATTCCGCGGCCGGCATGGGAAACGGCGATCAAGAAGTTCTTGCCGCCGAAGCACCACGAATTGAATCTGCGCGTCTTCGCCGAACACGCCGACGGCAAGTAAGGCTCCCGATCCATAAAAAAAGCGCCGCAAGGCGCTTTTTTTGTGCTCCGATTACGGGATGCAGGCGGCGCGATCACCGGCTTCGTAGGCCTCGAGCTGCTGCACCAGGTCCAAAAGACCGGTAAAGATATAACGCGGCTGGTATGCGAAACGTTTGAGGTCGCTGCGGGCGGTCACTCCCGACAGCACCAGCGCGGTGTCGATTTCCGACTCCACTCCGGCGATGATGTCGGTATCCATCCGGTCGCCGATAATCATCGTCAGGCGGGTTTCCGCCTCCAACCGCTTGCCCGCCCGGCGCATCATCAGCGGATTCGGCTTACCGGTGAAATAGGCCTCGCAGCGCGAAGCCAGCGCGATCGGAGCGATCAATGCGCCGGTTCCCGGCGCAATCCCCGCCTCGGTCGGCCCGGTCAGGTCCGGCGACGTGCCGATCAATTTTGCCCCCGCCTGAACCAGAAAAGTCGCCTTTTCCAACCGCTCGTAACCGTAAGAACGGGTTTCGCCGACCACGACGTAATCCGGATTGCTGTCGTTCATCGAAATCCCGCTCTCGTACAACGCGTTGTACAAGCCCGCCTCCCCGATCACAAAAGCCGAACACCCCGGACTCTGCCGCGCCAGAAAATCGGCCGTAGCCAAGGCGCTGGTATAAAATTGCCGCTCCGGGACCTCGATCCCCAGCCGCGCCATCTTCTCCTGCAATTCACGCGGCGTCCGCTCGCTGGCATTGGTCAAAAACAAAAACTTCCGGTCGTGCGTTTTCATCCATTCGACGAATTCAGCCGCCCCCTCAAGCAGCCGGTTGCCATGATATACCACGCCGTCCATATCCAGAATGAACGCCTTCTTCTCAAAAATATTGCGCATATCGTTCCTCCCTGTCCTCTTACTATACCATCGCCCCGGTAAATGGCAAAGATTCCGCGCCGGAATTCATGGATTTTTAACCGGGGATGGCGGTCGGGAAAAATGCGGGGGCGAGAAGCCACCACATTTTTCAGGCGCTCTATTGCAACACTCGCTGATACTGCTTGGGAGTCCACAGCCACTCGGGGCGGCCTGGCGAGGTGCCGTAACTCGGATATGGCAGCAGGCGAATGTTTTCGTAACGGGCGGACATCCCGGAGAGCTTGGCGGGAGCAAATAAAAACGTGTAGGGTTGTTCCCGATGCAGCAACGCCTGAAATTGATGGCATAGCGCAATCCGCTCGTCGGTGTCGAACGCGACCCGGATCGCCTCGATCAGGCGGTCGGCTTCGGCGTTGCGGAAGCCGATGAAGTTGCTGGATTGGGGGGCATCGGCCTGACTGGAATGCCAGACCTGATAGGGGTCGGCTTCGAGCGGCACCGTCCACGCCAGCATGCACGCTTCGAAATTGCGCTCGTCGATGCGCTGGAGAAATACCGACCACTCGTAAACATCCAGACGCATGTGAATTCCGGCGGCGGCCATGTCTTCCTTGACGATCGGCAGCACCTTGCCCTGGATCGGGTGATTGGCGACCTGCATCATGGTGAACTCGAATTTGCGGCCGTCCTTTTCCAGAATCCCGTCGCCATCGGTATCGCGCCAGCCGGCTTCCGCCAGCAGGCGCTTCGCCTCCGCCGGGTCAAACGGCCACGGCGTCAGCGTCATATCGTAGAACGGGCTTCCGTATTGAAACGGCCCCGCCACCACGGCTCCGAGCCCGAAATAGACATCTTGCAAAATCCGCTCCCGGTTCACCAGCAGCGTCAGCGCCTGCCGGACGCGCCGGTCCTGAAACAGCGGATTGACCTGATTGTAAGCCAGATAGCTGTAGGCCGCCTGAAGCCCCTGAATCCGCAGCAACGCGTTGGGGTCGCGCGTCATCAACCCGGCCGCGTCGGTCACCGGCGTTTCGCTCGTCCGCGTCGCAACGAACTGCGGCGTCGAAGTGCGGTGCATCCACTGATCCGGGGTGAGATCACAGACATCGATATCGCCCGCCAGCAACGCCTGAAAACGGGTATTTTCCAGCTTGATCAGCGAAATGACGATCTGTTCCAGTGCCGGCATCGCCCCATATGCCCGGCCGAAGTAACGGTCATAACGCTTGAGCACGATTTTCTGATCGCGCACCCAGCTATCCAATTGGTACGGCCCGACGCCGACGACCATCCGGTTGCGTTCGTGGTCCAG
Organism: Victivallaceae bacterium; assembly: GCA_031549115.1. Lineage (GTDB taxonomy): Bacteria > Verrucomicrobiota > Lentisphaeria > Victivallales > Victivallaceae > JAVBQJ01. The sequence continues at coordinate 43,441 of JAVBQJ010000085.1, forward strand.
ATTGAAGCGCTTGCCGTCGAAGGGGCCGGAATAGAAGTGATAGAAATGCCGCGGCAGCGGCGTCAATCCCAAGGTCAACTCCAGGCTGCGGAAGTACGGCTTGCTCCAGAGTACCTCGAACTCGTAATCGCCGATTACGTTCAATTCAACCATGTCCTGATAATAGGTCCGCAACGGCGCACAATTGACATCCGGGTTGTTCACGACGTCGAACCAGAAACGGAAGTCGTGCGCGGTCATCTCGACATTTTCGTAACGCCTGCCGGTTTCCGGGTCGGTTGCATCATGCCAGTACACCCCGCGCCGCAATTTGATCCGGAAACGCAGATGATCCTCGGACTCCGTCCACGACTCCGCCAGCCACGGCTGAAACCGCGCCGGATTCGCCGCGTCCCGATCTCCCAGCGACGCATGGCAAAATCCATAAATTTCCGTCACCGCGGCATCCGAAGAGGTCAATGAATTCAAGTCGCCGGGATCGGCCATCGTCGCCTGAATCAGCCGGTCGCCGGACACGCGAACCGGATCGTAAAAGGCCGCATTGGCGAAATTTCCGTCCGCAGCAAGCTCCGAAGTGCGCCGGATTCCCGACACACCGGCCGAGCGGCAAACATCCTCCAACGCGTCAAGCCGCTGCAGAATCTGCCGGTTGGAAAAAAACATCCGGTCGGCGGCATTCACCAGCACGATACCGATGACCGCCAACGCCCCCAGCAACCCCAGCAACAGAATTTTGAACCACATCGCACACACTCCAACCCCGGCTACCGCCGGGTGATCCGGTAAATCATCACCGCTCCGCCGATTTGATACGCCAGCGTCGGCAACCACAGCAGATATTGCGGATACAGCTTCGGATAATCGGTCAGCGACTCGCAGATGATCACCAGAAGGAAAAATCCCCCCGCCAGAATCACACTCAGAAACAGCCCCACCGAGGTTTCCCGCCGGGAAGTCTGAATCGCCAGCGGCAACCCGAACAAAAGAAAGGCGATCGGCGAAAGCGCAAAAGCGATCCTTTGATTCAGTTCCACCTCCAAATCGGTGGTATCCTTGTCGCGTTCGACATTCATGCGGATACGGGCCAGAAGCTCGCTCATGGTCATGAATTTCGGCCGCTTGCCGACGTTCTGGCTGTTCAACTCCTGCCCATAGTCGAATTCGAGCTCGAAGCGCTCCATTGAAGCCGCGGTTTTCGCCCCCAATTCGGAGCTGCGGTCGATGATGATACAGTTGTCGAGTTCGAGAGTCAGAATTTTCGCCTCTTTGTTGACCTTCAGCCGTCCGCTCGGAGCCGAGATATCACGGATGATGTTGAATTTTTTCCCAACCTCGTAAATCTGGACGCCGCGCAGCTCGGAATCGCCGATTTTATCGTCCAGATACACGATGTAGCCATCCTGGTTCGTCGCCTGTCCGGGGGCGAACATGGCCAGCGGCTGGTCGACAAAGGCGTTGGTAATCACCTCCCGCGCCTTTCCGAGACAGGGGGGCCCCACCTCGATCTGCAAATAACAGCAGACTCCGGTCAAAATAAACGTAATCAGCAGGATCGGCGAAACGATCTGCAAAATGGAAATTCCGCACGCGCGCATCGCGGTGATTTCGGAATCCGCCGACAGGCGTCCGAACACCATCATCACCGCCACCATCACCGCCAGCGGCACCGTGAACGACAGCACCACCGGCAGCGTATAAAGCACGAACAACATAAAACTGGTAAACGAAATTCCCTGCGCCACCGCTTCGATCACCTGGACCAGGCGCCCGCCCATCATGCCGAAAGTCAGAATGCCGATGGCCATGAAAAAGGTCAGCAAAAAACCGCGCGTCACATATAAATTAAGCGTTTTCATCGTTAGGAAAAGAGTTCCTTCGTATCGTATTGATGCGGCGACTAATTGGGCTTGCCATGATCGCGTCTCCGCAAAGAATCCGGAGCGGTTTTCCGGTTGAGGGGGCTACTGACGTAGCTACCTCGAACCGGAAGGCCGCTCCGGGGCTTTTGCGGACGCGACCGCTTCGCGGCACGCGAGATACGAGCCCTGCCTTGCGTTGCCGGGACGGTACAATACTTGTATTGCTCCATCCCGGCAACGCAAGGCAGTTTCTCATCTCTCGCTGTGTCATGGTAAACCGAATTAGTCGCCGCATCAATAAATTCCCATATAAAGACCGGAAGAATTTACACCGTAAACCCCGGAAAGGCAACTGAAGAATCCCGAAAAGGCATGAATTTTACGTTTTTTTCCGTTCCGTCCGCCGATTCGTGGCGATTTTTCGAAAACTTTCCATAAGCAACTCTTGAAAAAGGACACATGAATGTTATTTTACTCGGGATACAGTTATATCCGATATTGTAACGCTTTCCGGAAAATTGCCGGAAATGCGCGGGATCACAAGCAAGAGAGAGTATCATGCAGGAAAAAGAATTTCAGTTGTACCTGGGGCGGGCCAAAAACTTCTTCTCGCGGCTCCCCCGGGATTTTTTCTTTGAATTACGCCCGTTGGAAGCGCAGTTCTGTGCGTCCGCCGCGCCGGTGCCTTTCGCCGAGCGGTTGAACGGCGAATTCCAGGTTCTGCAGGAAAAGCAGAAGTGGGGCGAACTCTGGGACAGCGGCTGGGTACGCCTGCAGGGCACCGTCCCGCAGGATTGGGACGGGAAACCGGTGGCGCTGAAGCTGAATTTCGGCGGCGAAGCGCTGCTGTTCGACAACGCCGGAATCCCGGTCTACAGCTTCACCAACACCAGTGTGTATGCGCATCAGTACCGCAAGGAGTTATACCAGCTGACCCCCTGCGCCAAGGCCGGGGAACGCTTCGACCTGTGGGTGGAAATGGCCGCCAACGGCCTGTTTGGCGACGAAGTCAATCCGGACGCGCCGGATCAGAAGCTGACCGTCGGCGTGGCGGAATCGCTGCGCTTCGGCAGCTTCAACCGCGAAGCCTGGTTATTGCAGCTGGAGCTCGAAATCATGCTGGGCCTGCTCGGTTCCCGGGTCAACGGCGAAAGCATTTACAGCCATTCGCGCCGCGACCGCCGTTCCGTCCAGATACTCTGTGCCATCAATGAGGCGATCAATCTGTACGCCGACAATCCGGCCAACGCGGCCAGGGCGCGGGCGGCTCTCGCCGGCGAACTGAATCGTCCGGCCGTGTCAAGCACATTGCAGGCGACCGCCGTGGGCCATGCGCATATCGATACCGGCTGGCTGTGGCCGGTCCGCGAAACCATCCGCAAATGCGCCCGCACCTTCGCCAGCCAGTTGAAGCTGATGGACGAATACCCCGATTATGTGTTCGGAGCGTCGCAGGCGCAACATTACGCGTTCACCAAACAGCATTACCCCGAACTTTACGCCAAAATCAAGGAACGCGTCGCCGAAGGGCGCTGGGAAATCCAGGGCGGCATGTGGGTGGAAGCCGACTGCAACATCATCTCCGGCGAGTCGATGGTGCGCCAGTTCCTCCATGGGAAAAACTTCTTCATGGACGAGTTCGGCTTCGATGTGAAAAACCTGTGGCTTCCCGACGTGTTCGGGTATTCCGCGGCGATGCCGCAGATCATCAAGCGCTCCGGCTGCGATTACTTCCTGACCCAGAAGATTTCATGGAGCCAGTTCAACAAATTCCCGTATCACACCTTCCTGTGGCGCGGAATCGACAACACCGAAGTATTGACCCACTTCCCGCCGGAAGACACCTACAACACCAGTCTGGTGCCGGACCAACTGACCTACGGCGAAAACAATTACAATGAAAACGCGGTAGTCCCGGAATTCATGAGCCTCTTCGGCATCGGCGACGGCGGCGGCGGCCCGAAGGAAGAGTACATCGAACGCGGTTTGCGGCTCCGCGACCTGGAAGGTTCGCCGAAGGTGAAATTCGACCGTGCCGACCGCTTCTTCGAACGCGTGGAAGCCTACCGCGGCAAACTGCCGCGTTGGGTGGGCGAGTTGTATCTCGAACTCCACCGCGGTACCCTGACCTCGCAGAGCCGCACCAAGCGCAACAACCGCAAGTGCGAGCAGATGCTGCAGCTGACCGAATTCGTCTGCTCCTGCCTGCCGGGTGCCGAGTACCCGGTCAAAGAGCTCGATTACGCCTGGAAAAAGGTGCTGATCAACCAGTTCCATGACATCATCCCGGGTTCTTCGATCCGCGAGGTCTACGAAGTCACCGAAAAAGAACACGCGGAAATTCTGGCGTTGTGCGCCGAATTGCTCGACATCGCCTGCGGCAAGCTGCTGACAAAGCAGGAAAACGCCGTCACCGTGATCAACTCGCTGCCGGTGAATTACGACATGCCCGTGCGCCTGCCCGATTCCTGGGAAAACTCCACGGTGATTACCCCGGGAGGGCATGAGGTCGCCGTCCAGACCGAAGCCGACGGAAGCGTATGGGCGCTGGGGTGTTTCGCCCCGGACAGCGTCACCACGCTGGAAAAGGGCGAAGTCCGTTCCACGTACGCCCGCCCCCTGGACAACGATCTGGTGCTGGAAAACGCGCTGATCCGTTACGAGTTCGATCATGCGGCGCGTCTGATCCGGGCTTTCGATAAGGAAACCCAACGCGACATTCTGGCTCCGGGCGAAGTCGGCAACGATCTCGCGCTTTACGTCGACGTGCCGAATATGTGGGACGCCTGGGATATCGACTTTTTTTACGAAAACGAATCGGTGGAGCATCCGGAAGGAATCGGCGCGTCCTGTTCCGCCTTCGGCATCGTCCGCCAGGTTTTGAACTTCAAGTTGAAGGTCGGCCAGTCGATGCTGTGCCAGCAGGTGATTCTCTCGTCGAACAGCAAGCGCCTGGAATTCCACACCGAGGCGGACTGGCGCGAATCGCGCCGGATGCTCCGGGTCGGTTTCCCGGTTTCCGTGACCGCCACCGAAGCCAGCTTCGATATCCAGTACGGCACCGTCAAGCGCCCCACCCACCGGAACACTTCGTGGGACCAGGCGCGCTTCGAAGTCGCGGCGCACCGCTTCATCGACCTGAGCGACAGCCTCTGCGGCGTGGCGCTGTTGAACGACTGCAAATACGGGCACAAGGTCCATGGCAACACACTGGACCTCAATCTGTTGCGGGCGACCAGCTATCCGGCCCCCGGCGCCGATCGCGGCATGCAGCGTTTCAGCTATGCGCTGCTGCCGCACACCGGCACACTGAATGATTCCGATGTCCGCGCCGAAGCCGCCGCCTTCAACCGGGCGCCGTGGATCGCGGCCGGATTTGCCGCCGCGACGCCTCCGGCCATTCCCTGCCGCCAGCTCGACGGTGCCGGAGTCAGCCTGGAGGTGGTCAAGAAGGCCGAAAAATCCGACGCCACCGTGATCCGCGTGGTGGAAACCCAGGGCCGCCCGAGCACCGGAACGCTGCAGTTCGCCGAACACTTCCGTGAACTCACCGAAACCAACCTGGTGGAATGGGAAAGCAAGAATGCCATCCCGCTGGACGGCGCGCCAATCACGATATCGCTGGCTCCGTTCGAAATCCGGACCTATCTGGTAAAGTAAAATAATTCTTTCGACCGGGCTGAAACGGCCCGGTCCGTTTTCAACACCCTACACGAGTAAGGACAAAAATCATGGGCGAATTCAAAAACGACACCGAACGCATCAGCTATGCGATGGGAATGAACATGGCCGAATATATGGCGCATCAGCCGGTGCCGCTGGATCCGGCGCTGGTTCTGCGCGGCATCGCGGAAATGCTCTCCGGCAAGCCGCAGCTGAGCCAGGAGGAATACCAGGCGGCGATGCAGCAACTGCAGCAGCAGATGCAGCAGGCCGGCCAGGAGGAGGTTACCCGCCTGGGCAAAGCCAATGCGGAAGCGGAAGCAAAATTCATGGCGGAAAACGCCAAGGCGGCCGGCGTGGTCACCCTGCCGTCCGGGTTGCAGTACCTGGTCGTCACCGAAGGCACCGGCAAGAAGCCGACCGCGGCGGATAAGGTCAAAGTCCACTACACCGGCACCTTGCTGAACGGCCAGGTGTTCGACAGCTCGGTCCAGCGCGGCCAGCCGGTCGAATTCGGCGTCACCCAGGTGATTCCCGGCTGGGTCGAAGGGCTGCAGCTGATGCCGGTCGGCGGCAAGTACAAGTTCTTCATCCCGGCGGCGCTCGCTTACGGCGAACGCGGCGCGGGCCAGCAGATCCAGCCGAATTCGGCGTTGATCTTCGAAGTCGAACTGCTCGATATCGTTTAAGCTTCAGCCGGGCCGGAAGCGACTCCGGCCCGGTTTTTTTCCATTCCGGAGACATTCATGCAATTCCGTCCCTGTATCGATCTACACGCCGGACGCGTCAAACAGATCGTCGGTTCCAGCCTGCGCGACGACGATCGGGGGTTGCGCACCAACTTCGAGTCGGAGCTGCCGCCCTCGCATTACGCGGAGCTGTACCGGCTCGATCATCTGACCGGCGGTCACGTGATCATGCTCGGCGGCGGCAACCGCGACGCCGCGCGCAACGCGCTGGCGGCATGGCCCGGCGGACTACAGGTCGGGGGCGGAATCGATGACGGCAACGCCCGCGAATGGCTCGACGCCGGGGCGGCGCAGGTGATCGTCACCAGTTGGATATTCCGTGAAGGCCGGTTGGAAGTCGAACGATTGCGCAGTCTGGCCGCACAGATCGGCAAAGAGCGATTGGTTCTCGACGTCAGCTGCCGCCGCCGCGGCGACATGTATTACATCGTCACCGACCGGTGGCAGAAGTTCACCGAAATGCCGGTCGACCGGAAAACGCTGGAATTTCTGTCCGGTTACTGCTGCGAATTTCTGGTCCACGCCGTCGACGTGGAGGGCAAACAGGCCGGAATCGATCGGGAACTGCTCGAACTTCTGGCCGCCGACTCTCCGCTGGACTGCGTCTACGCGGGCGGCATCGCGACACTCGATGATATCGCCGCCATCGGCAAAGCCGGACACGGCCGGATCCACTTCACCGTCGGCTCCGCGCTGGACATCTTCGGCGGCCCCCTCCCCTACGCCGACGTCGTGAAAGCGGCGCACAATGCCGCCTGAAGTAAAAAATAAATAAAATAGAGCCGCGAAGCGGCGGTCTGCCCTCCGTCATACGGAGGCGCAGTCCAGCGCGCGAACAGCGCTGGTCGCCCCAGGCGCGTAGCGCCTCGAAAGGGGCGAAAGTATAGTAAGCGAACCGGGAGGTGAGCGGAAGCCACCCGAGGAAGCGAAGGTGTAGATTCGGCGATGGCAAAGCCGAGGCGAATCTCCACATAGAGCGGACGAGGCCGGCACAGGCGGTCGAATCGAAAAAGAGGAGGATTGCTTGATGAAACGAGTGATTTTCGGCGTCTCCGTCATTGTTCTGACATTGCTGGTGGGCTGTACGACGAAATATTCGACCTCCGATTGGATCGATTACCGCGATGAATTGCCGGAAAATACGCTGCGTATTGAGTTCGATCGGGGTGGTTTTATCATCAAATCCGACGACTCCCGATCCATGCCGCAAAGCGCGGAGGCAATCGTGGCCTACCTGGAAACATTGAACCCGAAACCCGCGGCGATCGCCCTGCTGGAGAGCAAACCGCATCGGGATTTGACGGCGGCGACAGCGATTCTGCAATACGCATTGGAACACCGGATACGGGTTTTTCACGTCGGATTTACCAACTTTATTGATCCCGACAATCCACGCTACGGTGATATCACCGAGCTTACCGATATCCGGCAGCTGCAAACGGAGGAGTGAAGTATGTTCAAACCGTTCCGGTTCACTTTGTTCGTGCTTTTGTGGGGGCTGTGCTTTGTTTTCCCGTATGGAATGTTCCTCGGCTGGGGCTATCTGGTCGCCTGGGCCGCGATATGGCGGGTTTTCTTTTACCGCACGGCTTCGACTCTGGGGCGTACGGCAGTTCCGCCGCCGGAACTTTTCGCGTTGCCGAAGCTGAAACTGTCCGGCGAAGCGCTCACGATTCCGCCGGAATTCGCCGCAAAAATAGTGCGGCGCATTGCCCGGATCAACGCCGGATTCCGCATTTTTCATCCACACTCACCCGGCAGCATGGGTATATATTTATCCCCCATCGGCGGTACGGTTTTTTGCGTTTGCGCCTTGTTCAACGCTCCATTCTCCGTGCCGGCCGGAGGAATCGCAATGGTACTGTGTGTACTGAATTTGCTGATTTTTCTCCCAGCGGCAATCGCTTTCCGGCATTCGCTGCGGCACTTCAACGCCGTGCAAAGCAAATGGCTGGCCACCGTTCCGCGCCCGGCATTCGATCCGGAGGATATCCAACAGCGCAATCATTTCTGCCGTCACTTCAGCGACGCATTCAAAGCGCGAATCGCGCTGGATCTCGTCAAGGCATTAAAAATCGACTTCATGGTTTACCCGGAGGATGCGCTCTGGCTGCTCGCCCGGCAAAGCCGATTACCGGAACTGGTGGCATTTCTGGATCGGTTCGGCCTGGAGCCGCAACTGGAAACCCTGGGCGAACTGATCGAGCGCCGGGCTATCGGCAACAGAACTGCCGTAGATTTTTCCGATTTACCGGCTCAAAATCCCGTACCGCAACCCTCCCCGGCGTGGCCGGAGGAATTGCGGCAACTCATCAAGACCAAGGATGACCGTTTTCTGCGCTGCAACGATCGCCAAACGGATGTTTTTTTACGTTCAAGGCCGTTCTCCCGCGAGGAATTCGCCTCCTATTGGCCGACGCGCCGGGAGGCGGAGATTGCGTGGGTCATCCGCGATGCCGCGATCGAAATCATGGGGCGCCCGAAAGATATCATGACGTATCCCAATGACCCGATGGCGATACTGGACTTCTGGAAGGGCGACTCGCTGGATATGGTGGAATTCATCATGGCATTGGAGGAACATTTCGGCATAAGCATACCCGAGGCCGAGGCGCAAAAGTTTTTCGACCGCTTCGATTTGCGCGACGCCGTCCACTACATCATCGAGAAATCGGAGAGCGAAAATTACCCGGAAGCCTGAGCACCGTAGAAAAACCGCCGCCAACCTCGCATAAGGGCTGACGGCTATTTGACATAATCAACTCAAATATGGCTGCCGCCGCCGGAATGCTTTTTGCGCAGAAAGTACGTTCTTTGGTGCATAGGCAGCGCCAACAGACGCCGAATCAGGCGGATATCACCTGGGGTATCACTTTTCGGAATCTTGAATTCGGCAATCGCCATCTCCAGCTTTTTGCAGTCGCTCTTTTTCATGAAGTGTCATCTCCAATAAAGGAATTGTGGCTACATCTTTGAGGCGATTCGAGCTTTTCTTGCTCATCAAAACGTCTTCAAGACTCGCCACATAAAGAAAGTGTTTTCCGAAACATACTTTACTGGCGCGCGGGAAAATAGTCTCATATTGAATACCATCCGCTTCAAAAAGAATATCAATGGCAAATCCGGTTCTCTTCTCTTCCAACCGGAACATCCGATAACCGCGGGCAGTCCGTTCGATTTCCATAAATGTATATTCATACTGCTGCGCCAAGGCAACCAGTTTCCGAAAAGTATCTCGCAAGTCCTTCTGACAAAAAAGAAAATCCACATCAACCGTAGTCACCGGAGCCCCTTGAAGAGCGGCTGCGGCATTTCCAATCATTACGGCATCAATATGGTATTCCGCAAAACTGCGTGCGATAAACTCCAAATAACCAGTTGCATCCATACATGAATACCCCTTCTTTCACAATCATAATATACTTGCTGTCAAGCAAAAAACAAATCATTTCTTCCAAATAAAATCGCCGCCAACCTCGTATGGAGATTGACGGCGGAGATGTACCAGGATCGGATTATTCCATGTCGGAGGCGGATTTGCCGCGCATCCGGCGCCGCTCCAGCTCGGTCAGGAACAGCTTCCGCAGCCGGATCGACTTCGGCGTGATTTCGACCAGTTCGTCGTCGTCGATGTATTCCAACGCCTGCTCCAGACTCAGCTTGCGGGCCGGAGCGATCTTCAGCGCCTTGTCCGAACCGGAGGCGCGCATGTTGGTCAACTGCTTCGCCCGTTGCACGTTGACGATCAGATCGCCGTCCTTGCAGTGTTCGCCGACGATCATGCCTTCGTAGGTTTCGACGTTCGGGTCGATGAAGAAAAAGCCGCGCTGCTGCAGAGCGTCAATCGCATACGCCATCGCTTTTCCCTCCGCCATGCTGATCAATACACCGACCTGGCGCTGCGGAATCTCGCCCTTGAACGGAGCGTAATTTTCAAAGCGGTGCGAAACGATCGCCTCGCCGGTGCTCAAGGTCAACGCCCGGCTGCGGAAACCGATCAGGCCGCGGGTCGGAATCATGAACTCCAGCATCTGCCGATCGCCGCGGGATTCCATCTGAATCAATTCGCCCTTGCGCATCCCCGCCAGCTCGATCATGCGGCCGGCATATTCGCCGGGCACGTCGACCGACAGGATTTCGATGGGTTCGCACTTGACCCCGTCGATGGTCCGGCAGATCACCTGCGGCTTGGCCACCGCCATTTCGTACCCCTCGCGCCGCATGGTTTCGACCAGAATCGACAGATGCAGCAAACCACGTCCGGACACCTTGAAGGCGTCGCCGGAGGTTTCTTCCACCCGCAGCGCCACGTCGCGCTCGATTTCCAGAAACAGCCGCTCCCGCAGGTGGCGGCTGGAGACAAACTTACCTTCCTTGCCGTAAAACGGCGAATCGTTGATCCGGAACTGCATCGAAATCGTCGGCTCGTCGATCGCGATCGGCGGCATCGCCTCCGGGGCTTCGCTGTCGGCAATGGTGTCGGATATATCGATGTCTTCGACACCGACCACCGCGCAAAGGTCGCCGCAGGACACCACCGTGGTCGCTTCGCGGGCGATGCCTTCGAAGGTCAAAAGCTGTTTGATATGAATCGGATGCGACCTCCCGTCCCGCTTGATCACCGTCAGCGGCCGCGACAGATCCAGCGTGCCGCGGTAAACCCGGCCGATGCCGATGCGGCCGACGAAGTTGGAATAATCCAGGGTCGCAATCTGCATTTGCACCGGTCCATCCAGCTGCTTCGGCGCCGGGATGTATTCGAGAATGGCGTCCATCAGGGGCAAAATCGATTCCCGCGGATCCTTCAGGTTGCGTACCGCCCAACCGTCGCGTCCCGAAGCGTAAAGCAGCGGGAAATCCAACTGCTCGTCGCTGGCGTTCAACTCGCAAAAGAGATCGAACACTTTGGAGTGAACCACATCCGGACGCGCATCCGGTTTGTCGACCTTGTTGATGACCACCACCGGACGCAGGTTCAACTGCAGCGCCTTGTCCAGCACGAAACGGGTCTGCGGCATCGGTCCTTCGGCCGAGTCGACCAACAGAATCACGCCGTCGGCCAGCTTCAGCACCCGCTCCACCTGGCCGCCGAAGTCGCTGTGCCCCGGGGTATCGAGGACGTTGATTTTCACCCCTTTGTACTGAATCGAAATATTCTTCGCCAGAATGGTGATGCCGCGCTCGCGCTCCAGATCGTTGCTGTCGAGGAAGCACTCCGCCACCTCCTGATGGCTCCGGAAAACCTGAGCCTGCTTTAAAAGTTCGTCCACCAGTGTCGTCTTGCCATGGTCGACGTGAGCGATGATGGCGATGTTTCTGAGTTCCCGCATGATAATTTTGCGCCTTCGGTAAGTTGCTCCAAGTTGAATCAAACGGCTTATACTATAGCACGAAATCGGCGTTTATCAATGCCCATGAATGACTTTGTACGTTCTTTTTTTATTTCCGGCGCTGCCGATTCCGGAACCGGATCGCCGCCGTAAGCAAAAAAAATGCAAATAAAAGCACCAGAGGCAGTACAACGGTTTGAAAAAACGAGTTTTGTCGTGTAAATTATTGAGAATATAGACAGAAAACGGACACAAGCCGTATCGCCGAGGGAGTTGGAGAGAGTCAAGGAGGACCTAAAATAAGATGACGAATCGAATTGTTGCCGAAAAATATGCCATTCTGAAGCTCGATGAACGGGAAATCGCCTTGCCGATCATCATCGGTACCGAAGGCGAACGCGGAATTGACATCAGCTCACTGCGCAAAGAGACCGGCTTCGTCACCATCGACCCCAGTTTCATGAATACGGCCAGCTGCTATAGTGAAATCACCTTTATCGACGGCGAACAGGGGATCCTGCGCTATCGCGGCATCCCGGTGGAAACGCTGGTGCGCAAAGCCAGCTTCACCCAGGTGGCCTATCTGTTGATCCACGGCGAACTGCCGAGCGAGGAACGGCGCGCCAAGTTCTCCAAGCTGCTGAATACCTATTCGCTGCTGCACGAGGACATGCGCCACTTTTTCGACCGCTTCCCGCGCGGGGCGCACCCGATGCACATTCTGTCCACCATGATCAATGCGTTGGCGGCATTTTACCCGAATGTCGATTTGCTGTCGCTCTCCGAAGACATCGACAGCTCCACCACCCGGTTGATTTCGACGGTGCGCACGATGGCGGCATTCGCCTACAAAAAATCGATCGGCGAACCGGTGGTCTATCCGCGTCACGATCTGCCCTATTGCGCCAACTTCCTGAATATGATGTTCGATTCGCCGGTGGCGCCGTACGAGATCAAGCCGGAAGCGGTCCGGATCCTGAATGTGCTCTTCATCCTCCATGCCGACCACGAGCAGAATTGTTCGACGGCGACGGTCCGCACCATCGGCAGCGCCCAGGTCAATTTGTACGCGACGATTTCGGCGGGGATCAGCGCACTGTCCGGACCGCTGCACGGCGGCGCCAACCAGGCGGTGATGGAGATGCTCGAGGAGATCGTCCGCGACGGCAACGTGCAGAAGTACATCGACCGCGCCAAGGACAAGAGCAACCCGTACCGGCTGATGGGTTTCGGACACCGGGTCTACAAGACCTACGACCCGCGCGCCGCCATCATCAAGGAAGAGTGCCGCCGGTTCCTCGCAACGATGAAGGTCAACGACCCGTTGCTGGACGCGGCCATGGAATTGGAAGAGCGGGTGCTGGCCGACGCTTATTTCACCGAACGGCACCTGTATCCGAACGTCGACTTCTACAGCGGCCTGATCTACCGGGCGCTCGGGATTCCGGAGAACATGTTTACCGTGATGTTCGCCCTGGCCCGTCTGCCCGGTTGGATCGCCCATTGGAAGGAAATGATCGGCACCAATACCAAAATCACCCGGCCGCGTCAGATTTATACCGGCAAAACGCCGCAAGACATATAAAAACGATCCCGCTTCCCGGGAAAAGACAGAGGACAGGCCCGGCAGCTTCCGGACCTGAGCAAGGTATAAAAAATGAAGGACAGTTTCCCGAAATACCGCTATCCGCAACCCATCGCCATTACGGACCGGGAGTGGCCCGACCGTGTTCTGGAACATGCCCCGCTGTGGGCGTCGGTCGACCTGCGCGACGGCAACCAGGCGTTGCCGGTTCCGATGGACCCGACCAAGAAGTTGGAATATTTCCGGATGTTGACGAAAATCGGCTTCAAGGATATCGAAGTCGCCTTTCCGTCGGCCTCGCAGGATGACTTCGACTTCGTCCGCGGCCTGATCGAGAAAAAACGCATCCCCGCCGGCGTCCGCATCGCCGTATTGACGCAGGCGCGGCGCCACCTGATCGAGCGGACGGTGGCATCGCTCCAGGGCGTGGAGTGCGCCGTTTTGCACATGTACGTGGCCACCAGCGATCTGCATGGGAAGTTCGTCTTCGGCGGCAACCGTGACGCCGTAAAACAGATGGCCGTCGACGGTACCCGGTACTGCAAGGAAGAACTGACCAAGGCCGGATTGTTCGGGAAAGTCGCCTATGAATTTTCGCCCGAAGAGTTTTCCGACAGCGATCTCGATTTCACGCTGGAGCTCTGCTCCGCCGTCAAGGAAGCCTGGGGACCGTGCCGCAAGGAGGATTTCATCCTCAATCTGCCCGCCACCGTCGAACGGCGCCCGCCCAACCAATACGCGGATATGATCGAATACTTCCGCAAGCATTATGCCTACGGCGCCGAAACCACACTGAGCATTCACGCGCACAACGATCAGGGGTGCGCGGTGGCGGCGAGCGAACTGGCGCTGCTGGCCGGAGCGGAGCGGGCCGAGGGGACCATCTTCGGACACGGCGAACGTACCGGCAATCTGGACGTACTGGTGCTGGCGCTGAACCTGCAGTCGCGGGGTCTGGATACCGGGCTGGATTTTTCCAATCTGCCCGAAGTCATTCACACGGTCGAAGCCGCCTCCGGCATCGATGTGCATCCGCGCCACCCGTACGCGGGTTCGCTGGTATTCACCGCGTTTTCCGGTTCCCATCAGGATGCCATCCGCAAAGGCCTGGAGCTGCGCGACGAAACCGAGGACTTTTTCCATCAGGGCTGGAAGGTTCCGTATCTGCATATCGACCCGGCTGACCTGGGGCTGCAGTACCGCAAGCTGATTCGCATCAACAGCCAGTCCGGCAAGGGTGGAATCGCGTTCATTCTCGAAAAAGAATACGGTATTTTCCCGCCCAAGGCGATGCACCCGGAGATCGGCCGCGTCGTCCAACAGGTGGTCGATTCGGTCGGCGGCGAAATCGATGCGTTTCAGCTGCTCACGATTTTCACCGAACACTTCGTCAACATTACCGGCCCGTTCCGGATGACCGACTTCAACCGGGAAATTCTCAGCCATGAGAAAGGCGACCATATCGGCGTCACCTTCCGGTGGTGGAACGGCGAAGAGTCCAACGAGCTGGCCGGCGAAGGCAACGGACCTTTGTCCGCGGTCAAACATGCGCTGGACGTCTGCCCCGGCGTCCCGGAATTCGAACTTGCCGACTTTTCCGAGCGGACGCTGGGCGGCAGCGCGGACGCCAAGGCGCTCGCTTTCGTCGGAATCCGGCTGCTGCAGGGCGATCACCGGCTGATTTACGGCGCCGGCGAACATTCGAATATCGACCGGGCCGCGATCAGCGCATTGATCAGCGCGTTGAACCGGGCAGTCAACAATCGATAAGGTGTTACCATGGCACAAACGCAGATGTACACTCCCGGACGCCGTCCGGGAAACCGGCAGGAACGCAAGTCCGGAGGAAAAGGCGGCCGTATTCTGGCATTTCTGATTCTGCTGGTGTGCGCCGGCCTGCTGGGGTGGTGGCTTCTGGTTCCGAGCGGCAGTGCGCGGAAAGACGCGGCGGCGCAGTCGCTGCTGCAGCGCAGCAAGCAAGCCCGGACGCAATGGATCGAAGCCAACCGCAAACTGCAGGATGCCCAGACCAGGCAGGAGCCTACCGCCAAATTGGAAGCGGAACTGGCCGCCGCAACGGACGCCTGGGCCGCGGCCGAACGCGAATTGCAGGACAAAATTGCCGCCGGCCGCACCGCTTGGAATCAGGCGCAGGAGCAATTAAAGCAAAACCCCGCCTCCACGGCATTGCAGGCGCAAATTGCCGCCATCGAAGCGGATTTGCTGAAGTTGGGCGCGACGCCCGAGCCGCCTCCGCCTCCGGCCCGCTTCCGGCAGACGCCGTCCAATCCCCGCTTCGGTCAACCCTTCGACCGTTCGCAGGCCAAGGTGGGCGACTTGAATTTCCCCGGCGGCGGCGGCCGCAAGCCGACTTCGAGCGCGGACGCCACTTCCGGAATTCTGGTGGATTTGAACAGCCGCAAAGTGTTGTGGGAAAAAAATCCCGACAAGAGCGTGCCGATCGCTTCCATGGTAAAGATGATGACAATGCTGCTGGCGATGGAGGGGTTGGAAGCGCACCCGGAGTGGAATTTGAATACGCCGATTCCGGTGACCCGGATTGCCACGAAGGTCCCGCGCACCGGGGTTATCTACCTGGATGTGCGTGAAACCCTGCCCTTTTCCGATTATATGAAAGCAATCGCGGTGAAAAGCGCCAACGACGCCGCCTACCAGATGGCCGAGTTTATCGGCGAAGGCGATGCCGACAAGTTCATCGCCCGGATGAATTCGCGCGCCAGGGAACTGGGTATGACCGGCAGTAAATTCATCAGCCCCTGCGGGCTTCCTGACCGGGAGCGCGGCAATTCGCTGAGCACGGCGGCGGATCTGGTGAAGCTGTCCGAAGAGTTGCTCCAATACCCGACGGTGATGGAGTATACCTCTTTGCAGACGGCGGAACTGAAGCGCGATCTGGTACCGGGAGGAAAAACCCTGCTGACCACCACCAATAAGCTGGTCAATCCGCGCTGGCCCGGCGTCGACGGACTGAAAACCGGTTATATCGATGAGTCCGGGTTCTGCGTGACCGTCAGTTGTCTGCGCAACGGGCGACGCCTGATCGCGGTGGTGACCGGGTACAAAACCGCCAATGACCGCGACCGTTTCTGCCGCCAGCTGCTGAACTGGGGTTACGACCGGGCGCAGGAATTGGAACAGGGACGTTGAAATTATCACAACAGGAGTTGATGTCAGAATGGATTACAGAACTTATTTTCACCAGTATCCGGATCGTCATGGGCGCTTCGGCACCTACGGCGGCGCGATCCTGCCGCCCGAATTGAAGGTGGCTTTCGAGGAAATCGGCGATGCCTACCAGGCCATCTGCCACTCGGCGCAGTTCATCAGTGAATTACGCCGGATCCGCAAGGAATTTCAGGGACGCCCGACGCCGGTTTACCATTGCAACCGACTGTCGCGCAAGCTGGGCAACTGCCAGATCTATTTGAAGCGCGAAGACCTCAATCATACCGGCGCGCACAAGTTGAATCATTGTATGGGCGAAGGCCTGCTCGCCAAGTTCATGGGCAAAAAACGCCTGATCGCGGAAACCGGAGCCGGGCAGCACGGCGTGGCGCTGGCCACCGCGGCGGCATACTTCGGTCTGGAATGCGAAATTCACATGGGTGAAGTCGACATCGCCAAACAGGCGCCGAACGTCACCCGGATGAAAATCCTCGGTGCCAAGGTGGTTCCGGTTTCGCACGGCCTGAAAACCTTGAAGGAGGCGGTCGACTCCGCCTTTGAAGCCTATCTGGCCAATTACAAGGATTCGATCTACTGCATCGGGTCGGCGCTGGGTCCGCATCCGTTCCCGCTGATGGTGCGGGATTTCCAGATGTGCATCGGCCTCGAGGCGCGGGAGCAGTTCCTCGAAATGACCGGGATTCTCCCGGATGTGGTGACGGCTTGCGTCGGCGGCGGCAGCAACGCGGCCGGCATGTTTTCCGGTTTCCTCAACGATCCGGTCGAAATCCACGGCGTGGAACCGCTCGGCACCGGTTCGGGGCTGGGGCAGCACGCGGCGACCGTAACCTATGGCAAACCGGGGTCGCTGCACGGCTTCGACAGCCTGCTGCTGCAGGACGAAAACGGCGATCCGTTGCCGGTATATTCGATCGCCTCGGGGTTGGATTATCCGGGGGTGGGACCGGAGCACGCGTTCTGGCACGAGCTCGGCCGGGTCAAGTACGTCTCGGCCAACGACGAGGAGGCGGTCGACGCGTTCTTCAAGCTGTCGCGCTACGAAGGCATCATCCCGGCGCTGGAAAGCTCGCATGCCGTCGCGCACGCGATGCGGCTGGCCAAAGAACGCCATACCGGCGCCATTCTGGTCTGCTGCTCCGGCCGCGGCGACAAGGATGTCGATTATGTCGTCGAGCATTACGGCTACGGCGAAAATTACCGTTTCCCGGAAGACCAAGCGTAAGCAAGCCCAAGCGCCCGGACGGCCAACCGTCCGGGCGTTTGTTTTTCACGGATCGAAGTAACGGAAGTCCGGCACCAATTCGTGCTTTATGATCATATATTTGACTTCGAGATAGCAGAATATTCCGGCGTTGTCCGGCATCACGATCGACCCCTTCTCCGCCCCATAGGCCATCAGCCACTCCTCCACGGCTTCCGACGGGATCATTTTCAGCGTCAACGGCTCCGCTTCAAAGCCTTCGTCGGTTTTCAGTGAACAGACCGGGCAACACATCAGATGCTGTTTTTCGACCGCCGGTTCCTCCGGATACGCGTTGTAAAAGATCTGGGCATTGCGCTCCAGCTCCTGTACCCGCAGATGCAGCTCCACGCTCCCCGGAGCCGGCGCTGTTGCCCGCTTGAAATAATCCCGGACGATCGTCCGGATCCGCCCCTGGACCAGATCATAGGAAATGGCGTGGGTGTTCAAGTCGGAAAAGCAGCTGCAAATCAACCGTTCCGAAGAAGGTTCGCCGGAGCGGCCCCACGGCTGCTCCGGCAGCCGGCCGGCGCCGACACCATAGCCCCAGCGGATAGTGTAATCGTTGTCCACCGGCCATATCTCGATTTTCCGGTGTTCCCGGCGCCAGATGCCCCGCGTCCAGCGCAGCAGATTGAGGACCCGGTACATCTGGCGTCCCCAGTCGATCGACCAGCTCAGGGTGAATCCTCCCGCTTCCGGCAGCGCAACCGGCTCCTCTTGAAGGTACTCGAAAATCGATTCACGCGACCAGAAAGACAGCAAATACCCCTCCGGCAGCGGTTTGGTATGGTTGATGAAATACGGCATGATATAATTCAATTGCGTGTTGAATGCCGCGACGAATTCGCGCCACCAATAATAATCATAGGCATTGACCGGCATTGCCGCGCCGCTGTAGTGTTGAAAAAACTTCGTTTCGAAGCCCCATCCGGCGGAAGAGACCGCCAACGAACGCTCATGCAGCGGCTCGATCAAACCGTACAAATCCTGAAACGAAACAAAGTGTCCATCCGGAAAAACCGTGTTGCGCCAGCTCATGATTCATATTCTCCAATACATCCGGACATCGCCGGAGCGGTACAATTGCTCCACACTGTTCCCCGTCACCTGGGCGAGCGGAATATGCGAGCACGCGATATCGTCCAAGACCCGGACCGATTCCAGCTTTACCATGAAATCGATGGTAACCGTCCGCGTTTGCGCGTTGCCGGTTGCCCGCAGATAGACGATGCCGTTCTCCCGGGTCAGGTTCTGAACCGATACCGATACCGCCGACTGGTTGATCCCCCAATAAAAGCTGCCGGCGACAGCACTGTCCGGCTGGGCGGAATTGAATATCCGTATTTTGCCGTCCGTAGTCACTTCGACACAGAATGCGCCGAAGTAGCGCGCCGGCGTGATACCGCTATGCAGCAATACGACCCCATATCCGGCACCCGACTCCACCGACCGCCATATCAGCCGGTGGTATCCGGCCCCCACCGTCTCATAACCGGAGCCGACCGCTTCGACAAACTCATGCAGACGGTTGGTCACCTTGACCGGCAGCATGATCGTGCCATGCAGCAATGCCCGTCCGGTCATCCCGGCGGAAATGGTTTCCAAAGCCACGGCGAAAAGCCCGGTCCGCTCCTGCCCGGAAAGCGGAGCGGCAAGCATTTCCGGCTCATTCTGATTCCAGCGTGCCGCCGCCGCGGCATCCGCGACCGTTTCGGGGGGGGCTGTCAGCCGTACCGGCCAATTGCTGTAAACCGGCACGTCGGGGGTAATCCGGATCTCGCTGCGCGCCGAAGCGGCGGTGCAATTCTCCAAACAGCTGATCCGGTACCCCGGAACCGTCCGCTCCACCGCCAGATGCCGTCCGCCGGTGATCACCGGCGGCGGCGGCAATTGTGCCGAAATCCGGGTTTGTTCGCCCCAGCGTTCCAAATGGATATTTTTTCCGGCAATCAGTTTCATTTTTGCTCCATCCAGTATTTTCCGTTCCATTCAAACCCTTTCGGCGCCATCCGGTAGACGCTGGTGACCTTCTGCCAGGTTTCACCGGCGTCGTCGACCACGCTCTCGGTGGTGACATCCTCCTTGAGCCAATCGGCGGTGAAGTTGCCCAGTTTGCCGTGCCAAATCCGCCCCGTCGCCATCCAGTTGTTCAACTGCGGTACCAGCGCGGTATTGTGAATACGGTAATAGCGCGATTCGACCACCTGGATGCTTTTCAAAACCGCATTGACATATTGCAGCGCCAGCGGTCCCGAGGCGGAAAAGGGACAGGAGGACTCGGGTATCCACCGGGAAATCGCGACATATTCGCCGCTGTTGTTGCGCTGCCAGCCGCATTGATCCGCCGTCAGCAGGAAATCCGCCATTTCGACCTGCAAATCGACGCGGCCGGACAAATCGCTGCGGTCCTCGATATCATGATCGAGACGCCAGCGCATGTTCAACGGCACCGCTTCCAGGGTATATTCATACTCCCAGTCATTCAGACGTGTCGGCTCCACCTCGATGACGATACTTTCGGATCCGGTCCATCCGCGTGCCGAGGTGCCGGTGATATTTTCAAAATCACGCCGCGAATCGCGATGTACCCGCCAGCGGCTGACCCAGCGCACCCGCCGCCGGATATGATGATAACGGTTGTAGCCGAGAAAACTCTCGAAGCGGCGGACGTCGAGCATCCGGACATTGACATGCCGGGCCTCGACGGAAACTTCCACCAGCCCCCGCCCGGACGGGCGGACTCCGAATGAAATGACGTAATAACCGTCTCCGGCCCAGTCGGCCGGAGAGTTCACTTCATTTTTCAGCTGGAACGCCTCCAGAGCGCTCTCCTCCAATTCCCAGACGCCGCTTTTGACCGACTCGAAGTTGTGATTCCGCTTGAACGAAATGCGCCCTTCCGGAAAGGCCGGTTCCACCGCGGTAATCGCCACCTCCCAATCGCCGCCGGCGAGCTCTTTCAGTAAAATCGAAGAACAGCGGAATTCCCCGCCCGCCCATTGCAGCATCTCCCCGACATTCGGCAGCCATTCGCCCAGTCCGGCTTCCGGAACCCGCCAGGTGCATGTGCGCGAACGCGAACCATCCTTGTCGATTTTTTCGGTGGTTCCGATCACCGTCTCCGGTGTCCAGCGAACCGGGCCGGCATGCCATGAAATCCGCCAGGCGCCATCCTCCAGCATCGCCGCGTCGACCTTGCGGATCATCCAGCCGGGATCTTCGACCCATCCGGGCGCCTGGTCCGCCGGGTCGCGCCACAAGGAACCGATTCCAGGACTCCACTCCCGTACCGCCTGATTCCAGGCCGCCACCGCCGTTTCCCCGGTGGGGATGGAGTCCGGCCAAAGCAGCCAACTGGCCTGTCGCGACCAACTGCCGTCTTCGGCGATATCAATGCCGGACATTTTTTCCAATTTCAGTTGCATTTTTTTCTCCCGATTATGATTGGCAGGTATCCGCCCAGGCGGGAAATGTCGCACAAAACAAGACAACACACTAATAGTAAACACCTTACAACAAAAAACAAAGTCCGATAAAAATCGAATTCCAGCTTGAAAAAGACGGAAAAAGTGCTATAGTGTATTAAGTATAGAAACAGGTCCGGTAACGGATAAACCAACGAATCAAGATTTGGAGTTCAGCTCATGAGCAAGATTAAGGCGGAGCACGTATTCACCTCGGAATCGGTTTCCGAAGGACATCCCGACAAAGTTTGCGACCAGATTTCCGATGCCATTCTGGACGCCTGCCTGGCGCAGGATCCGGACAGCCGGGTTGCGTGCGAAACGCTGACGACGACGGATTTGATTGTAATTTCGGCGGAAATCACCACCAAGGCCCAGGTCAATTGGGAAGAGGTTGCCCGCGAAGTCGTCCGGGAAATCGGTTATACCGATCCGACGATCGGTTTTGCCGCCGACACGGCGAAAGTGATGGTGGCCATTCACAGCCAGTCGCCGGATATTTCGCAGGGAGTGACGGCGAACGAGGCTGCGGCCAAGGAGCAGGGTGCGGGCGACCAGGGCATGATGTTCGGTTTCGCCAGCAACGAAACCAACGAATACATGCCGGCGACGATTCTTTACGCGCACCGGATTGTCGAAGAGTTGGCGCGGCGGCGCAAAGCCGACCCCGTTAAATATTCGTTCCTGCGCCCGGATTCCAAGAGCCAGGTGTCGATCCAGTACAAGGGCGGACGCCCGGTCCGGGTGGAAAGCGTCGTGGTTTCGCACCAGCATACGCCGGAAATGGAAATGCCGGAATTGACCGCTCTGGTCAAAGAGGTCGCCCACCAGGTGATCCCGGCGGAGCTGCTGCACGACCACATCAAGTATTACATCAATCCGACCGGCCGTTTTGAAGTCGGCGGTCCCCATGGCGACACCGGCCTTACCGGACGCAAGATCATCGTCGATACCTACGGCGGCGTGGGTTCCCACGGCGGCGGCGCCTTCTCCGGCAAAGACCCGTCGAAGGTCGACCGTTCGGCGGCATATATGTGCCGTTACATCGCGAAAAATATCGTCGCCGCCGGTCTCGCGGACAAATGCGAAGTCCAGGTGGCCTACGCCATCGGCGTGGCGGAGCCGCTGAGCGTCAACGTCGACACCTATGGTACCGGCAAACTGGCGGACAATCAACTGGAAAAGGTGGTGCGCGAAGTATTCAGCCTGAAACCGGCGGCGATTCTGGCGGCTCTGGACCTGAAGCATCCGGCCCGTGGCGGCTGGAGCTACCGCGAAACCGCCCGTTACGGCCACTTCGGCCGGCCGCAGTTCCCGTGGGAAAAACTCGACAAGGTGGCGGCGCTCCAGCAGGCCGCGGCCAAATACCTCTGAATCATGAGCAAACGCATATTGGGATTCGGCTCGCCGCTTCTGGATATCATGGCCATGGTGCCGGAGGAATTCCTCGGCACCATCCATGGCGGCAAAGGCGGTATGGAAATGGTCGATGCCGCCTGGCACGAGGAGGTGATCTCCCGCTTGCCCTCGCCGCCGAGCCTGATTCCCGGCGGTTCGTCCGGGAACACGATTTTCGCTCTGGCGCGGCTCGGGATCCCGACGGCGATGCTGGGCAAGCTCGGCACCGACGCCAACGGCCGCTATTACGCCAAACGCCTGTGTGAACTCGGCGGCGAAGATTCGGCTTTCATCTGGAGCGAAACCGAACCGACGGGCCGGTGCATGTCGCTGGTGACGCCGGATTCGGAGCGGACGATGCGTACTCACCTCGGAGCGTCGGTCACGCTGACGCCGGAGGAGGCCGCCAGCGCGGATTTCTCGCGTTTCGCCCTGGTTCATATCGAAGGTTATATGCTGTTCAACCTGCCGGCGGTCCGGGAGGTGGTGAAGCTGGCCAAGGCCGCGGGTTGTGAAGTATCCCTCGATTTGGCCAGCTACGAAGTGGTGAATATATTCCGTTCCGACCTGCAGGAGCTGCTGCGCGACTATATCGACATTGTTTTCGCCAACGAAGACGAGGGGCGCGCTTTCGCCGGGTCGGAGTGCTCTACCGACGAAATGCTGGAGCGGCTGCATGAATTGTGCGCGATTGCCGTATTGAAGCTCGGTCGGGAAGGCGCCCGGATCATGGATCGCGAAGGCCGGATCACCCGGGTCGGCGCCCGCGTGGTGACCGCACTGGATACGACCGGAGCGGGCGATTTGTGGCAGGCGGGCTTCCTTTTCGGTTACTTGAACAACCACGACTGGGAAAGCTGCGGCCGCTACGGAGCGCTTCTGGGCGCGGAAGTGGTTCAGATACTCGGAGCGCAAATCCCGGACGAACGCTGGGACCGGATCAAACAGGAAATATCGAATGGATGCGTGCCCGCAGGCGCAACTCCGGGAAAGAAGTGAAAAGATGACGGATTATCAGGTAAAAAACATCGATTTGGCGGCATTCGGCCGCAAGGAAATTCAGATTGCCGAGCAGGAGATGCCGGGCTTGATGGCAACCCGCGCCAAATACGGCGCATCGCAGCCGCTGGCCGGGATCAAGATCATGGGCTCGCTGCACATGACCATTCAGACCGCGGTGCTGATTGAAACGCTGACGGCGCTCGGCGCCCAGGTGCGCTGGGCCTCCTGCAATATTTTTTCGACCCAGGATCATGCTGCGGCGGCGATTGCCGCGGGCGGGACTCCGGTGTTCGCCTGGAAAGGCGAAATGCTGGAAGAGTACTGGGAATGCACCTATCGCGCGTTGACCTTCCCGGACGGTTCCGGACCGGAACAGATCGTCGATGACGGCGGCGACGCCACGCTGCTGATCCATCGCGGTGTCAAAGCCGAGGATGACGCGTCGATTCTCGACGAGCCGACCGACAACGAAGAGTTGAAAATCATCAACGCGCTGCTGAAGCGGGTCTTGCGGGAGAAGCCGGGGCATTGGCATCAGGTGGCGGCCGCGGTGCGCGGGGTTTCCGAAGAGACCACCACCGGAGTGCACCGGCTGATTCAGATGGCGGAAAAGGGCGAACTGCTGTTTCAGGCGATCAACGTCAACGACTCGGTGACCAAGAGCAAGTTCGACAATATCTACGGCTGCCGTCACTCGCTGACCGACGGGATCAAGCGGGCGCTGGACGTGATGCTGTCCGGCACGACCGCGATGGTCTGCGGCTACGGCGACGTCGGCAAAGGCTGTGCCGAAGCGCTGCGCAACGAACGCGCCCGGGTATTGGTCAGTGAAGTCGACCCGATCTGCGCGCTGCAGGCATGCATGGCGGGGTTTCAGGTATGCACAGTCGAAGACGCGCTGCCGGCCGCCGATTTGTATGTCACCACCACCGGCAACTGCGACATCATCACCCTCGAGCACATGGCGGCAATGAAGGATCAGGCGATCGTCTGCAACATCGGTCACTTCGACAACGAAATTCAGGTCGGCCGGCTGCAGAAAGCCGCCGATGTCAAACGCGAGGAGATCAAGGGCAACGAATGCCCGGTCCACCGTTACACCTTCGCCGACGGCCATTCGATCTACATGTTGGCCGAAGGGCGGCTGGTGAATCTCGGCTGTGCCACCGGCCATCCGAGCTTCGTGATGTCGAACAGCTTCACCAACCAGACGCTGGCGCAGATCGACATCGCGTTGCACCCGGATCGTGAAGTCGGGGTCTATTTGCTGGACAAGAAATTGGACGAAGAGGTCGCACGCCTGCATCTGGCCAAACTGGGCGCGAAGCTGACCCGCCTGACCCCGGCGCAGGCCGGCTACATCGGCGTCGAGGTCGACGGCCCGTACAAACCGGAAACCTATCGATACTAAACTAACCAAAACACCAAAGGGTAAAACACCCGGGAAAGGAAGAAGTACCATGAAATGCAAAAAAATTGTGGTAGCGGCGGCGGTCGTTTTTCTGTGCGGCCTGGCCGCGATATTCACCGGGTGTTCCCAGGTGCCTCCACCCGACTATGCGCTGACCGGGACGAAGTGGACGCTGCAGACGGATACATTGACCGGCCTGACCGCGCCGTTGAATCTGCCGCATGAACCGATCACGCTGGAATTGGGCGAAGACGGAAACGCGTTCGGCAGCACCGGAGTAAACCTGTACCGGACCCGTGCCGAATTCGTCCCGGACGAAGCAAAGCTGAAGTTCGGCGTCTTCGTGTCCAGCCGGATGGCCGGACCCGGATTGCCCTATGAACATGCCTTCAAACGAGCACTCGGCGAGACCGTGTGCTACGAAATCGCCGGCGACAAACTGACGTTGTTGAATGCCACCGGGCAGGTAATCGCCGTATTCACCGGAACCGTCCCCGCAACGCCGCAACCGTAAACTCCGGGCACGGCCATGGCGTTTCACTGGTATTCGGGCAATAAACTGGAACGACTGGCGGAATGTTTCCGTGAGGAGCTGTATCTGCACCCCGTTTCCGGGGTATTGACGCCGGAAACGGTGGTGGTGCAGACGCAAGGCATGGCGGCATGGCTCAAGCTGCAACTGGCCCGAAACGGCGGCATCGCCGCCAATCTGGAAACGCCATTTTTGGCCCGCTTCATCCATCGGATTCTACGCGACGTGTTCGGCGCCGCGTTCGCCGCCTCCGGCGATCACTTTTCCGACACGATGATGCGCTGGCGCATCTACCGATTGCTGCGGCAGGAACCGGAGGCGTATCCGGAGTTGGCTTCCTATCTGGGAAGCGACGAATTGAAGCGCTGGCAGCTGGCGGCGCGCATTGCCGGATTGTTCGACCAATACCAGATTTACCGTCCCGACATGCTGACGGGGTGGTGCGGCGGTAAAGTTCATCCGCGCTACGACTGGCAGCGCCGGCTGTATCTGGCCATGCTGGGGGACGAAGGGCACGGGCGCGACTATTTTCTGGAAAAATTCCTGTGTCTGCCACAACTGCCGGAGGGGGTCGCCCTTCCCGCCCGGATCAGTGTCTTCGGCGTCGGCGCGATGCCGCCGATGTTTCTGTACTTTTTTGAAAAACTGGCGCAATTTACCGAGGTGCACTTTTTCTACCTGAATCCCTGCCGGGAATTCTGGGCCTATCAATACCAGCGCAAGGACGCCCGCTGGATTCTGGAAGCCGGAGAAGCCGCGGAGGCGGGCAATCCGTTGCTGGCGGCGCTGGGCATGCAGGGGCGCAGTTTTTTCGAGCTGGCGGCGGGGCGGTTGCAGGGGGAAAGCGGCAGTGCCACCAAGAGCCGCGAACTCTTCGAAGACTTTGTCGATTGTACGCCGTTCGAACCGGACAGCTACCGGAATTGGACGATGTTGCAGGCATTGCAGCAGGACATTTTCTCCATGTACAACCGGGATGCCGAAGCCGACGGCATCACCGCCGGCCACCCCCTCCCCTGCCGCGACGGCGACCGTTCGATCGGCGTCCATAACTGCCACTCGCCGTTGCGGGAGGTCGAGGTGCTGCACGATCAACTGCTGCAGCTCCTGCAGGATGGCATGCTTCAGGCGCGCGACATCATCGTGATGGCGCCGGACATCAATGTTTACGAACCCTATATCCACGCGGTTTTCGGCCAGGGACCGCTGCGCGACGCCTACGCGGTCACCGACCGGAGTTTGCACAGCAGCAGCCGGATCGCGGAGGCATTCACCGCCATTCTGGAGCTTCCGGCCGGCAAGCTGGAAGCGTCGCGACTGCTGGCGCTGCTGGATATTCCGGCGGTGCGGGAGCAGTTCCGTCTGAGCGAAGACGACCTCGAAGCGGTCCGCGGTTGGATGGAGGCGGCGAAAATCCGCTGGGGCGAAGACGGTGCCGACCGCTTCCACGCCTGCCAGGTTGCCTTTGAAGACTTTTCCTGGTCGCAGGGCATCGACCGGCTGTTGGCCGGCTTCGCCGCCGGAAGCGCCGCGGAAGACTCCGAAGCGGGCGGCTTCGCCGTCGACGCCGCCGAGGGCGGCGCGGCGACGCAGCTGGGTGCTTTCATTCACTTCGCCCGATTGATTTTCGCGTGGCGCCGAAAGCTGGACGCGCCGCATCCGATGGCGGAATGGCAAGACATTCTCGAAGGCATTTTCGAAGACTTCTTCGCGATGACGCCGGACAATTGTCAGGAGCTGGCGGCACTGCGCCGGATTCCGGCGCAACTGGCGCGGGAGGCGCAAAGTGGCGGCGTCACCGAAGCGCTGCCGTTGGAGCTGCTGCGCGACATGCTGGCGCAAGCCTGCGAGCAAAGCTTGCCGCGCGAAGCGTTCCTGCGCGGGCAAATCACCTTTTGCTCGCTGGTGCCGATGCGCAGCATTCCGCTGCCGGTGGTGGCGATTCTGGGGCTTTCGGACGGTAAATTTCCGCGCCGCGATCTGCATTTCGGCTTCAACCTGATCGCCGCCGACCCGCGCGCCTGCGATCGTTCGCGCCAGGCGGAGGACCGCTATCTGTTTCTGGAAGCGATTCTGTCGGCACGCCGGCAATTGCTGCTGTTCTATCAGGGGCAAAGCGCGAAAGGCGACGATGTTTACCCGCCGGCGGTGCCGCTGGGGGAGCTGTTGGATTACCTGCTTCGCGCCTTTCCCGGCTTCTCTGAAGTCCGCCATAAATTGCAGGGCTTCGACTTCGATTACTTCGACCGCAACGGCGCCGATCCGCGCCTGTTTTCCTATTCCCGGGAAAACTTCCTGGCCAGCCGGGCATTGGCGGCGCCGAAGGAAATCGCCGCCCGTGCCGTTCCGGAACCGGTTATCGCACCGGAAGCCCGGACCGATCTGGCGCTGGACGACCTGGAGCGCTTTTTCACCGATCCAGCGGCATGGTTCCTGCGTTACCGGGCCGGACTGAATTTTTACGAACGCGACGCGCTGCTGGTGGAGGATGTCGAGCCGATGGAGGTTTCCGGAGGGCTCGAACGCTTCCTTCTGACCGCCGAAGTCGGCCGCTTGACGCTGGCGGAATTGACCTACGAACAGCAATACCGTTTCCTGCGCCAGAGCGGGCGCCTGCCGGTCGGCGCGACCGGGAAGCGCATCTTCGACGCCGTGTACCGGACCATCCGCGCCCTCCCCGCGCCATGGCCGCAGCGGATGAAGCGCAGCGAATCGCTGCTGGTCGACGTCAATTGCGGTAACACCCGGATCACCGGCTTGATTCCGGGCGCGCCCGACGGCCGCGAACAGTGGTTTTCCAGCTATTCGCGCTTCAAATGGAAGTACGCGGTCCGGATGCATTTGCGCCACCTCGTGCTGACGCTGCAAAATAACGCGGAGGTGGCCACCCATGGCTTGACGCTGACGCGAGACGGTATTCCGGAGGAGCACTTCATCGGCGGCGGTTCCGCTGCCGCCGCCCGGACTTCACTGGAACAGTTGCTCGCATGGTTTCACGCGGGGCAGAGCCGGCCGCTGCCGATCCTCGAGCGCAGCTCTTTCCGCTACGCCCAGACCGACGGCGACCATGCCCGGAAGCTGGCGGCGGCCCGGACCGAGTACCTGCATAGCGAAGCCCCCGGAACCGCGCCGGCCGAAACGGCGGCGCAACGTTGTTTTACTGCCGCCGATTTCGACCGCGACGCGTTTGCACAGGAGTTCGCGGTGCTGGCGGAGTTGACGATTCACCCCTTTGTTGCCGGAGGCGCCCGATGACGACGGAAACGACACTGACGCATTCGACGCCGCTGGATTCGATCGCCTGCCCATTGCGGGGATGCTGCCTGGTGGAAGCCGCCGCCGGTACCGGAAAAACCTACAGCATCCAGAATCTGGCCGCGCGGCTGATTGTGGAAGAAGGACTGCCGATCGCCGCGATTCTGGTGGTGACCTTCACCGAAGCCGCCGCGGCGGAGCTGCGCGACCGGATCCGGCAGATTCTCCAGACGTTGCTGCAGCGCGCCCAGGGCGGCGCGGTTCCGGCCAAGGAGGAGGAGCGTACCCGGCAGCTGCTCGATCATGCCATGGCGTGCGGCATTGATGCGGCGCAGATTCGCGAACGCCTGACTCTGGCGCTCCGCGATTTCGACGACGCGACGATCTCGACCATCCACGGTTTCTGCCAGAAGGTGTTGAGCGAATTCGCTTTCGAGTCCGGAGTGCTGTTCTCGTCGCGCCTGGAGCCCGATCTGGAGGAGTTGTACCGGGAAGCCGCGATGGACTACTACCGTACCCTGATCTACCACGAGGAAAACGCCGAGTTGATCAATGAGTTGTTCGCGTTTCACAATATCACCGTGGCGCAATTGCTGGCGACAGCGAGAAAATTCATGGAGCGGCCGGGGTTGACCGCCCGGACCCCGCACGGCGAATGTGCTGACACAGCCGGCTATCTCACCGGTATCCGGGAGGGAATCGGCGAATTGCGGCGGCTTTTCGACTCCGGCTTCGCGGTCGCCTGGGAGGGGATGCTGAACAAAGGCTACGAGCTTGCCGATCTGGAAGCCGACGCGGCGGAGTTGGAAGCATTCGCCGCCGGCGCCCCGTTGACCGGCAAAAGCTGGGCAGTATTGCGCCGCCTCCACCCCGACCGCTTCCGGGAAAAGCTGAAGAAGACCGGCACCAAAGAAGAAAAGGCAGCCCGTCCGGAGCGCGCCGAAGCATTGCTGGCGCAGCCGTTCTTTGTCCGGCTGGCAGCATGGCTCACCGGGGTGGAATCCTACAAGGTCGCGCTGCTGCTGGAAGCCAACGAACAAATCCGGGAGCGGGTGACGGCATTGAAGCAGCGCCGCCACGTTCAAAGCTTCCACGATCTGTTGCTCCGGGTCCATCAGGGTTTGCACCGGCAAAATCAGAGTCTGGCAGAAGCATTGCGCCACCGCTATCGCGCCGGTATCGTCGATGAATTTCAAGACACCGACTCGCTTCAGTACGAGATTTTCGAACGGATTTTCGGTCACGATCCGGCGGTGCCGTGGTTCATGGTCGGCGACCCCCGCCAGGCGATCTATGCCTTTCGCGGCGGCGATATCGCCACCTACCGGCGTGCCGACCGCGAACGCGCCGAACGCGGCGGCCTCAAACGGACGCTGACCACCAATTACCGCTCCGCCGCGCCGATGATCGACGCGGTCAACCGGCTTTTCGCGGAGCATGCGTGCCCGTTCGCCGATCCGGCCATTCGCTTCGAAGCCATTCAGGCTCCGGAGAGCGTCCGCACCGGGGGGGGCCGCGGCGGCGGGGGCGCGGGGGGGAGGGGGGGGGGGGGGGGGGGG
>JAVBQJ010000173.1:0-13074 GCA_031549115.1 Victivallaceae bacterium
CCAGCGCGCGAATAGCGCTGGACCGCGCCTCCGTATGACGGAGTGCAGACCGCCGCTGCGCGGCTCTATTTGATTTTTTTATTTTAAATCTTTTTTTCGTCAGAGTTCCAGCGGGCGGTGCCGGACGATCCGGCCCTGTTCCATGTAAATCACGTCCTCGGCGATATTCGTGGCACAGTCCGCGATCCGCTCGATATTACGCGAAACCGTCAGCATATTCAGGTAATACACCCCCGCCCTGGGCGAAGTTTCCAGCAGTCCCGGCATACGCTCCATCAGCACATGATGGCACTGGTCCACGGCATCGTCCGATTTGAGCACCTCCAGCGCATCCAGTATATTCCGCTGCATCAACGCATCCAACGCCTTGTCCAGCATCTGTATCGCCAAATGCTCCATGACCGCGAAATCAATCGTCTCCTCCGGCAACTCCCGCAGCCGGTTCAGGTAAATCGCGCATTTGGCGATATTCACCGCCAAGTCCCCGATCCGCTCCAACTCCGAATTCACCTTCAACAATGTCACCACATAACGCAACTCCCCCGCCACCGGCTGGTACAATGCCAGCACCTTCAGACACTCCTCCTCCAAATGGTTTTCACGCTCGTCCAACTCGCTGTCGTGGTCGATCACGCTCTGCGCTCTCACATCGTCACGCTCCGCCACCGCGCGCACCGCCTCCCGGACCGCATTCTCCGCCTCGGTTGCCATCTCCGCGATCAGTTGCTGCAAAACATTCAATTCCCGGTCAAAATGTGTTCCCATGGTATTCCGTTCCTTACATTTGTATTCGCCGCCGGTGCGGCGCCTCGTCCGCTCCGTGTGTAGATTGGATTGTCGCTCACGCTTCCAACCCGATCTACACCATCGCTCCCTCGGGTGGCTCCACTCGCCTCCCGGCTCGCTTCCCTGGATTTCGCCCCTTTCGAGGCGCTGCGCGCCTGGGGCGACCAGCGCTATTCGCGCGCTGGACCGCGCCTCCGTGTGACGGAGTGCAGAACCGCCGCTTCGCGGCTCTATTTTTATTTTTTTAAGAATTTTTTATTTTTTCACCCGAAGCGGCCGGTGATGTATTCTTCGGTCTGCTTGTGGTCCGGGTTGGTGAATATCTTGTCCGTCGTATTGAACTCGATGATCCGGCCTTTATAGAAAAACGCCGTATAATCGGAGATTCGCGCCGCCTGCTGCATATTGTGCGTCACAATCACAATCGTAAACTGCGACCGCAATTCCAATACCAGCTCCTCGATCTTCGTCGTCGCCACCGGGTCGATCGCACTGGTCGGCTCGTCCATCAGCAGAATCTCCGGCTCCGTCGCAATCGTCCGGGCAATGCAAAGACGCTGCTGCTGCCCCCCCGATAACGCCGAACCGCTCTTTTTGAGCTTGTCCTTGACCTCGTCCCACAACGACGCACTGCGCAACGCCGCCTCCACCCGCCCATCCAACTCGCTGCGGGAAAGCCGGAAGTGCAAACGCATCGGATAGGCGATGTTCTCATAAACCGACATCGGAAACGGCGTCGGCTTCTGGAAGATCATCCCGACCTTGCGGCGCAACTCCAGCACATCCATGTCGCTCTGCAGGATGTTGCGCCCGTCGATCAGCACCTCGCCGGTGGCGTGCTGCTCCCGGTACAATTCGTAAATACGGTTGTACGTGCGCAAGTGCGTCGATTTGCCGCACCCCGAAGGGCCGATCACCGCGGTGACCCGGTTGGCCTCGATGTCGATGCTGTTGTCGAACAGCGCCTGGTGTTTGCCGTAGAAAAAATTCAGACCCCGCGTGGTCACGGCGATTTTTCGTTCGGAAGTCGGATCAGCCATTCTGTTTCTCCTTGAAAATATACCGGCAACTGATGTTCATCACCAGAATGATGGCGGTGATGACCAGCGCCGCGCCCCAGCCGACCGCGTGTTGTTCGGCAAAGGGCGAATTGGTGGTGTATTCGTTGATTAAAACCGGCAGACTCGATGTCGGATTGGTGAAAAATCCGGTCGGCCAGCTGTTCGACCACATCGCGGTGAACAGCAGCGGCGCGGTCTCGCCGGCCGCCCGCGCCACCGACAGCAGAATCCCGGTCACCAGCCCCGAGCGCGCCGCCCGGCAGATGATCGTCAGCGTCGCCCGCCAACGCGGCATGCCCAGCGCCAGCGCCGCTTCGCGCAACGCGTCCGGCACCATGCCGAGCATGTCCTCGGTGGTGCGCATCACCACCGGAAACATGATGATCGCCAGTGCCGCCGCTCCGGCGAATCCGGAAAAGTGTCCAGTCGGAATCACCAGCAGCGCGTAGACAAAGAGCCCGACGATGATCGACGGCATCCCCATCATCACATTGGCGGCGAATCGCATCCAATGACCGATCCGGTTGGCTTTGCCGTATTCCGCCAGATAAACCCCCGCCAGAATCGCGGCGGGAACACTGAGCAGGATTGCCATCCCGGTCATCATCAATGTCCCGATCAGGGCATTGGCTATCCCGCTGTCGGGGACGCCGTACGGCTTGGTCGGTTCGATCAGGAACCCCCAGTCGATCACCCCGATGCCGTTCCGGATCACCACCCAGATGATCCAGCCGACGCAGCCGATCGAAAACAGCACCGCGACCATCGAGAAAAAGCGGATCACCCGGTCGAAAAGTTTTCGTCCGAATAACGAGCGTTTTTTCAACATTTTCAACGTTCTCCCTGGTATTTGGCCGCGGCAACCAGATATCCCTGCGCGGCGACTTGAATGGCAAACGACATCACCAGCAGAATCAGCGCCAGCGCAAACAGGCTGGAGCGCAGGAGGCCGTCGGCTTCGGCGAAGCTGTTCGCCAGCGTCGCCGCGATGGTGGTGCCGCCGGCGAATACCGAATCGGGCAACGCCGGGATGTTGCCGATCACGAACAGCACCGCCATGGTTTCGCCGAGCGCGCGACCCAGGCCGATGAAAATTCCTCCGAGCAGACCGCGCCGGCCGTAACGCATGACGATCCGGCTCGCCGTCTCCCAGCGGGTGCAGCCGATGCCGGCGGCGGCTTCCCGCAGCATCGGCGGCGTCATTTTGAACACGTCGCGCATCACCGCGGAGATGTACGGCAGGACCATCACCGCCAGGATCAGTCCGGCGGTCAGAAAGCCGAAGCCGTTGTAGTATTCGCCGAACAACGCGAAGCGCCCCAATCCCAGTGTTTCGGCGAGGAACGGCTGGACATAATCCTGCATCAGAGGCACCAGCACGAACAATCCCCACATCCCGTAGATGATGCTCGGGATCGCCGCCAGCAGGTCCACCGCCTGGCCCAGCGGTCCGGCCAGCCACCCCGGCGCTCCGGTCAGGAACAGCGCGGTGACGAAGGCCAGCGGGACGGCGATCACAATGGCGATTACGGTGGTCAGCAGTGTCCCGGCGATGGCGGGCAGCGCGCCGTACTGCTCGAAGCCCGGGTCCCATTCGCTCGACCACAGGAACGACAGTCCGAAGCTGCGCCAGCACTCGGCGGAGTTGGCGCCGAGCTCCCAGAAGAGCGCCGTCATCACCAGCAGCGGCAGCAGGGCGCAGAGCATGGCCAGACCGTGAAAACTTCGGTCGGCGGACGGGATGGGTTTTGCCATAAAATTCCTCGATATTTTCAGATACCAGCGATTTTTTACTTTCAATACCCATACTATACGCGCCGATTGTCAGGATTCGGTTAGCCCCGGGTTAATTATCGCTTAGATTGACGGGGGGCGAAAAAAGTCCGGAAAACAGCGGTCGCGGGCTTTCCAAACGCCGCTTGCGGTGATACATTATTCGTCCGGAGGGAAATCGTTCTTATGGAAGAGGCAATTCGCAAACTGCTGCACGGGTTCCGGAATTTCCGGGCCAATTATTTTTCCGGGCACTCCGGACACCCCGGGCTGTTCGGGCAACTTTGCCAGGGGCAGCATCCGAAGGTGCTGGTGATCGCGTGTTCCGATTCGCGGGTGGATCCGGCGTTGCTCACCGACTGCAATCCGGGCGACATTTTCGTCATCCGCAATGTGGCAAATCTGGTACCGCCTTATGAGCCGAATACGGGGTTGCACCACGGGGTCAGCGCGGCGTTGGAGTACGCGGTGAATGTGCTGGAGGTGGAACATATCATCATTTTGGGGCATTCGGACTGTGGGGGGATTCGGGCGCTGATGCGGCGCAACCGGGGGGAATCGTGCGGGGAGTTCCTGCGTACGTGGCTGGATTTGCTGGAGCCGGCGCGGGAGATGGTGAATGCGACGCTGGCGGACGCGTCGGAGGAGACGCGGCACCGGGCTTGCGAGGAGGCGGCGTTGCTGCTGGGGCTGGAGAACCTGCTGACATTTCCGTGGATCCGGAGGCGGAGCGAGGAGGGGAAGCTGTCGTTGCACGCATGGTACTTTCACCTGGGCCGCGGCCGCCTGTACGCCTTCGACCGCGACCACAACCACTTCGTTCCCCTGCGAGAAACATAAAAAAAATCTTAAAAAATAAAAAAATAGAAATAGAGCCGCGAAGCGGCGGTCTGCACTCCGTCATACGGAGGCACCGGTCCAGCAGGTGAATTCTGCTGGTCGCCCCAGGCGCGAAGCGCCTCGAAAGGGGCGAAATCCAGGGAAGCGAGCCGGGAGGCGAGCGGATCATCCCGAGGTAGCGATGGTATAGGTTTGACCGGGTGCGTGAGCAACGGTCAAATCTATACATAGAGCGGACGAGGCGCCGCACCGGCGGCGAAAAAGAGACCACTGGAGCATGTGGAAATAAACAAAGGAACATACAGCATGAAAAAACGATATCATTGGCTGACGGCGGTTGCGGTCGGATGGATGTGCGCGGGATGCAGCTGGTTTGCGGCGGAGCCGGCCGGACCGGCGGGGGTGAAACTGGTGCTCGATCGCAGCTACCAGCCCGCGATCGGCGGCGGATTTCATTGGACGGTGGTGACGCCGCCCGGCTTTCAGGAGGGCGCCGGGTCGCTTACGCTGTACGCCGGCGAGCAGGTCGTCGGCGGTTCGCAGGGGGGATTGCCCTCGGATATTTACGTCGGCTGGCTCGACTGGGGAAGCTTGAAATTCTACTACCCCGCCCAGGAATTTCCGGGGAATCTGGTGGCGGTGCGCTTGATCATGGGCTTCCCGGATACGCCGAACGGCAGCGCTTCCGGCTGGCTGGAGACCGCCGAAGGCGAAATCGTGCTTCACGCCGAAGACATCACCTTTACCAAAGACAACCAGACTGCCGCACTGCTGGAATTCAATGTCGATGCCGCCCGCTTCGGGGGCAAGCCCCGCGGTGATGGCGAAATGCGATTGCGCGTGAGTCCGGATCCGGCGGTGTTTCTGCGCTCCAACGCGCTCAGCGTCCGCTATTCGGCGTCGCCGGTGAACATCGATCCGTGGAGGATCCAGGAGGTGCGGCCGGAGACGATCACCGAAACCGTCACCATTACCGGTCCGGCGCTTACAAATTGAATTCGCGGCGCAATACGCTCAGGAAACTGCGGATCATATCGGCGCCGAGACTGGAGCTGCGCCGGTAGGTGATCACGCCGGTGCGCCCGACCGGGAGCCCGGCCTGGTCGTTTTCGGAAACTTCGACTTCGACCTGATAACAGCTTTCGTTGGGGATGAACAAGCCGTTTTCATCGGTCGTGCCGATGATCGGGCCGCCGAAGATATTCAACAGCGGCGATGCGCTCAACCGTGCTCCCGCGGTATGAACTCCGGTGACCTTGCCGTGAACGGCGGCCAGCCGGTCCGGCAGCAGGATTTCGACCTCTTCGCCCGCTTCCAGACGCAATGCGTCGTTCTCATTGAGGAATCCGACCACCTTGACCCGGCCGGGGGTAAATACTTCGCCGATGATATCGCCGCGGTTCAGCCACTTGCCCGTGACCAGCTTCCAGTCGTAGCGGGTGAATACGCCGTCGATCGGACTGGTGTAGCACAACAATTCCCGCTTATGCTGCAACTCCCCCAGATTGGCCAGAACGTTGCGGCGGGTCTGCTTGAGCACATCGAGGCGGCTGACCGCTTCGTGGGATTCCTGCGCCTGGTCGATTTCCAACGCATTCAGCTCCGCTGCCAGTTCGGCCTCCTCCAGCCCCCAGTCCAGCAGCGGATTGCGCTGGGTGAAAACGACACTGCCGGCACGCAGACGCTGGTTGTCCGCCACCGGCAGCGTGTCCAGGAAGCCGCCCTCGGCCGCATATACCATCACCCCGGAAAGCGGTTTGATTTCGGCGGGCCCGCTGACGCTCCACGGCAGCGGCACGGCGAAAAGTGCAATCAACAGCGCAATCCCCGCCAGCGCCGGCGCTGAACGGGAAATCCGGATGCGGCTGCGCTGCGCCCAAAGGTTTTTCACCTCCATCGACAGCGGTTTGAAAATCAACAAGTATACTTCGAGCACCAGCAGCACGATACCGATCTGCGGGCCGAACTGGTAATATACCAGCAGGATGATCGAGGTATAAAGGAAAATCCGGTATATGCATGCGCCGACGGCGTAAAAGGGCAGGAAACCGCGTTTGAAGCCGGTGATTTCCTCTTTGTGCAGCGGCGCCAGCCCGAACAGATGCTTCTGCCAGATCGACCGGAACAAGTCCGAGCTGCGCCGTTGCAGGTTGTCGACCCCCAGCAGGTCCATCAATATATAATAGCCGTCATAGCGGATGAACGGGTTGCCGTTGATGAACACGGTGTTGATGATGCTGACCGCAAAGATGTAGTACGCGACTTCACGGGTCATGCCGGGACGGCTGAAACTCCACACCAGCGCCGCCAGTCCCCCGGTGATGATTTCGCTCATGATCCCGGCGGCATCGATCATAAGCCGCGACCAGCGATTCGATATCCGCCACGCGTCAGTCAAATCGGAGTAGAAACGCGGGAAAAAGAAGACTACCGCGATGCCCATCTTGCGCACCCGGCAGCCGAACGCTTTGGCGGTATAAGCGTGGGCGAATTCGTGAACCACCTTGATCAATACCACCGCCAGGCCGTAACGCACCAGGCCGGCGAACGAGATCGAATTGACGAAAGCGTCGGCCAGCCGGTTGTAATTGACGATCACCGAAATGAAGCCGCAGATCACCAGCGCCCAGATCAACATCATCGTCCAGCGGTTGAACAGGCGCCGGACAAAGGCGGAGGTCGCGTCGAGGAAACGGTCCGGCGCCCACAACGGCACCCGGAAAAAGAGGTAACTCGACAACACCCGCTGCCAGAACATCCCGGCCTTTAACTGCTGCTGTTTGCCGACCCGCGCCGCGGTCGCGCCATAGGCCGGACGCAGCAGGTTGCTCTGCTCCAGAAACGCCAGCACCTTGTTGACTTCGGCCTCCGAGGCGTTGACGCCGGCGGCATGCAGTTTTTCCATGAACTCCGTGACCGAGAGATTGGTCGACAGCAGGCGGATGATTTCATAATGGCGGCCGGAAATGCGGAAGTAATTGCCGCCGGTGGGGTCGAAAATCACCCACGACGGCCGCCCGTCCAGCCCGGTCTCGCCGCGCAGCAGCTCCAGATCGGTACGCAAGGTACCGGTGAAACGCTGGGGTTGCGCCACGGCGTCTGCCTGCTCCTGAATCGGTTCCATCTTCATCGTTTTACCACTGCCTGTAACGTAAGATCAGGTTGCGGAAGAGATAATAGCCGAGCGACACGGTTTCGCCGGAGATCTTCGCAATCCCCCGCATTCCGTCCCGCAGCTCCAGCTTTTCCGTATTCGCCGGTTCCACCCGGATCATATAGCAGTACAGCTTCCGTTCGGTCAGAATCGGGCGCGGCGACACCGACACGATCTTCGCCGTAATCGGCACTTCCGGACGCGCATGCAGATACAACGTGATCTCCACCGGCATCCCGCCGACCTCGGCGCTGCCGTCGCCGGTCAATACCGACGCGTTGCGTTCGTCCAGCGCGATCAGCGCATCCAATTGATCGGTCCGCAGCACTTCGAACAGCCGTTCTCCGGCCCGCACCGCCTTGCCCTCCAATTTGGTGGCGTCCCCGATTTCCAGCGTGCCGTCGGCGGTCGCCCGCAGCGTCGAGCGCTCGATGAACCAGCGGTTGCGGTCCAGCTCGACGCCGGTGCGGCGGCGCTGCAGATCCAGCAGCCGCACCTGGCTGCGCTTGGCCGGATCGGTGAACGCCTGTCGCTGGGTCAAATCCAGCAAGGCGCCGGTGCGGTCGTATTCGCTCCTGGCCGCGATCAGGTTGAAGTTGCGCTCTTCGGTATTGAATTGCAGGACCACATCGCCGGCTTTCACCGTGTCGCCGGAGCGGAAGTTGCAGTTGCCGATGATGCCGTCGAAGGGCGAATAAACCACCGCGTCCTTGGCCGGGACGATTTCGAATTCACTGGACACCTGCAACGGCACCCGGACCACGAAACAGGCGATGATAAAGACGAACAGCGCCAGAAAAAACAGCCGCGACGGCCGGAACCAGCGTTTGCGGTCCAGTGCCGAAGCCAATGCCGTATGCCGGTGCGCGGTCAATAAATAATGCAGCGATTCGTTGTAGTGCTCGCTCAACAGCGACAGCAACGCCACCGCCGCGTTGGCGGTCTCTACTTCGCCGAGCTCCACCGCCCACAACATCAGATTGCTGCCGGGCAGCGCCTGCGGCAGCCGCAACGGCACCAGCACGATGGCGGCGGCCTGCTCGCCCACCGACACGAAAGCCTCGCGCACCGCCGCCGGCGCGTCCTGCGAATCCAGCAGCGCTTCGGTCAGGATCACCGGCTTTTCCTGCTTGGCGAAGTAACGGGCCAGTTCACGCCAGGATTGGGCGAATTCGGTGTCGTTTTTGACTTCGCTGAGTCCGGAAACCGCCAGCAGCTTCGGCTTGGAGCCGCGCAGGTCGATCAATTCGGAGCGGTTGTAAGGAAGCAGCAGGACGCTGTTGTTGACCACCTGGGCCGACCATTCGGCCAGTGTGGTTTTCTGAAACGCTTCGTGGCCGAGGCGCAACACAGCGGACAGCGCGTTGATTTTTCCTTTGGCGGCGGCCAGCTCGCGTCCCGGATCGGCTTTCGCATTCGGAGGTGCCATTATTTCGCCTCCGGGACCGGAAGGGTGTTCAAATCCGTCAGCAGCCGCCCCGACATCCCCGAAATCAGCCGTCCGTCGGCATTGTCGATCAACACTTTGACCTCAAAGGTGCGGCTGGAGGCGTCGATGTCGCCGGAGATTTCGTACACTTCGCCCGGGAAACGCTGGTCGGCCAGCGCCGGGTCGTCGTCGACCGAGATCTCCAGCGGCGCCCCGATCCGGACCCGGGAGCGGGCGGAGCTGGGCAGGTGCATCGCGGCCAGGATTTTGGTGTCGTCGAGAATCTGGACGAGCACCTGGCCCGGCCGGGCGTATTCGTGCTCCTTGATCAGCCATTTGACCAGCCGTCCGTTAAACGGCGCCCGCACTTTGCAATTTTCCAGATCACGCTCGGCCAGATCGCATTCGGCTTCCTGGTAGGCTTTGCGGGCGATGGCGGTGCCGTGGTCGAGGACGGCTTTGTCGAATTCCTGATTGCTGATCAGGGTCATGCTGTCATTGAGCAGGTCTTTGGAGCGCTGCAGATTCTTTCTGGCGTATTCGAGATCGAGCTCCGCCTGGGAATAGGTCGAGCGCGCTTTGTTCAGACGCTGCTGAAATACGCCGTCGTCGAATTCGAGCAGGACATCGCCGGTTTTGAAGGACTCGCCCTCGTGCAGCGCGACCCGGGTGACCGAACTCTCCACCGCGGCGGCGAGAATCGCCTGCTGCATCGGAAACAAAACGGTGCGGATGGTGATATCCTCCTCCGCCGCGCCCCATGCCGGAATCACCCATACCGCAACAGCTGTCACCAGCCATGCCAACCGAAACATAAAGAACCTCCTGACATATTTTTCGCTGATTATCTACTTCATACAATAACACGGCCGAAAACAGATGTCAAGCATTTCCTGCGGATTCCCGCAAAGTTTTCCCTGCGGTTTCCCGTACTCGGGGAAGCCGCGACCGGAAGCTTTTCCCCCGGAAGAGTATTTGCATTTTTCGCCGACTCCGGTTATAGTAAGGACAGAGGAAAATTGTAAGGAGGTTCGACTATGAAAAAACTGCTCTATGTGGCGGCGTCGCCGCGCGGAAACCGTTCCAACTCCCGCAAACTGGCCGAATATTTTCTCGACCGCATCCGGGAGCGCTACCCCGATATCGAAATCGAAACCATCGACCTCAGCGACTACGGCCTGCCCGAACTCGACGAGGCCTATGTCGATGCCCGCGAAAAACTCCAGGCCGCGGAACCCCTGACCCCCGCGGAAGTGCGCCTGTGGGGATTGATCCAGGCGGAAATCATCCAATTCGAATCCGCCGATCTGTACTTGTTCAGCACCCCCACCTGGAATTTTTCGATTCCCTACAAGCTGAAGCAGTACATCGACGTCATCACCCAGCCCGGAAGCGCCTACACCGTCAAAGCCGACGGCTCCACCGAAGGCAACCTCGACGATAAACCCGTCGTGCTGCTCTTCGCCTCCGGCGAAGCCTCCCAGGTGCCCGACAAGATGGCCGTCAACAACCTGATCAGCTACTGGAAACGCTGGACCGGATTCGTCGGCCTCGAATCCACCGAAATCGGCATCTCCGTCACCGACATGGCCGCCGATCAAAACGCCGCCCTCCAGTCCGCCCGCGAAAAAATCACCCACCTGGTCGACACCCTCGACTTTTAAGGTGGCTGGGCAATGTGTCTCGGGGAAGGGAGAAGGGCCCCCTTTTGAGGAAAGGGGCTCCCTTCTCCCTCCCCCGCACCCCCTTCCTCATCCTCCTCAAACCTTTTCAACGCAATTTTTTGCCTCGTTGGGCAAAAAATGGGCATTAATTCCCGGACGGCCGTCAAGCATACATCCCAATCTTTGAAGCTCCGATTTATGTTTTTGCGCAGCAAAAACATAAATCGTACACAAAAAGGTTTGAGGGAGGAGAGAGGGCAGCCCCTTTCCTCAAAAGGACTGCCCTCTCTCCTCCCCGTGAACGCTGCTCAGCCTCATCGGCTTTTTTACTGGATAAGGCTTGTTTTTTTGGGGATTCCGGGGTATATTACGGGATGGTTAATGTGGCTATACTGGATGGGAAGGGGAAGGCCGATGGGGAAGATTCGTGTTGTGATTGTGGGGCTTGGCAATATCGGGCGTGGTGTTTATCAGTCGTTGGCGGTCAATCCGGATATGGAGTTGGCGGGGATTGTTTCGCGGACGCCGGAGCGGGTGAGGCGGGAGTTGCCGGGGGTTCCGGTGCTCGATGTCGGCGATCCGGTGCGCTGGATGCGTGAGTTCCGGCCGGATGTGGCGATTCTCTGCGGCGGGTCAAAGAACGATCTACCGCAGCAAGGCCCGGAGATCGTGCGTCATGTTGCGACGGTGGATAGTTTTGATAACCACAGCTGCATTCCGGAGTATCATGCGAAAATGCAACTGGCGGCGCAGGCTTCCGGGCATGTGGCGGTGATTTCAACCGGCTGGGATCCGGGGATTTTTTCGTTGGAGCGGGTGTTGGCGAATGCGTTTCTGCCGGGTTCGCGGGCGTATGGTTTTTACGGACTGGGGCCGAACGGCGGATTGAGCATGGGGCACTCCGACGCGTTGCGGACGATTCCGGGGGTCAAAGATGCGCGTCAGTTCACGCATGCGGTTCCGGAGGCGGTCGAGCGGGCGCGGCGCGGTGAAAATCCGCAATTCGAAGCCGGCGACATGCACACCCGCGAGTGCTTCGTGGTG
This sequence comes from Victivallaceae bacterium, assembly GCA_031549115.1. GTDB lineage: Bacteria > Verrucomicrobiota > Lentisphaeria > Victivallales > Victivallaceae > JAVBQJ01. The sequence continues at coordinate 11,752 of JAVBQJ010000173.1, forward strand.
CTGGAGGATGGCGCCGATGCTGTTGCGGTCGAGGCCGCAATCAAATCCATGCCCGGCTATTTCGCCCCGTACCGGACGACGGTGAATTTCGTCAGTCAACAGGAGTTGGATACCCGGTATGCGGGATTCCCGCATGACGGCTGCGTAGTCGCGGCTTCGACGACCGGGACGGCCGGGAATGCCGCGATGGTGGAATACCGCTGTGTCTGGGGCAGCAATCCGGAGGCCACCGCGAATGTGCTGGTGGCGCATGCACGGGCCGCGGCGCGTCTGGCGGCGGAGGGTAAAAACGGTGCATTCACCATCCTCGACATTCCGCCGGCTTATCTGTCGGCCTTGTCGCAGGCGGAACTGCTGAAAAAGTTCATGTAAGGACGGGGCGCCGGTCGCAATACCATGAAATCAATTCAAATCGGTGATGCCGCGCAGTTTCAGGCCGCGCTGCAGCGCCACCCGAGTATCAGCTGTGAACAAAGCTGGGCCAACCTCTTTTTGTGGAGCGTGATTTACGATACGCAATGGGAGGAGCGCGAAGGACGGATTCTGCTTTATTGTCCGAAAGAGTCGTGCTGGCATTTTCCGCTGGGCGAGTGGCCTGCGCCGGAGCAACTGGCGCAATGGTGTCCGGGGACGATCTACGATGTCCCCCCCGATTACCCGGCACCCGCCGGAATGTGGGACGATACCGCCGATCCCGATCAGGCCGACTATATTTATTCCAACGCGCACTTGTTCGAATCCGGCGGAGAGCGTCTGCGCAAAAAACGCAATCTGGCCAAGCAGTTCGTCGCCGCCAATCCCGCATGGAGCCTGGAGGCGATCACGCCCGCCAATCTCGAACGCGCGGCGGCTCTGGCGGCGCATCTGAACGCCATCCACCCGCCGGCGGAATTTCTCGAAGAGGAAAATATCGTGTTGGCGTGCGCCTGGGAGCACTTTTTCGCCCCGGAACTGGCGCTGTCCGGCGTGATCCTTTACGCCGCTGCGGACCAACCGGCGGGATTCGCGGTCTATAGCCCATTGGGACACTCCACCGCCGATATCCATTTCGAAAAAGCCGACCACTCCATCAAAGGCGCCCCCCAACAGCTGACCCGCGAACTCGCCGGCCGCCTGATGGAGCGCTTCGAATGGATGAACCGCGAACAAGACCTGGGCGAACCCGGCCTCCGCCACGCCAAACAATCCCTCGACCCCTCCCGCCTCTGGCACCGCCGCGTATTACGCGGCAGGTGAGTGATGGTGCAGGGGGGGGGGGGGGGGGGGGGGGGGGGGGGGGGGGGGGGGGGGGGGGGGGGGGGGGGGGGGGGGGGGGGGGGGGGG
>JAVBQJ010000123.1:0-12198 GCA_031549115.1 Victivallaceae bacterium
CCGGCCCGCAGCGTGCCCGGAAAGCGGCAGGTGAACGACAAGCACAGGTTTTCACCCTCCACCGCAGCCCGCAATTCGGTCTGGGAATCTTCGGGCGCCGCCACCTGGTCCCCCACCACGGTAAACTTTTCCAACGCCGACTCCACCGGGGTCAACTCGTGCACCCGGCCCAGACCGCCTTCGGGCCAATGCGCCAACGCGACCAGGCTCTTGCCGGGAAGCCGGTACACCGAAGCGCGAACATCTTCGCGGTCGGCGGCGACCGGACAATCCTCCTGCCAATAGCCGATCCACTCCGCCTCCCGAATGCCGAAGCGGTCCCAGAAGTTCCACATCGCCGACGCCGACGGATGCATCCGGCTGGTCATCCCGTACACCATGCCCCGGTACGGATTGCCGCCGTTTTCGTTGTTGAGCATTTCACTGGTCACGCCGAACGGAATCCCCGAAATCTCCACCAGCCAGTAATCCGGATCGCGGTCGTAGCTGAACAATTCGCCGATCCACAGGCTGTCGATGAAAGGCAGGTGCTCCATATAGGCATTCAGCGCACTGAGCCGCATCCCCTGGAAGTCGTAATTGTTGCCCGAATGGATGTTGATATGGCTTGCCGGATCGATTTCGGTCATCAGTTTGCGCATCCGCCGCATCACGCCGCGGCCGTAACCGATGCCGTCCAGATACAGCCCCTCCGTCCCGGTCTCCCGCATCAGCCACGCCATACCCTCGAGATAGAAGTTGTGCCACCGGGTCAGGCCGTTGGTACCGATGGAAGCGTCGTTAAAACTGCCCATCGGCATCCGCCAGGCCGGAGCATAGCCGTCGCGCAGATGCTCCCGCAGCCACGGGTACCCCCCTCCCCCGGCGGAAGCCGAAACCGCATCGGGTGCGGTCACCAGCGCGGTGGTGGAGAAAATTTCATCGCCGAGCGAACGCAGCGCCCACAATTCCGCCGCGTGATTGGAGAGCTCCCGCACCGTATAATACAGCACCGGCTTACATTGCTCCGGCACCGGTCGCGACTGCATCTGCGGCCATGGCCGGTTCCGGCCGGCGGCGGCGATCAGCTCCCCCTGGAGTCGTCCGGGAATTCCGGTTGCCGGAGTGGAAGCCGCCGAATCCATGCGGGTGAAGTCCTCCGAAAACAGTACTGTCCCCCCTTCGGGGCGATCCCATACGGTCACGGAGTGCACCGGAAATTCCGGATTCTGGAACACCATCATTTCGGCGTCCGCCGCGTCCCGGCCGCCCAGCGTATATGCGCCGCCGGCAATCCGGTCGCTTCCGCGCCACAGCGAAAATTCGCCGTCCCCCCACTTCAGCGTCAGCTCCAACTCCTGTCCCTGCGGCCAATTCACGCACGGAAATTCCAGTCCCGGCCGATAGTCGGGGCGAACCCCATGATAGCCGTCGCGAATCCGCGCGGTAAAGCCCTGTATGCTCGAATTCCAGAACAGCGCCACTTCGTCCCCGCCGGGCAGTTCGATCTTGAAAATGGTGAAAAACGGGCTCCCCGGTCCATGATGGGCCGGCACGATCTCCGGATGGAAGGTTATGGACATCCGCCCCTGCTTCAGATCGAGATTGCCGGCGGCCGGGTAACGGATTGCCGGTTTTTCCGTCTGTTCCCGGCGAATCCAGCGCTTCATCGCCTCCAGCTCCAGAAACGGGTAGTTGATGTACGAATTGCCGCAATTCGCGTCGCCGTGAAACATCAGCGCCATATTGTAACCGGCGTCACCGCTGCCGCCCCACTGGCTTTGCCAACGCCAATTCCAATGATTCGGATCGATCGGCTTGAACGGCGTAATCAGCAGCCGGAATTTGAACACAAGTGTTTCTTGCGCCGCCAATCGGCGCTTGCCGGTATCGACTGCCAGCGTCACTTCGCCGTCCTTCTCCGGGCGGATCCGGCATACCCCCTGTCCGGCGTTGAACCAGGAATCCGGCGGCGGCGCGTGCGCGCCCCCCAGTTCGCCGCTGTCGCCCCAGCGCTCGCCGACGCGCTCCAGCTTCAATTGCATGCCGCCGTCGACATCGCCGAGCCAGACCATGCTGTTCCCCGGCGTCCGCCAATCCCAGCTCCACCCCGCGGCCGGGCGCAAGCCGCCGCGCTGCCCCATCCCCATCGCATACGGAACCCGTTTCGCGTCGAACGGCAATTCCAGGCCGATTTGGTCGACCGCGACCTCTTTGCGGGCCGTCAAGGTGATTGTGTACGTGACACAGCCATCGAATTCCACCCGGCTTTCCACGCTCTGCATGAAATCCGGCGATTCGGAATTCCGGCGTTGCGTGACCTCATCCGGGAACGCCTCCTCCGCGACCGTTCCAACCGGGACGAAATTCTGCTTCACCCCATTCGCGACCACCGTCAGCTCGATCGGCCGCTTCAGCAACTCTTTCCCCCGGCTTTGAATCGACTGCGGCATGCCGGTCGGCGTGAATACGATCTCCCGGTCCAAGAGGCGGATCGCCGAACCGGAGCTCTGCAACGGCAGAAACGGCGCCGGGACGCTGTGATCCAGACCTATATCCGAATCCAGCCAGGACAGCCGGGCCATGGAAAAGGGATCGTTCAGTCCGCGATTCTCCAACGGCTCGTCCACAACGGTCAACTCCAGCGGCACCACGGTTTCATCGGCATTGGCGAATCGCACCCGGACGGCGCCGCGATAAACACCCTGCGCCTCCTCCGGAAGATCCAACAGCATCCACAACGGTTGCACTTCGCCCTCTGCAACCGAAAGATTCTTCTCAAACGCCCTGCCCTCGGGGTCGATGCCGCCGGTGTTGAGACAATGAAAACGTTCGGCTTCGATTTCACCGTTCGCTCCGGTCAGCGGTTCGAATTCCACCGTCAACCCGGCCAACGGCTGGTTGAGCGCATACACCCCCAATTGAAACGCGTAAATTTCCCCCGGACGCGCGGTAACGGCAAAAGGCGCATCGACATCCTGCTTCAGCCACAGGAAAGGCAATTCATCCCGCATCCGGATCGGCCGGCTGCGGTCTTCGCGGAACACCAGATACGGCCGATCGGCATAGCGGGCGCGGAATTGTTCCATCTCCGCCGCCGTCGCCGGCACCTCCATCGGATACATGCTGTCGAAGGCGCTTTTCGACTCCAGCGCCACCAGTTGCGCCTGCGGCAATACCGACGGCCAACCGGAACGCCATTGCGCGTCGGTCGCCGTCTCCGCCGGGAAATACGTACCGGGGTCGCCGGCCCAATGTTCCGGCTCCCGGTAAGGCAGATAATAAATATGGTACTCTCCGGCCCCCGCCGAAGCGTCAAAGACGATATCCCCGTTTTCCCGGTCCAGCGATACGATCTGGAAGCGGCCGACCGGAGAATCCGGTTCCGCCCGGTAAATCCGGATCGCTTTGGTTTCCGGCGCCGGATCGCGCCGGCGCCACGGAATATGAACTTGAACCGCCGGAGCGGCTTCGGCGACACTAACCACTGCGCGATGATTGCCGCGATCGTTCCACGTCCAGTTTCCAACCCGGTATTCCGGCAAATCCGCCATCGCCGCGATGGACCCGACGGCGACAAGTGTGGTTATGAGTCGCTTCATTTTCTTAGTTCAAATCCCAATGTTCGTCCGCGGCGGCGCCGCCGGTGGTCGGATAGTATGCGCTGCCGATGATTTCGGACTGGACATGGCCGTCGACGAAGCCGAAGACCGCGCGCCCGGAGTGCCGGAACGCCACGCCTTCCTTCTGGTGTTCCGGATTCGCTTTCACCGCGGCCCCCTGGAACTGCGGCGACTGAATGACCCCCTGCGTCACCATGACACCCCCGGCATCATAGGTAGCTTCATCGCCAAAGAGAATGGTCCCCGACGGATCCTTGACCGATGACAATTGACGGTGGCTCCGCGGACCGGTGGGATTGAAGTGATATTCCGGAGCAAAGTGGATCGTATTGTAGCCATAGGTATACGTCGTCGCCGCATTGGCGACCGGGCAGGTGAACACCTTGCTGGCCGGATGAGTCATGGTGCTGGTCGAAGTCATGGACGGATCGATGTATTCCGCCAGAATGCCAAGCCAGAACAGCTTGAAATCGATATTGTACCCATATGGAACCACGAATTCACTGTTGTCGTTGGCATAGAACATCGCCGCCAGGCCGATCTGCTTCATGTTGCCCGTGCATTTGGAGGCCTGTGCCGCCGCCCGCGCCTTCGACAATGCCGGCAGCAGCATGCTGGCCAGAATAGCGATAATGGCAATCACTACCAACAATTCTATCAATGTAAATCTCTTCATTCCCATTTCCTGTTGTTGCATATTGTTTTTCTTTCAAACACAAAAGTCATCGACAAAATCCCCGAATTTTGATTAATAAATTCCGTGCTCCCTCCATATTTTGTTGATCATTTCATAACGTTCCAGCTTCATTCCGGTATAAATGCAGTTGCTGGTGGAAAATATATAGCCGCCGCCGGGCATGCCGTGCTTCAGCGCATAAAGCGCGGATTCGCGCACCTCCCCGTCGCTGCCGCTGTCGACCAGGCCGCAGTTGACGTTGCCGATCAGGCAGACCTGATCACCGTAACGCTTTTTCACCTCGGCGATGTCCACCGAACCCTGCGGGTCGAGCGAATGCAGCGCGTCGGGGCGGCACTCGATCAACTGATCGATGATCGGCATGATGTTGCCGTCGGTGTGTTTGATCGAATAAAACCCCATGGCGCGGTAACCGGCGATGAGCTCCTTGAGAAACGGTTTGATGAAAATGGCGAATTGCTCCGGCGAAATGAACGGATTGTTGTTCATGCAATAATCGGAACAAAGCGCAAAACCGTCCACCGTCCCGCAGCGCCGCAGCCGCTCCGCGAACTTGAAACACGCTTCCATCTCCCGTTTGGCGTGATCCAGCAGCTTCTCCGGCTCATCGGCCATTTGAAAGATGAAGTCGGCAAACCGGTCGCCGGGCGGAATGGCGTAGGTGCTGTCGCCGTGAATCATGATGAAATATTTGCCGCCGCTTAACTCCTTGACCGTCTCGCACTGACGCAGGATTTCCTCGGGTTCATTGGGATTCTGGTGGACGAAGATGGCGCTGTGCTCGTATTTTTCGGCGGTGGCAATGAAGATTCTCGCCATATCTTCGCGATGCAGCCGACGCTCCTTTTCGCTCATCTGCTGCCACTGCTCATAATTCCGGTGCAACGGATGCACTTTCCCGAATGCTTCCATGGTCAGGAAGAATACGAGTTCGAAGTGCGGCACGCGGCCCGTCGGTTTTCCGCGGCGCAATGCGTTGATGAAAAAATCTTTCGGTGTTTTGAGCCGGCAATCCGGTATCATGATGAAATCCCTGGTTGAATGACTGTTTTGTGACCGTTATACACTGTCGCGCAGAATGAAGCGCGATTGAATGACGGTCTCTTCCGGCCGGATGGCGACTCCCTTCAATTGCTTCAGGAGCAACTCCACCGCCAACCGCCCCTGCTGCCCGGTGTCGCTGTCGACACTCGACAGCGCCGGTGTCAGCGTTTCGCCGAAGCTGCAATTATCCCAGCCGATCACCGCCACATCTTCCGGTACCCGGAGCCCCGCGCGCAACAGCGCGCGATTCAAAAACGCCGCATAAATATCGTTGGTGATGAAAACCGCATCGATTTTGTGACTGCGCAGAAACGCCATCACACACTGTTCCATCTGCACGGCAATGGCGTTACGGTCCTGCGCGAAATCGAGCGCCAGAAATTCCAGCGCGGCAAATCCGCGTTTCCGGCACAGGCGTTCGAGCACCAGGCGGCGGTGTTCGATATCCCAGACCATACTGCCGGGGAAAATGCCGCCGATGCGGGAACGCCCCTTCTCGTGCAGCACCGACAGCGCCTCATCCAGCGCCGCTTCGATGCCGATCGAAGGGCCGATCAACTCCGTGCCCGCGATGGGATTCAGCACCACCACCTTTTGCACACCGGAAAATTTCTCCAGGAAAAGTTCGCGCTGTCCCGGATAGTCATACGCCAGGAAAATAACCCCGTCCGCCCCATACCGCAACAGCGACTGGTAAGCGGACTCGATGCCGTCGATCGAGTTGTGCACCTCGGACACCATCACCTGATAGCCGTTGGCAAACGCCGTTTCCGAAATGGCACACAACACTTCATGCGCGCTCGGCACGGCGTGGGAATCCATCACAACGCCCAGAATCCGGGCCGATTTCCCGGCCAGGAGTTTGGCCGAAATATTCGGCGTGTATCCCATTTCCCGGGCAACCTTGCAGATGTATTCCGCCTTTTCCGGCGCCACCCGGATTGTCGCCACTTTCGACTTATTCAGCGCCACCGAAGCCGCGGCCACCGATACGCCGGCCGCCTTTGCCACATCCACCAATTTGGTTTTTACCATCATCGTCATCGCGCTGCAATATCGTTGATTATCCGTTTAATTAATCATTTCTATTATTATAGCAGATTCCCAGTCAAAAGTCAATACCCAATTGAAAAAATCGTAATCTTTTCCAGTTTTTTTGTAGTGGTTTGATGGGTTTGTGCGCCGTTGATGCAGCTCTGAGTGTGGTGATTTCTAATGGTGAATGCGGGGCCGCGTTGCGCCCCGTTTTGCGTGGGGGCTCTGCCCCTCCCAACCCCGATGCGCTCAAGCGGCGCTCGCCTTACACGTTTTTGCCGCCACCGGGCGGCAAAAACTCTATTCGCTGCTCACTCCCTGCCGGTCGTTCGGGCGCGACCCCCTCAGCGCTGGCAACGCCAGCGCCGTTCGCCGGGGGAGGCTTCGTGCCGCGCTCCTTGGCCGCGATGCGGCCAATTCCTAGCGGCACGGTCGCGCCTGACCGGCGCTCCGGCCCGTGCGCGTTCGATGGGTGGGTGATGATGCGGAGGGGGGTACGGTTTTCAGGCAAGTTGGCCGATGCTCTGGCGCGACACCAGGAAGGGGTCGAGTTTCAGCTGGAATTTCTCGCCGCGGCGCAACGCTTCCACGCCTTCGTAAAGACGCAGCGCCAACACCTCCATGCCGACCCCGACCGTGGTCAGCGGCGGGGTCAGGTACTGGGCGTAATAGTAATCGTCGAAGCTGATGACGCTGATATCCTCCGGGATATGGATGCGGCGCAGCCGCAACTCGTCGTAGAGGCTGATCGCAATCTGGTCAAATGGGCAGATGATCGCGGTAATGTCCGGCCGCTTGGCCAGAAAGTAATCGACCATCAGACTGCACTTTTGCCACGGCTGCCAGTTGTGATCGTAAAAATCGATCGCCAACGGCACGTCGCGGCTGTCCAGCCAGTTCCGGACACCGTAACTGCGGTCGCGGAAATCGCTGGAGCCGTTCAGCCCCTCCGAAAGGCGGATTGCCGCGATTTTCCGGTGGCCGGCATCGTAAAGCGCGTGCGCCGCCAGTTCGCCGGCGAGCCGCTGGTCCACTGAAATGCTGTTGAAGTCGTCGAGCGGATTGTGCAAAAGCAACGTCCGGGGATAACGGCGGCAGAAGTCACGCAGCGGCTCCGGTGCGAACATACCATAGAGCAGATTGACCTCCTCCGGCGCCGGCGCCACCGGAAACGTTTCCAACTCAAAGGTGAAGTACATGCGAATTTCGGCCAGCCCGTTGAGATGCTCAAAGAGATGTTCGAATAAATCGCGGTAGAACTGGTTGTAAACCTGCTCGTTCCACATAATAATGTTGAGTACGAAACGTTTTTCGGTCTGCTGGAGCCGTGAAATGGGCCGCGCGGCGACGAAGGTGCCGCGCCCCTGGTCGCGACGAAGAATATTCTCCTCCGCCAACTCCCGCAGCGCGGTACGCACGGTATCGCGGCTGACCTGATAGAGTTCGCTCAGCCGCCGCTCCGACGGCAGCCGCGAATGCAAGGTATAAACACCGCTGGCGATATTGGCCTTGATCGTGTCCCGCAACTGGACGCTTTTGCTGTCGAGTATCATAGCAATTCTCCGTGTTGGTTACCGGAAACGCGGCCCGCGCAACGGTTCGCCGGTAGCACCCGGCGCCAGGCAACGCAGGTTATCGATGGTGATCGCGACCGGGTCGGGCATCGCTTTCAGAAAGAAATTCATCCGCAGCCGGGTGACGTCGGCGAGTTCAATGCCGTTGCCTTCGGCGGAAAAAGCATTGACCGAAAACTCGACATGGTTGGCCCCTTCTTGCAGATGGGTATAATAGACCCGGTAGTTGTCCCAGGTTTCGTCGCCGACGTAGATGCCGATCTGAAACCCATTCGGCGCGCCCTCGACCTCCGCGTCAAAGCTGAACAACCGTTCAAAAAGATTGGGGGTATTGCGCCAGTCGATGGCGGTTTCCATGATGATGCGGGAGTGGGAGTCGGGACGGCTTCCGGGCGAACGGAGCTGCAATGCACGCGTCCCTTCGCTCAACGCCGGCTTCCCGGGAACGATTTCCAAAGCACCGGTCAGCAAGGAACCGGTGAGCTGCCAGCGCTCCAGTGTCGCTTCGACGGTCTCGTACTCGAAGCCGTCGATAACCAGAGCCGCTTCCGGTCGGCTCCAGCCGAAGACCGCCGCGGTCAACAGCGAAACCTTCTGGTAGCCGGCGGATTCCAGGCGGATTTCCCGAATGATCTTCTCCGGAAAGGGATTGCGCCAGCGCCAGCTCGAGAAAGTCGCCAGCGTCCCGTCCGCGGTTTCTCCGGCATACAGCGCTTCCGAGACCAATGGTCCGAAACGCGAATTCCAGTCGGCGATGTTGTAACGGTAGCGGAGCGGGATCGCGACCTCGCTAGCGTCCTGATAGACCACCCGGTAACTGCCGATGGCGGGAGTCTCCAAAGAGGCGAACAGATAGTCCAGCGCGAAGCGGTTGGCCGGGATGCCGCAGGCGTGAATAAAGACCAGCTCATCGCTTTTGCGATTGACCGTTACCGGCAAAGCCGACTCCGGCAGGCCGTCGCCGATGCTTCCCGAAAGCGCCCACAACGGTTGATCGGCGGCAAAATCGAAGTGAAACGTTCCGCGCCCGTATTCCTCCATGATGCCGATGCCGGGTACGATGTTGCCGAGTCCGGCGTTGATGGGGAGACTGGCCTGCCACAGCCGTAAATCCGCTGCCGGTGGCGGCGGCTGCAGCCAAAGACCGGTCAGGGCGCCGGCCGGATTCCAACGGATCCGATCGAGGTCGAGCTCGGCGTTCCAGCCCAGCGCGGCGGCAACCGTGGTGGCAGCGGCGGCGACCGGGGCAATCTGATGCTGCGCCCAGTCACCGGCGCGGAACCAATAGGTGTCGATCAACCCGAGCGCCCGGGGCTCGTCCCGCATGACCCCGGCCATGGCGGCCAACCCCGGCAGACTCTCGAAACCGGCGCCGAATACCTGGAAACCGAGGTCGGTGAAGTACGAGGTAATCTCCCGCATGGTCTGGGCATCGTCGCCGTACATCCACAAGTTGAAGAGAATATCGCGGGGCAATTGGTCGAGGATCTTCCAGCCTTTGGAGACGTCGGTCGGACTGTAGCGGTGGCGCGCCGACAGGAATTCGTCATGAAAGAGCACCAGCCTGACGTTCCCGGCCGCCAGCAGCTTGTGCCAGGTCATCAGGCTGTCATAAAGGATCTTTTCCGGCGCTTTGTCGTGGCAGCGCTCGCAGACGCCATAGGGGCCGTAAGCGATTTCATCGTAGCTCAAATGAATGTAGCGCGGCCGGAAAAGTTCGATGGTCTCGGCGAGGATGTCGGAGAAAAAAGCGACCGTCTCGGGATTTTCCGGACACCAGGCGGCATGCCAGGTGGTGTTGGCGGGATCTTCGAGCAGCTTGAGGTTGTCCGGATTGGAGAAGATCCACACGCAGTGGCTCAGCGCCTGAAAATAAGGGATGATTTCGATGTTGTAAGTACGGGCCGCTTCGATCAGTTCGCGCACTTGCGCTTTGGAGAACGCCTTGCCGGCGCGCCCCGGAAACTGCCGTCGTTCGTATTGGATGTTGTCGCCGAATTCGATGACCAGAACGTTGACCCTGAGCTTGCTCAACGCGGCGAAGAGTCGATGCAGTTCGGCCATATTTTCCGGCGTGGCGTCGATCATCCGCCAATTGAAGAAAGCGCCGCGCATCGCGAATTGCGGCGCATCGGCAATCTCGCCGGCAGACACCGAACCGTCGGCGTCGCGCAGGCGTACCAGCATGTCCAGGCCGTAACGCAATCCGGCATCGCCGGATACCGTCAACTCGATCCGGTCGGAAGAAACAGACAGATGGTAGCCTTCGGCCGGGACATTGTCGTCATGGCGGATCGCCAGTGCCGTGCCGCGGCTGTCGACGGCAATGCCGGCACCCGTCAATATCGCCCCGGCGAGCCGGTGCTCGGCCGAATTGGCCGTCAACGCCGCCAACGACACCGCCGGCAGCGGGAAAACGCTGCCGCTGAAGTGCGCCTGACGCGGCGCCGGCGGCGCGGAGGCGGTCGGATCGGATGCCGCCGCCGTCACGGCAACCGCCAGCACAAGGAACAAAAATCGGACTTTCAACATGGGCAAACTCCTTGACAAATAGTGTCGATTTCCCTACCGCCAGACCGGAACGGCCCCGGCCACCCACGGCGCAATCGGGTGTTCGAGGCGGCTCTCCGACGGTTTTATTTCGGGCCATTATGGAAATTATAGTCGATTTTCATGCCATTTACAAGAGCATGTCGTGGTTTTTTTGTCAAAACAACCAACTTAATGGCAAGAAAAACATACCAATAAGCGAATCTCGCCAAATTGGCATGTTAATCATACCATCCAAGATGGGCTTTCCCGACAAAAAATCTCTCCGGTACTTGATTTGTCCCGCATTTTTGCTATAATTACAGTGACGGCGCAATACTCAACCAACGAATGGGAGTCAATCAGAGCATGAAAATCCATATTGTTCGCGACGGCCGCAGTTTTTCACACAGATTCACCCTTATAGAACTCCTGGTGGTGATTGCAATCATCGCCATCCTTGCCTCGATGTTGCTGCCGGCACTGTCCAAAGCACGTGCCAAAGCGCAACAGGTCAAGTGTCTCGGCAACTGCCGGCAGCAGGCGCTGATGCTGACGATGTACGCCAACGACAACCAGAGTTCGCTGATACCGGCGTCGATGTTTGAAGGCCGCTGGTGGTTTTACTATTACGCCCCGTATTTGACCAATACGCTCGAAGACGCGCTGACCGCCGGTGTGATGCTGTGTCCGTCCCGAGCCGACGCCAATGACGGCTGGGGCAGCTTCGGCTACGGTTACAACTGGGATTACTTCGGCTGGAACGACAATGCCGCCACTCAGGGAGTGGGGTATGGCAGCAAGCTCGACGGGGTGAAGTCGCCTATGACCATCTATTCCGGCGACAATACCGATTGGGTACCGAGCGGAGGCTCGACCATCGTCCAGCTGCGCACCGCTTCGACGCGCGACGCCGATTACCTCTCGACACGCCATTCCAACGGCAGCAATTACTTCTATTTGGACGGACACGCCTCCTGGCTCAGTGCCAACGACCTGTATTTCAACCGGATCGCCTACCATTACGGCACCACCGCCTACTGGGGGGCCTGGTGCGATACGGCAGTCAACGCCGATTTCACGCCGGACGCCGACTGACATGCCACTGAAATGCGGGGGCCAAGGAGCCCCCGCATTTCTCCCTCATATCGTTCCGGCATCGTTGAAATCGGCGTCGACGATCAACTGCTCGTGTTCACCGCCTTCGCGCAGCACCCGCGCCATCAGCCGCGCCGCCGCCTCCCCGATCCGGTCGAAGCGCCGGGTAACCGAACTGTAACGCCGGGCATAGCCGGTATCCAGATCGCAATAGTGCTGAAAAAACGCCGCCGAAAGCTCCCGTCCCGCCTGCAGTTTACTGAAACGCAGCGCGCATTCAAACATCACCAATATCGGCAAATCCCCCTCCAACAGCAACAGCTTGCGCCGGTTTTCCGCCGCCATGCGCACTGCCGCCAGCATCCCCGCCGGCGCATCGCTGTAGACCGGCGAACTCAAATCCCGGACTTCGATTTTGAAGCATTCCGTTTCCCGCACCATGCCCAGCACTTCCCGCATCCGCACCAATGCCTCATACCGGCTCCCGGTCAGCACGATGGAGCCGATACCGGCCGCTTTTGCCTTTGCCGCCAGCCGCCGCACCGCCGACACCTCATTCACGTAAATCCCCGGCAGTTTCTTCCGTTGCAACTGTTGCGGTATCGTCCACTGGGAGCTG
>JAVBQJ010000068.1:0-7472 GCA_031549115.1 Victivallaceae bacterium
CGAAAACGCGGTAGCGTTTTCGGGAGCGAAAAGAGTTTTTGCCGCCAATTGGCGGCAAAAACGTGAAGCCGAGCGGCAGAGCGATCCGGGTTGGGAGGGGCGGGCCCCCGCGTGAATCGGGGCGCAATGCGGCCCCGCGTCCACCGTCATAATCACCACACTCGCCGCATCGGCGGCGCACAATTTACCGCAATTCCCCCGCCATCAAAACTGCCGTCCGCGATCCTGTTTTTTCGCGGAATGGAGCTTTTTGTTGTCGAGCCGGCGTTGGATGCTGGCGCGGGTGGGCCGGGTAGGGCGGCGTTTTTTGGGGACGTGGAGGGCGGCATTGACGAGTTCGTGGAGCAACGCGACGGCACGGGTGCGGTTGGCTTCGCGGGTGCGGTGGGTCTGGACGAAGATGGCGAGCGTACCGGCCTGATCGAGCCGCGCCGCCAGCTTTTCCAGCAGCCGGGCGCGCTGGCAGTCGTCGAGAATCCGGGAACAGGGAATGTTCCAATATAAGCGGACGGCGGTGGAAACCTTGTTGACATTCTGGCCGCCGGGGCCGGAGGCGCGGAGAAATTCCTCGGAAATTTCTTCCCGGGGGATGAGCAGCGGTTGCGGGGTATCCATAACGCAGAGTCCTGTCGGTCGAAGTTGGTCAATTCCTATTACCATAGAGTGGGACCGGCTTTTTTTCAAGCTCGCGGACGGGATAAATCCTTGACTTTTGGCGCTTTTCGGCGTATATTTTCCGGTACGCTTTTCGTAACCCCCATTGTTCAAGGAGTATATGAGCGAAATAATCGTGGTCGGGCATCGCAACCCGGATGTCGACAGTGTCGCTGCCAGTCATGCGCTGGCGGAATTGAAAAAAGCGCAGGGCGTCGCTTCGGTACAGGCCGCCTGCGCCGGTTTGCCCGGAGCCCGGGCGGAATATCTGTTCGAACGCTTCCAGGTGCCGTTGCCGCCGTCGCGCAACGATGTGTTTCCGTGCGTCCGCAATCTGTTGAATCCGGAGGCGCCGTGGATCGCCAAGGGCGAATCGCTGTACGATGCGATTCTGCTGTTGGAGCAGCATCACGTGGCGCGGCTGCCGGTGGTCGACGCCGAAGGACGCTATCACGGGATGTTGAGTTTGTTTGCGCTGCTCGGCGATCTGTTGCAGAGCACCGATTCCGGGCTGACCGGACGCAAGGTGCGTTCGTCGCTCAATCTGATCATCGAGGTGCTCGCCGGCGAAGTGCTCAGCCTGGCCGACCCGGAGATCGAACAGGACTTCGAGGTGTACGTCGCGGCGATGAACGTGGAGAGCATGAAAGAACACATTCCCCGTGAACGCCCGGAACAATTGGCGCTGGTGGTCGGCGACCGCAGCGATATTCATTTGCTGGGGATCGGGCTCGGGGTGCGACTGATGATCATCACCGGCTCGCGGGAGATCGACGATGTGGTGCTGGCGGCGGCCCGGGCGCGCGGCGTTTCGGTGATCAAAACCAGCTTCGACTCGGCCACCGCGGTGCGGCGATTGAAGTTTTCCAGTCCGGTGGAGCTGTTGATGCGCACCGATGTCGAGGCTTTTCACCTCGATCAGCGGATCAATGACATCCGCGGCTTCATTTCGGCCGATCCGGCGGACAATTTTCCGGTGGTGGATTTCGACGGCAAATTTCTCGGATCGTTCACCAAAAACGATTTGGACAACCGGGTGCCGCTGCAGGTGGTGCTGGTGGACCACAATGAATTCGACCAGGGAATCCAGGGGCTGGAAACGGTGCCGGTGATCGAGGTGGTCGATCACCACCGGCTGGGGATGCCGCCGACATCGCTGCCGATCAAAATCACCTGCGACGTGGTCGGCAGCACCTGTACGTTGATCACGGAAATGTTTCTGGCGGCGCAATTGCCGATTCCGGCGGCGACGGCGGGGATCATGCTGGGCGGGATCATCACCGACACATTGCTTCTGCGTTCGCCGACGACCACGGCGCGCGACCGGATGGCGGTGCGCTATCTGGAGCAGCAGTGCGGGGTCGCGGGCGAGGAATTGATGCGGGAGCTGTTTGCCATCGGGTCGTCGATCGCCCGGTTGGAGGCGCCGGCGCTGTTGATGCAGGACAAGAAGGACTTCTCCTCCGGCAAATTCACCTTCGCCGTATCCCAGGTGGAGGAGGCCAGCTTCGAAGAGTTCTACACCCACGAACAGGCATTGCTCGACGCGGTCAAGGAGCTGGTGCAGCGGGAGAATCTGAATTTCTTCGGTTTATTGGTCACCAATGTGGTGCGGGAGACGTCGCTGTTGCTGGTTTGGGGGGATGAATGGATTCTGCGGCGGCTGCCGTACCGGAAAATTCACGACCACCTTTACGATCTGCCCGGCGTTCTCAGCCGTAAAAAACAGCTGTTGCCGGTATTGTTGAAAATGATCGAGTTGTAAGTCGCCGGATTCGGGTGTATAGTATTCTGCTTTGAAACGGATGTAATATTTTTCAGAACGGTGCCATTATCGAGATGCGCTTGGGAAAAACGAAAAAAACGAGGCTGCTCCGATGGGTGCCGGTCGCGGCGGTGATTTTGTTCGTCGCGGGAGGATGTGTGACGGAGTCGGGCTCGTATCAGGATGCGAAGGTCTATCCGAAGGCCCTTTACGGGGAAGTGGTCCAGCGTTCGTTCCGCTACGAGGGACCGGGCCGCAACCCGGTCATCGTCATTCACGGTTTTCTCGGCGCCCAGCTGGTGGACGATCACGACGGCGAGCTGGTGTGGGGCCGTTTTTCGCTCGGCGAGATGCTGCGCGGCTCCAATTACCGGAAACTGACGCATCCGATGAAATTCGGCGTACCGTTGCGCGAACTGCAAAGCGATGTCAAGCCGACAGCGTTGCTGGAAAAGTCGGAGATCCAGTTTCTGGGCTTCCAGATTTCCATGGACAACTACGACGTGCTGGTGAATTCGCTGGCCGCCGCCGGCTACGTTCCGGATACACGGCTGTTACCGCAGGATAAACACTTTTATTCGCAATTCATCTTCTACTACGACTGGCGCCGCGACATCGCTGAAAATGCGGCGAAGCTGGCCGGATTCATCCAGGAGAAGCGGCAATATCTGCAGCGGCAATACCTGGAATTGTACGGTCTATCGGATTACGATGTGCATTTCGACCTGATCGGACACAGTATGGGCGGACTGGTGGCGCGTTATTATCTGCGCTACGGGGCGGAGCCGCTGCCGGAGGACGAGGATGCCGCATTTCCGCTGACCTGGGCGGGCAGCCGCTACGTCGACAAGGTGGTGGTGATCGGGACTCCCAACGCCGGCTACGTCGATACATTGATCGAGATGACTGCCGGGCTGCGCCTGGTTTCGGGGGCTCCGGCGTACGAACCGGCGGTGGTCGGGTCGTTTGTGTCGGCGTATCAGATGCTGCCGGACGCGGGGCGCGGCCATGTGGTCTGGAGCGACAATGGCGAAGAGGTGGATTATTTCCATCCCGAGGTCTGGGAGACGCTGAACTGGGGGTTGGCGAGTCCGGCGGAGGACTCCTGGCTGGCGCGGATCCTGCCGGAGACGGAGAGCGCGGAAGAGCGCCGCAAGATCGCGTTGGACCATCTGCGCAAGTGCCTGAAACAGGCGCGCATATTCAAGCGGGTGATGCTGGAATATGGAGATCCGCCGGAAAATGTCGCGGTGTATCTGATCGCCGGAGACGCGGTGGAAACCAACCATACGTTGGGCGTCGACCGGAAAAACGGCAAAATCGAAGTGCTCCGGCGCGAGGCCGGTGACGGCAAGGTAACCGCCGCGAGCGCCCGGCTGGATTTGCGCGACGGCGGAGAGTGGGTGCCCTTTGCGGTATCTCCGATCGATTGGACCGGAGTGTTTTACTTGCAGGGCGGACATATGGGAATCATGAACGGCGATGCGTTCGCCTCCAATTTACGCTATGTTCTCCTGGCGTGGCCGACGGCTTACCAACGGTCCCACAGGGAGGAATATCTGGAGTTGATGACGCACGGGACAGGAAATTGATGCCGGACGGGAAACAGGAATTTCGTTATTTTTCTACCGCGCCGGGGCGGACTCCCCTGGCTTACCGGGACTCGGGAGGGGATGGCCCGGTCGTCATTTTTTTACATGGATTTGCCGGTTTTTCGTGTACCTGGGAGCCGTTGTTGGCGCACTTTCCTGCCGGGTATCGTACCATCCGTCCGGAGGGGCTGCCGGAGCTGGCTTCCGACGAGGAGCATGACAGCAGCGTCAACTATGACCTGGCCGAGCTCATCGGCGCATTGATCCTGGCGGAGAATTGGAGCGGGGTGACGCTGGTGGCGAACGGCACCGGCGCGGAAAGCGCGTTCCTGCTGCTGCAGGAGACCGCGTTGCGCTTCCGGATCAGCCGGCTGGTGTTGCTGAACCCGGCCGGATTGCAGCCGGAAATTCCGCGCTATATCGAAGAAATCGCGGCGCTGTCGCCGAAAGGCGCGCTGCTACGCCTGGCCAACGCCGAACTCCTTGCCTATATGATGCTCGAACACGCCTACGCGAGCCCGAGCCGGATTTCCGATGCCATGCTGCTGGCGTATGCCGAGCGCTTGAGCAATCGCGAATGCGTGGCGCGGACGGTGAAGCTGGCACGGGCCTATCGGCTGCCGGATGCGCCGCAACTGGATGCGACGCTGCGGAGTCTGGACATTCCGGTATTGATCGTTTGGGGGGCGGGCGACCGGATTCTGCCGTTGCGGCTCCTGGACAGTTACCGTGCTGCGATTCCCGGTGCGCAGATCCGGATTCTGCCGGATTGCGGCCATGTACCCCAGGAGGAAATGCCGGTGGCGACGGCGGCGGCGATGAAAGACTTTCTGGACCGGGAAATGGTGCAGCCGGATTTGCCGTTGGCGGTCGAGGAAACGCCTCCCGAGCGCCTGAAGTTGCGGCGGCTGTTCGACCGCTGGAGCTTCGGGTCGGTGTTGTTTATGGTGGTGCTGAAGACGTTGCAGGGGGTGCGCCGACTGGGGGTGAGGGCGCAGGAAAACGGCTGGCGCAAGGTATCGAGTATTTTTCTGCGCCATGAATATTCCAAATTCGTGCTGGGGGTTTTCCGGTTGACTTACGCTTCTCCATGGGGGGTTCCGGCGGACCGGGAGGAGGCGGAAGAGCGTTTGACCCGGCGGCTGATCGAATATCTGATGCGGAAACGGGAATGGCACTGGTCGGTGGAGCCGGGGGTATTTTTCTTCCGGCGCCGGAAGATTCTTTTTTGCGACGTGGTATGTGCGCAAATCGATCATCTCGGCAATCTGCTGCGGTTGCAACCCTTTTTCGACGAACGACACCCGGATTGGCTGGAGCTGCCGCCCGAACGCCTGACGTTGGTGCTGGACAAAATTATGGAAATCTGCAACCGGGCCCGCAACAACCCGGCGGCGACCCGGCCGCGGTGGATTGCCCGGGAATTGCGCCGGTGGGTGAAGTGGGACCGGTCGCTGGTGCGTGGGGAACGACGGCAGGTCGCCCACGTGATCGAGCGGGTGATGAGCGCGATGTTCGTCTACCATGAGGTGCTCCCCGCCGACCCGGCGGAGCGCGAGCGGATGCGGCTGGTCACGCCGGATTTGAAAAAATACCGGCATCCCGGCTGGGGCATGCTGTGTGTGGTGGTGCGGCTGACGGCCGACTTTGCCGAAGCGGATCTGTGGTGCCAGTTCCACCATGTCACGGTCGACGGCGCGCCGATGCAGGAGATGCTGCGCGAGTTGAAGCAGGAGTGGGGCGAGGCCGGAGCGTTGATCTATCCGGCGCTCCATGTGCCGGTGACCCGGCCGGAGACGATGTATTGCGGCGACGGTATTTTCCGGGCGCGCTGTTATGTCGACTTCGAGCCGCTGCTGGAGGTCCGCGCGTGGCTTAACGAACACTACCGGAACCAGATGAATGGACCCGCGTCACTGGCCGGATTATTGATGTGGGGACTGGCGCAGCACGATTTTTTCAAGAGTAAAAAGATGCTGCTGCCGGTGGACGGCGGTTCGAACAATGGCGAACGCGAACTCGAATTGTTGTTCATCCGTCCGGGAATTTATGCCAATCCGGAGTCGCCGCTGGATGGCTTCCTGCGTTTTCAGCGGGAATTGAACCGGCGCTTGCACGGGACGCGTTCCGGGCGCAGCGAGAGTCACGAATTTCTGGAATTGTGCTCGATGGTGCATCCGTTTTTTTACCACGTCGCCAATTGGCTGGTGCCGCGTTCGCTCGCCGAAATCGTCGGCACCATGGGAATTTCCATCATCCGCGACGCTGAAATGTTCATCAGTCCTTTGACCGACTTCCAGATCAACGGCTTCATGTCGGTCGGTTCGATCACCATGCCCACCGCCAACGGCAAACGCGCCGGCGCCGTCTGCATCTGCGGCTCCCGCCCGCAGACCCGCTCCTACCTCGAGGCGCTCTCCGCGTTGATTACCCGCTACCCGCACTACTTGCAGCTGCCCTCCGGCTGGCAGGGAAAGTAACTACAGAATAAGGCCGGCGAGGCCGCGGACGCGGACAAAGCCGCCGAGGCTGCGGGCGAGGTTGACCAGTTCGCGATCGCCGTAGGTCGCCTCTTCGGCCAGATCGTCGTCGATCATCTCGACCTGGTGAAATTGCTGGAGAGTCCAGACAGGTACGCTGAGCGCCTGAAGCTCGGCGCCCATTTGACGCAGGTCGGCTTCGGAGAGCAGCTTCCGGTGGACGGTGGTGCGGACGTCGAGTTCGAGCCGGTGCGCGAGCGCCATGCCGATGACCTCGGCGACGGCATCGGTCAAACCGCTCTGGCGGCAGCCGGAGATTTCGGCATAGCGGGCCCGGGGGGCTTTGTAATCGACGCCGAGAGCTTGCAGCGAATCCTGTTCGATCAGACGCCGGACCATTGCGGGATTCGAGCCGTTGGTGTCGAGTTTGACGGCGAAACCGAGCCGGCGGATGCGCGCGGCGACTTCGGGCAGATCCGGCTGCAAAGTGGGTTCGCCGCCGGAAATCACGACGCCGTCGAGCTTGCCCTGGCGGCGCACCAGAAAACGTTCCAGCTCCGCCGACGAGATCGCAGGCTGGCTCTCCGGATCCAGCACCAGACACGGATTATGACAATACGGACACCGGAAATTGCACCGGCCGCAGAAAATGACCGCCGCCAATTTCCCCGGATAATCCACCAGCGTAAACTTCTGCATTCCCCGAATATCCATAAACTTTTCCTTCCTTAACGTTTTGGGGAGAAATGCAGGGCTCCTCGCCCCGCACCCCCGGCAGGGTCACAGGACCCTGCACCTCTGCTCCGGATGCCTGACGGCATCCTCCACGATCTTTTGAAAATTCTTCCGGGGGCGTCTGTTGTCAAACCTGTCGCTTTGGCTATTCAATAACTGTCCAACTCTATTTTAAGCTTTCCGATTTACGGATTTGCGATGCAAATCCGTAAATCATACACAAAAAGGTTTGAGGAGGATGAGGAA
>JAVBQJ010000092.1:0-69153 GCA_031549115.1 Victivallaceae bacterium
CCCCCCCCCCCCCCCCCCCCCCCCCCCCCCCCCCCCCCCCCCCCCCCCCCCCCCCCCCCCCCCCCCCCCCCCCCCCCCCCCCCCCCAAGTCCCCAACGCAACTTACCGAAGCGACTCGGCGAAGGTCAGCAGGCGGCGGCGGAGACTGGTGAAGTCGGCGCCGGGTTGCCGGCTGGCTTGCAGGATGGTATGCAACTGTTCCTGTTTGGTTGTGGCTTCGGCGGCGGGCAATTGCGCAATGCGTTCGCGGCAATATTGCGCCAGCCGCAGATCGACGCCGCCTTCGCTCCACGCCTGCATCCGGCGTGACGACATCATCCGGGGGCCGTTGAAATAGACGGTCGCATAGTCGGCGGTCGAGCCGGAACCGGGCGATTCGTCATAGGAGTTCCACGCGTCGCCGTTGGCGATTTCCATCGCGTAAAACGCGGCGGCGCCGAAGATCCCGGAGGCCATGTTGTTCCAGTACAAGCGCCGGTAGGCGTTCGGACTCAGGCTTTTCTCGAAGATCGAATAACTCCACAACTCCTTGCCGCTATTCTGATAGCATTCCAGGAGACCGGGCTGCGTGGTCAGCGGCGGGAAAAACGGCTCGAGAATGTCGTACATTTCACAATACGGCTCCGGCGCCCCCTGGTACGGGTTGGTCATCAACCGGAACGAAGGGTCGACTTCACGCAGCCACTTGCCGCCTGCGATGGCGAAATAGGCTTTGCTGGCCGGATCGGCCGGATCGCCGTGGGGTTCGTCGGTGGTGTAAAACACATACTGTTCGTAGCCGATGCCGTAACGTTCCCGCATATAGTCGCGCTCCTGCCGCAGGCGCTCGCCGACCACTTTTTTCCACTCCGGATCGAGGAATTTCAGCGTCTTGCCGGCGACGTTGACATCGCCCCACAACGCAAACTCGGGGTAGAAGATAATCAGAATGTCCTCTTTCGGAATACCCGCATCGATCATCGACTGCCAGCGCCGGTCGAATTCGGGCCAGACCTGCCTGCCGGAGGCATCCGTTTCCAGGCAATTGCTCTGCGGCGCCTGAAAGAAAAAGCAGTTGAAGCCGAATTCCGCCAGTTCCGGACAATTCTGGTACCCGGCGAAGTCGTAGGTAAATACCCGGATCGCGGTATCGGAAACATCCACCGGCGACACTTGCAGCACCACCCGGAATTGTTTGGCTTCGAAGCCCTTGTACGCCGGGATCAATTCGACCGTCCCGCCGTATTCGCCGGACGCAAGCCCGGCGGTGTTCACATCCGCCCACAACAGCAGCGTCCGGTTCGGCGGAATGCGCACGGTATTGCCCAGCGGCAGCTCGAACAGCATATCCGGCATCATCGCGCCGCCGTTGAGCTCCATGAACTCGACTTCGCGCCAGCGCAGCTGCGCCTGTTGCCAGACACTTTCGGTACCGGCGTCGGGTTTGAATACGAGACGCATCAGCGCGGTACGGCCGGTCAGGTTGGCGATCATGGTTCCGGCATTGCTCCGGGCGCCGCCCGGCGCGGTGAAGGTCAACTGCTCCAATTCGGCGCGCCCGAACGGAATCGTTTCCGTGCCGGTGTAATTCCCCCAGATATCCGGCTCCCACAACAGCAGCGATTTTCCGGCGTGGGCCGCCTGAACCAGCGTGCGCCGGAGCGAATCCAGCCGGTTATGCAGCTCCACCCAGTACGCCGGATCGTCGCCGGAGGCTTCAATCTCCTGCTCCAGCGCGGCCATTTCGGAAACGCCGCCCGAAGACTTCGGCATTTCCGCCAACTGCCGGCGGAAGTAATCACGGCGCGAACCGAAAATCACGCTGCCGAAGCGTTCCGGCGCCAGAAACGAAGTTCCGACCGGCGCCCAGCTGGCCATACCGCCGGTGGTGGCGCCTTCGCGGGCGAAATTCGCCGTCCATTTGTCCCCGGAAACGGGGAGCCCGGCTCCCAACGCCGCCAGCGGCAACGCGATTTCCACCCGGAAACCGTCGGCGTCGGCCGCTGCGGCGGTGCGGATGGGAATGTCCACGATCTGCGCGCCGCCGTCGGCGTGCGGATAATGCAGGATCGCCGCCTTGCCCGCGGCATTGACGAGAACCTGGTAGTAGCCTTCGCCCGGCGGGCGGAGGAAAAATTCGACACAGTCATCCTGCCACAGATCCGGTCCGGCCTGCTGCCGGGCCACCAACTCCATATCGCGCGGCTTGGCGGCGTCAAAGGCGACATACAAAGTCCCGTCGTTGACCAGCATCGCGGCGCGGGTGGTGATGGCGGCGAATTTTTCATCCGCAGTCAGCCACAAGCCGTTGATATCCTGGCTCATGCCGCCCATCACCAGGAAGGGAATGCTCCATTCGGCGCGGCGCCAGACATCTTCGTTCAAATTGCCGTCCACCACCGGAGCGGCGGAAACATCGGCCGCCGTCAGATTGCAGTCCCCCCGGGATACGGCCCCCGGCTGCGCCGCGGCAACGCTCTGCAATTCGGAGCGCAACGCCAGGCGGTGAATGTCGCCGAGAAACGGCTGCCCGACGTCGCAGGCATAATAGGTGCTCCCCAATGTGGCGAACGGATGGTAGACATCGACCGGAGGAGCGGTGAAGTCGGCGAACGACATGGCGCCATCGCCTTCGGCGACGACACGGCCGTCGAAGCGGATCGACGCCTTGCCGCCGGAGGCCAGCGCGACCGTCACGGTGTGGCGTTCGGGGGTCAAAACGACCGCCTCCTCCGAAGCCAGCGTGAACGCGCGGTCCTCGGAATCGTTTTTGATCGCGATGGCGACGTACACCCGATGCTTTTCATCGATACCGACGGTCAAGTGCGCCCGCCCCCAGGTATTTTCCTGGTAGGCAAAGAGCACCGCCGGGACCCGGAAGTCGCTTCCGGGAGTGAACTCCAGCGTGATTTCCGCCTGTTGCCAGTCGATCTTTCCGGTTGCGAGGCGATGCGCCGCATCGGCGGTGCAGCGCAACGCCTTGGCGGCGGCGTTTCCGGCGGCGCTGCGCACCACCGGAGCAGCGCCACCCACTTCCCAGTATTCCCCGGAGGCGGAAGCAGGCTTACTGAAGTCCCACTCCCAGCGCTCCGCATAGGCAGACATTCCGGCCAGCACACCGAGCCCGACGGCAATCATTCGTTTGGATAATCTCAACATCGGCTTGCTCACTTATCGTCGTGGTTGCCCCAGACGGAATTGTCGCTCCAGGCAGTACAGCACTCATTATTGTAGAAATCCTTCGACGCATCTTCGTCGACATTGCCGCTCTTGACCGTACGCACCGACCCGTCGAGCCAGCCGGTATTGGCGGCATGCTGGCCGTTGTGAGTAGCCCAAACCACATTGGAATCAGTTTCTCCATAGGTGGTATTCAATTCGGAGTGCCCGCCTTTGCGGCCATACGAAGCCGCCCCGGTGGCGCAAGCGACATCGGCAATCGCAATCGTATTCGACGGCTTGCGGTAGTTGCTCAATTTTCCCCCTGCCGTCATATTGCCGCCAGCCCAGAAAGAGCCGCTGCGGTGCAACAGATAATTCAACCCGATATCGGTAAATCCCCAATCCCACGACAAACGGTCGGGAATGCCCTTTATAAAGTTCTCTTTGCGGAATTGGTTGGTATCGTAATTGGAATTGCGCGCCGGGCAGATGAAGGTCATATTGCTCGTATATCCGCCTTGAATCAATTGCGCAGTCCAGCACACCGCCACCCACTCTCCGATATCCATATTGGACGGCACCACATTGTCATTGAAATCTCCGGCGTACATGATGTAACCGAGCATAATCTGCTTCTGATTGCTCATGCACTTCGCGGTCTGCGCCGCCGCCCGCGCCTTCGACAGCGCCGGCAGCAGCATGCTGGCCAGGATGGCAATAATCGCAATCACCACCAACAATTCTATCAGCGTAAAACTTTTTTTCATCATCGTCTCCCTGTTTAGGTTGTTTACTTCAAATTCAAAATTTTATAAGTCCGCACCGGAGCACAGCTCCTGCGGGCAACATAACCGGTGGGAATCACCTCCGGAACCGGGTGTTCCGTTCCTTCCAACAAATTCATCAACAGCGAATAAGCGGCATGGGCAATGGCGTCGAAGTCCTGCCGGATGGTCGAAAGCGGCGGGAAAGAATATTCCCCGGCCTCGAGCCCGTCGAACCCGACCAGCGAAAGATCTTCCGGAATCCGGATGCCCATCTCGCGGATGATATGCGTCAGGCGCATGGCAATCGCGTCGGACATCACCATCAATGCCGTCGCGTCCGGATGCGCCGCAAGGTACTTTTCAATCAACAGCTGATCCTGCCGGAACGACTGCGGCTCGCCCAACAGGAGCGTGCTGTCCTCCGGATCGCCGCAGCAGAATTCCCTGACCGCCTGCTGGAAAGCGACGAGGCGGCTGTCCGGCCTGAACTCCGGATTCCCGTGGCACAGCATATGAATCCGGCGGTGCCCCAACGCATACAGCGCCTCGTAGGCTTCCCGGGTCCCGGCGGCATGATCCACATAAATCGCATGCGCATAATCCGCATCAATCGGATGCACATACGGCAGCAATACCACCGGTATTCCCAGGCTCCGGTAAAATTCCGCGTCCATCAACGCGCCGTCACCGTGAACGACCAGCGCGTCGAAGCCGCGCGCCACCATATCCTGCGCCATCTTCCGGGTCAGCTCGGTTTCACCGCGGCTGTAACTGACATTCAACGCATACTGCGAACCATGCAGCAGGTTGGCCAGCGTCACCATCACCTTGTGATGGATTTCCAGCTGCAATCCATCCGACAGCATCCCCACCGTGTAACTGCGCCCCACGCGCATGCTGCGGGCGAGAAGATTGGGAACGTAGCCCATCCGCCGCGCCGTTTCCCGGATCAGTTTCCGGGTCTTCTGCGACGCGAAACAGCTGGCGTTCTCATTCAGCACCGCCGAAACCGTCGCACGCGACATATCTACCTCGCGCGCAATATCATTCAGCGTTATTCGTTGGGGTTTTGCCATCGTCTTTCCTAAATTTGAATCGATCTATATATATAGTATAGATCATTTCATCGAAATAGTCAAGAGCCCAAGACGGGAAAAGACATAATTTTTTTCAGGTAGACGAAACGATAGGAATAATGTGGGGGACTTCCCGTTACGCTCGCTGACGCGAGCTTACTTTTCGCCCTTGCGCTTCGCGCTACGTTCTCTGCGCCTCTGCTGCGGATGCCTGGCGGCATCCTTCGCGACCTTTTGGACAGGGAGGAGCGCCTGTTGCCGCGTCGAACCTGCCAGACCACCACAAAAGCCGCCTCCTTTGCCGGCAATACACGTCCGGTCCCTCCGGGGGAAACGCATCGTTTCCCCCGGCTACCCCCTTCAGGACCCACGCCTGTCGTCGGACCAACCGCCTCAAATATGCAATACGGATTGGCTGCGAGACTCGACATGATCCATACGTCTGACACCAACCGCTAACCTGTTGATCGCACGCGGCCCCGCATCCACCGTCAAAATCACCACACCCAAGCCACCCCGTAACACACACACCAAAAAAATTCCCGAACCCGCCTTGACATTCTTCTTTCCGGCGCTATATTTATACCCATACAGGTATAGGTATAAAAATAAGGAGTTACCCCATGAAAAAAACACCGTCGCCGGCACCATGCGGCTGCTGCCGCGCACATGACGAAGAGACTTCGCCGTTACGGATGTCGATTCGGCTCGGTCTCGCTTTGGCATTGGCAATCGCCGCCGGAGTCCTGCCGCTGCCGGAATGGCTGCGAATCGGCGGCTTCGGCGCAGCACTGCTCGTGGCCGGATATCATGTATTCCTGGCTTCGTGGCGCAATCTTCGCACCGGACAGGTTTTCGATGAAAACTTCCTGATGGGAATCGCATCGCTCGGCGCGTTTGCCATCGGTGAAATGCCGGAAGCGGTCGCGGTAATGATCTTTTACGGCGTCGGCGAGGCGCTTCAGGATGCCGCGGTCTCCCGCTCCAAACGCAATATCGAAGCGTTGATGGATCTGCGCAGCGATCACGCCGCCGTCAAACGGGATGGGAAAATCCAGTCCGTCCCGCCGGAAAACGTGGCGGTGGGGGAAATCGTCGTGGTCCGGCCGGGAGAAAAGATCCCGTTGGACGGCATCGTTCGCTCCGGCGCCGCGTTCCTCGACACCCGGGCGCTGACCGGCGAATCGGTACCGCGCCGGGCTTGTCCGGAGGATGAGGTGTTTTCCGGTACCATCGACACCGACGCCGTACTGGAAATCGAGGTGATCCGGCCCTTGTCCGAATCCACGGTGTCGCGTATCCTCGATCTGGTGCGCAACGCGGCGGACAAAAAGTCGCCGACGGAAAAATTCATCACCCGTTTCGCCCGCTGGTACACGCCGGCGGTGGTCGCACTGGCCGTATTGGTCACACTGGTACCGCCCCTGGCCGGATTCGGCAGCTTTTCGGAGTGGCTCTACCGGGCACTGAGTCTCTTGATCATTTCGTGCCCCTGCGCCCTGGTGCTGTCGATTCCGTTGAGCTACTTCGGCGGCATCGGCGGCGCGGCGCGGCAGGGAATCCTGGTCAAGGGCGGCAACTATCTGGATTTGTTGAACCGCCTCGGCACCATTGCCTTCGACAAGACCGGCACCTTGACGCAAGGTGTCTTCAAAGTAACCCGGATCCTGCCGGAAGCGGGAGTCGCGCCGGAAGCGCTGTTGCGCGACGCCGCCATCGCCGAACAATACTCCACCCACCCGATCGCGCGGGCGATCCGGGAGGCACACGGTCCGGTCCCGGAGGGCAAGACAACGGTACGCGAGGCCGCCGGATTGGGCATTGAAGCCGAAGTCGACGGCGCCGTACTCGCTGTCGGCAATGCCGAATGGATGCGGCAACACGGTATCGAAGCGGTCGCGGCTTACCCCGAAACTACCGTGCATGTCGCCCGCGGCGGCCGCTATCTGGGATGTTTGCTGATTGCCGATGAGCTGCGTCCCGGCGTCCGGGAAGCTCTGAATGAGCTTCGCGCCGCCGGAGTGGAACGCTTGGTGATGCTGACCGGTGACAGCCGGGCGGCGGCGGAAAAAATTGCCGCCGAAGCCGGCGTGACCGAATACCATGCCGCACTCCTGCCGGACGCCAAAGTCACGGAACTCGAAGCGCTGCTGGCTTCAGAGGCGCCGGGGCAGAAGACCGCGTTTGTCGGGGACGGCATCAACGACGCCCCGGTACTCTCGCGCGCCGACCTCGGCATCGCGATGGGGGGCATCGGCGCCGACGCCGCGATCGAAGCCGCCGATGTGGTCATATTGACCGACGATATCGGCAAGATCGCGACCGCGATTCGGATTGCGGTCAAGACCCGCCGGATCGTCTGGCAGAATATCCTGATGGCCCTGGGCTTCAAGTTCGCGGTAATGGTGCTCGCGCTCGCCGGCATCGCGTCGGTATGGTTCGCGATCTTCGCCGATGTCGGCGTCGCGCTGCTGGCGGTGGCCAACGCGTTGCGGGCATTGCGGAGCTGACGATCACTTCCCGTGGGGAATAGAGGCGCCGAGGCCGCGTTGCACCGGCGCCTGGTTGTACAGCTCCAGCGCCTCGGGCATGAGCTTGCGCATCGACTCGACCCGGTCTTTCCCGGCCGGGTGGGTCGACAGAAAGTCCTCCAGGAACGTCGTGTTCATATTGCCGAACTTCTCCCAGAAAGAGACCGCGGCACGCGGATCGTAGCCGGCTTTGGCCATCATCATGAGCCCGATATGGTCCGCCTCGGATTCATGCGCCCGGCTGTACGGCAGCATCGCGCCGACATTGGTGACGCCCATATACACCGCCGCCATCGTCTGCGCATCCTCCTCATCGTCGATCAGCAGTAAAATCGGAATCATCCCGAGGACCTGCATCACCCCCTGGCTTTGCCGCTCCATGCCGTGCCGCGCCAGCGCATGGGCGACTTCGTGGCTGACCACCGTCGCCAGCTCGGCATCGTTGTCCATATAGTCGAAAATCGGCGTGTAAAACGCGACCTTGCCGCCCGGCAGCGCGAACGCGTTGGCGACGTCGGATTGGATCACCTTGAATTCCCACTGGTACTGCGGCCGGTTGGCGATGTCGGCGACATGCCCCCCCACCCGCTCCAGATTCGCCCGATACACCGAATCGGCATCGACCGTTTCCTCCGCCAGAATCTGCTCCCAAGCCTCGGTACCCGTGGAGATATCATCGCTTTCATTGTAAAACATCAATTGGCTGCGACCGGTATAATCCACCGTCGTACAACCGACCATGAACAGCATGGCGGCAATTACCGCCACGACTCCACTCATCAACCGAAGCGCTGTTTTCATTCACATTCCTCCCGGAATTCTGTCGTTTGATCCATCTTTCTGGGCTACTGTCATAAATCTAACCTCGAAGTCGCACTTTCACAAATAAAAATTGCAAAAATATTGCATTTTAAAGTTGCATTTAGGGGAAATCGTGGCACATTAGGTGTATATAGGGGAAATTAGGGGACTTCAGGGGCAAAAATGGACGATTTGGATTCCTTTGCCGGCCTGGGTTATCTCGGCGAGTTCGATCATGCGCTGGACAACCAGTGCCGGGTGGCGATTCCGAGCGAGTGGCGGAAGAAAGACGGGGAGACCCGTTTCATTCTGGTACCCGGCGCGGATCGGGATTTGCGTCTTTTCCCCCCGGAGTTGCTGGCGGAATTCATCCGCAAAGCCAAAAACGATCCGTTCAACGCCGCCTTGCAGCGGGCGCTGGCATGGTTCGGCTCGAAGGCGCGCAACTGCTGCTGCGACAAGCAGGGCCGGGTCAAACTGGACCGGGCCATGCTGGACCGGGTTCAGATCGGCACCCAGGTCAAACTGATCGGCGCCGTGACCCAGATCAAATTGTGCGCACCGGAAAATTGGACCGGCGACGATCCGACCACCGATTGCGAATATATGGAAGAATTGCGGAAGGTCAGCAGCTCCGGCGCCGACCTGTTGGCCGCATTGAAAGAATCGTTGTAATCATTTATAGCGCAGGAAACGGCTGTTTTCCCATGACCGAAGAACTACTCCATCAACCGGTATTGTTGCGTGAAGTCGCACAATTTCTGGCGCCCGGCGCCACTCCGGCGGAGCGCCCGCGTCGGCTTATCGACGGGACGCTCGGCAACGGGGGGCACGCGGCACGGCTGCTCGCCGACGATCCGGCGGCGCGCCTCATCGGCATCGACCGGGACCGGGCGGCGCTCGAACGGGCGCGCCGGACGCTGGCCTTTGCGGCGGATCGGGTGACGCTGGTGCATGGGGAATATGCCGATATGGCGCGCATCGCCGATGAGGCGGGGTGGGGCGAAGTCGACGGTATTCTGCTCGACATCGGCATCTCCTCGCCGCAGATCGATACGGCGGAGCGCGGTTTCTCCTGGCGGATGGACGGACCGTTGGATATGCGCATGGACCGGGAGTCGCCGGTGACGGCGAGCCGGCTTTTGAATCGCGCGGACGAGCGCGAACTGGAGCGGATTTTCCGGGAATACGGGGAGATCCGGCAGGCGCGCCGGCTGGCGAACCGGATGGTGCTGCGGCGGGAAAGCGCGCCGTTTGCGACCACCGGGGAGCTGGCGGCATTCTGCGATGAAGTGCTGGGGCGTTCGCGTCCCGGACAACTGCCGAGCCCGACGTTGGTGTTTCAAGCGCTCCGGATTGCGGTGAACGATGAATTGGGACAGTTGGAGCGCGGTCTGGCGGCAGCCGAATCGCTTCTGGCGGTCGGCGGAATTCTGGCGGTGATCACATTTCACTCGCTGGAGGACCGGATGGTGAAAAATTACATCCGCGATGCGGCCAGAAGCTGCATTTGTCCGCCGGGACTGCCGGTGTGCTGCTGCGGAAAGACAGCAACCATGACTCCCGTGAACCGTCAGGTCGTCACGGCGTCACCGGAAGAGCTGGCAGTCAACCGCCGGGCCGCGTCGGCGAAATTGCGCGCGGCACAGAAAATCGCAGTCGCACCACAACCACAACAGCAAGCCGGAAGGAACACGCCATTATGAATATTCAAGCCCGAAACCTGACCAATCGCAAAAATCGCGCCCGCGGCGAAGCCGGCCGTTCGATTCTGATGCGGCTGTGGGTGCTTTTGAACGTCATCGTCATCATCAGCGCGGCCTTTCTGATCATCAATTACAAGATCGCGCTGAATCAGGACATCAGCGTGACCGAGCGGGAAATCGGCAAGGTAAAAAGCGAATTGCACCAGCTTGACCGGGAGATGGAAGCGCTCCGGATCCGGCGGGAGAATCTCTCCAGCTGGGAATACATCCGGGTGCGGATCGCCTATTACAATCTGCCGCTGCGCCAGCCCACGCCGGATCAGACCCGGCAACTGGTGATGACGCCCGGCCGCTATACCGCGACCGAAACGGCAACCGCGGAAAACCGGCCGCGCAACGCCGGCAACAACCGTTTGGACTGATCCGGACCGGAAAGGGTGATTCACTCCATGTCGAACAACAATGAATCGCTTCGCACCCGGATCCGGCTGTTCGGAGTCGGGTTGATTCTGCTCTTCGCCGCATTGGGGTGGCGGCTGTATGCCGTCCAGATCGAACGCCATGACGAACTGTTTCAGAAAGCCCGGCGGCAGTATACCTCGGTCACCACCACCACGCCGAAACGGGGCGAAATTCTCGACCGCAACGGCAATCTCCTGGTCGGAAACGTCCCGTGCGAAGAGCTGATCGCCGACCCCTCGATCGTCGGCGACGCCATCGTCTGCGCCAAGGCCGCCTACCTTCTGGAACGCGAGCTCGGGCTCAACCGGGAGATGGTCTACCGCAAACTCATGCGCAAAACCCGGCAGGTCACCCGCAACGGCGTCACGGAAACGCTGCCGCTGCAATACGTGATGCTGGCGCGCAACATCCCCCTGGAAACCGCGGAACACCTGAAAGAAGTGTTCAAGGTCAACAAGTTCAAGGGTTTCACCTTTCGCGAAGCCTACATGCGCAATTACGTCAAAAGCCGCCTTCTTTCCAATATCCTGGGTTTCACCCGCATGGACCAGGACAGCGTCATTCCGGTCTCCGGCGTGGAAAAGTTGTTCAACGACGAAATGTCCGGCGCCACCGGCAAGGAGCGTTACGAGCGCGACCTCGCCGGACGCCCTTTGTATTACGGCGAAAAAGAGGAGCTGGCCGAGGGCCGCAACGGCTTGAACGTCTATTTGACCATCGATGAAGTCATCCAGTCCATCATGGAGGAGGAGCTCGACAAGCTGATGGAGACGGTGCGCCCCGAATCGGTTTACGCGGTGATGGTGGATCCGAAGACCGGCGATATCCTGGCGATGGCGCAGCGCCCGACCTTCGACCCGAACAACCGCAAAGTGATGGACAGTCTCGGCTGGCGGTTGCGGCTGATCGAGGATGCCTACGAACCGGGTTCGATCATGAAGCCCCTGACCATTTCCGGCGCGCTGGATTATGGCGTCGTCACCCCGAACACGCAGGTCAATTGCGAAAACGGCCGCTGGATGTTTCTGAACCGGCCCCTGACCGACACACATCAGTACGGAATGCTGACCGTCACCCAGATCATCCAGAAGTCAAGTAACATCGGCACGGCGAAAATCGCGGTCGAGATGGGCAAGGAAATGGTCAACCGGGTGCTGCGTCGTTTCGGTCTCGGCGAACACACCGGCATTCCGCTGCGACCGGAAACCCGCGGTATCTTTCCCAGCCTTTCGCGTTGGGACGGCCTGTCGATTTCACGTTTCCCGATCGGCTACGGGATCGCGGTATCGCCGCTGCAGATGGTTCGCGCCTATTGCGCCCTGGCGGATCAGGGCCGGCGGCGCGACCTGCGCCTGATCGCCCGGGTTCAGGATCCGGACACCGGGAAAATCACCGAAAATCCGGTCTCCGAACCGTTTCAGCTGTTTCGGAACCCCAACACCACCCGGCAGATACTGGATATGATGCTGGCAGTAACCGAAGACGGCGGTACCGCCAAACAGGCGAATATCCCCGGCTATAACGTCGCCGGCAAGACCGGCACCGCCCGCAAAGCGGTCAACGGCGTCTACCAGCGCGGCAAATATTACGCCAGCTTCATCGGGATCGTCCCGGTCGAAGACCCCGCGTTCGTGCTGCTGCTGACGCTGGACAGCCCGAGTACGACTTCGTACGGCGGCACCGCCGCCGGTCCGACTTTCCGGGCGATCGGCGAGCGGACCATCAAATATCTGGACATCAAGCCCAACCCGGAACTGATGGCGGAATACGAAGCCGCCCAGAAAAAACAGAGATGACAAAGTTATGAACTATCGCAGCTTGCATTTCGTCGGCATCGGCGGCATCGGCATGAGCGGCCTCGCGCAGCTGGCGCGGGCGGCGGGACTGGAGGTGTCCGGCTCCGACCGCGGCGCCGACCGGCCGGAAAACCAGAGGATTTTCCGTGCCTTCGCGGCGCAGGGCATCCGGGTATTCCCGCAGGACGGCTCCTTCGCCGATCAGATTGCGCCCGACGCATTGGTCTACTCCAGCGCCATCGAGTCCGACAATCCCGATTTCGCGCGGCTCCCCGCATTGCCGCGCCTGCATCGTGCGGAAGCCTTGCAGCTGGCGATCCAACGCGCCGGCGTGACGCCGGCGATCGCGGTTTCGGGCAGCTGCGGCAAGACCTCGGTCACCAGTTACCTGGCCGAAGCGCTGTACCGGCTCGGCGCCGATCCGATGGCGCTGAACGGCGGGCTCATCAATGCGTTCCAGAGCGATACGTATGCGGGTAACTTCCGCGCCGGGCGCGACGCATTGGTGTTCGAAGCCGACGAGAGCGACAAAAGCCTGCTGGCCTACCACCCCGATTACGCGCTGGTGCTGAATATCGGCACCGACCATTACGACAAAGCGGAGCTGGCGCGGGTGTTCGCCGAATTCGTCCGGCACGCGCAGCGGGGCGCGGTGATGGCGGAGGAGGTCGAAGCGGCGCTCCATGATGCGCTTCCCGCCGGTTTGCCGGTGCGAATCTTCCGGTCGGCGGAGGTGACCGGCTATGAAATTACCGGCGGCACGGCGTATGCCGAATTTTTCGGCCGTTACCGGGTGCGGCTGCCGCAGCCTGGTTTTCATACCGCGTTGAACCTGCTGGCCGCCGGAACCATGCTGGAGCTGCTCGGTTATCCGTGGGAACGGATCGCGCCGGCGCTGGGAGAATTGCACGGGGTCTGGCGCCGTTTCGACCCGGCGGGCCGGATGCGGGGAACACAGGCGCGGGTATTCGACGACTATGCGCACAACCCGGAAAAGATCTGCTGCGTGATCCGTGCGGCGCAGGAGTTGGCCGGAGCGGATGGACGGGTGGTGACACTGTTTCAGCCGCACGGCTATGGCCCGCTCGGATTCATGCAGGATGAATTGTACCGGCAGTTGCACGAAACGCTGCGTGCCGGCGACGCGTTCTGGCTTTTGGAGCCGTTTTACGCGGGCGGGAGTTCGAGTTTTTCGCCGAAGGCGTCGGAGGTGGTGACGGATTGGACACGGCGCGGCGGCTTGCCGGGCTTGCGCCACCCGGCGGACCGGATGGCGGCGGAACGGGAGTTGCGCGACGGCATGGACCTGAACGCCGATGATATCGTGCTGGTGCTGGGCGCGCGCGACAATTCCCTGTCCGACTGGGCAAAAAGCCTGACCGAAATTTAAAAATAATAAAATAGAGCCGATGGCGAAGCCGAAACCGAGCGCAAAACGCGAGGGGGAAGAGCAAGTCCGAAGGACGTAGCGAGCGAAGCGGCGGTTCTGCACTCCGTCATACGGAGGCGCGATCCAACGGCGAATACGTTGGTCGATCCCAGAAGGGATCGAAATCCAGGGAAGCGAGCCAACTGGCGAGCGCTTCCGCCCGAGGAAGCGATGGTGTAGATTGGATTGGAAGCGTGAGCGACAATCCAATCTACACACGGAGCGGACGAGGCCGCCGCACCTGCGGCGAACAACAAGCACAAGCCCCCCACAAAAACCCAGGAGACCACAATGAAACGGAATGTATTGGTATTCGGCGCCTCCGGCGAAATCGGCGGCCGGATTGCCCGGTTGGCGGTGGACGCCGGGCACCGGGTATACGGCGTGACCCGGGGAAAAAACACCCGCGACACGGTGGATTTGTCCGGAGTCGAAATGCTGCACGGCGACAAAAACGACCCGGCGTTTCTGGCACAGGTTGCCGGCAAGCTGCCGGTGGACGCGGTGATCGACTCGGTGCCGGGCATGGAAAGCGCCGCACTCTACCGGCGTTACATTCCGCAGGCGCAAAACGTGTTTTACTGCAGCTCGACCGGGACTTTCGTGCCGCTGCGCTACTTTCCGGCCGACGAGGACCACCCGTGGCGCGCCAAGACGGCGGTGAACTTCTTCGACCAATCGGAACGCGACGCCGGGGCCTTGGCAATGTACCGGGACCACGCGTTCCCGATCACGATTTTCCGGCCGACCAACATCATCGGCGCCGGACGGGTGCCGCTGGAGTTGTGGGGCGCCCGCGACATCCGCTTCTTTCAATTGCTGAAATCGAATCAACCGGTCACCATCGCGCCGTGCGAAAACATCCTGCTGCAATCCGGCTACAATCAGGATCTGGCGCGCGCCTTCGTACAGGCGCTGGATTACCCCGATGCGGTCCGGGGCGAGATTTTCATCATCTCGTGCCGCCGGGCGGTCACGCTGGGCGAATATCTCGCCACCGCGATGGAATTTCTCGGCAGCCATTCGGAGATCCGCCATATCGCCGCCGAAAAACTGGTGACGATCTACCCGGAGGTGACCATGCCTTACCGGATGGATTTCCTGCTGGAACACATGTGCTTCGACATCGGCAAGGCCGAACGCGCCTTTGGTTACGCGCCGACGAAAACCACACAGGAGGGGCTAATCGACGCGCTCACCTGGTGTTGCGACACCGGGTTGCTCTGAAAACGAAACCGTCTGCATCGCCGCCGCCAATGTTTCGGCGGCGGCATCGAATACCTGCGGCCGGGTGGTCAGGGTGAAACACAAAGTC
Source organism: Victivallaceae bacterium (assembly GCA_031549115.1). GTDB lineage: Bacteria > Verrucomicrobiota > Lentisphaeria > Victivallales > Victivallaceae > JAVBQJ01. The sequence continues at coordinate 15,025 of JAVBQJ010000092.1, forward strand.
CGGCGCGGCGCGGCCTCGATCATATATTGAAGCTGCTTCAATTCCAGCTCGGGAAACGAGGTGACGAAAGTCAGCGCCCGGTGCTCGCCGATGCTGCAGAAGATCATCCCGGAAACTTCCGCGGGCGAGTTGTATTTCTGCGTATAGACCTGTGTGAACACCGCGGGCAGCTCCGGCAGGTAGCGCTCCAGCGGGAAATCCACGCCGTCCATCGCGACCACGTTCAGATTGTCGGCATAGGGCGCGTCCACGCCGAGCAGGAAATAATCCGTTTCCGGGTCGGTTGCAAGCTTGAGGACGGTTTCCTTGGCCGCCTCCGCTCCGTCGCCCTCGAAGGTCAGCTGCCCAACCAATTCGGCGGTAACCGGCCGCCACACCTCCGGCAGTTCGATCCGGTAGGAAAACTTTTCCGACCGGAATTCCGCCGCCATCGCGGCGCCGCCGAACGCCAGAACCGCCAATATCGCCGCCAACCGCTTCTCCATGTCCAACCTCCCTATTTGCAGGATAATGTAACGGGGAAGCATTCGAGTTGCAAACGCCGGAACGAAAAAAAACTTTTTTTCCCCGCTCCGGCTTGCATATTGGCGAAATAGTGGCATATTATAGAGTTGTCATTGTAACGAACAAGCAATTGAAAACATATATGAGGTGATAACTATGTCTCAGCATCCCAGCCTCCGCGTCGGCGGCAAAATCCGGAAAAAGCGCAATGTGATGAAGCGCTATGAACGCATCAATGCGCTGCTTGCGGAAAAGCGCATTCCGACGGAGAAGGTGCTTGGCCTGCCCAAGACCAAACCGATGGATTGATTTCGTGTTTTTCTTTGGCGGAACCTGTGATGAGGTTCCGCCTTTTTTGTCGGGCAACAACAGGAGACGGATACGATGACCGGAAAACGTTACGTGGCCGGAATATTGCTGGCGGCCTTTTCTCTCTCCGGCGGCACCCTGATTTACCGGGACCGGAATTCCAATCAGCTCGCCATTCTTCCGAAGGTGACCATTCAAACCATCGCCGACGGGCAGATGCAGTGCGAATACGACAAAAAAGATTTCATCGTGCCGCTCGCCGATGTCGTCCGTTATTACGATGAGGACCTGAAGGTCGAGGGCGGCTACCTCGACGACAACAGCACGGCATACGATATCCGGCTCGGCGACGTCGAAATTCCCGACAACAAAAAGAAACAGTTGAATTTCAATGTCCGCTACCATATCATGCGCCGCCAGGATCAGTGCAACGATCCGCGCATCCGGATGCCGTATTTCTATTTGGTGGTGCTGACCGAGAGCGAAGCGCAGGATGGCAGTATCCGGCGTCAGCGCAACATCTACGCCAACAGCAATTCGGCGCGCATCAGCTCCCGCGGCTGGAGTGAAATCAAGGTTCTGGAAAAGCTGCTCGCCGGGGACCGGCCCTTGTGGACCAGCGCCGACGAAGCGCAGAACAAACCGATGGCAAGTTCGCTTTCGGGTCTGGAAACCACCTTCAACCTCACCGGTTTGAGTAAACGGAAAATTCTGGCCTGGTATCTGACGGCCTGGGGAAAGAATACACTTGAAGACAGCAAAATCTGGATCGACCCGACCGCCGGCATCGAAAACGACTGGCTCACCCGCACCTATCGCTGACGGCTTTTCGGCGCTGCTGCCGGACGACGTGATCGATGCCGCCGAGGCGGCGTTGCAGATCCCGTTTTCCGGTTTTTCGCGTCCCTGCGCCAGCTATGTCAACCGGGTCTACGAACTCGAAGCCGCCGACCGTCAGCGCCATATCATCAAATTCTACCGTCCGGGCCGCTGGAGCGCGGGAGCGATTCTCGAAGAGCACACACTGGTACGGGCGGCGCAGCGCGATGAAATCCCGGTGATCGCCCCTCGCCGCTGCCGGGCGCCAACAACGCGACGGTGGCGCAAACCGCAGCCGGAATCCCCTTCGCCATCTATCCGAAGTGCTGGGGGCGGCCGTTGGAAATCACCGACGCCGACGGCTGGCGCCGTCTCGGGCGCTTGCTGGCGCGGCTGCACAATGCCGGCGACGGGGTCGAATTCCGCCGCCGCTGGAAGTTCACTCCGCAGCACGCAACCCGTCCGGCGTTGGAACGGCTCGACGCCTCCGGCGTCATCGCTCCCGGCAGTCGGGCGGCGTGGCGCGAATGCACCGGCCAATTGCTGGAACGATTGGAGGAGCGCTTCGACGGCGTCCCGTTGATTCCGGTTCACGGCGACTGTCACGCCGGCAACATATTGGAACGTCCCGACACCGGGTTGATGCTGATCGACTTCGACGACTGCATGCTGGCGCCGGCGATACAGGACTGGTGGCTGCTGCTGCCGGACCATGCGGATAACTGCCGCGAGGAGCTGGCATTGCTGGCGGAGGGGTACGAAGACTTCCGCGGCTTTGACTGGATGGAGTGCGGTTTGATCGAGGGCTTGCGGGCGATGCGGATGATCTACTATTTGGACTGGTGCCGGATGCAGAGCGACGACTTCCAGTTCCGCCAGAATCACCCGGACTGGGGCGGCGAAAACTTCTGGCGCCGCGAGCTCGCCGACCTTCAATCCCAATTAGAATTAATTTAAAAAGATTTAAAAACAAATAAAATAGAGCCGCGAAGCGGCGGTTCTGCACTCCGTCATACGGAGGCGCAGTCCAGCGCGCGAACAGCGCTGGTCGCCCCAGGCGCCGTAGGCGCCTCGAAAGGGGCGAAAGTAAAGCAAGCGAGCCGGGAGGCGAGCGGAAGCCTCCCGAGGGAGCGATGATGCAGGGAGAGCGAAGCGATTCCCGGAATACGGAGCGGACGAGGCGCCGCACCGGCGGCGAAAATTCACTCCGGCTTCCCCTCCCCCTCTTCCCGCGCCACCCCGTCCTGCTTCTCCATGATATATTGCACCGCCTGCGCGAGATTCATTTGGCGCAAAACGCCGACGGCTTCCGAATCGGGGATCACAATATTGAATTCCCACTCCATTGATAGAATCAATTCGATTGATTCCATCGAATCGTCCGCCACATAAGTCAGAAACGCCATCGGGTCGTTCGGATAACACATCAGCGCCTCCGGGCGATCCATTTGATCCACCGCCAGATTCCGCAATGTCAACGCAATCGCCGCTTCGCGCCTGGTCGGCCAATAGCTGGCGAACAAGTCGCCGGTGATTTCCGGGCGCCGGAGCAGCTCCCCTTGTATTTTCTCCTCCGACAGCTTCGGCCATTCCTCGCCGCGGCAGCATTCAACAACCTTCCCGGCATAACCGGACAGGGGCGGCGCCTCCGCCGGAATCTCCGGAGGATCCGGCAACACGATATCGCTCCGGGCGGAGTTTTCACGCAACGGCTGCGGTAAAATGCAGTTGTACGCCGCTTCGCGCAACGTCATCTCCGGTGTCTTCACCCACGATGTTTTTTTCAACTTCGTCAATACGTCAAAATAGTTGCCGCCGCAGACCGCCATCAATACATCGTCCGGATACATCATCTCGGCAACCCCGGCCGCTTCCACCAGCCATAATGCCCAAAAGGCCTCTTCGGGGCCGAAATGGCGGCAGAAGTGATCGCGGCATTGCGCATCCTCGATATCCCACGCGGGCCGGGCGGCATGTGCCAGAGCCTGCTTCCGGTACTCGGTCAAAAGCTTCCGCGTCCGCCGCAGAAACCACTCCGCATACAGACAGACCGGGACAAAAATCACCCAGCCGCCAATACAGCACATCATCGCGATCGTCGCCATGAATGGATCCCCGGCCAGAAGCGCCGCCAGATTCAGCACACAAGCAATGCCGGGAAGCCAATACAGACACGGAATCACAGAGAAAAAATTCCTGGCAATCGAAACCATCCGCCACTGTCTGCGCTTCAGAACCGCTTCGGCCTCCGGCAAAAAACGTAACGGCGGGCCCGAATACTCCAACTTGGGCAATGTAAACAAAGCGGCATTGACGGAACGCCACTCCATTGGACTCCGCCCTCCTCCCCAGACCAACCAAATAACCCCGATAACCGGCCAAATCCACATCCGGTACCGCCATTGCCACAGCAGCAGTAAACTCCAGACCGTGGCAAATAGCATGAAAAGCAACTTCCGGAAAATCATTTTGCCACTTTCTCCCGTTTCGCCATTTTCTCCCGCTTTTCCTGCTCCAACGCCTCCTGAAACTCGGCTTCGTCCCGGAACGTGCCGTGGTAACCGACGCCGAACAACCGGGTCACCGAACCGTCCGACCACAATACCTGCGTTCCGCGCGGATGCGGATACGGCGCCGGCAACCAGCTGTCATACAGCACCGGATAAATACCCCCTTTGGCCGGTTGTTCCGGCAACGGCAGCCATCGATAACGGGTCGCCGCCGGCAACGCCGGGCAATGCCGGTGCGCTTCGGCCAGATCCGGCAGCTCCAGGTCCGGCGGGTAAGCGCCTCCGTGTTTCGTCCGGTAGTTTTCAATTGCCTCCCAGGCCCTTTCCAATGACCGGCGGCAACGGATCCGCTCTTGTCCGTAGCGGGCCAGGCTCATGACCGGCAACAAAAGAACGAATAGCACGATTCCCGCGCAGAGGATCTTCACTCCCCACGCGCCGGACACATGCAATACCGGGCGCCGCCACCCATCCTGGCGCACCCACAGCGCCGCAAACAGCGAAATACCGAGCGGCGCCCAGAATACCGGATGTAAAAATCCCAACCCGAACACCAGCCATTGCAACAGCGCCACCCAGGCATAGCCGAGGTACAGCCAATGCCAGCCGATGAACCCTCCCAAGGTGTCGCAAATCAGAAATTGCGGATAGGAGCACTCCGGCGCCAAAGCGGAATTCCGCCTTTGCCGCCACCCGATCGCGACATACGTCGCCGCCACCCCGAACCAGACGGCGCCGAGCATGCTCAACCCGATGCCGATGAACGGCCGCTGCAATTCCGGATTCCGCGGTACGGCGAAAAACATATCATGCAGCCCCACGGGAAGCGTATCCACCGCCCGCCCGGCCAGATAACCCGCGGTAAAACCCCCGCCGATTCCAGCCGCCATGCCCAACGCCCAGCGCCAGCCGCCGTCCCCGGGCGCAAACAGCCCCACCGCCAGCGCCGCCAACAGCCCGAAGCCGCCGCCATATACCGCTCCCACCCGGATTGCATCCGGCCAATACCCCCACTCAGAGCACATCGGCAACACTTCCACCACCCACACCGGAAAATACAGCCACAGACAAAGCATTCCCAGAATCACACCGGCAACCGCGCCGGTGACAACACCGGCAACCAGGATTTTCCACCAGCGTTTCACAGTGGCCGATCCTTTCCGGGAAACCACACCCCGATGTCCGATTTTCTTTGCCCGCCGTCGTCGACGCCGTCGACACCGACACTATAAACCACTTCGCCCTTCCGGTAACGCAACGGTTGTCCGTCGAAGGGGTCGACCGGCACACGCGCCAGAAACTCCGGCACCAGCGCCTCGATATCCGCCGGATATTCCCCGTGGCGCCGCCGGTATTGTTCACAGGCGATCAAAACTTGCAGCGAACGCACCTGTACCGACGTTTCGGCAATCGCACGTTCATGCTCCGTATCGCTATCGTACTGTACCACGCCGGGCCGGTAACTGGAGCGGTAGCGCTCCCGGAGTGCCCTGCCGGCGGCGTGGCTTTCATAATAATCCGCCTGCAGCAAACGGATTTGTTCCAAGGTCAAGCGGTATCCGGCCAACTGCACTTCACCCCTAAACGGGAGATATTCCATCAGGGGCCGGACCGCCTCCATCACCCACAATTCCTTCAGCCAAATGCTATCGGTGAATCGGCGGCGCCATTCGGCTTCGGCTGCTTCCATATATCTGCCCGCCCGCGCCAGCAATTCGCCCGGGCACGATTTCAACCGGGCGGTCAATATTTTCTCCCATCCGATATTGACCACACCCAGCCCCTGCCAACCATAGAACGGGTCTTCCGAGAAATAAACACCCAGCCGCTCCAAATCCTGTACGAATGCCTCGACATCGAAGCCGGGATCCAGCTCCATCGTCCAAGCGCGCCAAAGCACATAGCGCACCAGCAGCCTCTGCGTGCCGCTGACCGATGACATTGTATCCATAGTGCGCCACTCCACCCCGAGATGCGGGTATTCCCGCAGTATACCGCGAATGTAGTCCAGATCCGCTTCCAACTCCAGTAATTCCAGGAGCGTTATCCGGGGGTCCGGATATTCCGGCAGATACTTCCGGTACCAGTCGGCTTGCCGGCCTCGAGATCCATAAAGACCGGGTTTGAAGATCGAGAACACAATCTCCAATACCGAATCCTCCATCCGGAAACCGTTGAATTGTCGTCGCTGAAAATAATCCGTGTAGGATTTCAGTATCATGAACGCACTCCGGGGTATCGATTCTTCCGGCAATCTGCCCCCTCCCACAAGCGCCACCGAAGCATGCGGCTCCGGTACCGCCTGGTGCCATGCGGCAATGGCGGCAGGATAATCCGGGCCGGCATCCAGCTCCAGCAGCCGCATTCGGAGTTCCGCGACCCCATAATACGGCAGCCACAAAACCGCAATCGCCAAAAACGGGCAGGCGAATATCAACAGACCGGTTGCCCAAATCCGCCTGGACCTCTCTTCCCTCAACAACTGCTGCCACGGCAATAACGGAACCGTGTTATCGGCCGCCTCCAACGGCGGATTGCGGTCGCGCCAGATCCGGCAGTTACGCTCCATTTCGCGATAAAGCGGGATCGCCAGCAACAGCCAGCCGACACAAAAAAGCGCCAGAAGCCCCCAGACGATCAACCCTCCGGTAAAATTCAAAGGCGCCCACCAGGTCGTCAACAGAAACACCAGCAGCATCGTCCATACCCAGGGATTCAGCCGCAGCAACCGCCCGCGCAGCGGTTCCGGGAGTTCGGCGATCCGCTTCCGGAAATCGCGCCACCCCAACCAGCAATTCCAATAGGGAATGGCCATGGAGTCTCTGCGATTTACGACATCCAGCCCCATGAGGCGAGCATGCTGCACATGAAAACCGACAAGCAGAGGAATACCCAGAACGCAAACCGCCAACAGCCAGGTGTTCCACAGATAGCTGAATCCCGGAACATACAATACAAGCGGCCACAACAATACAAGCACAGGAGGCGCCAGCAACTTCACCAAATCGAATCGTTTGATACGCCGATCCCCAAACCGATACGCCCCCGTCAGTTCCCGGCACAATAGCGGATCGAAACGAATCTCGCGCCAACTGCCGCCGTCATCCGGCCGAACTTCGGTAGAGGTCGATAATTCTCCCGCCCGGAAGCGGCATTCGATTTCCACCGCATTCAATTTGGCTTCAGTACCATCCAGCCGCACCCGGTAGTACGGGATCGATTCAAGGTCACTCATAGGGGCAAGTTCTCCTTTCCTGGAATACCTTACCCGCTCCAAAGCATTTTGCAAATCAACAACCAAAAAATTCCCATTTGCAGCTCCGATTTACGGAGTTGCAACGCAAATCCGTAAATCATGATACAAAAAGGTTTGAGGAGGATGAGAGGAGGGGTTCGGGGAGGAGAGAAGGGAGCCCCTTTCCAGAAAAGGGGGCCCTTCTCTTCTCCCCGAGAGCCGTCAAAACAGCTCCGGCTGCGCTTCGTCGCTGTCCAGCGCGCACCAGTCCACCGGGGCGATGCCGCGCTCTTTCAGCCATGCGTCGGTCCGGCTGAACGGGCGCGAACCGAAGAATCCCCGGCTCGCGCTCAATGGCGACGGGTGGACCGATTCGCAGATGAAGTGACGCCGGGCGTCGATCAGTTCCACCTTCGCCCGGGCGAAATTGCCCCACAGCCAGAAGGCCACCGGGCGCGGCTGCGCACTGGCGATTTTGATGATCATGTCGGTCAACGGCTCCCAGCCGCGCTTCTGGTGCGATCCGGGTTCGTGCGCGCGTACCGAGAGCACCGTATTCAACAACAGCACCCCCTGCCGCGCCCACCCCTCGAGATTGCCCGTCCGCGGCGCCGGAACACCGAGATCCTGGCTCATTTCCTTGTAGATATTGCGCAGCGACGGCGGCAGCGCCACCTGCGGCGGCACCGAAAACGCCAACCCGTGCGCCTGGTTTTCGTCGTGGTACGGGTCCTGCCCCAGGATCACCACCTTGACCGCCTCCGGCGGCGTCATTTCCAGCGCGGCAAACCAGCGCTCCAACGGCGGAAACACCGCCTCATTGGTCACCTCCACCGACAGAAAACGCTCCAGATCGCGAAAATCGCCATCCGCCGCATACCGGCTCAACGCCCGCCGCCACGCATCCGGAATCATCCCCCACAAATGCATACGCCACCTCCAGTTTCACGAGAATGCAGGCAGTAGTCTCCGGGGGAGAAAGAAGGGCCCCCTTTTGAGGAAAGGGGCCCCCTTCTCCCTCCCCCGAACCCCCTCCCTCCTCCTCCTCAACCCTTTTTAACGTACGGGTTGCGAGTTTGCTTGCGCAACCTCACAACCCGGAGTTTAAGGAGTGATAAGTTTTACTGCCTGAAGTCCAAATCACATATTCAACATGCCGCCGGCGAGGATGATTGCGATATCCTCCGCCGTCAGCGAATGCTTCAACTCCAACGGACGGGTCGTGCCGTCCGCCTTTTTCAACGTCGCCCTGACCGGTTTGCCTTCCGCCAACTGGCCGCGCAAACCGGAAATCGCGATCGTGTCGCCTTCCGCGATTGCGTCGTAATCGGCCGCGTCGGCAAAGGTCAGTGGCACAATGCCGAAGTTCACCAGGTTGGCGCGGTGAATGCGTTCGATCGCCAGCGCGATCACCGCCTTGATCCCGAGATACATCGGGCAGATTGCCGCGTGTTCCCGGCTCGAGCCCTGCCCGTAGCTGTCGCCCCCGACGATCACCCCGTGCCGTCCGGCGTCGCGCACCGCCGCCGCCCGCTCGGCGAACGACGGCTTGCCCTCTTCGGTGAAGCATTCGAACACCACCTTGGAATAGGCCGGAATATTGCTGCGCAGCTTCAGATGCACCCCCGCCGGCATGATGTGGTCGGTGGTGATCTTGTCCCCGGTCTTGATGACCACCGCACCGTCGAATTCGTCCGGCAACGGTTGGTTCACCGGCGGCTCGCCGATCGTCGGCTTGCGGATGATTTCAACCTGCGCGTTCTTCTCCGGCGGCGTGATCATATTGTCGTTGATCAGGAATGCGTCCACTTCGGCGATCTCCGGATAGGCGATGCCCAGCTCGCGCGGATCGGTGAATTTGCCGGTCAAGGCCGCCGCCACCGCGGTCTCCGGGCTGACCAGGTACGCCAGGTCGCCCTTGGTGCCGGTACGGCCGGCGAAGTTGCGGTTGAACGTACGCAGCGTCACCGTACCGTTGGCCGGGCTCTGTCCCTGGCCGATGCACGGGCCGCAGCCGGTTTCCAGAATCCGCGCGCCGGCGGCGATCATATCCGCCAGCATACCGTTGCGCGCCAGCATTTCCAGCACCTGACGGCTGCCCGGCGCGATGGCGAAGGTCACTTCGGGGCAAACCTTGCGCCCCTTCAACGCGGCCGCCACCATCGCCAGATCGCGATAGCTGCTGTTGGTACAACTGCCGATGATCACCTGGCTGACTTTGATGTCCTTCAGGTCGGCCACCGTCTTGATTTCATCCGGGCTCGACGGACAGGCCGCCAGCGGCACCAGCGCATTCAGATCGATTTCGATCACCCGGTCGTATTCGGCATCGGCGTCGGCGGTCAATTCCACATACGCATCCCCGCGCCCCTGCGCACTTAAAAACGCCCGGGTCGAAGCGTCCGACGGAAACACCGACGTGGTGACGCCCAATTCCGCGCCCATATTGGTCACGGTCGCCCGCTGCGGCACCGACAAAGCGGCGACGCCGGGGCCGAAGTATTCAACAATACAGCCGACATTGCCCTTGGTGGAGAGAATCGACAGCAGTTTGAGGATGATATCCTTCGCCGCACACCACGGCTGCAGCTTACCGGTCAGCTTGACGCCGATCACCTTCGGGTAGCTGAGCCGGAACGGCTTGCCCGCCATCGCCAGCGCGACGTCGAGGCCGCCGGCGCCGATCGCCAGCATGCCGATGCCGCCGCCGGTCGGCGTGTGGCTGTCGCTGCCGAGCAGGGTCTTGCCCGGCGCGCCGAAGCGTTCCAGGTGCACCTGGTGGCAAATGCCATTGCCGGGAGCCGAAAAATAAACGCCCTTGGCCTGCGCGACACTCTGCAAATACATGTGGTCGTTGCGATTTTCCGGCCCATTCTGCAGCATATTGTGATCGACGTACGAAACCGACAGCTCGGTCGCCACCTGCGGAATTCGCATCGCTTCGAGCTCGAGATACGCCATCGTCCCGGTCGCGTCCTGGGTCAGGGTCTGGTCGATTTTTATCGCCACCGGCGCACCGGCGACCGCTTCGCCGGATATGAGGTGCCGGGCTATGATCTTTTGGGTTACTGTTCCTTTTGCCATTGCTGAAACCTCTCTATATTACTTCTGTATGGTTCTCTTGATCACTTCCCGCTTCAAATCGTCCGGGAGGTTGCGGAAATATTCGCTGTAACCGCCGATCCGCACCATCAGCTGCGGATAGTCGTCCGGGTTTGCCAGAGCCGCCTCCAGCAGCGCCGAATCCGCCATCGAAATCTGCACCTGCAAGCCTCCTCCGGCGAAATAAGCCTGGATCAACGCCTTCAACCGGGCGCGTCCTTCCGGCGACGTCACCAGTTCGCGATCCAGGCGCAAATTCAACACCAGCGTCCCGATTCCGGCATCCTGCGGCAACGCCGCACAAGAACGCAAAAGCGCCGTCGGCCCCGCCAGATCGGTCCCCTGCATCGCGCCCACCGAATCCGCCAGCGGCGTCCCGCCCCGGCGCCCGTCCGCGGTCGGCCCGACCTGCGCTCCGAGATCGGCATAGGTGACGAACAGGATCACCGACGCCACCGCGTAACCGTCTCCGCGCCGGATCCGCCGCGCATTCACCCGGCAGAAAAGAAATTCCGTCAGCTCGCCCGCCAGCCGGTCCAGCGGTTCGAAGCCGTTGCCGAACTTCGGCAGGTTTTCGATCGCCTTGCGCTCCGCGTCGAAGCCGTGGTAGTCCTGTTTCAGCATCGTCCGCAACTGCGCCCGGTCGAACGGCAGCCGCCCGGCAAAGCATTCGCGGATCGTCCACAACGCGTTGTAAGTATTGGTCAAGCCGGCGAAGTTGATCACACTGCCGTTGCAGCGGGCGCCGCCGTCATTGAAGTCCCGGCCCCGCTCCAGACAATCGCCGATCAACATGCTGCGCACCAGGTGCGGCCGGTAGAGCGCCATATCCTGCTGACTCTGGTCCAGCGCCGTGAACAACAATTCCAGCTGCCGCTCCAGATCGGCGCGGAAGCGTTGCTCGAACGCGGCGAAATCCGGCGCCTCCGGCAACGCGCTTTCAACCGTATGGCTCAGTATCTCCAGCACGTTCAAACCGGCGTCGATGCTGCCGACATTCGAACACCCGGAAAACATCAGTTCGGTACAGCCGCCGTACGCCAGCCGGTAAAGATCGGCTTCCGCCACCCGGGTCAGCTCCTGCAAACGACGGAAGTAACCGGCTTCGTTGTACAACGCCGGATTCACGCTGCCGTTGGCCAGGTTGTCGAATACCGCCTCCCAGCACGCCTCCGGCATCGCCGGATCGACCAGAAGCCCGGCGTTGGGACGCCGGTATTTGCCCAGCGAACGCAGCACCAGCAACGTGAAATGCGAATATTCCAGCCGCTCCGGCGCCGAATGGCCGCCGACGGTCATGTGCCAGCCGTTGTTCAAATCGACATTATGCCACAACTCTTCCAACCACGCCAGCGCCTGCGCGTCGGACACCGGATCGGCCTCGTAATAACGGCGCATCCAGCCGTCGAAGCGGCCGATCGAATCGCCATCGTCGAGATACCAGAAAAAGTTGAACAACGCCAGCGCCCCGAAAAATCCCTTCGCCCCGGTTTTCACCTCCGATTCGAAGACCCGGCACAGCGCCTCCGGCGCCCCGGAATCGCGCAAATGCCGCGCCGCGCGCGCGACATAACGCTCCAGCGCCGCAATCACCTCGTTCATCGCGTCCGACCAGTCGGGTTCCGCGTGCGCCCGGCCCGCATTCCAGCGCTCCCGGATGCCGTCGATGCCCGACTTCACCAGGGTTTCGAAGTCGGGAATCGAGTGGGTATAGGCATTGCCGCCCACCGAAAAACGCCCCGGAATCGCCTGCCGCGCCACCGAGCGCAGCTCCTGGAACAGTTGATCCACGACCACCGGCTCCCGATCCCGCGCCGTCGTCAGCTTCCGCTCCAGCAGCGCAAAATCGATGGCAATCCCCGCGGAATAATGAAACTGGATCGCCTGCTCCGGAATCGTCCGCCACATGGCGACCGCGCCGGACGGGTAATAGCATATCGTGCCGTCGGCCGCCGGAAGCGGTGCGGCATCCAGATAACGGCGCAAGGCCCGGCCGAAACGGCGCGCCCACGAAGCGTTGCGCTCTTCGAAGAGACCGGCTCCGAATACTTCACCGGCCTCCGCCAGAAATTCCTGCATCGAACACCACATCATACTCCCTCCGTTTCATTCTGCGGGATATATTCGTTCTCCAGCCAATCGATGGCTCCGCTGGCTTCCGCCAACGCGGTAATACGCTGAAAAATACAAGCGTCATGTCCAAGCTCGCACATGCCGTTCGAAGCCGCGCCGCCGCAGGGGCCGTTGACCAGCCGCTTCGGGCACTGCTCCGGGCAGATGTGAAAGGTCAAAGGCAGACGGCAGCGGCCGCAGCCCTTGCAGCCGGCGAAAAAGCGCTTCAACAGCCGCCGCGAACCCGCCGGCTGCAAATCGGCTTCGGGAAACAGAAAGTTGCGCCAGCTGTGCTTGATATGTTCGGCCGCCGGCAACGGCGCCGGCGTGTAATCGGTCGGGACCGGCGCCGCCTCCCGGGCATCCCTGGTCAACATTTTCTCGAACAGCTGGAAGCCGTTGGAGTAGGCCGCCAGGTCGGCACGGCCGAGATAAAACTCATACTCCTCCAGCCAATGGTCGAAGGTGGCGAATTCATCCAGCGCCTCGGTGATCCGCCGCGCCACCGTCTTCAGCTTCTCGGGTGTGTCGACTCCGGCGATCTGGACACCGGAATAGCCGAGCAGCCGGCATCCGGCCGCCTGGAGCTCGAGCCGCCGCCATTGCGCCGCCTCGAATTGCTGGCTGGAAAAACGCAGCTCCTTGCGCAGCAGATTCTGGAATTCAGCCGAAATCACCATGCCGGGGAAATGCCCGCGCAAAATCTGATCCATCCGTTCCGGCGTCAGCAGCATCAGCCGGGCGATGCTCGGAAAAAAGAACTGCCGTTCGGTCAGGTACCAGCGCAACTCCTGCAGCTTGATCATGTCGAAACCGGCCTGCGCCACCACAAAACCGGCGCCGCAATTGAACTTTTTGACCAGCTTGTAATATTGCGCCAGCAATGGATGGGGAGCATATTTATACGGATTGACCACCGCGCCGGCGCAGAATATATGCTCTTTCGCTGCCTCGTTCAAGCGCTGGATTTCGTGCAGCGTCCAGATGTCTTCGACGAAGCTGCGGCTCCGGGTCTGGCGCATAGTCTCGCCGACCAGATGATCGCCGGAGACCGGAATCACGTTCGCCAACCCGGCATTGGCGGCAATCCGCAACAACCCCTTCATCTCCCGATGGGTGGTGTCGCGCCCCGAAAGATACACCAGATGCCGGTTCCGGGTGGCGCTGGGCAAAGTGGACGCATAGGTCACCGCGCGATGCGCCGCCTCCGGATAATACCGGTCGGTGATCGCCAGCGACACCGGCAGCTCGCTGATGCTCAACGCCGCGTATTCCAATGCCTCCAGACGTTTCGCCGCCACCCCCATATCGGTGTCCAGCGCCGGAGCGCCATGCTCGATCAGCACCGAAAAAACACCGTTATTGAGACAATCCCGCAGCCGGTTGGCCGAGGATTCGAAATTCATTTCCAACTGAAAACCATTCATCATTCCACCTCTTTCGCCGCTTTGCGCCCCGGATCCAGCACGAAAAAGATTCCCCCGATCAGATTCCCCAGCAAAATAATCATCGTATACAACAGCGGAATCGCCGCCGCCATTTTCACCATCCCGGCACCGAGAATCGCTTCGATGGTCACATCCCGGATCCCGATCCCCGACAGACTCAACGGAATCAGGCCGGCGATATTCCCGACCGAAACCGCCACCGCCAGCGTCAGCAGATCCACCGCCCCCTCCGGCAACCCCAGCGTGATCACCCACACCGCCGCCACCGTCATCAGGTGCACACCGAAAATACTCGCCACAGTCAGCATCACCAACCCGCGCCAGCGGCTCCGGTAGGTGTCCAGCGCTCCGGTCAATTGCGAAACACACCCCTTCGACCAACGGTCCCCGGCACCCATCAGGGTGCCGAACGGCGGGATTTTTTCCACATGCCGGTGAAAGAACAGCGCCAACATCGCCATATTGCCGCCGACGCACAGACAAAAGAGAGCGATCACGCCCCAAATGCGCAGATGCGTCAGCCACTCCGCGCCCTCCACTTCCACCTGAAGCAGAATCGGTAGCGACCACAGCATCAGCACGATCGTCAGCACAAACAACGCCACCATCCCGACAATCCGGTCCATCAATACCGTAACCGCGCCCTCAAAACGGGTTCCCTCCGGGGAGCGCCGGGCCAGAAAACCGATCCGGGCGACATCGCCGCCGATGGCGCCGCCGGGAATCACCAGCGAAAAGAAATACCCCTGCATCGTCAGTGACAGGGACTGAAAAAAGCGCAGCCGGAATCCCAGATATTTGGCCAGCACGTACCACCGCCACGCGGAGACCACCATATGCAGCAAATACACCAGGAGCGCCGGCGCGAGATACCAGTAATTAAACGTGGCGAAAGCATGTTTGAGGTTGTCGAAATTGAGATAGACCAGCCATGAGATGATGGCAACGGCAACCCCGAATTTCAACACGAACATGCAACTTTTTTTGGCGAACTCCGAACCTGTCATCAAGGACGCGGCCTCCCCGTTTTAGAATTTTCGACAAACTTTAATGTACTGCCGAAACGCGGGGATTTCAAGCGGCAACCGTATAAAAGCACCTGCGATTGCCGCCGGCCGTCGTTGCCGCGACCCAGAAAGCGATTACATCGCCGCCGGAATCCGGATCGTCAGCGTCCGCAAGCCGTCGGAGAGGATGTCGCGAATCCGCAGCGCCAGCTCCAGACGCGCCCGGCGCAATGCCGGATCGTCCGCGGTCAGCACCGGACACTCCCGGTAAAAACGGTTGAAACTCTTCGCCAGATCCAATAGATAGGTGACCAATACCGAACAATCCAGCTTCGCCGCGGCCTCCTGCAACGTGGCCGGATAGTAATCCGCCAGGATCGCCAGCGATTTTTCCTCCGGACGCTCCAGGAGGCTCCAATCCACCGGCGCCGCCGGGTCCACGCCGCGCTCCGCGGCCTTCGCCAGCATCGACTGAATCCGCGCCACCGCGTATTGCACATACGGACCGGTGTCGCCCTCGAATTTAATCGAAGCCTGCGGATCGAACATGATCGTCGTCTTCGGATTGTATTTGAGCAGCATGAACTTCAACGCCCCGAGACCGATCTCTTCGGCCCGGCAGCGCAGCTCCGCCTCGTCGGTCTCCTCGCCGGCGCGCTCCTTGCAGCTCTGGTACGCCAATTCACACATTTCGTCAAAGAGATCGTCGGCATCCACCACCGTGCCTTCGCGGCTTTTCATCTTTCCGGTCGGCAGATTCACCATTCCATAGGACAGGTGATGCAGCCGGTCGGCCCATTCGTAGCCGAGCTTCTGCAAAATCGCAAACAGCATCTGGAAGTGCAAGTTCTGCTCGTCGCCCACCACCCAGATCTGCTCCTCGGGGCGCCAATCCTGGTACTTCAGCGTCGTGGTACCGATATCCTGGGTCATATACACACTGGTGCCGTCCGAACGCAACACCACCTTGCGCCCGAGCTTGCCCAGATCGGCAAACACCGCCCCGTCGTCGCGCCGCTCGAAAACGCCGCGCGCCAGACCGTCGGCGATCAGGTCTTTGCCCAGCATATACGTCTGGCTTTCCAGATAGGTATGATCGAAGTGAATCCCGAAGCGTTCGTAGGTCTGCGCGAAACCGGCGAAAACCCAGTTGTTCATCGTCTGCCACAATGCCCGTACCGCCGGATCGCCGGCTTCCCAGTCCTGCAGCATCTTTTGCGCCGCCCGCCCCAGCTCCGTTTCCAGAAACAGGTCTTCGTCGGAGCGCTCCGCCAACTCCGGCCGGGCGGCCTTCAGCGCCGCCAGCTCCGCCGACAGCGCCTTGGCGAATTCCACATAATACTTCCCGACCAGATGGTCCCCTTTGATCCCGGAGGATTCGGGAGTTTCGCCGCTGCCGGAACGCTGGTACGCCAACATCGATTTGCAGATATGAATACCGCGGTCGTTGACCAGGTTGATTTCCGTCACCGCGTGACCGACACGCTTCAACAGCGAAGCCAGCGCCATCCCGAGCGTATTGTTGCGCACATGCCCCAGATGCTGCGGCTTATTGGTATTCGGCGCCGAATATTCGATCAATATCCGCCGTTGCTCCGGTCCGGGCAAGGTTCCGCGCTCCAGGATGGCCCCTGCTTTCGCCACGGTATCGCGATAGACCGCTTCCGGGCGCAGCGTCACATTGACGAACGCTTTGATCTGCTCCACATGCAAAAGATCCGGATGGCTCTTCAGAAACTCCGCCACCCTGGCCGCCAACACCGGCGGCGGACAGCCGAACGGCTTCGCAATCCGGAACACATTGACCACCAATTCGCCGGTCATCCCCTCCGGACAACGCTCCGGCACAATTCCCCATCCCGCGGGCAACACCGCGGCCGGATATTCCTTCGCCAGCCAGGCTTCCAAATCGGAAATAAACTGAAACGCCATTTTCTCCACTGTCTTTCTATACGATCCGGCCGCTCACAAGGTCGTGCGCACCACGTTGGTTTCCCCGCCGGCTTGCACCGGCGTAATCACATAACTGCCATAGGTGGCCGGAATCAGTGCGGTTTGTCCCGGCGCCAGCTCCAGAGAGGTTTCCAGCGCGTCATCGGGACGCCCCACCTTCACCGGATTCGAAATCGCGGTGATCAAATGAAAGCTCTGTCCGACCGTATCGTCCCGCCACGGCTGCACCAGATGCAGACTGTCCACCTTGAAGAAACGGCAGCGGTTGACCACCGGAAACTTACGGTTGTGTCCGGCCTCGCCGACCACCCCCGGAATCCGCGGCGAAGTCCGGTTCATGAAGTCGATCGACTCCATCGCCAGATCCACATGCAGATCGCGCGATTTGCCGTCGGCGTCCATCCGTCCCCAGTCGCTGACCCGGTAGGTCGTATCCGAATTCTGCTGCACCTCCAGCAAAAGATTGCCTTCGCCGATCGCGTGCAGCGTTCCGGAGGTGATGAAGTACGCGTCCCCCGGCTGCGACGGATAAACCTGAAGCAGATTTTCCACATCCGGCGAGTTCAATTTCTCCACCAGTTGCTGCCGCGTCCCGCGCGGGCTCAGCCCGGCCATGATTTTGGCGCCGCGCCGGGCGGCGATGATGTACCACATTTCGGTCTTCGGTTCGGCGCCATGGCCGATGCGGGCACAGGCGGCTTCGTCCGGATGCACCTGCAAACTCAAACGGTCGCCGGCGTCGATCAATTTCACCAGCAGCGGAAAGCGTCCGCCGTTCCAGGCGCGCCCCAGAAGATATTGCCCATACGCCGACACCAGCTCGCGCAGCGTCTTTCCCGCCAGGGGGCCATTCGCCACCACGCTCTGGACATCGTCCCGATCGACAATTTCCCATGCTTCGCCGATCGGAGCGGCGGCCTCGGGCAACTCCCGGTGCAATTGCTCCTTCATCAGCGTGCCGCCCCAGATGCGCTCGGCGTAACACGGCGTAAACACCAATGGATAAAGTTCGTTGCTATTCATCATTACAGTCCCTCCCCGGTTCCGAAACGCGAACAGGCATCCACCAGCTCCCGCGGCGGTTTTATGGGTTTACGGTTGGTATTCACACATGCCAGGGTCACTTCGCCGGCCACCAGCAATCGATCCAGATACCACACTTCCGAAACAATCCGAAGCCGCACGCCCCTGATTTCAACCACTTGCGAGCGAAAGGTCAGCAGTTCATCGTAATGGGCGCTCGCATGGTAATGGCAATGCGCTTCGGAAACCGGCAGAAACACGCCCAACTTTTCCAATTCGCTGTACGGCATACCGGCATCGCGCATCATTTCCGTACGGCTGCGTTCGAAATACTCCAGATAATTGGCGTAGTACACCACTCCCATCTGATCGGTGTCCGCGTACGGCACCCGGTACGTCGTTTCATGCCAGCCCATGTTCTTCCACCCGTTTCACAATCGCATCCACCACTTCATCCACGGCCAATCCGGTCGTATCCAGCTTCACCGCGTCCGGTGCCGCCAGCAGCGGCGCCACCTTGCGCGTCGAATCCAGATGATCCCGGCGCGCGATCTCGGCCGCCACGCTCTCCAGCGTGGCGTCGGCCGGCACTTCGCCTGCCTGCGCCAAACGGCGGCGCGCCCGTTCCAACGGCGACGCGGTGATAAAAAACTTATAATCGGCATTCGGAAATACCGCCGTGCCGATATCCCGCCCTTCCATCACGATCCAGCCATTCTGCGCCAGACGCCGTTCGGCGGCCAGCACGAAATCGCGCACCAGCGGCAACGCCGCGGCCACACTGACCTCACGCGCAACTTCGGGAGAACGCAACTCCTCGCCGGGCCGGGTACCGTTGACCGACAGATCGAACGCGCCATCCGCCAGCGGCCGGTATTCCAGCTTCAAATAACTCAACAGCTCCTGCCAGTCGGCCTCCGACAGCTTGCTCAGCGACCGGTGCGGGTGGCGCTGCAACGCCGCCAGAGTCACCGCCCGGAACAGATTACCGGTATTCACATACGGGAAGCCGAAATGACGCGCGACCCGCGCCGCCACCGTACTTTTTCCGGAGGCAGCCGGGCCGTCGATTGCAATCACGCGTTCGGTCATCCGGGGTCACCCGTTCCGGCCGCGCAAACGTCCGCTTTTGAGGAAGCCGTCGTAGTTCCGCATGGTCAAATGGGATTCCATCTGGCGCATCGTATCCAGCGTCACCCCGACCATAATCAATAGACTGGTGCCGCCGAAAAACTGATCCACCAGCGGCGGAACACCGAACAGTTTGCCGAGCATCATCGGGAACAGCGCCAGTGCCGTCAGGAAAAGCGCTCCGCCGAAGGTGACCCGGGTCATGGTCTGGTCGAGGAAGTTCGCCGTCGGCTCGCCGGGACGGATCCCGGGAATGTAAGCGCCTTCCTTTTTCAGGTTGTCCGAGATCTGCAACGGGTTGAACTGCGTCGATACCCAGAAAAACGAGAACCCGATGATCAGCCCGCCGTAAAGAATCAGATAACCGCTCTGCCCGTAATTGAACCAGGTCGCCAGACTCGCCCAGCCGAAGTAATTGAATATCACCGTCGGAATCATCATCAGCGCGCCGGCGAAAATGATCGGCATCACGTTGGCGAAGTTCACCTTGAGCGGCATATAAGTGCTGCCGCCCTTGACCTGGGAACCGATGGTCTTGCGCGCCATCTGAATCGGAACCCGGCGGTAGCCGAGCGACAGCATCACCGTCGCCGCCGTCACCAGGAAGAAAATCAAAATCAACAGCAGCAACTTAACCAGGTTGAAGTTGCTTTCCGACGGATGCATCACCATGTCCGTCAGAGAGAAAATCGCATCCGGCATCCGGGCGATAATATTGATGGTGATGATGATCGAAGCGCCGTTGCCGATGCCCCGGTCCGTCACCTGTTCGCCCAGCCACATGATCATCATCGTGGTCGCGATCAGTACGATCACCGTCATGAATACGAAAACCGTTTCATCGCCGATGAACAACCGCATGCCGTCGGGCAGCGCCTGCAGTCCGACCCGGGACGGATTGACCATCGTCAAAGCCGCGGCCATCCCCTGAACAAAACAGACCGCAATGGTCAGATAGCGGGTATACTGGTTGATTTTGGCCCGGCCGGATTCGCCGTCGCGCTGAATCTTTTCCAACGCCGGCACCACGGGAACCAGGAGCTGCATGATGATCGAAGCGGTAATGTACGGCATGATCCCCAGGGTCCCGATCGCAAACTTGCTCAATGCTCCACCGGAGAACATATCGAAAAAGTTCATCAGCGTGCCGCCTTCGCCGGAACCGGCACTGATGGCACCGATGTAACTTTGAAGCGCTGCGGGGTCGACTCCCGGACACGGAATATTGGCCGCAATACGCACCAGCACGATGATCCCGGCGGTGAAGAGCAGGCGGTCCCGCAATTCCTTGATCTTGATTACATTCAAAAACGCTTTAAACATCTTCCTAATTACCCGTATAGTTCAGTGGTTTTACGACATATATGGAAGCAATGGTGAATTGCGATCTTCACCACGCTTCCATAGTTTCGAACGGTTCCGCCGCCGTAACCGGACCGGCATCCCCGTCCGAACGCGTCCGTGATTACGCTTCGATCACTTCACACTTGCCGCCGACGGCTTCGATCTTCTCTTTCGCCGCCTGCGAGAATTTGTGAGCCTTAACCACCAAAGGCTTGGTGATTTCGCCATTGGCGAGCACCTTGATCAGAAGCTCTTTTTTGCCCAACAGGCTTTTTTCGCGCAACGCGTCGGCATCCACCACCGCGTCGGCGTCAAAGTTGTCTTCCAGAACCGACAGGTTGATCAGTTGGAAAAACACGTGATCCGGGCTGTTGAAGCCACGCTTCGGAATCCGCCGGAAGAACGGCGTTTGGCCGCCTTCGAAAAACGGACGAAGCGTAGTACCGGTACGGGATTTCTGTCCCTTTTCACCCCGGCAGCAGGTCTTGCCCATGCCGGAGCTGTCGCCCCGGCCGACCCGCTTCTTCCGCTGCGTCGCGCCCGGAGTCGGACCGATTTCATGCAATTTCATAACGTCAAACTTTCACGTTAAAGGTTAAAGGGTTTCGATACCGCGCTTGGCAATGACTTCCTCTTTCGAAGTCAGCCCCTGGATCGCCTTGAACGTAGCCTTCGCCACGTTGCCGGCGTTGCTCGCGCCCAGTGATTTGGCCAGGACGTCCTTGACGCCGGCCAGCTCGAGGATGATACGCATCGCGCCGCCGGCGATCAAACCGGTACCCGGACACGCCGGACGCATCAGCACCCGGGCGCCGCCGAATTTGACTTCCACCGGATGCGGCAGCGTCAGACCGACCATCGGGACATCCACGACGTTGCGGCGGGCAGCTTCACCGCCCTTGCGGATCGCATCGGAAACTTCGTTGGCTTTGCCGTAACCGTAGCCGACCCGGCCATTGCGGTTGCCCACCACGACGAGAGCGCCGAAACTGAAATTCTTACCGCCCTTGACCACTTTGGTCGAACGGTTGATGCAGATCACGCTCTCTTCCATGTCGCTCGGCACAGTGTCCTCTTTTTTGAAACTCTCTCTTCTCGCCATGTCGACACTCCTAGAACTTTAAACCGTTTTCGCGGGCAGCCTCGGCAATTGCCTTGACCCGGCCGTGGTATTTGTACCCGGAACGGTCAAATACAACTTCCGTAATATTCGCCGCTTTCGCTTTGTCGGAAGCCATTTTTCCCAACAGCGCCGCCCCGTTCAGGTTCGGCTTGCCGTCGGCACTCTTGAAATCCGCCGCCAGTGTCGACGTCGCAGCCAGCGTCACGCCGCTTTCGTCATCGATGAACTGACAGTAAATATTGTTCGCGGTGATGCTGACACAGAAGCGCGGACGCGCCGCCGTGCCGGACACCGATTTGCGAATACGCAAATGACGGCGCACCCGTCTGGCTTTGTTATCGTGAATCATTTTCTCAATCCTTTCAAAGCTTACCCGACCGATTTGCCTTCCTTGAGCGTGATATGCTCATCGACATACCGGATACCCTTGCCCTTGTAGGGCTCGGGCTTGCGGTAACGACGAATGCAGGCAGCGGCCTCGCCGACCATCTGCTTATCCGCGCCTTCGACCAGAAGTTTGACACCGTCGGTCACCGTCACTTTGACGCCTTCCGGAACGTTGTATTCGATCGGGTGCGAGTAGCCGAGAGTCAAAGTCAACTTCTGGCCCGAGATCGCCGCCTTGTAACCGACGCCGACAATCGCCAACTCTTTCTTGAAACCGGCCGAGACGCCGATCACCATATTATTGATGAGGCTGCGCGCCAACCCCTGCATGGCACTGGCTTCGGCCGCATCGTCGGCACAGGAAACCAGCACCTGCCCATCTTTGACTTCCGCCCCGACATGCGGCGGCATCGCAATCGAGAGCTTCACTTTGCCCTCGACCGACACCCGTCCGTCCGCGACCTTGACGGTCACACCGGCGGGAACCGGAATCGGTTTTTTTCCAATTCGAGACATCTTGTGATACCTTCTTTTGCTTTTACCAGACGTAACAGAGAATTTCGCCGCCGACCCGGGCTTCCTTGGCCTGCTTGTCCGAAATCACTCCGTTCGGGGTGGACAGCACCACGGTGCCCAAACCGCCTTTGACCCGCGGAATCTCGCGGCAACCGCAATAGGTACGGCACGAGGGCTTGCTGACCCGCTTGATACCTTCGATCACCGGCTTGCCGTTGTAGTACTTCAAGTCGATCTTCAGCGTCTTTTTGACGCCGTCCGCGACCACTTCAAAACCCTGAATGTAGCCTTCCTGCTTCAACACCGCCGCAATCGCCGCCTTTTCATTGGAACTCGGCAGCGCGAGCTTGGTCAAACCGGCAGCGCCGGCGTTGCGGATCTGCGTCAGCATGTCGGCAATGGGATCCTGCATACTCATAATGTATAATCCTTCCTATTACCAACTGGCTTTGGTTACACCCGGGATCCGGCCCTGCGAGGCCAATTCCCGGAAACAAATACGGCAAAGCTGGAACTTGCGGATATAAGCACGCGCCCGTCCGCAGGCCTTGCATCTCGTATAGTTGCGCACCGGGAACTTGTTCCCGCGCTCGCTCTTAACGATAAGACTTTTCTTAGCCATGATTAATCAGTCACTCCTATCATTCCGCGAACGGAACTTCCAGCATTTTCAGCAATTCCCGGGCATGCGCATCGCACTTGGCAGTCGTCACCATCGTGATGTTGATGCCCAGCGGATACTTCAACTTGTCCGGATCGACTTCCGTGAACACCGACACATCGGAAATGCCCACGTTGTAATTGCCGGCACCGTCAAAACCCTTCGACGGAATCCCGCGGAAGTCACGCACGCGCGGCATCGCGTTGTGCACGAAACGATCGAGGAATTCATACATCCGGGAACCGCGCAGAGTCACCATGACCCCGTTATTCATTCCCACGCGCAATTTGAAGTTCGAAACGTTCTTGCGCGCCTTGGTGATCACCGGCGCCTGACCGGTCATCGCCGCCAAATGCTTCTTGGCTTCCGTAAAGGCATCGCGCTCGACGCTCGAATTCAAGCCGGTCGAAATCACGATCTTTTCCAGCTTGGGGATCTGCATGACATTGGCCAGACCAAGCTTGGCCTGCAATGCCGGGCGGACCTCGTCCACATATTTTTTCTTCATATCAGGCATAATATTCTCCAAACTCTCCGGCTTTATTCGCCTTTGGCCGCCAACGGCGTCACATTGGACACATGCACCGAAACCGACCGCTCAACCATGCCCGTCGGGGCCTGGTTGTTGCGCTGCGACTTCTTCACCGTACGTTTGCCGATCCGCGCTTTCTTCGCGTCCGACAAATTGGTGAAAGCCAGTACGACGCGGTCATTCTTCGTCAACACCACCGAAACCGTGGCTTCTTCGCCCTTCCAGCTGCCGGCGTTGACTTTGACCTTATCGCCTTTTTTGACGTGATACTTCTTCATATTACAGCACCTCCGGCGCCAGCGAAATGATCTTCATGAAATCCTTTTCGCGCAATTCGCGGGCCACAGGCCCGAAAATACGAGTACCCACCGGGTTCTTCTGATTGTCGATAATCACCGCCGCGTTTCTGTCGAAACGCAGGTAAGAACCGTCGGGACGACGAATCTTCGCCGCGGTACGAACCACGACCGCCTTGACCACCTGGCCTTTTTTCACCGAACCGTCCGGAATCGCTTCCTTCACCGTCGCCGTGATGATATCCCCGATACCGGCAAACGTCTTCGCCTGCCCCAATACCGTGATCGTCACAATCGACTTCGCCCCGGAGTTGTCAGCCACGTCCAATCTTGTCTGCATCTGTATCATAGCTTATTTCTCCAGAAACTTTAGTTTTCTTCCGCCCGGCTGACGATCTCGAGCAGGCGCCAGTGCTTGTTCTTGCTCATGGGACGCGTTTCGGCAATCCGAACCGTATCGCCCTTTCTGGCGTCGTTGTTCTCGTCGTGAGCCGTGAACTTCTTTCTCACCTTGACCACCTTTTTGTACAAGGGGTGCGGGGTACGGCGATGGACTTCGATCACGATGGTCTTGTCCTGCACGTCGCTTACCACGACGCCAACCCGTTCCTTGCGGTGACCGCGTTGTTCCATATTTTCAACTTCACTCATTTGTCTTCACCTGCAATGGGTTATGCGTTGGCCTGATTCGCCCGGCGGGTTTCTTCGGTCAACAGCTGGGCGATTTCACGCCGCACCGTCCGCACCCGCGCGGTTTTCTCCAACTGGCCGGTACGGGACTGGATCGCAAGCGTCAACTTCTCCCGGCGCAATTCACCGAGCTTATCCACCAATGCCGCATCGGTCATTTCACGAATTACACTATTCTTCATGTCAGACCACCTTATTTACTCTGTTCGCGCGCCAGGAACTTGCAGCGCAGGCAAAGCTTGTTCGCCGCGCGGGACATCGCCTCGCGGGCCACCACTTCGCTGCAGCCGGAAACTTCGAAGAGCACACGGCCCGGCTTCACCGGAGCGTTCCAACCTTCGACGTTGCCTTTTCCCTTACCCATACGTACTTCCAACGGCTTCTTCGTGAAAGAGCGGAAGGGAAATACCCGGATCCACACTTTACCGCGCCGCTTCAAGTGACGGTTGATCGCGATACGAGCAGCTTCGATCTGATTGTTGGAGATAAAACCGCGAGTCAAGCTCTGCAATGCAAAATCGCCAAAATCAATTTTGTTATTCTTAGTGGCCAACCCGGAGTTACTTCCGCGCTGAACCTTTCTGTACTTTACCCTTTTTGGCATTAATGGCATATTCTTGATCCTCCGTCGTATCCTTATGACAAACCCAGACCTTCACTCCGATCTTACCGGCCGTCGTATTGGCCTCGGTAAAACCGTAGTCGATGTTCGCACGCAGCGTGTGCAACGGCACGCGCCCTTCCTTGTACTGCTCCGAACGGGCGAGTTCCGCTCCGCCCAGACGGCCGGCGCAGTTCACCTTGATCCCGTCGACGCCCATATCCATGGCCGTCTGGATCGCCCGCTTCATCGCACGGCGGAAGCCGATACGGCGTTCCAGCTGCATGGCGATATTTTCCGCAACCAATTGCGCGTTCGCTTCGGCGCGCTTGATTTCCACGATGTCGACAAAGACTTCTTTGTCCTTGGTCAGCTTCACGATTTCTCCGCGCAGCCGCTCCAGATCTTCACCTTTCTTGCCGATCAGCAAACCCGGACGGGCGGTGAAGATCGTCACGCGAATGCGGCTCGCGAAACGCTCAAGTTGAATGCGGGCAATCGCCGCCTGCACAAACTTTTCCTTGATGAACTTGCGGATGCGCAAATCTTCGTGCAGCCACTCGCCGAAAAGCGCCTTATTGGCAAACCAGCGCGACTCCCAATTCTTCGTCAGCGCCGTTCTCAATCCAATCGGATTAACTTTTTGTCCCACGATGCTATCCTTTTGCTTAGATGTCCGTCAACACGATTTCCAAATGGCTCGTCCGCTTACGGATCTTGCCCGCCGACCCACGCGCTTTCGGACGAAAACGCTTGATGATCGGACCGGGGCCCACCATCGCGGCTTTCACCACCAGCGCCTGGCGCTTCAGGTCAAAATTATTTTCCGCGTTGGCCACCGCCGACCGCAGCGTGGCGCCCAAAAGACGCGCCGCCTTCCGCGGAGACAAGTCGACGATCGCCAGTGCCTCCGTCACGCTCTTGCCATGGATCAGACGCGACACATGGCGCGCCTTTTCCGGAGCAATACGGACGTTTCTGGTAACTGCTCGAACTTCCATAGTTTTTTTCTCTACTCTTCCGTGTTTTTCTTTGGCTCGGTCACGGCCTCCATGCCTGGAGAAAGCGTCCCGATATCACCTGCCACCACCATGGCGGCCGCCACAAAAGGCTGTACGCTGACGATCATCAACCGCACATCCTCCTTCCCAGTGACGTGGTAGACCAACCCGTTAAATGCACCACAGGCCGTACCCACCGGCAATACCACGCAGCCATAGACCCGGTTTACCGCCAGGATCCGGCACTTTTCCAGCACTCCCGGCGCACCATTCCAATCCACCAATGCACTGAACTGGCGTGATTTTGTCTCCAACGCGCTGAGCCGCAGCTTCAACTGTGCTTTCTGCACCTGGCTCATCGACCAACCCGTCATCGACGAATCGATTTCCCGACAGAATTCCGCGACTTCGACCGCAAGGGCGATGCCGCTTGAAGAAACTTCATCCAGCGCCATACTCAAACGGGCTTCCCGATCCCCGGAACTCTCGGCGGCTTCCGCCCCGTAGAATCCGGCAATCCCCATCTGCCAGCGCCTCAGCTTCTCATCCTGTCCACTGATTCTGGTTACTGACTCAAACAACTCGCGGCGCAACTGCTCCTGCTCTTCCCGAAGCGCGAGATTTTCCCGCTGGAGCTCATGTGCCCGCTCTTCCAACCGGCTTGCTTCCCGGCGCAACCGGGCAACTTCCTTTGACAGTTCGGCATCTACCCCTGTCAAACTCACATTGACCGTCGCCACCGGAGCCCCCGGCTCCTGCTCCTCATTTGCCGCGGCCTTCCCCGCCGCGAAAAATGACAAACTATATAAAATAAACACACAAAGGACGTTTGTCCAGTTCAAGTAACAAAAAAATCGCCACTTTTCCCGACTTCGCGTCTCTATCCGGTTTCGTTTCATAGCGGTCTTCCACTTCCTGACCATCTGTATAATATATCGTCATTCATCAAAAATACAAATTGCTTCCCGCGTTTCCCCGGAAAAAAAATGGAATCCCGCCGTGAAACATCACTTCATCCGCGCCAAAACCACCAGTTCGACTTCGCGATAATTGTTGCCGGCGCCGCTGAAAGTCCAGTCCGGATGCGGCCCCGCGGAGCAGTTGCCGAACCCCAGATCGCAGCCGGAGCCGGCACGCCAACTGTTGTAGGCGAATACCGTCTGCCCCTTTTCCCGATTATGCAGCTGCATGGAGCCGTAGCCCGGCGTGGCGTTCCGGTCCATCCGGTCGCCGGCGTCGTAATGCGAATCGGTGGCGCCGGGAACCTGCGCGTCGTTTTCGGGACCGTAATTGCAATCCCAGAATTCGATGTTGCCGTCGGCGAAGCGTCCGATTTCGACGCCGCGCATGTTGGTGAGAATCTCCAGATTGGTCACCGGCTGCTGGAAAAACGCGTTGCGCGTATGAACCGGGACGCCGAGTTTGCCGGCTTCGGCGGCGGGGCTGTCGAAGGAAGCCCACAGATATTGTTCCTTGCCGTCATGGCCGACCACCCGCCAGAAGTAGGCGACCCGTTTCACCGGAGCGGTCAATTCGGCGCTGTGGTCCTCTTCGTAAACAATGTCGCGATCTCCGGTCGGAGCGCCCTTTTCCCGCGAATAACGGAACACCGTCCGGTAGTCGGCGCCGCCTTCGACCACGCCCAGCACATCTTTCAGCGTCACCTGCGCCGGAATCTCCCCTTTCCGGAACGCATTGACCGGAAGCCCGGCACCGTTGCGCAGGTTGGGTTCGGCCAGGCGGTTCCACGCGTAACGGACGGCGACCGGCCTGGCTGCCGCATCGCTCGTCACCGTGACGGTTTTGCCCTCCAATTTCGCCTGGGCGGGGTGGAATATGCCGACGGCGTCGACGACTTCAAACCAATTCGGCGCCGCTCCGTCGGCGGTGTGCAATTCCTGATCGAAGGTCAGGACCACGGCGCCGTCGCGGATCTGGAAATCCGTCACCCGCGCCGCATCCACCAACGCCCCGTCGCGGCCGTATTCATAATGCAGAGCCTGGGCGGCCAGCCGTTCGCCAACCTCTTTCTTCTTGCGCGGATGGATGTCGGCGAGATCGCCGATATCGCTGATCACCGCCATGTGCGCCGCCGGCTCCCGGGCGGTGAAGGCTTCCTGGGCCTCCCAGATTTCCGGCAGCGCGGGTTCGCTGGCTTCGCCGTAGTTGAACGGCGCCAGCTGCACGAAATAGAGCGGCATCGCCGGATTCCGGAAGCTGTCGCGCCACCCGGTCAGCAATGCTTCCATCTTGTCGGCATAGAGCATGCCGTCCCCGAGGTTGGATTCGCCCTGGTACCAGATGGCGCCGCGCAGCCCGTAAGGCTCGTAGGGGAAAATCATGGCATTGTAGGTTTCGGTGGGATCGGTCGGGTGGCCGTCGGTATTGATCGGCAGCAGCTCGGCCGGGTAGGCCGGAGGCGCCGGGAGGGGTTGTTCGTTGCGGATGCACTCCTCGATGGTCGCCAGCCAGCTTGCCTGCTGCGCCTGCACTTTATTCACCGCCTCGCGATACGCGGCGGTGCCGGGAATCTTGGCATCCACCCAATCGGCCAGCGACTTCAGCGCCGGCACCTTCCGGTAGCCTGCCGGGGAAATCCACGGTTCGATCCGGGTTCCGCCCCAGGAGGAGGTGATGACGCCGACCGGCACACCCAGCTCCTTCTGCAATTTGCGACCGAAAAAGAAACCGACCGCGGAAAAGCCCGGCGCCGCAGCCGGCGTGCAAACCTGCCAGCCGCCGGCCACATCATCGGCCGGGACCGCAGCGGCCACCAGCGGAGTAAACATCACCCGCAACTGCGGAATGTTCGCGGCGGCCGCCTCGGCTTCCCAATTTTCAGTGGGATTGAGCCCCCACTGCATATTGGATTGGCCGCTCGCCAGCCAGACTTCGCCGACCAGCACATCCTGCCGCGCCAGGGAATTGCCTTTTCCCGTCACTTCCAGCGTGTACGGACCGCCGTGGGTCATCGCCGGAAGCGCGACCTCCCATTTGCCGTCCTTGCCGGCCGTGGTTTCGACACTCTGATTATTGAGGGAGACCTTCACCG
Source organism: Victivallaceae bacterium (assembly GCA_031549115.1). Classification (GTDB taxonomy): domain Bacteria; phylum Verrucomicrobiota; class Lentisphaeria; order Victivallales; family Victivallaceae; genus JAVBQJ01. The sequence continues at coordinate 44,381 of JAVBQJ010000092.1, forward strand.
CTTCACCGGGCTCCGCCCAACCCCAGACCGGAATCGGCCGCTCCCGCTGCAACACCATGTGGTCGCTGAACACCGCCGGCAACCGGACCTCCGCCTGAACGGCCCCAGCGAGCGCCAATCCGGCTCCGACCAACCCCACCTGCCATCGTTTCATTCGTTCATCCCCGTGTTATTACTTTCGGCTTCAATCAATCAAAAATTCCGCAATGCTGTTCCAGAACAGCAGCCCCGGCTCGCTGAGCCGGACCCCCTCCCCCTCCCGGAACCATTCCGGGCAGGCGCGGCGCAAAACCGCAACCTTTTCCCGCACCCCGGCGGGAAATAACATCGCACATTCCCGCGCCGACCAGCCGCCGCAGGTACGCAGTTTCACCGCGAAAATCTCCGCCGTCCGCGCTTCCGGCGCCAAATCATCGTATTCCGGCGGCGCTCCGGCCAGCCAGCCGTGCACATCCTCGACCTGGCTCCAGCGCCGTCTGCCGTCGAAGCTCGCCGCCGCCGGGCCCAGTCCGAGATACGCTTCTCCGCGCCAGACCGCGCAATTGTGCCGCGCCCGCGCCCCGGAACGGGCATAATTCGAAATCTCGTAACGCTCGATGCCATGCGCCGCCAGCACCGCCGCGGTTTCGCGCCACAACGCGACCGACAATTCTTCTTCCGGGCTGTCGAAGCGCAATCGCGCGTTTTCCTCCGGCGTCAATTCATAACAGGAAACATGATCGACGCCGGAGGCCGCCGCCTGTTCCAGTTCGCCGCGCCACGCTTCCGGGGTCTGGCCGTTGCCGCCGTAAATCAAATCGCAATTCAGGTGCGCAAAGTGCCGGCGCCCCCACGCCAATGCGGCGGCGATCGCGTCATCGCCGCAATCGCGTCCCAATGCCGCCCGGCGCGCCGCGTCGAACGATTGCACCCCGACACTCAACCGGGTCACCCATGGTGTCAATAAACCGATCTTTTCTTCGGTCAATGTCTCCGGGTTGGCCTCGATGCTGACCTCGGTGTTCGCCGTCAGCGGCAGGTGCTTTTTCACCATCTCCCCCAGTTGCCGCAACTGCCGCTCCGCCAACAATGTCGGTGTCCCGCCCCCAATATACACCGTCGCCGCCGGATTTGTCAAATGCAACGCCGCCAATTCCCTTTCCAACCGGTCCAGATAGGCATCGATCAATTCTGCCGGGGCATCGCTCTCCGAGTAGAAGGCGCAATAACCGCATTTCCGGCGGCAAAACGGCACGTGGATATAAAAGTTTTTCAACTTCATCCGGCGCTCCCATACCGTTCGTTTCATCGTTCTGTCCCTTTGCATCACCGGTAATGTGTTCGCCGCCGGTGCGGCACCAGAGTCCGCTCTATATTCCGGGAATCGCTTCGCTCTCCCTGCATCATCGCTACCTCGGGCGGCTTCCGCTCGCCTCCCGGCTCGCTTCCCGGGATTTCGCCCCTTTCAAGGCGCTACGCGCCTGGGGCGACCAGCAGAATCCGCCTGCTGGATCGGCGTCTCCGTATGACGGAGGGCAGACCGCCGCTTCGCGGCTCTATTTTTTTATTTTTTTGTTTTTTTCAGGGCGCGGACGCGGTCGCGCAGGTCGGCGGCGCGTTCGAACTCCAGGGACTCCGCCGCCTCCAGCATCTCCCGCTCCAGCTCCTCGACCAGCTCTTCGTATTCCTCGGTCGACAGATTCTGTACCATCACCTCGCCCGAAGACATCCCGTCCTCCCCGAAAACCTGCCGCGCCGCATCCCCGGCCGACTTCGACGGCTTCCTGCCGCTGACCGCCTCCACCGCATCGCTGATGGTCAGCCGCATCCCGCCCTTGATCGTCGTCGGCACGATATCGTACTCCTCGTTGTACGCCATCTGCCGGATCCGGTGCTCCCGGCTGACATCGAGCAATTTCTGCATCGCCGGCGTCACCACGTCGCCATACAGGATCACCCGGCCGCGCTCGTTTCGCGCCGCCCGCCCCGCCACCTGAATCAACGACCGGTCCGAACGCAGGAATCCCTCCTTGTCCGCATCCAGAATCGCCACCAACGCCACCTCCGGCAAGTCGATGCCTTCACGCAACAGGTTGATCCCGATCAGGCAGTCGAAATCCCCCGCCCGCAATTTGCTCAGCACCCGGACACGCTCCAGGGCGTCCAGTTCGCTATGCAGATAACTGGCCCGGACGCCGAGCTCGCTCAGGTAATCGGACAGGCGTTCGGAATTTTTCTTGGTCAATGTCGTCACCAGCACCCGTTCGCCGCGGGCCACGCACAAGCGGATTTCCGCCAGCACATCGTCGACCTGCCCCTCCAGCGGCCGCAGCTCCACCACTGGATCCAGCAAGCCGGTCGGCCGGATCACCTGCTCCACCACGTGAGAACCGGAGTGCGTCAGCTCGTACGGGCCGGGCGTCGCCGAAACGTAAATCGTCCCCTGCCGCAATTGCTCGAATTCCTCGAAACGCAGCGGCCGGTTTTCCAGCGCCGAAGGCAGCCGGAAGCCGTGCTCGATCAGGGTGCCTTTCCGGTTTCGGTCGGCCTTGAACATCCCCTGCAGCTGCGGCAGGGTCACATGCGATTCGTCGATGACGGTCAGAAACTCACCGGGAAAATAATCGATGAGGCAGAACGGACGGGTTGCGGACAAACGCCGCGACAGATAATAGGAGTAATTTTCAATGCCGCTGCAGTAACCCAGCTCGCGCATCATCTCCAGATCGTAGGTCACCCGCTGATACAGACGCTGGGCTTCGACCAACCGGCCGTTGTTTTCGAACCACTGCACCCGCTCGCGCATCTCCGCCATAATGGCGTCGACGGCGTTTTCAATCCGCCTCTTCGGCATCACGAAGTGCTTGCACGGGAATACCATCACCTCTTTGGCGCGGCTCTTCAACGCCCCCGATACCGCATGATGACGGCTGATCGACTCCAGTTCGTCGCCCCAGAAGCTGATCCGGATGAAGTTGTCGCGCTGGGGCTCGAAAATATCCACCGCGTCGCCGCGCACCCGGAACTGTCCGAACTCCGGCGACTGGTCGTTGCGTTCGTACTGGATTTCCACCAACCGCCGCAGCAATGCGTCGCGGTCCATCCGGTCGCCGGGCTTGACCACCAGACACAATTCAGCGTAATCCTCCGGCGACCCCAAGCCGTAAATGCACGATACGCTCGCGACCACGATGACATCGCGCCGCTCGATCAAACTGGCGGTGGTGGACAGGCGGAGCCGCTCCAGATTGTCGTTGATGCTGGCGTCCTTGGCAATGTAGGTATCGGTCTGCGGAATGTACGATTCCGGCAGATAGTAATCGTAGTAGCTGATGAAGTATTCGACCGCGTTTTCGGGAAAAAAGCCCTTGAATTCGCTATAAAGCTGCGCCGCCAGCGTCTTGTTGTGCGACAGCACCAGAACCGGTTTATCCTGCTGCGCGATCACGTTCGCCAGTGTGAAGGTCTTCCCCGATCCGGTCACGCCGCGCAGGGTCTGCTCGGCCACCCCGGAACGCAGATTGCGCTGCAGCGCCGCAATCGCCTCCGGCTGGTCCCCGGAGGGCTGATACTCCGAATGTAATTTAAACAAGCTCATGTTCGAGAAACACTCCCAGGCACAACAATCCCCATTGGAGGTTCACCGCCGCCTGGTCATGACGGCGCAGCAGCAACCGCGCCCCCTCCGGATCCAGCCAGCCCTCCTCCACCAACGCTCCATTGGTGAGCGTCCGCTCCAACTCCGGGCGCCATTGACAGGACAAATATTGCGCCACCGGTACCCCGAACCCCTTTTTGCGCCGCGACGCCAACTCCGGCGGCAGCAGCGCCGGAAACGCCCGCTTCAGAATATCCTTGCGCGAATTGCCGTTCAGCTTCGCCGCGAACGGCAATCCGGCCGCCCACACCGCCAGATCGCGGTCAAGGAACGGACAACGCACCTCCAGTGCCGCCGCCATCGACGCGGTATCCACCTTCGGCAGAATATCATTGGCCAGGTAACTGGTTATATCGGCTTCGGCGAAACGCTCCGCCGGATCGGAGGTGGTGGTATGCCGCAACACCCCCAGCAGATATTCGCCCGCCGCATCCTCCGGCGCGGCGAGGTCACGCAGCCGCGGCCCGAAAATCCGGTTTTTCCCGTCGGCTCCGGCCTTGTCCATCAGACGGTAATAACGCTCCAGCTCCCGGAAGCGCGCCAGGTCGAACAGGCGCTTGTATTTTCCGGCCGTGCTGCGCTCCCCCGCATGCGGCAAAAGCGCCGACAAAGTACCGAACATCAACCGGCGCAGCGCCGGAGGCAGCCAATCGAGCTTCCGGTAAAAACGCATCGCCATGTAACGTTCATAGCCGCCGAACACCTCGTCGGCGCCGTCGCCGGAGAGCGCCACCACCAGCTTCTCACGGGCAAAACGGCACATCAGCCCGGTCGGCATAATCGACGCGTCGGCATAGGGCTCGCCGACATCGTGCAGCAGCAGCCGCAAAAATCCGAAATCATCCGCCCGCGCCACCTTTTCGTGCGCGGTGAAGTTGTCCAGCCCCAGGCGGCGGAAGTGCGCCAAGGTATCGCGGGCCGCCTCGCGTTCGTCGTAGGCAGCCTGCTCGAAGCCCATCGTATAGATATCCGGATTCGACGCCCCCGATTCCAGCACCAGCCCGGTAATCAGGAGCGAATCCATCCCGCCCGAAAGAAAGGTGCCGAGCGGCACATCCGCCATCAGCCGCTTGCGCACCGCCAGGGTCAGCAGCCGTTGCGTCTCCTCCGCCCACTCCCGCGGGTCCGACGTGAGCTTGTTCCGGTAATCCAGAGAAAAATAGCGCTGAATGCGCAGGCTGCCGTCGGCGATATCGCAGGCAACGACATGCGCGGGCGGCACCTTCCACACCCCCGGGAAAACCGTTTCCGGCCCCGGCACATACCAGTAACTGAGAAAATCGCGGACCGCCTCCGGCCGGAACTGCCGCGCCGGAAACGCCGGGTGGCACTTCAACGCATTCAACGAGCTCGCGAATACCAACTCGCGGCCGTTCTGAAAATACACCAGCGGTTTTTTGCCGAAAATATCGCGCGCCAGATACAGCATGCCGCGGCGGATGTCGTACAGCGCCGCCGCGAACATCCCGTCCAGCCGCGCCCAGACGCCGTCACCGAACTCCTCGTAGCCGTGAACGATCACCTCGCAGTCGCCATCGGTGGAAAATATGTGGCCGCGTGCCCGCAGCTCGTCGCGCAATGCGCGGTAATTGTAAATTTCGCCGTTGACCACGGCGGCCAGCGAACGGTCCTCGTTGAACAGCGGCTGGATGGCGCCCGCCAGGTCGATCACCGCCAACCGCCGGTGGGTGAACAGCACCCGGTCGTCATGCCAGGTGCCGTCGCCGTCGGGGCCGCGGCGCGCCATCACCTGCCGGAAACCGGCGGCGATACCGACCGCTGCTTCCAGCGACGCGAAGTTGATGATCCCGGCGATTCCGCACATGACCGGTTACGCCAGAAAATCCAGGGCCGGCGCGCGATCCGGGAAAATTTTGAAGATCAGCGAAAATCCGCTGATGTCGAATACCTCCCGCACGCCGTCGGACAGGCCGCACAGCGCCAGTTTGCCGTTTTTTCCCTGCAGCCGCTTGGCCAGCAGCAGCAGCACCCGCAACCCGGCGCTCGAAATATAGACCACCTCGGACAAATCCACCAACCACGCCCCGGAGCGGTCCAGAGCGGCTACGATCTGCGTCTCCACCTCCGGAGAAGTGGCCGCGTCCAGGCGGCCCGCCATCGCAAGGCACATCCGGTTTCCCTGCTGTTCAAAATCCAATTTCATATCTTTCCTCTCACAATACTTCTGTATCCTCAAGCATCCGGACCCGGGATCACTCCCGGCCGATATGAATCACCAACTCATTGCATTCCCCGGCCCGGGTATATTTCATGCCGCGGACCATATTGCGGATCAGGTAAATGCCCACGCCGCCGATTTCACGCTCTTCGAGGCACTTCACGGCATGCTCATTGCACTCCAGCGGATTGAACTCATGCCCGTCGTCGCGCAGCGTCAACACCACCTCGGTCTCGGCGAAATTGATGTCGACCTCGATCGCCCGTTCACCGGGGGCGTCGTAACCGTATTTGATGATATTGGTCGCCATCTCCTCCAGCGCCAGATCCAGGACGTAACGGGTCTTGGCGGTCAGGAGTTGATACTCCTCCAACTCGCGGATCTGTTCCGCCAGGCGCATCAACTGTTGAATGTCGTTCGGCAGATGAAACAAAAAACGGTTTTTCACTTGTGTTCCAGCTCCTTTCCCAACTGTTCGGCACACACCGAAAACGCCTTCACCATCGCTTCGGACGTCGCGTCTTCCAACGGCGCTTCGCAACGGAAGTTCACCCACTCCGCCGCGGACGCTCCCGCATCCGCCCGGCGCCATTCGACGCCGAGATTCACCGTTTTCCGGCTCAAGTCGGCATCGAACCGGTAGACGCGAAGCTCGAACACCGGCAGTCCGGCGCGCTCCGTCTGCGCTCCGTCCCGGAAGTAGTTGGCCAGCATCACCTCCGGGCTTTGCAGCCACCGGCGGTATTCATCCACCACCCGTTCGCCCGACCCGGTACGGTACACCATCCGGTTCACCACCCCCGACTCATTGAGCACACCGGCCACCGTAAACGGCCAACTCTGTGCCTCCGCATCCATCAAACCGTAAAAATGCGTTTCGTACGAAGGCTCCGGCGAAAACCAGCACCCGGCCGACATCAACACCGGCAATGACGCCACTGCCAACAACCATCCACGTTTCATAGCTTGTCACTCCTCGGGTTTCGGCGGGATGCGCAGCACCTGACCGATCTGCAGCCCACGCTCCGTTTTTACGGTATCACGGTTCGCCGCCAAAATCAAATTGGCATATCGGGTCGAGCCATACATTTTCCGGGAAATTTTCGCCGGCGTATCTCCGGCCGCCACCGTGTAGCGGCGCTCGATATTCACCTCTTGCGACGGCGATGCGACGCTTTCCGGCACCGCCGCGGCAACCGGAGCCGCGGGAGCCGCCGCCACCGGAGCAGGCGCGCTCCCCGGCAGCGGAAACGCCTTCTGCAACATCGCGACTTCCAGCCGCAGCCGGTTGTTTTCGCGCCGGAGGATCACCAGCTCCCGCTGCAGCCGCCCGACATCCCGGTCCAGCACCGGTTCCGGCGCCGGTGTTTCCGGCTCCACCAGCCACGCATCCAACGCTTCGCGCCGGGCGCGGCGGCATAGCGCACCGACCGTGTCGTATTCCGGCGAATCCGGCGCCAGACGCAGGAACTCCATATAATGCCCGACCGCGGAAAACGGATCCTGCAGCTGCTCGTCGTACAATTGCGCCAACTGCAAATGCACCCGGGCGTCGGGGCGAATCCGCAGCAGCCGCTCCAGAGAACGGGCGGCGGCGGCGTAATCCCGGTCGGCGATGGCGTGCTGGGCGCGGATGTACTCCGGATGCTTCTGCGCCGGAGCCGGACCGCAGCCGGCAACCAGCAATCCGAGAAACAACACTCCAATCCCGTATTTTTTCATCATTTCCGCACTCCCGCCGCCATCAGCAACGCGGCTCCCGTCACGGCGGCCGTTTCCAGCCGCATCACATAGCTTCCGATGCACACGCCGGTCCACCCGGCTTCACGCATGGCTTCGACCTCTTCCGGGGTGAAACCGCCCTCCGGGCCGACGACCCAGGCGACTTCGGACGGTATTCCGACGGGGATTCCCGCCGCGCCGCCGATGTCGCCGAAAAATCCGGAAATTCCCCGCTTTCGCAGCAACTCCGGCAAAGCGGCGAAGGCTACCGGCGCTCCGATTTCCGGCACCCACGGATTGCCCGACTGTTTGCACCCTTCGATCATCCGCACCCGCCAACGCTCCGGCGGCTCCTCCGGCATCGCCACCGAGCGGGCGAATTCGACCGGCGTCAGCGTGGCGACGCCGACTTCGGCGATCTGCGACAACAGCTGGTCCATCCGGTTTTTGCGCGGCGTCGCCGTATACAAATGCACCGTCACCGCCGGGCGCACCACCGGCAATTCGGCGACCGCGATCACCGTGCGGTCGCGCACCCGGCCGAGCGCCGCCCGGCCGGCGCCGTCGAACAGCCGCACCTCCTCGCCGGGGCGGGCGCGCAACGTCCGGAACAAATGTTCCTCGTCGCGCCGGTCCAGCGTCACCACCTCGCCAAGCGCCCACAGAAGTTCAGCAAAAAAGGTATGCATCACGCCGTCTCCAACCGCCGTACATATTCGAAAATCACAATCGTCGCCGCCTGCGCCGCGTTCAGCGATTCAAAACCTCCCGGCATCGGGATCGTCACCCGGCGCCCCGGCGTTTCCGGCGGAATCCCGTGCGCCTCGTTGCCGATCACCACCACGCTGCGTGTGAACAGCCCCTCCGCGGCAAAACAGCTCTCGCCGCCCGCCGGCACCGTCAGCCAGACCGGACCGAAGCCGGCCTCCGCCGCTGTCCGGGTCAGCTCCGCCAGCGTCGGAAACTCCCGCAGCCGCATCGAAAACAACGCGCCGAGCGACGAACGGATCACCTTGTCGGAAAAGGGTTCGACGCTCCCGGCGGTATACCAGATTTCGCGCAGCCCGGCCGCCCGCGCGGTCCGGACCATGGTACCGAAATTCCCCGGATCCCCGATCCGGTCGAGCGCCAGAATGAACGGATCCGCCACCATTCCCGCCGCCGGCGCGGGCGCCTCCGGAATCCGCAACACCGCCAGAATCCCCGGCGAATTCACCGTGGCGGCAATGCCGTCGAGCTCCTCGGCCTTTACCTCCATCGCGCTCCCCGGCACACCGTCCGGGAAACGCCGCGCCAGCGCCGGTGTCAGCGCCACCAGCTCCACCAGCTCCGGCGCCGCGGCAAAGAGCTCCCGGCAGGCGCGTTCGCCCTCGCAGAGCGCGAGGCCGTACTTTTTGCGTCCGTGCCGGCTATAGAGCGCCCGGATCAGATTCTTCTGGGCCCGACTCAAACTCATGCGGTCACTGGCCGTTGATTTTGTTCAACAGCGCCTTGGCTTGCCGGGCGTAGACCTCGGCGGTATAATCGACCTCCATCGGCTTGCTGCCCGCGTTGGCGTCGGCCGCCTGCTGCAGCATCGCCCTGGCGGCATCGGTCTGGCCGGCCTTCAGCAATATCCGTCCGGCCTGATAGGCGGCTTCGGTGCGGCGCGCCAGCGGCTGCTTCACATCGGCGGCAACCTTCTTGAAGTTGTCGGCCGCGGCATTGTCGTCACCGGCGTTTTCGTGGGTCGCCGCCGCCAGCATCAGCGCTTCCGCCGTCAGCGCGTAGTCGGCGGAGGAGCCGACCACCATGTGCATGTATTCCAACGCTTCGGCATAGCGTTTTTCCTTCGACGCTTCCACGGCCAGCTGCATCCGGGCCGGGTTGACCGCCTGGGTATTGGCATGCTCTTTGACCACGGCCGCCAGCGCGGTCGAATCCGTCGCCTGGGCCACCGCCGTCGCCGCCGCGTTTTCCCGCGCCTCGCCGACCTGGACCACGATATAATAGACGATCACCAGCGCGATGACAACCGCGGCAACGGCGAACAATACACGCCAATTCCGGACCAGCCAGAATTCGAATGAAGCCAGCCGGTCGGACAACTCCGGCGCCGGAGAGCCTTTTTTGTTGCCGCGGGGGGCGGGGGTCGAACCATGATTTTTTGCTTTGCTCATAACTGTTCCTCTGAATGCTCTCTTGTTGTTGGGCAATTTTCCCGTACTATCTCAAATGTTTTTCGAATTTTTTAGTGATGCGAGAAGATGCGCTCCGGCGCGTAATACAGCGCCACGCCGAGTTCATTGGCGCGGGCGATCACATCGGCGTCCTTGAGCGAACCGGACGGCGCCACGATGGCGTTGATCCCGGCCTTGGCGGCGACTTCGACGCCGTCGGCAAAGGGGAAGAAGCCGTCGCTGGCCATCACCGCGCCCGCAAGCGTGCCTTCGCCCTGGTACTTCTGCGCAAACTTCGCCACCGCCTGTTCGATGGCGCCGACCCGATCCTGTTCGCCGGTGCCGACCGACAGGGTCTGCCCGGCCTTGGCGATGACCACGCCGTTCGAACGCACCGACAAATTGACATACCACGCGAACAACAGATCGCGCAGCTGGCTAGAGCTCGCCCGGTGCTGCGACACCTGATGTCCCATCCGGCTGTTTTCGGCCTCCGCCGGCTTCAGCTTGTCCACACCGGTCAACGCGGTCAACAGCGGCGCCGCAATCACCAGCGACCCGTCCGCGAGCACTTTGATTGTGCGGCATTCGGCGGCATCGGCGTCGCCGGCGAAGCGCGGCAGCGCCGCCGGATCGCCGCACTGCAGGATTCTGACATGCTTGTTGAGCTTGTAGGTTTCGCCGTCGCAGAATATGTCCAGCACGCCGGGGGCAAACGACGGCGCCACCACGCACTCGACGAAGCTGCCCATGATTTCGCGCGCGGTGTCGGCGTCGACTTCGACGTTGAAAGCGACCACGCTGCCGAACGCGGCGCGCGCGTCGGCGTCGCGGGCCTTGATGTAAACCGACTTCAGCGTTTCACTGCCCGATTGGACCGCGGCGCCGGAGGGGTTCACATGCTTCATCACCGCGCAGGCGGGGGTGTCGAAGAATTTAACGATGTTGAGGGCGTAGGAGATATCCTCGAGGTTGGTCTGCGACAAACCGCTCTTGCCGTCTTTGAGCACCTTCATATCGCCGATGACGCAATTGCGCCCGACCGGCTTGAAGTAAGCCGCCGGCTGGTGGGGATTGGTGCCGTAGCGCAGGTCGTCCACCTTGACGTACTCGACGCCGCCGATGGTGACCGTCTGCGGGAAGTCCCCGAGGTTTTTCGACAGGTAGCTGTTGCGAGAGAGACCCATTTTGTATGCTCCTTACCCAAATGACATGATTGAAAAAATTCGTGATTAAATGTATCACGATTTGCACTATTTGGCAAATGGGACTATCTTTTAAAGAGCAAAAAAACGAAATTTACAGCGAATGCGCGGCATTTTCCTCTCCGTCCCGGCCTGCCGGAACCGGAAAAAACGCTTTTTCCGCCGGATGCGCTGTGGGAACCGATGGGTCAGAACACTTTTATGGATTATCACTCCGACTTCAAACAACGCTTTCCGCTGCTGGTGGAGAGCCTCGGGCGCGCGGCCCGCAACGGACGGTTGGCGCACGCCTATCTGATTCACGGCGACCAGGCCGAAACCCGCGCCGCGTTCGCGGTGTTCGTCGCCCAGACCGCGGTGTGCCCGGAGACGGCGAAGACCGGCTTCCCGTGCGGCACCTGCCGGGAGTGCCGCCGCCTCGCCGACGGTTCGCACCCGGAGCTGCATACCCTGCGGCCGGAGGGCAAGGCCTTTCAGATCAAAGTCGGCGACGTCACCCGCCCGGAGGTCAACACCGCGCGCTGGTTCGAGGAGCAGTTCTACCTCACCAGCACCGGCACGGCCGGGAAAAAAATCGGTATCATCTACGAAGCCGAACGGATGAACGAAGAGGCGCAGAACGCATTCCTGAAAACCCTCGAAGAACCGCCGCCGGCGACCCTGTTTCTGTTGCTGACCGGCCACCCGGAGCATTTGCTGCCGACGACCCGGAGCCGCTGCCAGACGTTGCCGGTGCTGGAAAACCGGGCGCGTTTCGACTTCCCGGGGGCGCCGGAATTGTTCGGGATTTTTCACCGGGTGTTTTTCGAAGCGCCGGGTGATCTGGCGCTGGCGGTGACGCTGGTCGACCGGGTGATGGCGCTGGCGGCCGAACTCAAGGAGCTGGAAGAAGCCCGCGTCGGCAAAAGCTGGGAAACGCGGATCGAACAGGCCAAAGAATTCGACCCGTCGCTGGCCAAACGCCTGACCGAACAGGCCGGCGACGCGGCGGTGGGCGAATACCGCTGGGTACGCGACAAATTCCTGAGCGCGACTCACACCTTTTTCGCACAGTTGTACGCATTATCCTGCGGAACGCCGCGCGAGCTCCTGCCGAATCCGGAGCTGTTCGAGGGGTTGGATATCCCGGCGGCCATCGACGAAAAACGGGCGCAGAACGCGGTCGAAGCCTGCGACAAACTGCTGTATCATTTGCGCTTCAACGTATTGGAAGACCTGGCCTGGCGCAACTGGGTGCTCCAGATCACCCGGCGGGACCACTGATATGCAACGCCGGTCGGACGGATTTTACTCCTCCTTCGATCTGAACGGCGCGATGGCGGGGTTTGCGCCATTGGTGCGGCTGGTGCACGATTTCCCGGTCGAGCTCAACAGCCGGCTCTTCGTCAAAGACCGGATCGGCGACCATGCGCTGCACTACTTTCATACCGGCGACGGCACTTACGAATTGCACGGCACCGCGTACGCGGTCCAACCCGGCGCGCTGTTTCTGGTACGCCCCGGCGACGGTTACCGCTTCCGTTTGCAACCGGGGGCGCCGGTGCGGATGCTGAATATCCATTTCGACCTGGAGGTACGCCCCGAAGCGCTGGTGCCGTACCCATGCGCCGACGACGCCGGCTCCGGCAAACGCATCCTGCCGGAGTCGTACCCGGCATACCGGCTGCTGCGTCCCCGGCGCCGCTACGAAGAGCTGTTTTTCGCGTTGCTCGCGGCCGACGGCGACGGCCTGGCGGCGCTGCTGCTCCGCAATGCGCGCTTCCTCGAACTCCTGGCGTATCTCGACACGGCCGGCGGCGGCGACAACGAAACATTCGAACCGGTGCGCCGGGCGATCGCGCTGTTGCGCCGCGACCCGGCGGCGCCGTGGCCGCCCGAAGAGCTGGCGCAACGCGCCGGTGTGAGCCGTTCGGTGCTGTTCGAACGCTTCCGCCGTTTCACCGGACTGACGCCGGGGGAATTTCTCCGGCGCGAGCGGTTGGAACGGGCACGCTATCTGTTGCTTTTCACCCGCCAGGCATTGAAGGAAATCGCCCCCGGCAGCGGCTTCGCCGACATTCACCACTTCACCCGCTGCTTCCGCGAAGCTTACGGTTTGCCGCCCGGCGAGTTCCGGCGGCGTCATTCCGGACTGGCAGACAAAACAACGACGCCCTGACCCTGGCGTTCCGATACGATTCCGGTTATAATAAAAGCAAACACCAACCAGGAGTCACATCATGAATCAGCGTCTGCAATCGTTGCTCGCCGGCGTCAAAGCGCGCGGCGGATCGTTTCACCCGGATTTTCCCGCCCTCGGCCGTGACGTCGCGCTGTACCGGGCGGCGCGCGACGCCGAAGCGTCGGGGACGCAATTGCGGGCCCGGACGCTGCTGGAATTGGTCCGGCTGGCGCCACTCGCGATCGACGGCGGCTGGCGGCTGATCGGCGATCATCTGCTGTATCCGCGCTGCGAACTTTTCTGGGGCGTCAACGCGCCGCAGATTCCGGAACCGGAGCTGGCCGCCGGGCTGGCGCGGCTGGAACCGGAGCTGACGCTGGACGAATTGCGGCGGCAGCTGCGCGAATTGTGGAGCGGCGGACGCTCCGCCACCGCCCCCGGCACCATACAACCCGAATGCAAAAACGGCGCCGCCGTCTGGGGTGAAAATACATCCGAGCGGGTGTTCATGCCGGGGGGCTGGGTGGAAAACCATTCCGTCCGCGACTACGCCAAACTGCTGCGCCTCGGCTACGGCGGATTGAAGCACGAAATCGCCGCCGAGCTGGAACGTTACCCGATCCAAGCGACCGCCTACGTCGAACGGGAAAACTTTCTGCGCGCCGCCGACGCCGTCTGCGACGCCGGAATCCTCCTCGGCGACCACTACGCCGACCTTGCCGACAGCGACACGGCGGAACGGTTGCGCCGGATCGTCCGGACCGGCGCAACCACCTTCGCCGACGCACTGCAGCTGTTGTGGCTGGGGCACATCGTCAGCTGCGCCGAGGATTCGATCAACGCCAACTCGCTGGGACGGCTGGACCAGATCCTGTATCCGTATTACCGCGCCGACGTCGAAGCCGGGCGCATCGGAGCCTGCGAGGCGAAGGAGTGGCTGGTCGAATTCGCGATCAGGCTCTATTTGACCTACGACGTCCAGGCGATCACGCTGGGCGGCAGCGACCGCGACGGCAATTGCGCGGTCAACGAAGTGTCCTGGTTGTTCCTCGACGCCACCGAAGAATTCGGCGAAATCCGCGATCTGTCGGTACGGTTGCACCCGGACACGCCGGAGCCGTTTCTCAAGCGCTGCGTCGAATTGGTGCTGCGGGGCGGCGGCATCCCGTTTTTCTTCAACGACGCCTGCTTCATTCCGGCGCTGGCGGCGCGGGGAATCGCCCTCGAAGACGCCCGCGACTACGCGCCGATCGGCTGCATCGAGTTAACCGTCCCGGGGCGCGCCAATCCGCACGCGGTATCCGGCTGGTTCAGTCTGTTGAAGGTATTGGAGTTGACACTCCACAACGGGCGCAACCCCGCGAACGGCCGTCAACTCGGCCCCGCCACCGGCGAACTGGCGCAATTCGCCGATTTCGAAGCGCTGTTGGCCGCATTCCACACCCAGGTCGAATTTTTCGCCGCCAACATGATCCACTGCTGCCGCCACAATGAACGGCTGCAGCGCAACGCCGGACCGCTTCCGGCGCTGTCGCTGCTGACCGACGACTGCATCCGGCGCGGCCGCGACATCACCGACGGCGGCGCGGTCTACAACTATCACTCGATCTGCCTGATGGGGGTGCCGGATACGGCGGACGCGCTGACGGCGCTGAAGCATTGCTGCTTCGACCGGCACGACATCGCGCCGGAGGAGCTGCTGGCGGCGCTGCAAAACGACTTCGCCGGACGGGAGCCGCTGCGGCGGAAATTGCTCGCGTTGCCCAAATACGGCAACGGCGACGACGAAGTCGACCGGCTCGCCGCCCGGACGGCGCGGGAGTTCATCGCGCTGATGGACCGCTGGAGCGAACCCGACAACCGGCTTTTCGTGCACTTGTTCACCTTTCAGCAGAACATTCCGTTCGGCCATGCGGTCGGCGCGATGCCGGACGGGCGCCGCGCCGGGGAGCCGTTGGCCTATTCGTTGTCGGCGCACCAGGGGCGCGACCTGGCGGGGGTCACGTCGTTCCTGCATTCGTTGGCAAAGATGCCGCACCGGGAGGCGGCGGGAGCGTCGGCGGCGATCATCGAGCTGCATCCGTCGCTCTTCGGCGAAGGCGACGCAACGGAGCTTCTGACGCGCCTGATCCGCGGCGCCGTCGCGCTGGGGGTCGGCCAAATGCAGTGGAACGTCGTCAGCGTCGAGGAGCTGGAACGCGCCCGCAAAGAACCGGAACGCTTCGGCAACCTCCCGGTGCGCGTCGCCGGTTATTCGCAAATGTTCAAGCTGGTCGATCCCGAACTGCAAGAACACATCATCGCCCGTTACAAGCACCGGACAGTTTGACAGCCCCGCCCGATGATGCTATATTGAAAATAATATAAATAAATCAAATAGAGCTGCGAAGCAGCGGTCTGCACTCCGTCATACGGAGGCGCGGTCCAGCGCGCGAACAGCGCTGGTCGCCCCAGGCGGCGCAGCCGCCTCGAAAGGGGCGAAACTGTAGGGATGGACCGCCGGGAGGCGATCCGGAGCCGCCTGAGGTAGCGATGGTGTAGATCGGATTGGATGCGTGAGCGACAATCCGATCTACACATAGAGCGAACGAGGCGCCGCACCGGCGGCGGAATCGACTACACAAAACACAGGAGCAAGATACGATGAAATTAGGCATTATCGGCGGTTCGGGGCTTTATGAGCTGGAAGGCGTCAGCGACAGTCATTATCAAAAGATCGACACGCCCTACGGCGCGCCGTCGGATGAGCTGTGTTTCGCCCGCCATACCAGCGGCGTCGAGCTGGTGTTTCTGGCGCGGCACGGCCGCGGCCACCGGCTGAATCCGTCCGAACTCAACCACCGCGCCAATATTTTCGCGCTGAAAAAAGCCGGGGTCACCCATATATTGAGCATCTCCGCGGTCGGCAGCCTCAAGGACGAAATGCGACCGCGCGACGTGGTGGTGATCGACCAATTTTTCGACCGCACCAAACGCGGCGGCAACGAACACACCTTTCTTTCCGACGGGGTCGCGGGGCACATCGGCTTCGCCCATCCGATCTGCCCGGAATTGGCGCAGATCGCCGCCGACGCGGTGGAGGGGCTTATCGCCGCCAGCGACGCGCCGGAGCGCCGGGTGTTCCGCTCGGGTACCTACGTCAATATGGAAGGACCCGCCTTTTCGACGCTGGCCGAATCCAACTTCTACCGCCGCATGGGCTTCGACGTGATCGGCATGACCAACCTGGCGGAGGCCAAACTCGCCCGCGAAGCGCAGATCTGCTATTCGACGGTGGCGATGGTCACCGATTACGATTGCTGGCACCCGGATCACGACCATGTCACCGTCGAGATCGTGGTCGCCAATCTGCTGGCCAACACCGCATTGGCGAAAGCGACGATCGGCCGGGTGGCCGAACATGTCGCCGCATTGCCGCGCGCCTGTTCGTGTCCGCATGCGCTGCAAAGCGCGATCATCACCAACCCGGCGGTGATGAGCCCCGCCGCCCGCGAACGCCTCGCCGTGCTGCAGGGCTGAACGCACAAAAACGCCGACGGCTTACCATCGTCGGCGTTTTCATGTCTTCAGGGGTTGCGGGGGACGAAAATCACCCGGTCGAACCAGATCCGGTCGGCCTTTTCCCGGGCGGAGGAACCGTAACCGGGGCCCTCGAACTTCAACGACAGATAGACATCGTATTCGAGCTCCGGCCGGGCCGGATCGAATGCCTCGGTACAGTACTGATAGTAGTGTCTGGGCTTCATTCCGGCATACATATAGAAATTGGTGTTCGGCTTCACCGCGCCTTCCAGGCGGTAGGCGTAGTAGCGGTCCGGGTGGAAATCACCCGAGCTCAAGCGCAAGCCGGCCATTCCCGTTTGCGCGTCGCCGTCGAACACGCCCAGCGGAAACGGAACTTCCGTTCCGTCCCAGCTCTGCGCCCAACCGGCTCCGGCGGCGCTGTCGGGCGTCGAACCGCCGCGTGACGCGAATACCTGCTTCACCGTATTCGGATCCAGCGCCTGCAGCGGCTCCGGCAGCCGTCCCGGCTCCGCCTCGGCCAACGCCAGACGTTCCAGAACCAGCTCCCGGCCGCGTCCCTCCCAGTGCTTCCGCTGCGCCTCGTCGGGGTAACGCCGCAGCATCGCCTCCCGGAGATTCGCCAATACCCGTTCGCCGATGGCCGCCGCCGGTTCCAGCTCCGGGAATGTGGCTTTGACCGCATGGTACTTGCTCCCGAGCAGCGCCAGATCCAGCGCCAGCCGCAATTCATTCAATCGTGCCAGCGCCGCCGCATCCCCCGCCGCCTGCGCCGCCATGGCGTCGAAACGCTGCTGCCACCGCATCAGCCACTCCGGCGTCAGATAGCTGATCGCCCCCTCCCCGGCATCCCACGGGATGAAATGCGTCAGCTTCTCCCGCTGCTGTTCGAGTTCGCGCAGATAATCGCGCACGCCGGGCGCGGCGGCGCCGTAATAAAAGTCGGTGAATTCCGTCACCAGCGCCTCCACATCGGCGTCGGCGTCGAAATACAAACTGACGATGACGTACATATACAGATCGCTGAAATTGAAGCCGTAGAATGTGCCGACGTCGTGTTCGAAAAAACCGCCGAAGACGCCGACGTCGCGCATGTACCGCACATCGGCCGCCAGCCGCTGCAGCGAAGCGAACGGCGTACCCCAATTGTAGGGCAACGGATAATACCACAGCGTCACCTTGCCGAGCCGACACCAGTCGCGCAAATGCCGCGCGGTTTCGGCGTTGTCCTCCGCCTGCCAGTCATGACCGAAGTTGTCGTCGATCGGAGCGAAGATCACCATCAGATTCTCCGGCAGCTTCTCTGCGATCGCCGGGGGCGCCTCCGATTGCGTTTTCCGGTACGCCAGCGTCGACACCCCGGCAGCCGGGAAACGCTCTTTGACCACATTGGCCAGCTCGATCAGAAAATCGAACAAAGGTCCGCCGTTGGCCCGGTACTTCGCCGTCAGCGCCTTGCAGCCGTCGCACAGACAGAAGGCCCCGCCCCAATCCATCGCCGACAGATTGAAGTAGCCGCGTCCGTTTTCGCGCTCGATCCGCTCGAGGAAGCGGTCGGTCAATTCGCGCCGCAACTCCGGATTGGCGAAACACAGCTGCATATTCGGCACCCGTTCCCCGGCGGCATTCATCGAAAAGTATTCCGGATGGGAGGCGAAATAATATTTCGTTTCCCGCCACGGCCACTTCATTTTGTCCTCTTCCGGGGTCGGCGGAATGTAATAGAACAGCGTATGGCACTGCGGCGGCCGCAAGTGAAACATGTCGCTCGCCGCATTCAATTCGGGATAGGTCGCGCTGAAGAGACCGATCTCCGCCTCGTTGATGCCGTTGCGAAAGAAAAACATCCCGCTGTCCGGATGCTTGTAATAATAACTCAACATCAGATCGCGCAACGCGAACGACGGCACAAACCGCTCTTCGCCCTCCAGCGCCACCGTCAGTTCCGGTTGTTCCGGCACCAGCTCCTCGCCGTACGGCGTGAACCAGCGGCAACCGAGATGATCGCGCAGAAACCGGTACACCGCATAACCGGCCCCATGCGTCCCTTCGCCATAGAGCAGCAAATCGTCGCCGTCCACGGCGATCACGCTCTCCTGCGGCGCCAGCCCGGCGACGGCGGCGCCGACCCGGATCAGCTTGTCTTCCGCCGCCGCCTCCCCGGCCGCGACCGTTGCGAATTCCGCCCCGGTCGCCGTCTCGAGGTAATGCCGCAAATCCCGCGCCGCAATCCGGTCGAGCACCGCGTCCTCCGGCGGCATCACGATTTTGTAATCGCTGTGCCCGCCGGAAGCAAGGCGCAAATTCCCTCCGCAAAGCCCGCCTCCGGCGGCGACGCTCAACAGTATCAATAACAGTACTTTCATGAATCTCCCCCTCCGCCGCTTACTGCCAGTAATCCACCCAATCCTTCAAATTCTGGTAGCGGATACGGTACTCCTCCCGTCCGGCCGCGGGCTGATCCAACAATTGCGCCGTTTCCACATGCCCGTCCACATGGGTCTGGTTGCCGCGGTTATTATGACGGTGCGCCATGTTGATTTCATTCTGGCAGCCGCCTTCGAAGGTCGGCGAGTAATACCCCCAGGTCGGATTCGGCGCCTCGGCGTCGATAAAGGCGACCATATTGCTCGGCTCCGGGCAATTGGAAATCTTTTTGGCGCCATAGCCCGGATACAACGCACCGCCCTGCTGGTTGACAGTCCCCAGACGGCTCTGGTAGTTGTAACTGGGCACCTGGTTCAAACTGCTGTCGATATTGGAGTCTTTGAATGTCACCGGAGCTTGCGCCGGGCAATAGAGCGAAGCCGACATCGTACTCCCGGTATCATACTGGTTCGTGTACGGCAGATAATTCTTCAGGCTATCCCATACGGTGTTGACTCCGCCGCCCCACGTCGCCAACGGCATGTAATCGTTGAAGTCCCCCGTATACAGAAAGGTCATGGTGCCGATCTGCTTCATGTTGTTGATACATTTGCTGCTCTGCGCCGCCGCGCGCGCCTTCGACAACGCCGGCAGCAGCATGCTGGCGAGGATGGCGATGATCGCAATCACCACCAGCAATTCTATCAGTGTGAAATTCCGTTTCATGATTGTCCACTCCTTCTTGGTTGAAGTTCGTTTTTTTTCAAATTTCGAATACCACGACCGCATATCCGGTTACCGGCGGCAAATCCACCGAGCAATACCCATCGATAATCACAAAATCCAGCTCCCGGCGTTCGGGAGCGAGATAGACCCGGCGCCACGCCTCTTTCGCATCCAGCCGCAGCCGGATACGGACATTGGCCAGCGTCAGAGTATCCTCGATGATTTCGACGCCGTCGCCGCGCAGCTCCGGCACATAGCCGGAGATATGTACCATCCGGCGCCGTTGTGCCTGCTGCTCGGTCACCGTCGCCCGCGCAAAGGACGGCAAATTTTCCGTTTTCAACAGCGGGCGCGGCAACCGTTCGAGCAGCGTCCGGGCGAAAATCTCCCGGATCCGGCCATAGGCGTATTTGGCGTAGCACGAGAACAGCGGCGCGGCGAAATAAGTCACCTGTGCGCTCCGCGCCACCGCCGGCTCCCCCGAAGGCGCATCCGGCGGATTGTACACGTGACCGTGCTCCCCGTCCCAGATCCGGTTGTAATAGGGCGGCGTCAACTCCGCCAATACCTCCGTACCCGGCAGCGGTTCGACCAACTCCGCTCCGCCATACAGCGACAGCGGCATGCCGTCGTATTCCGCGCCCAATTCCGTTCCCGGCGTCATATACACCGGATCGTACGGCGCCGCCCCGCGGTAACGCACCCCCCATGCCGGCAGCGCAAATTCCGTTTCTTCCGAATTCAAACCACTCTTGCCGCCCGCGATCACACTGCCGCCCGCCGCCAGATGCCGCTCCACTTGTGCCAACGCGTTTCCCGCCAGCCGCTGCGTGTCGGCGACGACCAACACCGGATACCCGGAAAATTCGAGGTCGTCGGAGACGATGTCGTATTGCATTTTCAGCTCGTCCAGCATCCGGGCGGCCCCCTTCGCCGCCTGATACAGCACCGCCGAGTCGGCGGTGCTGGTATTGAATGTCAACTTCGGCACCAATACCGCGATATCGGTCACCGCCCGGGCGCCGGTCATCCACTCGTCCAGACGGCGCAGCTCCTGAAATACCGACGACTCCAACCGCTCCACCGCCGCGGGCAATACGCCGCGCGGATGCAGATGATCGCCGATGGTGGTGCCGTCCACCGCGTTCGCCAGGCCGCACAGACAATCCCGCATCAACGCTTCCCGAGGGCATAGCCCGCCGAAGTCCGACCACGAATGATGGAAGCGCGCGGTCATATTCACCACCGGCAACCCCAGACGACGCAGATAATGGCCGTAAACCGGCAACGCGTCATACCCCCAGCCGCCATTGGGCAGGCATTCGTACTCAATGTACGTCGCAATCCCGCGCAGATCGGAATACTCGGGTCCATTGAAGAACAGCTGTGTTCCCGGACGCACCTCCAGCACCACGTCCCGAATCGCCCGGCACATCGCCAGAATGCTCCTCTGATTGAAGCGGAACGCCTGTGCATTGTCACTCCAGTCGATTCCTTCGGCCCTCATCCGCCGCACACATTCCGGGCAGACGCACGGACGCGCATGCAGACAATCGAAGAACATGCCGTCGACCGGATAACACTTCACCACCTCCCGGATCATCGCCAACTGCCACTCCCGGTAACCGGTATTCAGACACGGCTTGCGGAAAAAACTGTTCAACCGGTCCGCCGGGGCCGGCGCATCCACCGGCGCCACCGCCTCCCACTCCCGGTGCCGGAGCAGCTGCTCGTGGCTCAATCCCACGTTCAAATACGCCGAAAATCCCAGACCGCGCCGGTGACATGCCGTCAGCAGCGTTCCGATCAAGTCCGGGTTTTCCGCCCGCTCCAATGCCGGATGGACGGTACCGATCCCGGTCGGATAATAGGCCATCCCGAGATTGCACTTCGCCGGAAAGGTCATCCAGTCGGCACCGGCCCGGAACGCCTGCTCCGCCAGCAACTCCGCATCCCACGCACCCCCCACATCCGGACATGCCGGCATGGTGTGAAAATCAAAAAAGAAACACCGTTTCGGAATCTTCATTACCCTACGCCTCGCTCCATCGCTCATTATCGGGAACACACAGCAAAGAACAAGAACACTCATTCTTTCAACACTTTTAAGTATAGTTGATTTTCATCGAAAAGTCAATAGCGTTTCGATTCTTTTTACGATTTTTTTCGTCCATATCCGAAAAACACTTCTTCATTTGCATTTTTCCGGTTCCGTGATATGATATGGGAGGAGAAGAGTTTTGTTGGGTTACACACCAAACAGAGGGAGGAAAACGCGATGAAAGAAGTGTCGAAATTGACCACGCAGGCGGGGCGCCCCGTCGACAACGATCAATCCAGCATCACCACCGGAGCCCCCGAGTCCTACACCATGCTCGAAGACGCGCACCTGGTGGAAAAACTCGCCCACTTCAACCGGGAACGCATTCCCGAACGGGTTGTCCACGCCAAAGGCGCCGGCGCCTTCGGCTACTTCAAACTGACGCATGACATGTCCGCCTACACCTGCGCGGCGCTGTTCAATGGGCACCCGGGCAAGGTGACCGATCTCTTTATCCGCTTTTCCACCGTCGGCGGCGAACGCGGTTCCGCCGACGCGGCGCGCGACCCGCGCGGTTTCGCGGTCAAGTTCTACACCGAAGAGGGCAACTACGACATGGTCGGCAACAATACGCCGATTTTTTTCATCCGCGACGCGATCAAATTCCCGGATTTCATCCATACCCAGAAACGCAATCCGGCCACCAACCTGCCCGACGCCGACGCGTTCTGGGACTTTCTGTCACTGACGCCGGAATCGATCCACCAGGTCACGATTCTTTTCAGCGACCGCGGCACGCCGAAGAGTTACCGCCATATGGACGGCCATTCCAGCCATACGTATCTGTGGTACAACCGGAAGAATGAATACTTCTGGGTCAAATACCACTTCAAAACCACGCTCGGCAACGCCACCATGACGGCGCAGGAAGCCGAGGCCATGGCCGGCTCCAACCCGAACCACGCGACCGAAGACCTCTACAACGCGATCAAGCGCGGCGATTGTCCGGTGTGGACGCTCTATGTCCAGATCATGACCCCGGAACAGGCGAAAAACTATAAGTTCGACCCGTTCGACGTCACCAAAGTCTGGTATCATTCGGATGTTCCGATGCGCGAGGTCGGCCAGATGGTGCTGGACCGCAACCCGGAAAACTTTTTCGCCGACGTCGAACAGGCGGCATTTTCGCCGGCCAACTTCGTGCACGGCATCGGCCCGTCGCCGGACCGGCTGCTCCAGGGACGTTTGTTCGCCTATGGCGACGCCCATCGCTGGCGCCTGGGCTCCAACGCCAATCAGATCCCGGTCAACCGGCCGCATTGCCCGGTGCATACCTACCAACGCGACGGCAGCATGGCTGTCGACGGCAACGGCGGCAAGGGGCCGAATTACTGGCCCAACTCCTTCGACGGCCCCGCTCCCGACGCCGCGTTCACGCCTCCGGCGATGGAGGTGCAGGCGGTGATCGCACGGCATGACCGTCCGGCGGAGGACATCGATTTCGTCCAGGCCGGCGAGCTGTACCGCCGCGTCCTGAAAGACGAGGAGCGCAAGCATCTGGTCCACAACATCACCGGTCACCTCGGCAGAGCC
Organism: Victivallaceae bacterium; assembly: GCA_031549115.1. Taxonomy (GTDB): domain Bacteria; phylum Verrucomicrobiota; class Lentisphaeria; order Victivallales; family Victivallaceae; genus JAVBQJ01. The sequence continues at coordinate 67,693 of JAVBQJ010000092.1, forward strand.
AAGCTGCCGCTGCAATACCGTCAGTGCGCGCTGTTCTACAAAGCCGATCCGGATTACGGCACCCAGGTGGCGCTCGGGCTCGGATTGGATGTCGAACACGTGATCGAGCTGGCGAAAATGCCGCAGGCAGCCCGGGTCGCCAACACCCGGCTGTAAGCCGGAGGGAGTGCGTAAATGCGGAAACCATTGCGTGCGGGCGCGGGGATCGTTTTCACCGTGCTCGGCATCATCGGGATTTTCGTCCCGGTATGGCCGACTACGCCGTTCCTGCTGGTCGCGGCGTGGCTCTTTGCCGGAGCCTCGCCGCGATTGTACCGGTGGCTGAACCGCACCCCGTATCTGTGTTACTATCTGGAAAACTACCGCGCCGGCACCGGTGTGCCGGTGCGGCTGAAAATCCAGACGCTGGTATTTCTATGGCTCGGGCTGGCGTTGTCGGCATGCTTCTGGAGCAACTGGCTTTACTACCTTTTGCTCGCCGTCGTCGGCTGCGGCGTCACCGCTCACATCCTGTGCTTGCGCAGCTCCGCAGCGCTGCCGCCCCGTTTCACTTTGATCGAATTGCTGGTTTCGATCGCGATCATCGCGATCCTGGCCGGAATGCTGCTGCCCGCGTTGTCGCGTTCGCGCCGGGAAGCCCTCGGCGCCGACTGCCGCAACAACCTGCGCCAGCTGGCGCTGGCCAACACCATGTACGCGCAGGACGCCGACGACTTCTATGTGCCGTATTCCACCGGGAGTGCGATGGACGGCGACGGGCAATTGTGGCTCGGTTACCAAAGCACCGGCAACCCCGACGGCTTCGGGCAGGCCGGTCCCACCGGCGGCACCGTCGACCTCACCTGCAATCCGTTGCTCGGCCCTTATCTGGGCACCGGCAACGCCGCGGCGGTCTGCCCGCTGGAGCGTCACCGGATCGGCGCCTTGAAAAGCGTTTCGAATGGCGGCGGCTACGGCTACAACGCGATGTGGCTCGGGCGCTACGCGGTCAACGGCGTCAGTTTCGCCTTGAAAACCTCCGCCGTCACCAATACCGCGCAGGTGGTGATGTTCGGCGACAACGGCCGCAGCGTGATGGGCCCGTACCAGTTCGATCCGCCGCAGCTGACCCCGTACATGTACTGCCGGGAGCAGCCCGAAGTATTCGGCAAAACCTACGGCTCAGGCACCATCTATGCGCGCCATGACCGCCGCGCCATGATCGCCTTTACCGACGGCCACGTCGACGCGCTGGAGGTCGAATCCAACAGCGACCCGATATCCGTCGCCCGCCACGTCGGCCACCTCCCCGGCGATCCCTATCGGGCGGTAACGTTTTAGCCTGGATATTGCACGAATGGCCGAAAAATCTATCGCATCCTTATGGCGCCAAAAGCCTTGCGAAAATCCTCGCCGATAGCGCTGCTATCGACTGCGGTATTTGCAAGTCTTTGGCATCCATAATGCTTGCGATATATTTCC
>JAVBQJ010000153.1:0-12001 GCA_031549115.1 Victivallaceae bacterium
AAACAATAAAATCCCAATCCGAAAAATACTCTTCCCAAATGGTCATAGCGTGCCTCTATTTGTTGCGTTTACACAAATATAGCACTGATTTTGCTTTTGTCAATAATAAATGGCTAGCGCTTATGGGCTCCTCGCCCCCACGCCCCCCGGCAGGGTGACCCGCGTTACGCTCGCTGACACGAGCTTACTTTTCGCCCTTGCGCTTCGCGCTGCGTTCTCTGCACTTCTGCTGCGGATATGGCTGCGCCCTATCCTTCGCGACCTTTTGGACAGGGGGGAGCGCCTGTTGCCGCGTCGAACCGGCCAGACCACCACAAAGCCGCCGCTACTGCCGGCGACACACGTCCGGTCCTTCCGGGGGAAACTCGTCGTTTCCCCCGGCCACCCCCTTCAGGACCCACGCCTGTCGTCAGGCCTAACGCTTCCGGTATACAATGCCAAGTGACCGTGAGACTCGACATGATTCCCGGCGCTACGGACGGCTATACGCGTGCCATCCCAGCCACAAAAAAAAGACCCATCCATACGGACGGGCCTTCTTCACTCCAACCGCAACCGTCAGCGGTCGACGATGGCGAACATCAGGGTGATCTTGAAGACGACCTTGTCGTTGACTTTGATGACGCCGGAGCCTTTGCCGAAGGCTTTTTTCGACGGCGGCAGCACGACTTCGCAGACCATCTGATCGCCGGGGAAGACCGGCGCGAAGCTTTCGGCTTCGGGAATGGCGGCGAAAAGTCCGAGTTTGCCGGCGTTTTCGGCGCGGGAGAGGACGCAGGCGCAACCCACCTGCGCGATGATTTCGCACTGAAGCGATTCCGGAAATGCCGCGTATTCGGACGGGAAACCCTTGAAAATCTCTTCGGTGATGGTGACGTTTTTGATCGCGACGGCATTGTCGCCGTCGAGCCGGGCGATGTTGTCAATCAACAGGAACGGATAACGGTGCGGCACGATCTCCATGATCCGGTTGACGTTCATCGCGGTTTCCGGCGAACGGTCATAGGCGTTGAATGCGGGCGGCATGGTTTCCGGGCCGGTCCGGGGACGCACCGCCAGGGTCAGTCGGGCTTCGCAGGTCATGCCGGTGTTGTTGAATGTGCAAGCCTGAATGACGGCTTCGCTTTCATTGATATCGGTGATTTCGGCTTCGATGCGCAGACGGTCGCCGGGCTCGACCGGATTGCGGAATTTGACCTTTTCCACCTTGCGCATGTAAACATCCTGAAGCCCCGCCTGATCCAGCTCTTTGCGCACGATCAATTCGCCGAGCTGCTTCATGGCTTCCACCTGCAATACCCCCGGCATGATCGGGTGGCCGGGGAAGTGCCCCTGGAAAAACAATTCGTTCATGGTCAAATTCTTGTACGCGACAAATTTGTTTTCCTCTTCACGAATGGCACGATCCAGAAGGAGAAACGGATAACGCCACGGCAGTCTTGACTTTAATTCTTTGGTGCCGAGCACCTTACCTATTTCTATCATGAAAATCCTCCCGAGTTTATTGCAAACTGATTTCTTGCAGCATTTGTCCGGCCAATTCGACGTTCTTGGGGTGCCCCGGCTTGATGGCGATCACGTTGGCTTTGACCCGCCGCCCGCACAAAAAGAGGTCACCGACCATATCCAGCACCTTGTGCCGGACGATTTCATCCTGAAAACGCAGTGTCTCTTTGCAGATGATCGCGCCGTTGTGGATGATGGCCGCGGCGTCGAGACTGCCGCCTTTCACCAGGCCCATCGCCAGAAGCTGGCTCAGATCTTTGAAGTCGACGAAGGTACGGGCACCGGCGATTTCGGAGGCGAAAACCCCCGGCGTGATGGTGAATTCGCCGAACTGCGGATCGATGGGGCAGCCTTTGAAGCTGGCCAGGCAGGTGATTTTCAATTCGCTCGACGGAGTCAGCACGATTTTGGTCGGACCGCCTTCGACATAGAACATCCGCTTGGGTTCGAAGTAATGCGCCGGAGCGTCCTGTTCTTCGATTCCGGCCTCCGCGATCATCTGGAGGTAAGGAAGCGCGCTGCCGTCCATGATCGGCGGTTCCTGTCCATCCATATCGACGACGGCGTTGTCCACGTAGTTGGCATGAAACGCGCTCATCATATGCTCGATGGTATATACGATCGCGTTGCCGCTGGCGATTGTGGTGCCGCGCCGGACATCGACGACATTGGTGGCCAGAGCCCGCACTTCCGGGGCGCCCGGGAGATCGACGCGCCGGAAAACGATACCGCTGTCCGGACCCGCCGGATGAATCCGCAGAGTCGCCCGCGCGCCGGTATGCAGCGCAATGCCGGACAGGTGCGCCGACTTTTTCAATGTTTGCTGTTTATCCATTATTCTTCCTTGAAATTGTCTTTTTTCATAATATAGTGCATTTGTCGTAATTTAAAACAGCGAAAGTGAAAAAAAGTGCAAGAGTCTCAGAAAATTGTCGTTTTAACCGGTCCCACCGCGACGGGAAAGACGACTTTGGCCGTACAATTGGCGCGCCGGTTCGACGGCGAGATCGTCAGCGTCGATTCCCGGCAGATATACCGGGGGCTGGATCTCGGTTCCGGCAAGGATCTTGCGGAATACGAAACTGTGCCGTACCATCTGATCGACATCGCCGATCCGCATGAAACTTTTCACCTGGCCGCCTTTCTCGCCGCTGCGCGGGAGGCGATAGCCCGGATCGGGGAACGGGGCAAGCTGCCGATATTGGCGGGGGGGACCGCGTTGTATCTGGATGCATTGCTGAACGGTTACCGGTTGGAAGAGGCGGAAACGGATTGGGAAAAACGGGCGGAACTCGATGCGCTTTCGCTGGAGCAGCTGACGGCGGAGTTGCGGCGATATCCGGAGGCGGCCGCCGCTTTTTCCGGCTGGGAAAACAAAAGCCGGGTACGCCGGGCGCTGGAGCTGGCGCAGGCCGGGAAGAGCAAATCCGTCCGCGCCGAAGCGCCGGCTTACCAAACCCTGATTCTGGGGGTTTATTTCCCGCGCCAGGAGGTGCATGCCCGGATTGCCGGACGCCTCGAGGCCCGCTTTGACGCCGGCATGATCGAAGAGGTGCGGCGTTTGCATGACGAGGCGGGGGTGCCGTGGGCGCAGCTGGAATCGTTCGGCCTCGAATACCGGGAAATCGCGTTGTACTGTCAGGGGAAGAGCACGCTGGCGGAGATGAAGCAGACGTTGCTTTTCCGGATCCGCCAGTTTGCCAAGCGGCAGGATATCTGGTTCCGAAAGATGGAGCGGGAGGGGCGTCCGATTCATTGGTTGCGGCAGGACCGTTTCCGGGAAGCGGCCGAACTGGTGGAGACATTCCTTGCCGGCCGGGAACTGCCGGTGCCGGACTTTCGGATGATGGACACCTTCTACGGCAGACGCAGTTAAAAAAATCGCTGCGGATACCTGACGGCATCCGCAGCGAGGCGCAGGCCTGTTATGTCAGCGAACGATGCTGACTTCGGGAAGGGCGCAGAGCTGGCGGATCGACTCGAGGTCGGCGGCCGACTGGCCCAGTGCCGTATTCGGCGTTTTGATCCGCCTGGCCAGGTCCAGAGCCATCGACAGCGCAGTGACGCAGTTGATGATGAACTGTTTGCGGCAGGTGATCGGGTCGACGATATCGCCTTCGGCGCGCAGCATGTGGCAGTCGAATTCGCAGACGCCTTTCCAGCCGCACTGGTTGAGCGCGTAGAACATGAACACGGTCTCTTTCAGCCCTTCCGGTCCGATCAGCGGCGGGAAGTCGTTGTCGAACTGGGCCTTGATCTGGCTGCCGAAGTGCAGCATGGTCAGCTTGTTCATGCTGCAAAGGTAGCTGACGGTCATCACCGCGTTCAGCAGCGCCATGCTTTCGTGCTGCAGCAGTTCCGGGTTGACGCCCCAGAAATCCGGTTTCTTCATGTGGGTCATGATGAAACCGACCGCGTGACCGGTGGTCGGCAGGAACATCTGGCCGCGCGGCTCGTTCGGCTTGGGTTCGATGGAACCGGTGACGTAGTTGGTCATCTTCATCTTGTCGATGTATTCGGTGACGTGGTTCAGGCCTTCGGCGAGCCACTTGTAGACGTTGTTCCAATCGGTCACGACCGGCACTTCGAAGCCGTCGCGGGCGACCCAGTAGACGAATATTCTGGCGCCGAAGAACTGGCCGATGCGCAGCGTGCGTTCGACTTTGCGGGCCGCGAGGGCGCGGATTTTCGGATCCGGGTTGGTCAGGCCGCCGTCACGGAACAGCTTGTGGCCGTGCAAACTGCAGGTGATGGCGTTGAATTCGATCTTGGCGTCGTCGAGCAGCGCTTTGATCTTGACCATGGTCTTGTGGGTTTCGCTGGACACATCCAGGTCGTCGTCGAGATTTTCCGGATCCCACGGCACCAGGTCGTCGTCGTGGGCGCTGGTGAGTTCGGTGTAACCGGCCTTGGCGGCCCAGTTCAATATCTCGGCTACCTGGACCGAGCTGATCCGCTCCAGCACGGCGCCGCCGAAGGGGTCGACGCCGGGGTTGCCGACACACCAGAAGGGCATCGAACGCCGGGTGATGCAATCGCGATTGAAATTCATTTTCCTGCCTCCGCAAATGATTAGTTTCCGGCCTGGAATATGACGATCCCATGCCGTTTCTCCGTTTTGGAAAAATTCCGCAACCTTAAGAATTTATCACCTTTCAAACTTCTTTGCCTTGAAAAAATCATCAAAAAAGGGTATTATATCACCATTATGAAACCCAGCATGTCATTGATGGCGGCGGGAAGCAATTATTTTGCCTCGCCGGAGTGCCCGATCGGGGTGCGCACGGTGCGCGACGCATCGCAGCCGCGTCACGAACACGACTATACCACCCGGATGCACCAGCACGATTTTTCCGAGCTGGTTTTCATCGGGGGCGGTTCGGGCATTCAGGTCATCAACGATGTGGAATATCCGGTGGTCGCCGGTGATGTCTTTCTGATTCAAGGCTACTGCGAACACGGCTTCAAATCGATGGAGCAGTTGAGCCTGACCAATGTGATGTTCGATCCGGGACGGTTGCCATTGCCGTTGAAATTTTTGCGCAAGCTGCCCGGATTCAATGTGATTTTCCGGCTGGAACCGACGCTGCGGAGCCGGCGCAACTTCAAAAACCGGCTGCATCTGCCCAAGCGCGAACTGGCGGCGGCGGAGTCGATGGTACAGCGGCTGGCGGGAGAGCTGACGGCGCAGTCCGACGGCTTCGAGGCGGCGGCGCTGGGAATCCTGCTGGAACTGGTCACCTTCGTGTCGCGGCATTACGCGAGCCAGCATGCCGATAACCGGGCGGCGCTGGTGCGTATGGGAGAGCTGATCAGCCGTCTGGAGCGGGATTATATTCAGGATTGGAATTTGGCGCGCCTGGCGCGTCTGGCGGGGACGAGCCCGAACAATCTGTTGCGGCTATTCAAGGCGGCGACCGGGGATTCGCCGATCGATTACCTGATCAAGCTGCGGCTGCGGCACGGAGCATTTCTGCTGGCGGACCGGACCCGGTCGGTTTCGGAGGTGGCGGAGCTGTGCGGCTTCCGCGACTCCAATTATTTTTCAAAAAAATTCCGGGTGTTGTACGGTGTGTCGCCGCGTGAATACCGCCGCCGCCTGGAAGGCTGACGCCGGATGATGCCAACTCATTCCGGCCGCCGGCAGAAGATGATGCGGTTCTGGATCAGGTAACTGCCGAAGAAAAGCAGTGACTCGATCGGGATTTTGGCGAGTCCCGAGGGCCAGCCCGCGTAGGTGGTCAAAAGTTCGATGCCCAGCGCGGAACCGGAATAGAGCACCAGGGCCAGCAGTACGAATTGCAGCAGTTGTCTGCGGATATTGCCCTGGGAGCGAAATACCGTCTGGCGGCAGAGAATGAAATTCAGACCTACACTGATGGGGCGGGCAACTGACAGTGCGAGTTCCCATTCGGCGCCGAGCGCGAGCACCCCGAAGTAAATCAGGTTGTCGACGCCGACGCAGATCAGCGTCGCCATGGTGAAGCGCAGAAGCACCAGATAGATTTTGACTGAATCCCGGAACCAGTGAAAGTGCGAGGTCGGGTTGTCCGCCTCGTAAACCGTAGTGATCGGCAATTGCGCCAGGGCGATGCCGAGCCGCGGCGCCTGAAGCAGAATTTCGAGTTCGAATTCGTAGCGGTCGCGTTCGATTTGCAGTGCGTCCGGCAGCAGCCGCGCCGGATAACAGCGCAAACCGGTCTGGGTATCGGAAACTTTGCTGCCGGTCAAAAAGCGGAAGATCACCTCGGTCATCCGGTTGCCGAAGCGGCTGCGCCACGGCATGGTCGCATGGGCGGCGCGAAAATCGCGCACGCCCAGCCAGAATTGCTCCGGTGCTTCCCGGAACGCGCGGCTCAGCTTCTGAATGTCTTCGGGGCGGTGCTGGCCGTCGGCGTCGATGGTGACTGCTCCGGCGACATCCGGCCGATGGGCGAGAATGTGACGGAACGCGGTTTTCAGAGCCGCGCCTTTGCCGCGGTTGACCGGGTGGGTCAGGAGCGTTACCTTGGAAAGGCGGCGTACGGCGGCGAAGACGGCTTCGTGGGCGGCGCCGCCGCCGTCATCGATCACGATGATTTCCGCCAACTCCTCCAGCGCGGACAGTTCCCGGATCAATTCCGGCAGCGTCGGCGGCGGGCAGTAAGCCGGCACGACGCCGATCAATGGAGAATTCATTGGAAGCTTTCAGTGGCGGCGATAATCTGGTTTTTCAATACGTTTTTTTCATATCCGATGACCACGAACGACCCCTGAATCAGGGCCGGATACTTGAAGCCGACAATATAAAGACAGCCGTCCGCCTTGATCATGTCCAGGCGCTTGCGGTCGGATTCACGCTCCCGGTCGAAGCGGTAGATGCCGATCTCATTGGGGTTGTCCAGGAATTTGACCGACATGGCGTCCACTGCTTTGGCCGGGCCCGGATTGACGCCTTGGATCTGCTCCACCGGCAGCCCGCAGGCCACCAGATGGTCGGCATAATCATTCAGCGTCAGGTGATTGTTGGATACCGTGTTCCGGCATCCTGCGAGCAGCAGCGCCCCCGCCAGCACCGCCGTTATCATAAGCAGCCGTTGCATTTTTCTCATAATCCGTCTCCATGCTGAAAAGTTTCTCCGGGCGCCGCCGTTCGGCACCAGGCTTCGAACGCGACCGCCTCCGGCGCGTTTTCATCCGGCGCCCACGGCGCCCAATCTTCGGGAACCGGGCGCGCGTAGGGGCCGGGTTTCACCTCCAGAAATACGCAGCCGTCCGGATGGACGACGAAGCCGTGCCAGGTGTCGAAGCTCATTTCGACCGCAGTGGTCTGGCCGGCACGCAGCGCAATGCGCCGCTCCAGGCGTCCGGCGTCGTCGAATACCAGGACGTCGCAGCCGCCGTCCAGGATGGTCAGGAGCTCCCACTTTTCTCCGGTGGTGTGGCGATGGGGCCGGACGCGGGTGCCGGGTTGCGAGGCGACCGCCAGCCGGTGAAACGGCGCATCGTTGTTTTCATGCAGGCAGAAGTGGGTGCGCAAACGCGGCGAAGCGGCGGCATCCCGGCGCAATCGCTGCAGCAGTGCCGCGTCGATGATCTTGATTTCACTCACGGTGCTGATACTTTCCTTAAAGATGATTGTATTCCATTCATAATATAGCATAGCGAAAAAAAATTTGCAAACGGCGCGTGACCGATTCCGGTAATCCTTTGTGTGGCAATAAATTGAGCGTTGGCGAACGGGATGAGGCAAAGAAATATGGTTTTTTTTCGTTCGAACGGGCTTGACAAGCGGTATTGCCGTGTTAGATTATTCCAAGGTTTCGTATCTCGAACGCAAACGAAAGGAAAATTTGAGAATGGAAAACAAGAAAGAAGTTTTCGCCGACGGCATTGGTCAGATTCATTTTGCCGGCGGTATGGTCCGTTTTGATTTTGTCACGCTGCAGCCCACCGAAGACGGCAAGAATCCGGTTCCGGAATCCAACTTGCGCATCATCATGCCGCCGCAGGGCTTCCTCGGCGCGTTCAACTCGATGCAGCAGTTGATCGACAAGCTGCTCGAAGCCGGCGTGCTTCAGAAGAATGAAAACGCCAAGTAATCCGAAAAACCGGATTGCCTGAATGGCGCGGAGGCCTGCCGGTAAATAGCTGCCTCCGTAAGGAGTTCCGGGTTCCGGAATTTCGCTTTTTTACCGCCCGTCGGAAGAGTTCTTTCGCCGGGCGGTTATTGTTTTCGATAAGCTGAGGAATCGATATTATGTTGGAAACTGTGGATTTCAATTTGGCCGCCCCGGATCCGGCATCCACCGTGGTGCGGGGCTGCGTCCGTATGCAGTTTCTCACGGAACGCCTGGTCCGCCTGGAATGGGCGGAGGATGGTGTTTTCGAAGACCGCCAGACGCTCGCCGTGATCAATCGCCGGGTATCCCCGGTGTCGCTGCGCGAAAGTGCCGCTCCGGACGGCTGGACCGTGTGGGATTCCGGCGCCGTTCGGGTGGCGCTGAAGCCGGACGGTTGCAAATTGAATGCCGGAAATTGCCGGGTTTCCTTTGAACTCGACGGCAAAGAGGTGGTATGGACGCCGGGAACGGTGGATGACGGCAACCTCGGCGGCACCATCCGGACACTCGACCTCTGTTATGGAAAAATGAAAGTGGTCTGCGACGTCAAGAGCCGCCCCCAGTGGGAGGAAGCGGCCCGGTTGGATCTCGGCAACGGCTTCATTTCCCGTTCGGGGTGGAGTCTGATCGATGACAGCCGCAATGTGGTGGTGGATAAAATCGAAGGCCGCAAGTGGGTGGCGCCGCGCTCGGCGGGGGAGCGGCAGGATTGGTATTTATTGGCTTACGGACACGATTATACCGCCGCGTTGAAGGATGCGGCCGGGGTTTTCGGCTCGCAGCCGCTGCCGCCGCGCTTTGCGCTCGGATATTGGTGGAGCCGTTATTGGGCTTACAGCGATGTCGAAGTGGAAGAGCTGGTGACCAGCTTCCGCCGGATGGCGGTGCCGCTGGATGTGATGGTCATCGACATGGACTGGCATCTGGAAGGCTGGACCGGTTACACCTGGGACCGGCGTTATTTCCCGGATCCGGCCGGACACATGCGCTGGCTGCACCGGCACGGCTGCAAGGTATCGTTGAACCTGCATCCGGCCGACGGCGTCGGCAAACACGAAGAACAGTTTCCGGCGATGGCGCAGGCGATGGGACTCGACGCCGAAAAGGCCGACCGGGTGCCGTTCAATATCGTCGACCCGAAGTACATGAAGCATTATTTCGAACTCCTCCATCATCCGCAGGAAAAGGATGGGGTGGATTTCTGGTGGATGGACTGGCAGCAGGGCGAATCCAGCGCGATGCCGGGGCTGGATACGCTGCCGTGGATCAACCATCTGCATTGGGAAGACATGCAGCGGCGCGGCGACAACTCCCGACCGCTGATTTTCAGCCGTTTCGGCGGCTACGGCGCCGGACGTTACAACGTCGGGTTTTCCGGTGACACCTATTCGGTGTGGGAGTCGCTGGCCTTTCAGCCGTATTTCACCGCCACCGCGTCGAATGTCCTGTACGGCTATTGGAGCCATGACCTCGGCGGGCACATGCCCGGAGAAATCGAACCGGAGCTGTATCTGCGCTGGCTCCAGTTCGGGATGTATTCGCCGGTGATGCGGACCCATACCACCAAAAACGACAAGGCGGAGCGCCGTTTCTGGGCCTACTCCGATCCGTTCGGAACCCTGATGATGCAGACGGTGCGCGACCGTTATGCGCTGGTTCCGTATATTTACAGCGAAGACCGGAAAGCCTACGATTCCGGCGTCAGTCTGGTGCGGCCGATGTATTACGCCTATCCGAAGCTGGAGGAGGCCTATCAGGCATCCGACCAGTATTTCTTCGGCGACGCGATGCTGGTGGCGCCGTCGGACCCCGAGAGCGGCCTCGCGGAGCGAAAAATCTGGCTGCCCGAGGGCGAATGGTTCGATACCGCGCGCGGCAAGATGGAAACGGGTGGCCGTTGGATCTCCCGTCAGTACCTTCTCGGCGAAATTCCGGTCTTTGTCCGTCCCGGTACGGTGATCCCGCGCCAGCAGGTGCCGGAAAATCTCGATGCCGGTTGTTACCGCAAGCTGATGATGAGCGTGTATCCGGGCGCCTCCGGCAGCTACGAGCTGTACGAGGACGACGGTGTGTCGCAGGATTATATCGCGGACAAGTTCGCCACCATCCGGATGGCGCAGCAGGATCATGGTGGTGTCAAGCGCCTGACGGTGAAAAGTACGGGCTTCTTCAATGGCTTCGAAGCGGAGCGGGAGTTGACCTGCGAATTGTTCGGTTACGCGCCGCCCAAACGGGTCTGCGTCAGAGGCGCGGAACTGCCGCAGGTGTTCCGGCTCGAAGACGCCGAAGCGCCGGCGTGGGCCTATGACGGCAAGCGCGCCTGCGTGGTGATCAAGGCCGGTCCGGTCGATATCGTTCGCGGTTTCGAGGCGGAGGTCGAGTTGAACACGCATGCGCAGCCGCTGGCGGACGGTTTGGCCGGGTTGCTGTCGCGGCTGGAAATCTTGAACTATTACAATACCGTCATGACCAGCTATCTGGTGCTGTACCCGAATGAACGGCTCGGCATTCAGCTGGCGCAGGCCGGGCAGCGGATTGCCCGCCGTCCGGCGTCATTTGCAAGCGAGTTGGAAATGCTGCGCCGCAGCTTGCCGGAATTGCGGGCGATGTTCGACGCGTTGGGAACACCGCCATTCAAAGAGTTCCGGAATATGGAACGCTCCAGGCGTTATCAGAAGGTGTTGCGTATCCTGGACTCGATGGAGGAACAGCCGGAATGAACCACCTGGAGGATTTGCTGGCGCGGGCGGTGGCCCAGGAGCCGGTGGCCGATGCCGAATGGATCGCGCTTCTGGGGTTGCGGGACCCCGAAGCGTGCGCCATGTTGTTTCATGCCGCTTATGAGGTCAAAAAACGCTATGTCGGCGCCAAAGTCTATTTGCGCGGACTGGTCGAAGTCAGCAATCTGTGCACCAAAAATTGTTACTACTGCGGCATTCGCCGCGGCAATGAACACTTGACGCGCTTTTGCCTCGACCGCCATGAAATTGTCGATACCGCCTTGCAGGCGCTCGACTTCCATTACGGTTCGGTGGTGCTCCAGGCCGGCGAACGCACCGACAGCCGCTTCGCCGACGATATCGCCGAAGCGGTGGCCGAGATCAAGAGCGCGTCCGACGGGCGCCTCGGCATTACGCTGTCGCTCGGCGAACAGGAGAAGCCGGTCTACGCGACTTGGTTTGCCGCCGGCGCGCACCGTTATTTGCTGCGCATCGAAGCGTCGAATCCGGCGCTTTATGCCCGGCTTCACCCCGCCGACCACTCCCACGCGGAGCGGCTGCGGTGTCTCGAGCTGTTGCGCGAATGCGGCTATCAGGTCGGCACCGGCGTCATGGCCGGGTTGCCGACCCAGACGCTGGAAGACCTGTGGAGCGATATCCGTTTCTTTCGCGATTTCGATATCGACATGATCGGCATGGGACCGTATCTGATGCATCACGATACGCCGATGCCGGAGCGTTTCCCGGATTTCCACCCCACTCAGGAGGCGCAACTGTCGATCGGTCTCAAGATGATCGCCGTGACCCGGCTCTTCCTGCGCGACGTGAACATCGCGTCGACCACCGCCTTGCAGGCGCTGTCGCCGCACGGCCGCGAAGAGGGACTGCTCGCCGGCGCCAACATCATCATGCCCAACCTGACCTCGGTCCGCTACCGGGAAGGCTACAAGCTCTACGACAACAAACCCGGCACCGACGAAAACGCCGAAACCTCGCGCGACAAACTCATCGAGTCCATCGCCCGCATCGGCGAAACCATCGGCTTCGACGAATGGGGCGACTCCCGCCACTTCCAGAACCGCGTTAAATAAGCGGGGGACTTGGGGGGGGGGGGGGGGGGGGGGGGGGGGGGGGGGGGGGGGGGGGGGGGGGGGGGGGGGGGGGGGGGGGGGG
>JAVBQJ010000070.1:0-18850 GCA_031549115.1 Victivallaceae bacterium
AAAAACGATTTTGCAAAGACAGATTGCTTCGAACCTCATGGACGCATGGGTAAGGGAGAGTTTGCTTTGAAAAGGAAAGATTTTACAGAAAATACAAGAAAAGTTGCGAAAGCTACTTGACAAAACCTATCATAGAAGGACTGCCGGACTTTCAGTTCCCGAAGATGCTTGCGGAATGTGAAAGCGGTATATTGAACGCCTTGATCGGAATGAAAGGTCAACCCATCCGGCCGACCGCGATTTTCAAAAGCAGCATCGAACATGTTTTTGACGAATGGCACGTCGGCAGTTTCCGCGACATTATACGAAACAATGACACGAGCATAAAGATCAATAATCACGCCGATGGAGCAAAGCACGTCTTTGACATAGACATGGGTAATATCGCTTACCCAGACCATATTCGGCGCTTCTGTTATGAATTTTTGTTGAATTCGATTGCGAAAAACTTTATATTTCCGGTTCGTTGTGGAAAAATATCGAAGCTGAAGCTGTTTGCAGACCAAACCTATTTCTTGCATAAGGCGGCGAATATGGGCGAGGCTTGGACTATAGCCGAGTTGCTTCATCTTGAATTTGATTTTTTGCGCGCCGAATCGTTCACGTGAGTTGACAAATATTTCCTTTATTAAAGGGCGCAATTCGTCATCGACAAGTTCGTATTGCTTTTTAGCAGGACTGCGCAAGGCATGATGATAATAGGTCGATTTGAGAATATTCAAAGTTCGACAGAGGGCATGAACGGTATAATCAGCCTTCAACTGGTCGATCACCGCGAATTTTTTAGCAAGCGGAGCATCGAGCAAATAACCGCACCGCCGGAAGATTTCATTTTCCTTTCGCAGCGTGGCGTTTTCCCGTTCGAGTTGGTAAAAATCATGTGCGGTAACGGTTCGCTTTTGGTTTCGCTTGACCGGCGAATAATCCCGAATCCAGTTATATGCCGTACTTTTACAAATGTCGTATTTTTCACACAAGGCCGGAATCGACCAGCCGCTATTGAGAAGCGAAATAAATTCTGTTATGTTTTCCATTGTGTTATATTGCATAGCATTGCCAATTCCCTAGGTTGTTGGATCAGACACTACTTTCAATATATTATACACATGGAACTCAAAACATCCTTAAGTTGAATGAAGATTATGCCTATATTTTTTGCCGATTTGCAGGGATATTGGCGTTATCGCCAAGAGGTCGTTACACAAGACGAAATCTGACATATTATCTATGCAAGACTCTCATATTCACGCTTTTTTCATCATCACAGTAATCATGTTTATGCCATTGCTTTTTTGAAATAACAGAACAACGAATGCTCAATAAGTCATTAATATCTTCATCGGCGAATGTAATCGTAAATTTGTCTCGGTCATGAGAGTCCTTAAATTCATGCCCACTACGTCGAAGCCAGCGAATAGTATACTCTGCACGGTCAAAGGAAGAGTCGATTTCTGCAGAAATCGAATATGTATCTCCTTTATAAAACACATTTGTACAAGAATTATGCATAGAAGTAAAAAAATTTCCTAAAGAATCTGTTAATTTTATGATTGTTGGCACATTCCACATTTGTTCTTTTCCTATCTCTTTGTAGTATTCTTTGATGGCATCAATAAAATCATTGGAGTAGCATACCACTTGCTCTGCTTGGCGAATGGAAATATTGTTTGCATGGGATAAGGCATTCCTTA
Source organism: Victivallaceae bacterium (assembly GCA_031549115.1). Taxonomy (GTDB): domain Bacteria; phylum Verrucomicrobiota; class Lentisphaeria; order Victivallales; family Victivallaceae; genus JAVBQJ01. The sequence goes on from JAVBQJ010000070.1 coordinate 1,692, forward strand.
CTGGAATAAGCTTTTCTAAGAAAAAACGCGCTTCTGCTTCGCCATGTGGGTAAATTCGATGCAATGCAATTCTAAAAAGTTTGAAGTGTTCCTGATTGGCAATGAGTGCTATTAAATCATCAAGGAATATACAATCTATCCACTTTGCATGCGCACTCCTAGTTGATTGAATTTTAATAGCTTGTTCGCGTATTGATTTTTTGATATGATCAAAATAATTGTTTCCATACTGTTTGCGCAATAATTCATCAACAAATCGACGTCCCCATAGTTCAACTGATTCGATAGATTTTTTGCAATAAGTTCTTAAATCGTCATCAGAAAATTTGTGAAACATTTATATTCTCCAATTGGTATATTTTAGTATAAACATATTATACAGCCATCATAATCATGATGCAAGCATCGGAGAATAAAACCTAATTTGTCTTAAAGTCGCACGTATGAATCATTGCTCGTTATTCTTCTTTTGCGAGTTTTAGTTGTGAATATGATCGACAAAGACGATAGATTTGGACGATACCTAAAATCTATATTTTGGTCCAACATTATCTTTGATTTTGATTTGCCCAAGTGGATTTCAACGAATTAGGATTTTTTCGAAAAAACAAGATTATTGTTGTTATGACTAAGTTCAATTTGGCCCACCATTTTTTTTGTCGAAATTCCGGCGTTTTGAGCTCAAGTCAGTTCAAGACGCCGTTTTTTATTTTTCCGTCGCATACGCTGCAACAGGGTGCTTGGGGGGACCCGAACTCACCCCAATTCATCCACATAGTTGGGTGGGCAGAGGTTTTGCGGGAATACGCTGTGATTTTGCCGGAACTTCACCGGCGAGGTGCCGAACGCCCCCTTGAACGCACGATAAAAGTGCTCGAGTGAAGCAAATCCGCATTCCCGGGTGATCGATTTGATCGGCATCGCGGTGCCGGCCAAGAGATATTTGGCATGCTTGAAGCGTCGGTTCAGGATATACTGATGCGGGCTGATATGCAGGTGATCGCGAAACAGCATGAATAAATACGATTCGCTGACATGGCACAGCCGGGCCAGATCCTTGACCGAAAGAGTATAGCTGTCGTATTGATTCAAAATCTCCATCGCTTTGATCAGGGGCAGCGGGAAAGTGCGGTTCCGTTTCCGGTGCAAATCGCAATACGCCTCATAATAACAGCGGCTGACCATATATTCCGCCAACTGATCGTTGTCGATGTTGTCGTCGAAGAGATCCCGCATGCATACGGCGGCAAACAGCTCCAGTTCACCGAGATCGTGCCAGCTCGTGATCTGGGCGGGCCGCCGGCTGCCCCCGTCGCGGTATTTTCCCATCAGTGCCAGCGCGCTGTAACGCCCCGCTTCCCCCAGTTCTCCTATCGTCCAATCGCCCTGTTCGTGCCAGAAGATAGTGCCCGGTCCGTATTGATGCCGCTCCAGCCCCTTTCCGAAGTGCACGTTGCCGCTGGTGATGATTTCAATATAAAAATGGTCTTCGGGTATCGGCCGGGCGATGAGTTCCTCTTCGAAATCGCTCTTGTAGTAGTATAGACCACGGCAAATTACATGATTCATCATTATCGCGATTCTCCCGGTTTTCAGTAATATACACGCGGCAATGCGGTTTTCAACTTATCAAATAGTATAATTGCTTAAAGGATTGTAGTTTTTGTTAATTGACTTTTGCGGCAAAATTTGGTATAATTATACTGTTGATTTTCGAATTGCAACGATGACCCGCAAAAACCAAAGGAAGGGAATTGTATTTATGAAAGTCCGAAAATTCACACTCATTGAATTGCTGGTAGTGATTGCGATCATCGCCATCCTCGCCAGCATGCTGCTGCCGGCGCTGTCCAAAGCCCGGGCGGCGGCGCAGACCAGCAAATGTCTGAACAACATCAAGCAGCACAGCCTGTTCGTGACCATGTACGCCAATGACTGGGATGATTACTTCGTTCCCAGTGTCCATCTTTTCAAGGGCCAGTACTGGTCGTGGTTCGTGATCATGTACGAAAATTACAATCCGTCGAAAAACGCGTATGTCTGCCCCAGCGCCACCGTCAGCTGCCAGTTCGACTCCGGCTGGCCCGGCGGTTTCTACGTGCCGGCGGGGCTGGACGGCGTCAACGATGTCTGCAGCTATGCCACCAACGGCGACCTTTGCGCTTACGACAACACCGGCGCCGCCACCTATTACCGCTTGACATCGATCAAGAACAGCAGCAAAGCCCCCGTCGTCTGCTGCGCCACCCGGTTGTACTACTTTCCCTACGTCTACAAACACTGGATGTACGATGAGGTCGAATCCGGCGCCGTGGACAAAACGGGCTTCTACCGGCACAACGGCAACCAGTCCAGCAATTACGCCTTTGCCGACGGCCATGCCGAAGGCGTCAGGTATGCCAGTACCGTCAACGATTACGCATGGTATCCATAAGCCGGATCCCTGGAGAAAATGAGTATGTTTGCCCGGATTTCCCTTCTCACCGCGCTCGGAGCGGCAGTCGTCGCTTTCGGCGCCGGGGCCGGCCCGGTATCGCTCCGGCCGTCGCAAGCCGACCGGATCGCCGGCTGCGGCGTCGAAAAAAACACCTATGAGATCGGCGGTATTTTCGGTCACTGGCTGCTGGCGGGGCACGCCAACCAACTCGAACGCAACGACCGCAGCGTCATCCGCTTCGATCTGGCCCGGCAGATTGTCCGCGGCGGGGTCGACCGGGCGGTATTGCGCACCCGGCAGAGCCACTTCGGCTACCGGGACGAAACGGTCCGGCTCGAAGTTCTCACCGCGGAGTGGCCGCAGCTCACCGCCAACACGCTTTTGACCAATCAGACGCGGACGATCGCGGAATACACCGTATCCGCGGGCACCGCCGATACGGAATTATGCTTCGATGTGACGGACTTCGTCAATGCCGGTCTGCTTCGGGGAAACGGCTCTTTGCTGTTCCGCTTTTCCAGTCTCACCGCGGCACGGGAGGGCAATCCGCAAACGGAGGCATGCGGCGTCACCATTCACGAAAACGACATTGAATTATCGATCGACTGACCCAAATCAAGGATCTTGCTCAGCATGAAACACTGGCTCATGATATTACTGATCACCGCAAGCTGCGGTATGCCGGCCGCGGCCGGGCTCGTTGCGCCCGACGGGCGGGAATATACCGAAATTGTGATCGCCGCCGACGCCCCCGGCTCCGTCCGGCTTGCCGCCGAGGAGTTTGTCCGGCATATCGCCCGTGCCACCGGGAAAGCGCCGTTGCCGGTCCGTGCCGACGGAATCGGCAGCGGCAACGGCCCGGCGGTTTTCATCGGCCGTTCCCCGGCCACGGTTCGGGCCGACATCGCGTTGGATTCCCTGCGCGATGACGGTTTCCGGATCGTATCCCGGCCGGATGCGCTGTATCTGGCCGGAGTCGACAACTACGGCCCCGACCCCGTGCTGGAGATCAATCCGTGGCGGGCGCAGGAGATGGTCAACTCCGAACTGGAATTGTGTGCTCTGGGCAGCTCCGGCACACTCTACGCCGTGTATCGTTTCCTGCAGGAATATATCGGGTACCGGTGGGTCTGGCCCGGCGAATCGGGAACGGTGGTGCCGCAGAGAAGCACCATCGCCGTTCCGGAATTTGCGCTCGAAGACGCGCCCGACTTCGCCTACCGTTACGCCTGGTTTCACATGGCGTTTCTCGCGCCGGAGCAGCTGCTCTGGTTCAAGCGGATCGGCCTGGGCGGCAGCTTTCCGGTATTCGCCAATCACAGCTACAATCTGTTCACCGCCCAATACCAGGATACGCATCCGGAGTATTTCGCCCTCGCGGACGGCGAGCGCGATACCGGAGGCCGCTGCGCCATTTCGGGCGGCGGACACCTGTGTCTGACCAATCCCGAGGTGGTGGAGGCTTTCGCAAAATTGGCGTGCGACTATTTCGATCAGAACCCGGCGCAGAATGTCTTCCCGGCGGTGCCGATGGACGGGCTGAACCGGGTCTGCGAATGCCCCTCCTGTCAGGCGGAGGTCGATTATGACAAACCGGTCTCCAATCGTTTTTCCAATCATATCTTCCACTTTGCCAACCAGGTGGCCAAACGGGTGGGTGAACTGCGGCCGGGAAAATTCATCTCCTGTCTGTCCTACCCCAATCATGCCGGGATTCCCGACCGGATCGAAAAATTCGCACCGAATCTCATGGTCATCGTCGTCTATTCGCGGATGAAAACCATGTATGTCCGCGGCTACGCCGACACGATCCGCGCGGAACTGGAAGCTTGGAGCCGGATCACCGGCCAGCTCTACACCTGGAATCACTATCTCGAACACTGGAACGAATGGCAGGGCTTCCCCGTCGGCACGCCCGAAATGTACCAGGACGAATACCGTTTCCTCCAATCGCTCGGCAGCTGGAAGGGCGAATTCATCGAAGCGGAGGGGCAGAGCAGCCTGGATGAACTCGCCATGCCGGGGACCCAACATCTCGGTTTGTTGTTGTCCGCCCGCTGCATGTGGCACCCGGATTTCGACCTGGAGGCGTTCATGCTCGATTATTATCACAGCTTCTACGGCCCGGCGATGGCGCCGATGCGGGATTTCTGGACGACCGCGTTTGAACGCTTTCAAAGCATGTCGGGAAAAATCCTGGCGCACAAAGAACGGATGGTCCCCGAAGACGTATTCGACGACACCACCATCGCCCGTCTGTCCGAAGACCTGCGGGAAGCCCGTGAGCTGGTGGCGGACGACAGCGTTTATGCCCGGCGCATCGGGATTGTTTCCGGGGAATTCCTCCCGATGGCGCAGCGGTTGCTGCGCTTCGCGGAGGCGGGCGACCGCGAGCTGGCGGTCCCGTCCGATACCGATGCCGCCGTCCCGGTACGCATGGTCGGCAAGCGGGGTGACGAAGCGCTGCCCGCCACCTGGGTACGCGTGCATGGCGACGACCGGAATTTGTATTGCGACTTCTACTGCTATACCGACGCAGCCGCGGATCGGCCGGTGCCGGTGCTGCCGCGGGACGACTATGCGCTGTGGGAACGCGACGTGATCGAAATTTTTCTCGCGCCGGATCCGGAGGAGCCGCAGAAGTGCTTCCAGATCGCCGTCGACTTCGGCGGCAACATCTGGGATGGCCGCTATTTCATCGGCGGTGTCCGCAGCGAGGATTGGAATGCGAAAAACCTCAAAGTGGCGACACATCCGGAAGCCGGGCGGACGGTCGTTTCGGTGACCATCCCGTTTGCGGACCTGGAAATGGCGCATCCGGCGGGAAAATCCGTGCGCGCCAATTTTTACCGGAATTATGCGCCGGAGCTGCAACAGGAGGCGGCCTCTTGGTCACCGACTTTTACGCAGGGGCATTACATCCCCGAACGCTTCGGCAGATTGAAATTCGAAAAGCAACAGGATACAGAAGAATGAATTTGCTACCCCACCCCCGTGAATTGCGGTTGACCGAAACGGCGCCGCTCGTATGGAATCACGTGAATTATGTGCAATTGCCCCGCGGTCTTGGTTCCGGTGCGATGGCGGTTCTCGATGCCCTGCTCGATGAAGTGGAAGCCTTGACCTGCCGCCGTCCGGAACCGGGGTATGCGCCCGCGCTTCCCGGCGACGGCGCGGCGCTGCGGCTGCGTTTGGACGCGTCCGGCGGCGGCGCGGAGGAATATGAATTGACGGTTTCCGCAACCGGCATCGTTCTTGCCGCCGCCGAAGAAACCGGGCTGTTTTACGGCTTGCAGACACTGCGCCAGCTCGCCGCCTCCTGCGGGCCGGAAATTCCGGCGTTGATTATCCGGGACCGGCCGGCGATTCCGGTGCGCGGCTTTTACCACGATGTGACCCGGGGACGCGTTCCCACCCGGGAGTCGCTGCAGCGGCTGATCGACCGGATGGCCTATTACAAGCTCAACCAATTGCAGCTGTATGTGGAACATACCTTCGCCTTTCGGCACTGCTCCGAGCTGTGGGCCGGAAGCGATGCGTTGAATGCCGAAGACATCATCGCACTGGTGCGCTACGGCAAAGAGCGGGGGGTGGAGCTGGTACCGTCGTTGAGCTGCTTTGGCCACTGCTATACCTTATTGCGCTGCAAGCGCTTCGAGCACCTCAACGAGCTGGATGTCCGCGCCTCGGAACGGCCGTTTTCGCAGATCGACCGGATGGCGCATTACACGCTGGACTGCCGTTCGCCGGAGGCGTTGGCGCTGATCACGTCGATGCTGGATGAATATCTGGATCTGTTCGACAGCGGTCTCTGCAATATCTGTTGCGACGAAACCTTCGACCTGGGCAAAGGCCGGAACAGCGAAGTTGCCGCCGCCGCGGGCACTGAAAGCTTGTACTGCGACTTCGTCCAGCAGTTGATCACGCATGTCAACCGGCATGGGAAAACCGCGCTGTTCTGGGGCGATATCGTCGGCAAAACGCCGGAGATTCTGAAGCGCTTTTCCGGAGACTTCACTCTGCTGGACTGGGATTACTCCCCGGAGCTGGAATATTGTCAGGCGCAACGCTATGAACAACGCGGCGTTCCGTATTACGTCTGCGCCGGCACCCAGGCCTGGAACACCGCTCTCCCCCGGATCGATGCCGCCGCCGCCAACATCCGCAAGGCCGCCGTAACCGCGGCCCGCCACCATGCCGCCGGCATGCTGACCACCGATTGGGGCGATTACGGTCACTTCAACCAGCCGGTCAATTCGATTTACGGGATGGCGCTGGGCGCCGCGGCCGGATGGAATCCGGATGCCGCCGCCGACCTGAAGTGTTTTGAAAACGCCTTCGAGGCGCTGGAGCTGGGGGCGCCGGAGTCCGGCTTCTGCGACCTGCTGCGCCGGATCAACGGTGTCGGCAAGGTGGATTGGGGCGGGGTGGCACTGCTGGCGGACGCCTCGGATCATTACGGCGCGCCGGAAGAGCGCATGCAGCTTTATTTCACCGGCATCGGCGAAGACGAAGTCGCCCGCGCCCTGGAGGAGTTGACCCGGCTCGAAGTGGAATTCCAACATTGTGTCGCCAAGCTGCATCCGCACCACCCGGCGCAGAAAGAGGCGTTGCTGACCGGCATGCGCGGCCTGGTGCTGATGTACCGGATTCTGGTGCTGGCACGGCGCCCGGACCGGGAACAGGCACGGGCGGCCGCGGCGGAATTGCGCCGCTTCGAGCGCAAATATGCCGAATTGTGGCATCGGGTCAGCCGCCCGTCCGAATATTGGCGCATCCGGGAAATTTTCCAGCGCACCGGAGAATTTCTGGACACACAGTTACAACCCTTTGCCGGAACGGAGGTGACACGATGACTTCGGCGGAACGTGATATGCTCGACTCGCTGGCCATGGGCTACGATCAGTTGACCGGGACAGCAACGCCCGCGACACTGGAACTCGATGTGATTCCATTGCCGCGTCATGCCGTGGCGCTGCCGGAACCGGTGACGTGGAATGGACGCATTGTCTGCGTGTCTTCCGGCCTCGAAGAGCGCGCGGAGCTCTTCCAAAGCGAACTCAAGTGTTTTTCCCAACTCGACAGCGAAATCGCGTCCCTACCGGTGCGCCCCGGCGACCTGGTACTGGAGGTGGACGCCTCCATTCGCGGCTACCGGTTGGATGTCGACGGCGCCAATGTGCGGCTGCGGGCCGGCTCCCAAGACGAGTTGAGCTTCGGCACCTCCACGGTGCTGCAGCTGTTGACGCCGGGAAATCCGCGGTTGGCCGGCATGTCGGTCGCGGATGAAGCGGATTCGTCCTATCGCGGCGTCATGCTCGACCTGGGGCGCAGCCCGCATACGAAGGCAACGTTGAAACAGATGATTCTGCTGTGTAAATTTTATAAACTGAATTATCTGCATTTGCATTTGAGCGATACGGAGTTGGATTCATTCGCGTCGGAAGCCTACCCGGAGTTGACGACACCGGGCGCGACCCTGAGCCGGAACGACTGGATTGAACTGGAGGACTTTTCCGGCCGCTGCGGCGTCACGCTGCTGCCGGAGTTGGATTTTCCGGGCCACTCGCAGCTCTTTCTCTCCCGTTTGCCGCAACTGCGCTGCGATCCGCCGCACCCCAATACCATTTGCGTCAGCCGCCCGGAAAGCTTTCAGGTGATCGAAACGCTGCTGGCGGAAATCTGCGGCGTGTTCCGCCGCACCCCCTATGTGCACATCGGAGCGGACGAAGCCGAACTTGACGGTTGGAAACAGTGCGCCTTCTGCCGGGAAGAGATGCGGCGCCACGGCTGGGACGATCCCCGCGAACTCTACCGCAATTTTATCGTCCGATTGAACGCCATCGTGAAATCGCACGGCAAACGCACCATCGTCTGGGAGGGCTTCGCGCCCGAGGGCCGGGTGGAAATTCCCCGGGACATCACCGTCATGGTGTTCGAGTCGCTGTACCACCTGCCCGGCGACCTGACGGCTGCGGGCTATGACGTCATCAACACCAGCTGGCAGCCGCTCTACCTGGAAGGCACCGAGATCCACTGGCCGATCTGCCATATTTTCAATTGGCACAAATACCGGTGGGAAAACTGGTTTGAACAATCCGCCGCCCATCCGTCGGGGCTGGAAGTCCCGCCGACACCGCGGATCCTGGGGGCCGGATTGTGTTCCTGGGGCGTTCCGGACCGGGATGAAATACGCCTCTTGCACTTCCGGATGTCGGCGCTGGCGGAGCGGTTGTGGAATCCGGACAGCCGGAACTTCCGTCACTATCAACGCCGCCTCGGCGCCCTGTACCAACGCGTCGAAAATCAGTATTTGAATTTGAACGAAGAAAGAAAACATGAAGATGAATGACCGTAAATTTCCGCCGGGTTTCCTGTTCGGCGCCGCCACCGCTTCCTTGCAGATCGAGGGCAATCCGCGCGCCGCCGGCGCGGGTGAAACCGTCTGGGAGCGGGCGTGCCGCCGTCCGGGTTTCATCCTGAACGACGACCGGCTGGACAAAGGCGCCGACCATTTGGCCCGGTGGAAAGAGGATGTCGCCCTGATGAAGGAAATCGGCTTGCAGGCGTACCGTTTTTCCATCAACTGGACGAGGATATTTCCGGACGGGCGCGGCCGGGTCAATCCGCGGGGGCTGGATTTTTATCAGGCCCTGATCGACGAGCTGCTCGCCAACGGCATCGAACCGTGGGTGACCTTTTTTCACTGGGAAACCCCGCAGGCGCTGGAGGAGCAACTCGGTGGCTGGCGTTCCAAGGAAACGGCGTATGCGCTGGCCGATTATGCCGGTTACGTCTGTGCGAAAATCTCCGACCGGGTGACGCATTACTTCACCTTGAATGAGATCGGCTGCTTCACCCATGACGCCTACAATCCGGCGGGCGAAGGCATGGCTCCGGCGGCGAAATGCAGCCGCAAGGAGATGCTCCAGGCGACGCACAACGCCTGCCTCGCACACGGTTTGGCGCTTCAGGCGGCACGTGCCGGCGCGGTGCAGCCCATTCGCATCGGAATCGCGCAAAACGGCTCGTTCGTCGCTCCCATATACGGTACCCCGGAGCACCTCGACGCCGCCTGCAAAGCCTTTCGCCACCTCAATGCCAATACCCTGACGCTGCTCTTCGAAGGGCGCTATCTGGAGGAGTTCCGCGCGGAGGCCGGAGCGGATATGCCCGAGCACGACGAGCGGGAACTTGCAATCATTGCCGGCGAAACCGATTTTCTCGGGCTGAACATCTACACGGCGCAATATGTGGCCGCCGACGCCGCGGCGCCCTCCGGCTACCGGCTTTTGCCGTGGACGGAAAGTTTCCCCAAACTGGATATGCCCTGGAACTTTTTCGTCCCCGAAGCGCTGTATTACGAACCGCTGTTCTGCCACCGTTTGTGGAAGGTGAAATCGATTTATATCTCCGAGAACGGCTGCGCCGCGCTGGACCGGCCGCAAAAGGATTCGGGACAAATCGATGATATCGACCGGGTTCATTTCCTGCGCAGTTACCTGGGCGCGGTCCGGCAGGCGATTGCCGACGGAGTTCCGCTGGATGGTTATTTCTGCTGGACCCTGATGGATAATTTCGAATGGAAATTCGGTTATGCCAAGCGTTTCGGTCTGATCTACGTCAACGGCACGACCATGGAACGCACCCCGAAGCTCAGTGCGCAATATTACCGGACCGTGATCCGGGATCATTCGCTCTATTGAGCCACCAACACGGGAAAACACCAAGTGGAAAATACATCGACGGAAGCGGACGTTCCGGGACAATACCGCTGCGGGACATTGCATTATACCTTGCGCTCTCTGGCGGCGGTATTCATCTGGCTGATGATCGGCGGGATGACGCTGAGCGTATTCACCATGCTGCCGGGGCGCATGCTGCCGGTCAAGCTGCAGGAGCTCGGGGCGTCGGACTTTCAGAACTCCTTCGTCCTCGCCGTGATCGGCGGCACGCTGAACATCATCGTCTGCCCGATGGTCGGCTTCAAAAGCGACCGCTACCGCAGCCGCTGGGGGCGCCGGATCCCGTTCATTCTGATGTCGCTGCCGTTCATTTCGCTGGCGCTGATCCTGTTCGGCTTCGGCGACCGGATCGGCGACTGGCTGGCGGCGGCGACCGCGGGCTGGGCGGACATCGCGCCGGCGACGATGACGGTGACGGTGATCGCGTTGGTGATGTTCATGTTTCAATTCGCCAACATGTATGTGAACTCGGTCTTCTGGTATATCTTCAACGATGTGATCCCGGCGCAGTTTTTCGGCCGGATCATGGGCGCCTTTCAGGTGGCGTCCAATGCCGGAATCGCGATATTCAACTTTTTCATCTTCCAGTACGCCCTGCCGTGGTACACGGAAATTTTCATCACCGCCGGTATTCTCTATGCGATCGGAATGGGTTTGATGTGTGTGATGATAAAAGAAGGAAGTTATCCGCCGGTCACCGGCGAAGACGAAGACGGGCAGAGGGCATGGTACAAAACATTGTGGCTTTTCTGCCGGGAAAGTTGTTGCAGCCGCTTTTACATTCTGCGTTACGCGCTGGCAACCTGTTATGCGCTTACGGCGTGCGCGTATATTTTCCTCTACTTCTATAACCGCGAAATGGGACTGGATGACAATCTGATCGGGAAAATGGACGGCATCAACGGGATGGTGATGTTCGGCGTCACCTTTGCGGTCACATTGTTTGCCGGTTTCCTGGTGGATCGCTGGCATCCGATGCGCATTTACATCTACGGCATCATCTTCTGGGTCTGTCCCGGCGCCTGTGCCTGGAAATGGCTGCTGGCGGCTCTTCCCGGAAAAGCGTTTCTGCTGACGACGGTCGCGGCGACGGCGGGGGGCGCGATTCTCGCCGTGGTCTGCACGATTGCCGGTCTGCCGATGGAAATGCTGACCTTTCCGAAATCCCGCTTCGGCTCCTTCTGTTCCGCCCAGGCGCTGGTCCGGGCATTGGTATACACCTTGTTCAGTCTGGTCGTCGGCGTTCTGTTCGACTGGCTTCGGGTGTGTTTCCCGGTAAGTCAAACCTTCAATTACCGTTTCGTGCCGCTCTGGCAGTTCGTCTGGATCGTTCCCGCGGCGGTACTCGCGTATATCACCTACCGGGAGTGGGGACGTCTCGGCGGCTACAAACATTATCAGGCGCCGGCCAGCTGGTCGCCGACCGGCCGCGAACCGGTGGCGCAGCCGGAAACGCGGCCTCCAAGCGCCGAACTGCTGCGCCTGGCGCTGTACTGCTTCGACATTATCGTACTGTTGTCACTGGCGGCGACGATTTTTCTGGCTGCGTGGGCCAACCGAAACGATATGCCGCAGTTGGCCCGGCAACTGCTCGTTTGGGCATTTCCATGCCAATTGGGGGTGACGCTGTGCTGGCTCCGGATCCGGCAGGGAATCCGCCGGGACATCTCGCGGGTACTTGCCGGCCAAATTCCACACAATGGCATTCCGCACCACGGCCTGTTGCTGCTGCTGGCGCTGCGTCAATTCGTCATCACCTGCGCGGATATTTACCAGGTGGTGATTCTTGGAAGTGACGGAGGTTTTGCGTTCATGATGGGGAATATCGCCATGAGCTTCGCGATGGTGGCGACACTTTATGTGATTGCCCGAATGGAACGCGGCATTGTAATGGAGGTGAGCGATTGAAAAATTCCGGTTCTTGCGCTGGTGTTGTGCGAAAACGGCGACTGTTTCCGGTACAATATGAAGCTCCACGCGTTCGCGTTTCATATCCCATCCGGCAGTAACCGCGCACCCGACTCCACGGATATGAACAGGACCTTTACCACTACCTCCTTCCGCGCTTTGGTGCTGTAAGTTCCGGTGCCGCAGCGTGCGGAGATCGTATACTCACATCGCCGAAAAGCAGAGTTACTCTTGCTGCTTATCGTATTTTTTCTGAATCTCGCGGCTGAACAGCTCGACTTCTTTGGGAAACTCGGATATGCGTATGATGGCCTGAATATTTTTCATCGCAGAACTCCAGCAGCTTGCAAATTCTTCGGGCAGGCTGATTTGAAGCGACTCGATTCGCGGCAGCAATACTTTGGAAAATACTTCCTCCGGCGGCAACTGCTCTTTTTGCTCTAAAATCCGGATGAGCGCCGTCCTTTGCGCCATATCAAGATAGGATTGATACAAGAGCGCCTGCAGCTGCTCCTGCGGGGTATATTGAATAAATTGCTCCGCCCATTTGAAACTGCAATTTGCGATTGCGTTTTTCCATTCTTTGGCGCGAAGCAGAAATTTCTCCGCATCGTTCCCCCCGAAGCAGCGATCATAAGCCTCCTCAAGTGTTAAGCCGTCCCGGGCCATATCGATCTTCGCTTTGGCCACGCGGGCATAGCCGTCTTGCGCCGCGTTGGCCGCAGTTCCCATCTCTTGGTTTTGCGGAAACGGTATGGAACAAGCCGCCATGGCTTCCGGCAGGGAAAGTTGCGGTATGTTGTAAAAAGCCAACAAATAATCCCAAATCTGATTGGTCAGGCGTATTGTTAGTGACGTTCGGAATTTCGATTCCGCAATATTCTCGCGGGAGTAGGAAAATGCTTCTTCATTGATTTTATAATGCACCTGAAAATCCTTCGCCGAAGTATCGGACAAATGCTCCGCTCCTCCCGACAACAAACTGAGTGTCACAAAAATCAGTATACAGCATGATTTATGCATAATGATAAAAAGCTCCGGAGTGAAATAGTATGGTTTCGATGATTAAAATACTTGCATGGAATCCGTATCGATAATAATCTCCGTATTGGTAACAAATTTACCATTGTAGCGGCTATAATAATCCAACAATATAGGAAGATTGGATTTTATGATTGCATCATCTGATTCAATCAGATTCGGTAATGTCACATACCCGCCGGTATACGCAAAGTGCATAAGATGGAGCGATAAAATCATTTTATCCTTAAGCGTAATATTCTTGTCGCGGATAAGGGTATCGGCAAAAGCATATCCTTTTTCCTGGTCAATTCGCGTCAGCAACGGAACGGCTTCGATGACAATTCGCACATTCTCACATTCGGCCAGGAACTCCGATACCATTTGCACCGACGGAGCACTCTTTTCCAACTTCGTATGTGGCGATGATAAAATACGCAGTGCCGCTATTTGGGCATTGACATCATCCTGCCCTCCTTCCAAGGCAATTTTCAGCAAGTTTTCCAGAGAAGGATATAGTTCCGAAAAATGAATGAAAAGCAGCAGTTTCTGGAAGTAGTAAAATTTTTCTTCCGTTTCGCGATCGGATTGAGTGGTTCGATAGAGGAATTTCCGCTCTACATTTTCAGGTGTGATATCATGTAACCAGCTGGCTAGAGCGCTATTTTTCCATTCTTCTATCAACAAACTGTATTGTTTGTTTTTTTCCATGTCATCTCCCCTGCTTAACAGAGTAAATAAAACAATCGGAATTAATATTAATTTCGCCGGCATTTTCCCAAACTCCAGTTGTTTTTCCGGGACGGACGGGATCCACCGGAATCCCGATACCCGCCTTCACCATTACCATACCCCCGGAACGGAGAATCGTCAAATCCCGGCTTGCACAAGTATTTTAAACGGCAAATAAAGTAATAATTTTCATGGCTTTTCCTGCTGTTTTTATGGAATTGCAATTGGTCCTTGATAATCATCAACCGACCAGATACCCCCATTATTTGTACCAACTTAGTACACTTCTGCGGGCCCCCAACTGTTGCATAGCATGTGCTTGAGCCGATATCACAATAACTGTCTCCGTCATTCAAGGAAAAACTCCAAATCTTCAGTTATGATAGCTTTCTCTATCTTATGTGGACCGCAAGATGGCCCTTCACACGGTAGTGCAACCGTCAAGCTGCTCGCAGCTTGCGGAATGCGTGCCGCTTTTGCGCCAGCTTTGTTTCATTAATTGGTCGGTCGACCTTGCTTCAACCAGACCTCCAAGGGATAGGTACGGGTACTGGCACCATGTAGGCTCCATGTAATGACATCGGCAAATTTTTCATTGGCCATGGCAAGATAGAAACTTAAGCCCCGGTTGGCATAGAATCCACAATCAAAGCCATTTGCAACTATATCATCGTAGACATTGGCAAAGACAACATTACCTTTCACTACCGTCATTGAAAAGAAGAGTTTTTTATCTCCGGCGTTATCAAACATGAAACCCGCGTTTTCCATTTGCCCTTTGTAATAACAAAAGCGATACTCCAAATTCTCATCGGTGAATTTTATCGTTCCTACATCGACATCATCGGTTATCGTGAGATCCATTACTGCTTTATGGACTCCCTGACGCAATTTCAGCAGTATGCATTCATTGGCGAAAACCTTTAATATTGCTTCTTGCGTCATCGCCAAATAAGACGGATCGTCGAAATTGAGCTCAGCAACCTCGCTGACGATGGTTTGAAAATAGACATTGTCTTTTCCAGTCAAATTTGCTTGCTCTATCTTCATCACAATATTGTTTTTGATATACAGCTTACATGTTGTCTCCGGCATTTGATACGTGATCATGATGAAATTATCATATTCCGATTCGTCGCGCTCGTCCGGGATAAAGTTACCAATTTCAAAGACCGTTCTTATTGTATCGCACTTTTGCGGACCCGAAGTACTTCGCCGATCATTTGCGGCGTTATTTCTGATCCCTTGTATAAGTGGCGCCAAAATGATCGGCATGGAACAATCAAATTCTGTATTCTGTGTATTTTCCATGGCGAACCCGGCCAAATTGGATTCGGCGCGGGCTGTCAAGCCGGGCCCCAATAAACATCCGGCAAGGAAAAGATACAGCCGGAATTTTGTAATCTGCCATTTCATGATTGGAAGGCGCTCCTGTATTGGCATTTTGAGGAGGCGCCGGACGCTTGCGATAGCCGGCGCCGCCCCTGGTTTCGCTACTCCGATGAGCTTGAGCTCGCTGGTGTTTGGTCGAGGCAGAATACCTCAAATTCCTGGAGGAGCATTTTTTTCCGTTCTTCATCCGTCAGTTTTGCCAGGTATTTGTTGACTACCAGCCTGGTTATTTCCAGGGCGGAACCGTCGAAAGAGCCGGGACCGTAAATATTATAAATCATCTCCAGGCAATAGCGGCGTATTTCCTGATCGTCACTCTCCGCCATGGTTTTCAGGATATCCGGAACCACCCGGGGGCCGGCTTGAATCAGCGCAGCCTGGGCCGGGAAACGGGAAATCAAAGGCAGTTCGCGATACAGTGAATAGATTTTGGGATTTTCCAGCTTCAAGTACGGCAATACCCGCTGCGCATGTACGCGGTTGGGAAAATTTTGAAGAACAAAAAGGGCCTGACACTTCTGGTACGTATCGTCACTCCGTTTCAGAATTCCATGTAATTCGCTTAACAGTTTCTCTTCTGCTCGAAAGCTTTGATTGGAAAGCATTGTCAGCAGTTTATCATCCTTGTCATTTACCTTTACCGCCTCCAGCCAGAGAGAAGCCACCTTATCCAAATCCTCTTTGGGGTCGGGAGAGGCCAGTACTCCAAGCGCCAGCAAAATCAAACCCAGAATCATTACCATCTTTTTCATTTTTCCACCTCGTTATGGCAATACCGCTTCCAACAAGTGGTATTGCCATAGATTCAAAAACGGTTGACATCACCAGGGCGCTTGCGCATCCGCGGCGGTTCATCGGATTCTCGGAAGAAAAAACAAACAAAGTCTGCTCCGACAATCCACTCAATTCGGCTTTGCCAGTTGCGGATTTTGCGTCCCGGTTCCATAAAAGTACCGCGCCAGAGTTGCCGTTCCTCCTTGGCGTCGAATTCGCCATCGTTGAGCAGCGATTCCGGAAAGTTGGTGTAGGATAATAACAACTCCTGCAGCCACTGGCGCAGCGCAGTCTGCGTGAGTGGAGCGGGAGGAGAAACCGGAATGCATAGTACAAAACAAGTTCCGGTATCCCAACAGAAGAACTTCTTATCTTCTTGATTGGCCCAAAACAGCAGGTCTGACTCCCAGGAAAAAACCAATTCGTCACTGCTCCGCCGGGTTTCAAAAAGAACAACATCCTTGAACGCCATCAGCTTTTCGACGGTAAAATGGCGGATCGTTGCCGCTTTTAAAAAAGTGGATTGCCATTTTTCAAACTGACGAATAACTCTTGCGGAAATGTCCGCGGTTTTCAGTTGATTCTTTTGCATGTCCCGGCTTCGTAAGATTTGCAGCGTATAAACCTGAGGCGATTCCTGCATCCGCTTTTCCGGATAAAAGATATTGTCGGCACTCAGATGCGACACCAATGCATCCAAGGTCATCAGGTCATTCAAAGGAAGAGGACCGGTTTCCTGCCCATACAGCAAACCGCACCAGAGACCGATCGCCAGGCTTATCACTATTTTCATCGTCATTTTTTTCATTTTTCCACCTCGTTATGGGCAATACCGCTTCCAATAAGCGGTATTGCCCATACACTCAAAAGCGGTTGACATCACCAGGACGCTTGCGCATCCGGGGCGGTTCATCGAATTCGAAAAAGAACAAACAAACAAAGTCTGCTCCGACAATCCACTCAATTCGGCTTTGCCAGTTGCGGATTTTGCATCCCGGTTCCATAAAAGCACCGCGCCTTCTTCATGCGACTCCGGTTTGTCATCGATTTCTTTGCGCAGACTGACGATGATCTCGTGAACCAGCGAGTTGCCCTGATCCGAAGACGCCTGAAACAACTCCAATGCTTTGCCCTTATCACGGGAAACACCG
>JAVBQJ010000139.1:0-3683 GCA_031549115.1 Victivallaceae bacterium
AGAGCCGCGAAGCGGCGGTTCTGCACTCCGTCATACGGAGGCGCGGTCCAGCGCGCGAACAGCGCTGGTCGCCGATGGCGCCGCAGGCGCCTGAAAGAGGCGAAACTGTAGGGAAGGATCGCCGGGAGGCGATCCGGAGCCGCCCGAGGCAGCGACGGTGGAGATCGGATTGGAAGCGTGAGCGACAATCCGATCTACACACGGAGCGAACTATGGCGCCGCACCTGCGGCGGACAATCGACGGACGATTTCAGGAAGGGATTGGTGACGTATGGAAGTGGGAAAAGTATACGAGGGGACGTTGGAGGCGCGGGGGTTGCGCTTCGGGATCGTCTGCAGCCGTTTCAATGAATTTTTCGTCAGCAAATTGTTGTCGGGGGCGATCGATGCGATCGTGCGCCACGGCGGCGACGCGCAGATGATCGAAGTGGCATGGGTTCCGGGGGCATACGAATTGCCGTTCGGAGTCAAGAAGATGCTGGAGACCGGCAAATTCGACGCATTGATGGCGCTCGGAGTGGTGATCCAGGGGTCGACGCCGCACGCCGGCTATATCAACAGCGAAGTGAGCAAAGCGTTGGCGCAGCTGGGAATGGAATCGGGGACGCCGGTGGTGTACGGGCTGATTACGGCGGATAACATCGAGCAGGCGATCGAACGTTCCGGCACCAAGGCGGGCAACAAGGGGGTCGACGCGGCGGTGGCGGCGATGGAAATGGCCAATCTGGTCAGGAAGTTCGAGCAGAAGTAACATGATGATGGACGAGACGGAACATTGCGAGGTCAAGTTGCACAGCAAACGCCTGGGGCGCGAGCTGGCGATGCAGTATTTGTTCCAGCTGGACTTGAACAAAGAAGCGCCGAGCGAAGAGCAGTGGGGGAATTTTTGCGAAACCGTTCGCGAGTCCCAGCATCTGACCGATAACCGGCAGTCGCGGAAAGCGATCGAATATGCGGAGAAGCTGTTGGGGGGTATTGCCGCGCACCGGAGCCGGGTCGACGAGGAGATTCTGAAACATACGGATCATTGGGATTGGGAGCGTCTGGCCGTGGTGGACCGCAATGTGATGCGGGTCGCGGTTTTCGAGATGCTGCTGGTGCCCGAGGTGCCGCCGGTGGTCAGCATCAACGAGGCCGTCGAAATCGTCCGGGATTATTCCGGCGGGCAGGCCGGCAACTTCGTCAACGGCGTGCTGAATTCCATCAAGGAAACATTGTCACGCCCCGCCAGAGAGGCAGTCAAGGAAATATGAGCTCGATTTTTTCAGTCTTCAAACGCGGCTTGCAGAAAACCACCACCGCGGTATCCCGGACCATTTCCGGGATGTTCACCGGGGTAAAAACCTGGGATGCTTCCACCTTTGACGATCTGGAATACGCGTTGATCGCGGCGGATTTCGGCGTTTCCGCCAGCACCGCGATCGTCGCCGAGCTGCGCGACCGCTACTCGCGCGGGCTGATCGCCACCACCGCGGACGCTTACGAAGCCGCCAAGGAAATGGTGTGCGACATGCTGAAAACCAACCAGCGCCCGGTGAACATGGCTCCGGAGGGTGCGCCGACGGTGATTCTTTTCGTCGGGGTCAACGGTTCGGGAAAGACCACGACGATCGGGAAGCTGGCGTGGCAATGGCATGAAGCAGGCAAAAAGGTCATTCTCGCCGCCGGCGACACCTTTCGCGCCGCCGCCGTGGAGCAATTGCAATTGTGGGGGCAGCGCACCGGTTCGATGGTGGTCTCCGCCAAAGCCGGCGCCGATCCGGCCGCCGTCGCCTTCGACGCCGCGCAGGCCGCAGTCGCCCGCAAAGCCGATCTTTTGCTGATCGATACCGCCGGACGCCAGCATACCAAAAAAGGATTGATGGACGAGTTGACCAAAATCACCCGCGCCATCGAAAAAGCCTGTCCGGGCGCACCGCACGAAGTGTGGCTGACCGTCGACGCCAGCATGGGCAGCAACGCCGTCAACCAGGCGCGGGAGTTTTCGAAAGCCGCCCATGTCACCGGTCTCGTGGTCACCAAACTGGACGGCACCGGCAAAGGCGGCATGGCCGTCGCCCTCCATCGCGAATTCAACCTGCCGACCTTCTACGTCGGCCTGGGTGAACAACCCGATGATCTTCAGGAATTCAACCCCGAATACTACGCGGGCGCCCTGTTCGACGACAAACAGGGGTGAATTTGCAGGGGTGTGTTTTTCGGGGGTAAGGGAGGCGAAAAATTTTGAGGAAATTTTTCGCCTCCCCTGCCCCCGAACCCCCAACCCCTCCACTTTCAAACCTTTTTAACGTACGATTTACGATTTTGCTGTCGCAAAATCATAAATCGGAGCGACAAAGATTGGGGTGTATGCTTGGAGATTGTCCGGGAATTGTTGACGATTCATTTTTTGCCCAGCAAGGCAAAAAATTATGTTAAAAAGGTTTGAGGTGGATGGGTGATGGGGTTTGGGGAAGAGGGAAGGCAGCCCCTTTCCTCAAAAGGGGGGTCTTCCCTCTTCCCCAAGACACACAACCAACCGAGGAAAAGGATGACGGACCGGGAGTTTATGTTGGAGGCTTTGGCGTTGGCGCGCCGGGCGTGGGGGCGGACGACGCCGAATCCGATGGTGGGTGCGGTGGTGGTCCATGACGGCCGGATTGTCGGTCGCGGGTTTCATGTCCGGGCGGGCAAGCCGCACGCGGAGCCATGTGCGTTGAGTGACGCGGGAAAGCTGGCGAAGGGGGCGACGCTGTACGTCAATCTGGAGCCGTGTTCGACGTATGGGCGGATGCCGCCGTGTACGGAGGCGATCAAGGCGGCGGGGGTTGCGCGGGTGGTGATTGGCTGCATGGATCCGAATCCGGCGCATGCGGGGCGTGGCATCCGGATTCTGCAGGAGGCGGGAATCGCGGTGACCTGCGGGGTGGAGGAGGCGGCTTCGCGGGAGTTGAATAAGGCGTTTTTCCATTGGGTCACCACCGGGAAGCCATATGTGGTGTTGAAGCTGGCGATGACGTTGGATGGGAAGATTGCGACCCGGGAGGGGCAATCGCAATGGATTACCGGGAGCGGGGCGCGGTCGCGGGTACAGGAGTTGCGGCGTTGGGCGGACGGCATACTGGTATCGGGTGAGACGCTGCGCAGCGACCGGCCGCAGTTGACGGTGCGGGAGCCGGCGGAGTGGCCGGAACAGCCGCGGCGGTTGATCGCGAGCCGGAGTATGACATTGGAGCAGGTGAAGGGGTATTTTCCGTCCGGCCGGGAGCCGGAGGTGTACGATATTGCCGACTGGGAAGCGTGGTTGCGGCGGTTGGGGGAGAGTGACTTGACCGCGCTGCTGATTGAGGGCGGCGGCGAGCTGGCGTCGGCGGCGTTGCGCGGGGGTGCGGTGGACGAGGTGGAGTTTCACATTGCGCCGAAGATACTGGGGGGGAAGGATTCGCGCCCGGTGGTGGCGGGCTGGAACCCGGAATCGCTGGCGGATGCACTGCCGTTGACCCCGCTGGAAACAACCTGGCAAGACACCGACCTGATCTATCGCGCCAAAATAGAAAAATAAAAAATAGAGCCGCGAAGCGGCGGTTCTGCACTCCGTCATACGGAGGCGCGGTCCAGCGCGCGAACAGCGCTGGTCGCCGATGGCGCCGCAGGCGCCTGAAAGAGGCGAAACTGTAGGGAAGGATCGCCGGGAGGCGATCCGG
>JAVBQJ010000080.1:0-4031 GCA_031549115.1 Victivallaceae bacterium
CGGGGGAGGGAGAAGGGAGCCCCTTTCCTCAAAAGGGGGCCCTTCTTCCTCCCCCGAGACACTCTCACTTCGCCTTCAAGGCTTCTTGAAGGACGGGGAGGATGGTGTCGTACATGCGGTAGAAGCCGAGGTCGTTGGGGTGGCAGCCGTCGACGGTACAGGCGTCGCGGTCTTTGGTGCCGAAGAGGGTTTCGCCGTCGACGAACCAGACCTTTTTATCGCCGGCTTTGACGGCGTTTTCCCAGGTCTGGCGGATGATGGCGCGGCGGCCTTCCTGGCCGGGGTAGAAGTCGCATTTGGAAACCATGATCACCGGCAACTCGGGGTTGCTGCGGCGGATGGTTTGAAAAAACGGCTCATGGGTGGCTTGCAGGTGGGCTTCGTCCGGGGCATTGTGATCGTAATCGAGCACGAGGGCGGCCAAATCGAGTTTGGCGATGGCTTCGGCCAGCGCGATTTCGCCTTTGCCGGAGCCGGAGAAGCCGAGGTTGATCTGCGGGGCGTCGACGGCGCGGCAGAGCAGCGAGGTGTAGGCGTTGCCGGGGCGTGAGGCGCAGCCGCCCTGGGTGATGCTGGATCCATAGAACAACACCGGCTTTTCGATTTTATGCGGCGTTGGCGGCAGTATCTGGCTTCCCGGGGCCACGCCGATTTCGATGGCGGAGGCGCCGCCGTACAGCGGCATATTCAGCGTCCAGTCATAAAACTTGCCGGGTTCGCCCCCGCTCAGCGGCAACTCCAACACCTCCTGACCCGGATTCGGCTGCGCGGTGGCGCGGTAACGGATTTCCTCTCCGGCGCCGCAATACAGATCGAATCCGGCGCTGCCGGTGCGCGGCATGTGGTTCATGTCGCCCGAATACGCCAGTTGGGCCCGCAATACGATATACGGGGAATCGGAGCGGAAACGGATGGCGCCGCCGGCGGTATTGTGGGCGAGATAGAGCGCGCCTTCGTTGATTTCGTTGGTTGTGAACGATTCGGGCAGACGGTAGAGGGCGCCGCCGGGCCGGCGCCAGGCGAAGCCCTCGACCACGAACGGGGCTTCCAGCGCATTGTAATAATGCACGGCGAGGTCGCCGACGGTGGCGGCCTTGAAGTTGGCGTCGATTTCGGTGATATCGCGGGTCTCCTCGGCTTGGGTCGTCATCATGGCTCCACAGATTAAAAGGGTTGCAAAATTTTTTTTCACGATAGTGCCTTTCCTGGTTCGGGTCGGATACCGGCCGACATTATTCCGATTCCGGATAATATAAAATGGGAGTGGGAAAAAAGCGAATGGCTTTCGTTGCAAAGTCGGCAAAAAAACGGAAATCGGAACATCTTTACTTGCAAAAATCCCGATATGAAAGTATTTTATACCGATAGTCTTAAAAAGAACGAAACAGGGAGTGACAGGATTATGAGTCAGGTTGCGAAAACGTATGAATTGGCCAGACAGCGTTATGCCGATTGCGGTGTCGATACCGATCGGGCTGTCGAAGCGCTCAAAAAGATTGCCATTTCGCTGCATTGCTGGCAGGGTGACGATGTCGGCGGCTTTGAAAACGCCGATACGGCTCTGACCGGCGGCATTCAGGCCACCGGGAATTATCCGGGCAAGGCGCGGACGGCGGAGGAGCTGCGCTCCGACCTCGATTTCGCGCTCAAGCTGATCCCCGGCAAGCAACGGCTCAACCTGCATGCGCTTTATGCGGAGAAGAACGGCTCGAAGGCCGATCGTGACACCTACACCGTCGACATGTTCCGCAACTGGATCGACTGGGCCAAGGCCAAGGGTTTGAAGTTGGACTTCAACGCCAGCTTCTTCTCGCATCCGAAGTCGGCCGACGGTGCGACGTTGTCGAGCGCCGACCCGGCGATCCGCAAGTTCTGGATCGAGCACGGCAAGGTCAGCCGCCGGATCGCCGCCGCAATGGGCAAGGAGCTCGGTGGCGCCGCGGTCAACAACATCTGGATTCCGGACGGCAGCAAGGACATTCCGGCCGACCGGGAAGCGCCGCGGCTGCGTTTGGTCGAGGCGCTGGACGAGATGTTCCGCGAAGAATTTCCGGCCGAATATCTGCGTGATGCGGTCGAATCCAAGTTGTTCGGCATCGGTTCGGAGTCGTACGTGGTGGGTTCGCATGAATTTTACATGGGTTACGCGGTCAGCCGCGACAAGCTGATCTGCCTGGACGCCGGTCACTTCCATCCGACCGAAACCATCTCCGACAAGCTGTCCGGGATCATGCCGTTCGTCAAAGAGGTGCTGCTGCACGTCAGCCGCGGCGTCCGCTGGGACTCCGACCATGTGGTCATGCTCAACGACGACCTGAATGCCATCGCGCAGGAGATCATCCGTCACAACTACCAGAACCGGGTGCACATCGGGTTGGATTACTTCGACGCCAGCATCAACCGGCTGGCGGCGTGGGTGATCGGTACGCGCAACATGCAGAAGGCGCTGTTGAATGCGCTGCTGGAGCCGTACACGGAAATGTGCCGCCTTGAAAACACCGGCGATTTCGCCGGCCGCCTGGCCTTGATGGAAGAGAGCAAGACGCTGCCGATGGGCGCGGTTTGGGATTACTACTGCGAAAGCGCCGGGGTGCCGGTCGGCTTCGCTTATATGAATGACATTCGTCAATACGAAAAGGATGTGCTGGCCAAGCGCTGAGCCGGAGTTATGAATATCGAATTTGATCCGATCGAGAGTGTGGTCGCCGCGATCCGCGCCGGGGAAATGGTCGTCGTCACCGACGATGAAAACCGTGAAAACGAGGGGGATGTGATTGCCGCCGGGGCGTTGGTCACGCCGGAAATCATCACCTTTATGGTGACGCATGCCCGTGGACTGGTGTGTGCGCCGTTGACCGAGGAGCGGGCGGAGGCGTTGAGCTTGAGCACGCCGGCGTTTCTGAGCGACCCCTTTCATACGGCGTTCACCGAATCCGTCGACTACAAACGGGGGACGACCACCGGGATTTCGGCGGCGGACCGGGCGAAGACGGTGAAGGCGTTGAGCGATCCGGAGTGCGTCCGCAATGACTTTTTTTCGCCGGGGCATATATTCCCGCTGGTGGCGCGTACCGGCGGGGTGCTGCGCCGTGCCGGGCACACCGAGGCCGCGGTCGATCTGGCGCGGCTGGCGGGTTTGGCGCCGGCCGGAGTGATCTGCGAGATCATGAACGACGACGGGACGATGGCGCGGCTGCCGGATCTGGATGTGTTCCGCCGGAAGCACGGCCTGAAAATGTGCACGGTAGCCGATCTGATCGCGTACCGGCGCAGCCATGAGTGCCTGATCGAGCGTGGAGAAGCGGCGCGGCTGCCGACGGTGTTCGGCGATTTTCAGATCGTCGCTTATCGTTCGAAGGTGGATGGTCATGAGCATGTGGCGATCGTCAAGGGGGATGTCGCGGGCGAGGATGTGCTGGTGCGGGTGCACAGCGAATGCCTGACCGGCGATGTTTTCGGCTCGGCGCGCTGCGATTGCGGCGACCAGCTGCATTCGGCGCTGAAGCAGATTGCGGACGAGGGGAGTGGGGTTCTGGTGTATTTGCGGCAGGAGGGGCGCGGAATCGGGATATTCAATAAGATTCACGCGTACAAGTTGCAGGACGAGGGTTGCGACACGGTGGAGGCCAATGAGAAGCTGGGATTTGCGGCGGACCTGCGGGAATACGGCATCGGGGCGCAGATACTGGCGGATCTGGGGGTCAAGTCGATCCGGCTTCTGACCAACAATCCGCGCAAGCTGGTGGGCCTGTCGGGGTTCGGATTGGAGGTGTCGGCGCGGGTGCCGCTGGTGGTGGAGCCCGGCATCGAAAACGCCTTCTACCTGAATACGAAAAAAGTCCGCATGGGCCACATGATCTAAAAAAATTCTTAAAAAATAAAAAAAATTCAAATAGAGCCGCGAAGCGGCGGTTCTGCACTCCGTCATACGGAGGCGCGGTCCAGCGCGCGAACAGCGCTGGTCGCCGATGGCGCCGCAGGCGCCTGAAAGAGGCGAAACTGTAGGGAAGGATCGCCGGGAGGCGATCCGG
>JAVBQJ010000111.1:0-6412 GCA_031549115.1 Victivallaceae bacterium
ATCAGCTTGACAATCTGCGCCAGCACGGACATAGTATCTTTTGATGGGTTCACGATTTTTACCTCGGTTTTTTAGTCGAAGCAAAGGTAGCGTGAACCCATCTTTTTGTCAAGTTTTCAGATCTTTATGGGATGGCTGTGACTATTATAGTATATTTACCAATGTTTGTCAATAGGCCCGGAAAAGATTTTTGCAAAATAGTCTGAAGCGGCAACAAGTGCTCCCCCCTGAAAAAAATAGTCGCGGAAGATGCCAAAGGCATCTGGAGCAGAGGTGCAGAGAACGCAGCGCGAAGCGCAAGGGCGAAAAGTAAGCTCGCGTCAGCGAGCGTAACGCGGGTCACCCTGCCGGGGGGCGTGGGGGCAAGGAGTCCCCACATTCTCTCCCCTCCACTCACCGCGATAAAATTCATCAACTCTCAATTTGGGACTCACCGGAATATAACAATCGTACTGTAAAGTATATGACATAAAGAAAAACCAAGCGGGAAGCTATGAAGAAAAAACTGTTGGACAAAAATGTTCGGGTTCGTTGCAAAAAAAGTTATCCGGAAGCGCATACCCATCTACTGATCGGCCGGGTGCTGGAAGTCAATTCCGCCTTTCTGATGTTGGAATGCCGAACCTTCCACCTGCGGTCGCGAGGCGCGGTATGCGGTGTCGTAAAAAACGACCGCAGCCAGATTACCGCCGGTGAAGTGATGGAACGGATCGTTCCCTGGCACAATGTGGAAATCCTGCATTTATTGCCGGGAAAGACGGATTACCGGGCGGATTTCAAATTCGACGACAATGACAATCTGATATTCCGTGATGCGGTGCATACGGTCATCGCCTATCACCGGGAAATGTAATAGAACGACAATAAGGAGGAGGAACACATGATTTCGTACAGTATCATCGGAGTTCTCTGGGTCGCCTGCGCGTGGCTCTGGCTGCGCAAATTGCGGCGGCAGCATCCGTCGCCCGGACTTTTGCGGCCGGCGGCGGCAACGCTGGCGATCATCGTCGGCAGCTGCGGATTGGCGGCGTTGTGGGGCGGGTGGCTGTCTCCGGCCGCGATCACCGACAACGGCCGGATGCGGCTGGACTATGCGCGGGGTTATAAGGCCGGCCAACAGATCGAAACGAAAACAACAGCGCTCCTGTTCTGCGCCGCCGATGAAGCCGACACGCTCCGGATCCGGAATATCCGGGACGGGTTGACCGCGGGCGGCATCAAAGAGGTGATTCTTTCCGGTATCGAGCCCGGAAAAAAACTGCCGCCGGGGAGCGATGAAGTTTCCGACAGCTGCCGCCTGACCGCGAAGGATTTCGACCGGGTCATCCAGGAAGCCCGCGACGATGCGGCCTGGGTTTTCGCGGTGGAACTGCCGCGCGATTTCGGCCGGATGCGCTTATGGAAGAAGAGCGCCCCGGCTCCGGTCTATTGGCTCGAAAGCAACGACCCGGCGGCATTGCGCCAGGCGCTCGCCTCCGGCCGGATCCGCGGATTTTGCGCCCTGCGCAGCGGCGCGGCACTGGACCAGACGATAATTTCTTCCGATCCGGAAACCGCGTTTCAAAGCCGTTATGAATGGATTCAATAAAAAAAAACCTTTCCGGATGTCGGGAACATCCGAAAAAACAAACAAAAGGAAAAAGAAACATGAAACGGAAACAGACTTTCACACTCATCGAACTTCTGGTCGTGATTGCGATTATCGCGATCCTGGCGGGGATGCTGCTCCCGTCGCTGGCCAAGGCCCGGGCGACGGCGCAGGGAGTCAAATGTTTGAACAATCTCAAACAGCAGGGCACCATGGTCATGATGTATGTGACCGACAGCCAGTACTTTCCGACCTCGTACTTTTACAAGGCCGGCGGTTCCAGCAGCGACGGTTATGTGCACTGGAGCGGGATCGTCTCCGGTCAGTGGAAGGGTAGCAATTCCGACGGCTGGTTCGCCGACGCTTCGTTCACCTGCCCGACGATGAGTCCTCCGTCCGGTTCCGGCGAAGGCGGCGGCTGGTATCCGAGCAAAAAGGAGAACGATTGCCAGGCCAAATTGACCGCCTACTGCGGCAATGCGGTCTTCATGCCCCGGCGTAAGTTCGCCGGCAGCTCCGATGGCAGCAACGGCAACATGACTCTGGTCAACGCCGCCAACATCCAGGCGCCGTCTTCGGAGATCCTGATCGGGGAATACACCGATGACCCGAAGCGGATCGAAGGCAACTCCGCCACCGGCGGCCAGGCCATCAAATCACACCGTCCCGCCAACGCGATTCTCGACGGCTCCAGTGCCTGGGCCGGTGGTGAAGTCGGCGATTGCGCCAATCCGCGCAAGTTGGACTACGCAACCGCAAAGGCGAAAATCGATGCGCAGGACAGCAATTACCACATCGGCTATGTCGCTTATGACCGTCACAACGGCAAAGCCAATTATGCCTTCGCCGACGGCCATGCCGCCGCCCACACGCTGCAGGAAACGCTCGATTCCTCCAACTATCTGTGGGGTAAGCGCCTCTACTCGCAGAGCGGTGCTCCGGAAATCCAGTAAGTAAACAGTAACCGAACGGGAGGCCGCTGCGGTCTCCCGTTATTTTTTATCTATTTTGACGTGCGCCTGCAGCAGCGAAATCAGCAGCAGCAGGAACAATGCCTGCAAGACCAGTACGACGGCGGTAAGTTCATCGGCCCACAAGAGCGGCCAGACGCTCAATCCGAGAATCACCGCCAGCAGATGCACACAATCCACCGCCTGTTTCCGGGTCATTCCCATTTTCATGAAACGGTGGGAAATATGGTTATGATCGCCGATCCAGAAGGGCTTGCCCATCCGGGTCCGGATCGCCACCACCGCCATCGCATCAAACAAAGGCAAGGCCAGAATGAACAGCGGCAGCAACACTGGCAACCAGGTGGCCGCCTTCCCCGGAGCATAGTATGTCACACTGGCACTGATTGCCGCCAAGAGATACCCCAGGAACAAACTGCCCGAATCCCCCATGAAAATCGAAGCCGGATGGCGGTTGTACCACCAGAAACCGATGGCGGTGCCGCAGGAAAGCGCGCTCAACGCGGCGATGAAATATTGTTCCTGCCATCCGGCGGTCACGGCGAAAAAGGCAAAAGAAATCGCCGCGGTCCCGACGGCAAGGCCATCCATATTGTCGAAAAAATTGATCGCATTCATCAACAGCATGAACCAGAAAATCGTCACGCCCCAACTGAAAACGGCATTGGCGACGAAAAGTGTAATCCGGATCTCTCCCAGCCACACCACCATCAACGCAATGACAAACTGCCAGAAAAATTTCGTTCCCGCCTTCATCCCGTACCGGTCGTCGACCAATCCCAGCGCCATCGCGCCGGCGGCTCCGCCCACCAGCACGAATGCGCGTATGCCGACGGCGAAAAAGCCGTCGCGGTAGCTTTCCAGCGCCTCCGAAAATGCGTGGCCCCAGCCGGTCACCACCACCAGGTAACCAACCCCCAGGCATCCGGCCCAACCGAGAAACAATGCCAGGCCCCCCAACAACGGTGTCGCTTTGCCGTGTTTTTTATGCGCCTCTTTTTTCGGCCGGTCCATCAGATCGATCATCTCCGCCAGTTTCCGGCAGATCGGCGTCGTCACCAGGCAGGCAACCAGTCCCGCCAGCAGTACCAATGCGTATAAATGCCACCAATTCATCATTTTACCTTGTTCAAAATTACGGGTTAGCTGTGGTAGTCTATCGCTTATTTTTCACCGCTGGTGCGACGCCTCGTTCGCTCTATGTGTAGATTGGATTGTCGCTCACGCTTTCAATCCAGTCTACACCATCGCTGCCTCGGGTGGAAGCGCTCGCCAGCTGGCTCGCTTGCTGTACGTTTCGCCTCTTTCGGGCGCCTGCGGCGCCATCGGCGACCAGCAGGATCCGCCTGCTGGACCGGCGTCTCCGTATGACGGAGTGCAGACGCCGCTACGCGGCTCTATTTTTTTAATTTTTTATTTTAAATTCAATAGGCTGGCGGCGTTTTGGCCCATGATTTTGGCGTACTCTTCCGGCGTCAGTCCGGCGCTCTGCATGTATTTTATCGCCTCTCCCTGATCGCACCACGGGCTGTCCGTCCCGAACAGCACCCGCTCCACCCCATGCCGCCGGATCAGGTCCGTCATCCGCTCCGGCTCCAAATACCCCGGCAGAAACGCCGTATCGAAATAAACCGGCAGCCCGATCAATTCCCGCTCCACCTCGTCCCACATGCTCCAGCTGCCGAAGTGCGCCAGCACCAACACCAACTCCGGAAAACGCCGGTGAAATTCCGCCAGCTCCCGCGGATTCGAATGCCACGGCGCCGGAAACCCCACGTCCGCCCCCGCATGCGTCAATACCAGCAACCCCAATTCGGCACAACGCCGCCACACCGAATCGAACGTACGATCGGAAAAACGAAATTCCTGGTACTCCGGATGCACTTTGATCCCTTTGAAGCCGGCCGCCGCCACCAATCCGAGATTTTCCAGCACCTCGGGATCCGCCGGATGTATCGAACCCAACAGGAAAATCGGCGCTTCGCTGTTTAATTCCGCCCAACGGTTCACCCCGCGCGAATTGGCCGGCGTATTCACCAGCGGCAATCCGATACTGTAATCGATGCCGTTGCGCCGCATGCTTGCCAATAAACCGGCACGGGTTCCATCGGTTGCCGGATTGATCTCCGGAATCGATGAAACCCGCTCCATCGCCTTGGCGACGACCTTCTCAGGGTAAAAGTGCGTATGAAAATCGATAATCATCGTCACTCCACCACCCAGGTAATTATTTTTATTTGGTGCGGCTTTCCTGAACCAGTTGCTGCACCCAATCCACATCGGCGAAGAAATCGGCAAAATAAGCCTGAATCATCTTTTCCAGCCCGGCTTGCCCGGTCTTCCAATCCAGTGCCTTAGCGCCCAACGCCGCCCGGACATTGCTCTGATCGAACACGATCGTCGACGAGAAATAAGGCAGCAGGTCGCCGAGAAAGCGCGACATCAGCTTTTCATCCATATTGACCGCGGTACCGGCCGGCGTAATCTGTACACCGCTGACCCGGAGCACCTTGCAGACCGCGTCGTTGATTCCCATCGTGCTCACCGGGCTGTCGCCGGTGACATGATAGGTCTTGTTTTCCACCGGCTTCTGAAACAACGCGGTGATCGCTTCGCAGACGAAATCGATCGGCACAAAGTAAATCTGATCCACCGGCGTGGTATAGAAATGCAGACCCAGATCCAGATAATCCAGCGGATTGAGCTTCAGCTTCGCACAACGGTGCTTTTTGATCTTGCCGATGAATTCGACGATACGATAAAATGCCAGCGGCTTGCGGATACGCCCGTCGCTGCGGCGCCCGGTGATGATCGCGGGACGGTAAATGGTGAACGGGAAACCGCTCTGGCGCACCAGCATCTCCGCCTTGTACTTGCTTTCTTCATACGGGTTGTTGAAGCCGTGATCCGGATGAGCGCCCTCGTAGGCCACGCCGGTATTGCGGCCCGCGGTATACGCGGTGCTGACATAATGGAAAGCTTTGGCGTTCAGCTTCTTCGCCAGTTTCAGCATATTTTCGGTGCCGCCGTAATTGATGCGGAAGGTGCGGCCGGTCGGGTCTTTTCCCAGATTCACATCCGCGGCACAATGGAAAATCACATCGGTTCCAACTGCAGCCGGATCGGCGGCGACCTTTTCGACATCCAGGTCCACCACGTCGCCTTCGATCACTGAAACCCGGGACAGCACCATGTCCGCCGCTTCCGGACAGCCGTCGAATTCGCATTGGTCACGGATAATCGCTTCCACCCGCTCCCGGGCGGTCTGTGCTGAATTACGCCGAGTCAGGCAGGTTATTTCAACATCTTTGCGCTCACGCAACAACGCAACCGTGAAAGCACTGCCGACCAGACCGGTGATACCGGTGAGAAATATTTTCGTCATAATTCAGGATTAAACCTTCCCAATAATTTGGTGTTATAAATATAAAATAACTTTTTAATATAGACCGTCGTCCCTTTTTTTTCAAATGCGTTCCGGAAAATTTACCGGGAATTCTCGTATGGTGTCAAATAACAGCGCATCTCAAAGAATAATGGTATTGTATTTTATAGAATAAGAAAATCCACTATTATTATGGGCTGTTAATTCTGTTAATAAGTTTTTAACACAACTCCCATCAAAAACTTACAAATGTCCCGATTGACAATGGATCTATCAATGCCCTCTGTATGGTTCCAGCGACTGCCACTCATTGACACCTTATCATAAGCTCATTCATAGACTATTAACAAGGTAATCAACACCCCCTCACAAGTTCAATCTTCAAAGCCCCGATTTATGATTTTGTTTTACAAAATCAAAAATCATAAACAAAAAGGTTTGAGGGGAAAAGGAGAAGGGGTTTGGGGA
>JAVBQJ010000022.1:0-7189 GCA_031549115.1 Victivallaceae bacterium
GCCGCCCGAAAAGGTCACCGGCTTGGTGATTCCATTGGCCGACGCCAAGTACAACGCGCTCTTGTCGTGGGCGCCGGGCGTGGACAACTCCGGCAAAATCGCCCGTTATGAGATCATGCTTGACAACGGCAAGATTCTGAAGAGTTCGAAGACTTCGTTGAAGGTTTCGAAGCTCTCGGTCGGTACGCACACCTATCAGGTCCGCGCCATCGACCCGACGAAAAACGCGGGCGAATGGAGCGACGTGCAAACCTTCACCGTCAAAGACATGACCGCTCCGGCAACGGTTTCGGTCAAGGCCAAGGTCGAGGGCAATTCGCTGTCGCTGACCTGGAAAACGCCCAAAGACAACGTCGGCGTAACCGGCTACATCCTGAAACATGGCGTCAATCTGGAAAAGACCGAAACCCTGACAGCTTCGCAGTTAAATTTCCAAATCGACAACATCGCCAAGGGCAGTTACCAATACCAGATCGTCGCCGTCGACGCGGCGGGCAACCAGAGCAAGGCGAAATCGGGCAAAGCCACGATCAAAACCGAGCTTGCCACGGTTATGAGCCTGGAACTTCCCGAAGCCATCCCGAGCCTGGCCTTCGACGCCGGAGTATCAACCGGCAGCAGTGGATTGCATTACGACGATCCCTTGGCGTTCTGTTCGGCCCTGCAAACCGAAAGCGATCTGCGTTTGACCGCCACCGACCTTTTCGCCTCCGACAACGAAAAGAAATCATCGTCCTTATTAGCCGCAGCATTCTGACTAAGAAACAGTTAACCCCAGAAGCCCCTTGCGAATATTGGCAACCTCGTTCGCAAGGGGCTTCATAATTATTCCGTTCTTCGATGAGGTACCACATCCCCGCTCGAAACCCCTTCCAGAAGTACCATTGAGTGCCATTCCGTTGATATGGAATTTTACCGAAGAGACATTTCTTGTTTGTAAAAATTATTGGCAGCAGTATTTTACTGCAAGTAGTATAATGATTTTTGCGGAATCCATATGAGTAAAAAATATCAAGTTTTTATAAGTTCAACTTATGTCGATTTGAAAGAAGAACGAAAATCGATTATCGACACTTTACTGCTGGCAGATTGTATTCCGGCGGGAATGGAAGCTTTTTCAGCCGTCGATGATAAGCAGTTCAATGTTATAAAAAAAGTCATTGATTTGTGTGACTACTATATCCTGATTATCGGTAATCGCTATGGCTCTATCAATGAAGATACGCAAAAGAGTTATACGCAGATGGAATATGAATATGCCGAAAGTAAAGGTATTCCGGTACTCGTATTTGTGTTAGAGAATAATGCATCATATCCCACAGATAACTGTCCTCACCGGGCAACGAAATTGGCAATCTTCAAGCAAGACGCCATGAAAGATCGTATGGCAAGTATCTGGACGGATATTGCAAGTCTTAATACTAAAGTTGCTGTTGCTATCATGAGAATACAACGCGAGCAGCCCAGACCAGGTTGGATACGGGCAAACAGTATTACCGCAGGGGCATTGACTGAAAGCGATTTCAATATCTCAGTCAAGCCTACCTCAAAAGAGTTAGTAAAGAACGATCCTGCACAATTTAAGTTGGCATTATTATATGATGATGTCCCGGTAAGCGATGCATCCGTTAGTCTCATTGCGGAAAACGCAACTTTTATTCTTGGACATACCAACGATAAAGGTATAGCGGAAATACAAATTCGAACACAGCATGTTTATTCTTTACTCATAACACATCCCGAATTTCCGGCCTATATTTCTTATGATTCTATTGCAGGAAATGATCTTCTGGTTTGCTTTCACGATAAGAACTCGTGGGGGTCAATTATTTGCAATAGCACCTGCTACCTACCCGGCTTATTGGGCAGGTTGAATATTATTCTCGATAGTCAGAAGCGAACTTACCTGTATGCAGAAAATATTTCTCTTGACAATAAGACATCGCAACCTTTTTACTTTGAGGTGAATAAACAATTCACGCTGGAGGATAGTCACGGTAGTGTGTTTGTAGCAGTGGTTATATTTATTCGCGGAACGACCTCTGTGCTTAATTATAAACAACTAAGTTGACAATGAAGTACCATCGAGTACCATTGGAATATATTTATCGGTATCGTTCGGGGGTGGCTTCCGGCGATACCGGGAATGATTTTTCGGGCGGGGAAATAGGATTTTGCGCCCGGTTTTGAGGGGAATTTTTCTACCCGTCCCGGGTACCATTTAATTATCAAGGACTTACAGTGTAAAAACTGCAAGTCCTATTTTTTTGCCGTATTTCCACGTTTGAGCCTGTGATTCGCTATGATTCCTCAAATAAGTGGATAAAAAGCGGATAAAGATTTTGGGCCGTTCGGAGCGTTTACAGCCTCAAAAAACATTTGGAGGCAATTGCCCATGCAATGTCGGCACCCGGAATAAGTGGATAAAAAGCCGGAATAAGTGGATAAAAAAGCCGCTCTGGATTGGAGCGGCTCATGTGTTTGTGATGGAATTGGTTTATTGAGCTATGCTTTTGCGTGTTCTTTCTCGTATCTTGTAAGTTGGACGCTTTCTTGTTCTTCTCTGAAAAGGGCCCTGCGAACGATGTCCAACAAAAACAGTTGAGCGTGCAAGTGGCAACCGGCGGGGCTTGTGTCTTGTTCTCGTGTCAACAGGGAATGCTGGCGAAATCCGCCGGATTCACTTCCTGATGGTGCAAGCAAAATTCCGCAATTGAGATTTTCCAACGTTCCAGGATTTCCAATCCTCCGACGCAGACACCGAAGACTGCCTTGCCTACCTCGGATTTGAGCTCGAAGCCGGAGGCGTTTCCGGTCAATCCGAGCTATCCTTATCAATTGCTCAAGGACCGGCCGATCACGCTCAAGCAGTACCGGGAGATGGACGCCATCGCCGCCAAGCGCGGCGGCGTTTCGGCCATTCAGCTGCTGTACGCCGCCCGAAGAGCTGGAACCGATCCTCGTTTCGATCGGCGTCGTCCCGAAACCCCGAGTCTCACCGGAGCGTGACGCCGTCGTAATCGGGCTCGACCGCGTCGCCGAACACCTCCCGGAACGCCAATGCGGGATTGCCGTAGCTTTGCTGCGGCAACGAAGCGTGAAACGGCAGGAAGTCACCGGATATGCCATAAAGAATCCCGGCCTGCAATTCGACTTCGATGCCGAACGCCTTTCCGGCCAACTCACCGACGCGTCGCTCCTTCCAGCAGGGCTTCCAAGCCAGTTCGTCGCCGCGAAACGGCACCGAATCCTCAAACGTGAAACCGGGTACCGGCCGATACCACAGGTCGGTCAATTGCACCCGCATCCCCCCATGCGGCGCCGCGACATTGAAGGTCAGGTCGCCCTGTTTGAGAAAAATCTTTTTGGCGCGCAGGAAACCGTGATTGCCGATGCTTTGAAGGCCGCAGAAGCGGCCGGGTTTGATGGCGCAGATCTTGTGGCTGATCATCCGGGCGGAATTGGCGCGGTCGCTCTGGTGTTCGCGGTACAATCCGTCGCCGTGCCCGGTACAGGGGAACGCGCCCGCCGTCAGCCAGCGCTCCCCCTCTTTGGCAACGCAGGTATTGAACAGATAGTTGTCGGTACTGCCGTATTCGCCGGGCGGCGCCAGATCCACCGCTTTCCGGTGCGTGCGCAGCCAGTTGAGTCCGTCGTAGCTGTAAACCAGCTCCGAATACACCGAACCGGAGAATTTCCACGGAACCCGGTCCGAATCCT
This sequence comes from Victivallaceae bacterium, assembly GCA_031549115.1. Lineage (GTDB taxonomy): Bacteria > Verrucomicrobiota > Lentisphaeria > Victivallales > Victivallaceae > JAVBQJ01. Next base: position 3,721 of record JAVBQJ010000022.1, read on the forward strand.
CCAGGTCGGTGTCGAATACCCACAGAAAACCGTAAAAGATGCCGTCGGCCGGAAACACCGACATCCCGTAAAATTCCGAACAGGGCGGATCCCAGCAGTCCGGCGTCAGAATGATGCGCGGCGGCGACCAGTGCACCAGATCCCGGCTGGTCCGGGTGGCGATGCGCCGGTCGGTACAGGTGGTCCGCATAATCACCTGATATTCGCCGAGCACCGGATTGAAAAAAATCGAATTGTAGGCGTCGCTCATATCCATGCCCCACTGATAGCGGCAATCGCGCTCGTCCCACCGGATCCCGTCCGGAGATGTCGCCACGATCCCGGCGACCAGCGTCTGGTTGCCGTGAATCCCATCCATGCTGGCGGCGCATTTGTAACGGCGCGACGGATCCGGATCGGCCGCATCGCGCATCACCATGGCGCCATGAATGCTGTTGTCCCGGCCGGAAAAGACCACATTGGATCCGTCCGGCCCCGCACAAGGGCGCCAGCAAACGGCGTCCTCGCTCTCGGCCAGCGCCAAAAGGAAGTGTTCATTCTGGTTGCCGATCTCGCAGACGACGTGGTTGATGTTGTACCACATCCGGTAGCGTTCGACCTCCGGACAGTAGGCGATGCTGGTATAAGTAAACACATAGCGCTCATCAAAGTACTCCGACGCGTCGATGGGCTGGGTGGTGAAATAACGCCGCTTCAGCTGTCTTGTTTTCTGCAACGCGAAATCGTCCGGAAATGCAATCGTGGCCATTTTTGAAAATCCTTATAATATGGCATTAAAAAGAAAACAACCATATTATAACCACATTATCAAAAAAGTCAAGATGAGAAACGTTTCCAAGCGGATTTTTTCTCAATCCGGCAACAGCAGTTTGTCAAAATAGTTGATGAAATCGGCGCGGGTCATCGGCCGGGCCTTGACCATGCGCACCATATTCATATTGCCGGGGACATTGTGGGCAAGCCGCAACGCGACGATATCACTCAACGGCGCGACAAAATCGTCGTAAAGCCGGTAGTGACAAGTGAGTACGGCATCGTATCCGTCATCGCCGCGCCAGTAATCCCCCACCGCGCAGACACTGCGGGGCGCCTTGCCGGCCTCGCGAAGCAGCTTGAACAACTGCCAGCCGATGTCGCTGTTGGTGGTCACCACCCGTTCCGGAAAAAACGAATCGGCCGTCATCCGGCGGAAAAATTCGGCCGCCGCCGCCTGAAAATCGAAATAATCCGTTTCGTGTTGATAGCAGCGTGTCTTGACACTGTCCGGGCATTGCGCAGCGTATTCATAGACCGCGCGGTTGCGCTCGGTCTGAATCCGGTGGCCGCAGCAGGGCAGGCAGAACGCCGTGGCAAGGGCGGGATTTTGCTTCGTACCCTCCTCCAGCACCGCTTTCATCGCGCCGTATTCGTCAAAAAAGACCGCATCGCAGGGGATATCGGTAAATTTGTGGTCGACCGCGACGATCGGAATGCCGCGCTGTGCAAACTGCATAAACAGCGCCCGATTGTCCGCATCGTTCACCGCAATCGCCGGCGTCGCCACGATCATCGCGAAAAGCGCCGGGTCGAGGCGCTCGAAACATTTACGTTCCAACATGATGTCATTGGGATGAACGCGCTTGATGACGATGTCGTAGTGACGGTCGCCGATACCGTTTTCAAGACCGCGGCGCAGAAAACTCACCGCCAGCGGATTCTGGCAGACGGTCAAGAGAATATGAAAGCGGTTGCGTACCAGACTGCCGCAGACAAAGGTGCCCTTGCTACGAATCCGCTTGACAAACCCCTCCTCGGCAAGCATGCGCAGACTCACCCGGATCACATCCTTGCTGACGCCGAATTGCGCGGCGAGCACACTCTCCTCGGGCATTTTGCTTTCCGCCGGATACGTCCCGTCGACGATGGCGGTACGCAGCACCCCGGCCACCTGGAGATAAAAAGGGTAACTATTGCTGAGTTTCAACTTGACTCCTTTCTAAGAGACCGAAAACCATTTTCCATAATATAACCATATTAACCCCAAAAAGCAAACCGAAATAAATCCACATTTTTTTGTTTCAGGGGCTTGACTTTTTCTTGTAATATGGATATAATATGATTGTACGGCAAATCACATATCACAATCGGACCCGCATTTCAAACATGGAACGGAAGGGAAAAATGAAAAAACGTTTCACATTGATCGAACTTCTGGTGGTGATTGCAATTATCGTAATTCTCGCGAGCATGCTGCTTCCGGCGCTGTCCAAGGCCCGGGCCGCCGCCCAGAAGACGAAATGCCTCAGCAATCTCAAGCAATGCGGCATGGGGTTCGTTTTCTACGAATCGGACTACCACGTGCTGATGATGTCGCTTTATTACAACGGCGGCAGTGAGGTCGGGTGGGCGTCCTTCATGGGCAGTTGGAAAAATCCGGCCTGGAGCGATCCGCGTATGGCGCAGGGGTACGTCCAGGTCGACGGCAAGCACGAAGTCGCCCATTGTCCGAGTTATAATTCGGTTGAGTATGACGAGGATAACTGGCACGGCTTCACCTACGGCGGACCAAGAGGCAACACGTACGGGTACCAGACCGTCAACGACAGCTGCTGGCGTGACATTGACGAATCCGGCTGTTACTTGTTCAGCGAGAGGGTCAAAAGCCCCAGCGATCAATATTTGTTGATGGACTCTTACAATCCGGGCAGAGACTCCCAGATCTCCTACATCTGGGGCAACGGCAGCGCCAGTGCGCACTTCCGCCATCAGAATCGCTGCAATGTCGCGTTTCTGGATGGACACGCGGCCGGAATCAATGCCCAGGAGCTCAAAAACGCGCTAAGCGCGGTCAACGCCGCGGACCTGATCACCTCGGTGTTCAACCAGCAGAATGCGGCAACGGCGCTGTAATCAGGCGGAAAGGGAAACGGGAATGAGGACATTTTTCGGGTTGCTGCTGGGTGCATTCGGACTGGCCTTGCCGGGGGTGGAGCCCGCGCTTTTCAACTTCGACCCCGCGATGACCTCTCCCGGGCCGGGCCGGCTGCCGGCAGGCTGGACATTATCGACGACGCCGACCATGACATTCGGGCCGGACGCCGATGCGCCGCCGGGAAGCGTTTTCTCCGGAAGCATGCTGGTGGACTGGAGCCGGACGGTGCCGGACGACCAGGGCAACTTCTTCCTCTCCGATTTCCTGCCGGTCGATCCCGAATTCACGTACCGGCAGCGCGCCTGGCTCAAAACCGAAGGAAAAACCGCCAACGGCATGGGCGTCTCGCTGGGCCGGATCTTCTACGACGGGGAGCGGCGCGAAATTCCTTTCGCCGACTACGACGATCGTTATTTCGTCCGCAATGCCGGTCCGGAAGAATGGACGCTGCTGACCCAGGAACTGCGTCCGGCCGCCTCCCCGACCGGCTTCGGCAAAGACGAAATTCCCGCCCGCGCCCGCTACGTCCGGCTGCTCTTTCAGCCCTACGGGTATTAC
>JAVBQJ010000129.1:0-27168 GCA_031549115.1 Victivallaceae bacterium
TCGGACGCGGCGTGGTGCTGGCGGCCAAGGCCGGCGTCAACGGCCACATCACGCTGGGCGACGGCGTCCAGGTGGCCGGGACCTCCGGTGTGGTCAAGAGCCTGCCCGCCGGCGCGATAGCCCTCGGCACTCCGGCCGAAGGCCAGCGCGACTTCATGGCCCGGCTGGCATTGCCCAAAAAGGTGGAAAAGCTGACCGCCAAACTGGAAGCGCTCCAGGCGCAACTGGACGAGCTGAAAAAACGGTGACCGTTTTGCGTGTGTTCCGGTATTGGTTATGGGCTGGAGTATTCGGCGCGGCACTGGCATTGACCGGTGCCAATGCCGACGCGCCGCCGGTGGATTCGTTGCGCCAGCAGGCGCAAGCCGGAGATACCCGCGCCCAGGTGATGCTCGGACGCGCCTATTATCGAGGCGAAAACGATTATCCGAAAAATTACGAACAGGCCGCCTACTGGTTCCGGCAGGCGGCCAATGCCGGCGATATCGAAGGCATGTTCAATCTGGCCGTGGCGCTGCATCACGGCCTCGGTGTCGAAACCGATTTGCGCGATGCGCTCCGCTGGTACCGCAAGGCCGGCGAAGGCGGCCTGCCGCAGGCGCGCCTGATGGAGGCGTTGATTTACCGGAGCGGCATTCCGGCCACCGCTACTGAAACGGAAATCCCTCCCGATTCCGACCGGGCGCGAAAGCTGTTCGAGGAGTTGGCGGCACAGGGATATCCGCCCGCCCTGCGGGAATTGGGAATCGGAATATTGCAGCAGGCGGGCGAAAATCCGTCCCGGGAAAACTACCGGCAGGCGTTTGAATACTGGTATGACGCCGCCGAAAAGGGCGATGTGCCCAGTTGCAGTCTGGCCGCCAATCTGCTGCTGCGCGGCTTGGGCGTGGAGAAAGACGAAACCCGGGCCGCCGCGTTGCTGGAAGCCGCCGCCCGCGCCGGAGACGGCGAAAGCGCGGCGCAGTGGGCCTTTTGCCTCGAATACGGAATCGGGGCCGCCCGGGATGAAGAGCTGGCGCTGGAGTGGTACCGGCGGGCCGCGTCCGCCGGTGTTGCGGCGGCGCAATTGAAGCTGGGCGAGTTGTATCTCGCCGGTCAGTGGGTGGATGCCATGGATGTGCCGCGGGCATTGGAATACTTCCGGCTCGCGGCGGCGAGCGGCCTGCCGGCGGCGTTGTTTCGGCTGGGAGTGTGTTACTCCGAGGGCACCGGGGTGAAAAAGGATGCATTGCGGGCGGCGGATTATTATCTGCAGGCGGCCAATGGCAACTACGCGCAAGCCCAGTTCAATCTGGGGTGGGTGTATTTGAACGCCGCCGGGATTCCGAAAGACGAAGCCGCGGCATTTTACTGGTTCAAGCAGGCGGCGGAAAACGGTCTGATGCAGGCCCAACGGCAGTTGGCCTACTGTTATTTTTCCGGAACGGGAATTGAAAAAAACGAAATGGAAGGTTTGCGCTGGTTGAAACAGGCCGCCCTGCAAGGCGACCTCGAAGCGCGGGCATTATTGGAAGGCGACTCCGATTGAACGATGGGCGGAAATGAATTGAGTGTAAAGATACAGCATTTTTTCGAGCGGATGGAGCAATATTTCCTGGAGATCATTCAGGGCCGTCGGCGTCGCCCCGAAGACCGGGCGATGACGATGCTGCTGTTTGTCGCCAGCCGGTTTTACCGGATGGCGGTGCAAATGCGGTTATGGTTGTACACCAAACGCTTTTACCGCCCCCACGCGATCGGCTGCCTGGTGGTCAGCATCGGCAACGTCTCCTGCGGCGGCACCGGCAAGACCCCGGTGGTGGAGGTCTTTGCCAAAACCCTGACCCAGAAGGGGCGCAAAGTGGCGATTCTGTCACGCGGCTACCGCAGCAAACAGCGCTCGTTTCTGGAGAAAATGCAGCAGAAGTTCGAAGCTCAAACGCTGCGGGTCCCGCCCAAGGTGGTTTCCATCGGCGACAAGGTGCTGCTGGGCAGCGACTACGCCGGCGACGAACCCTTCATGCTCGCTTCCAATTTGAAAGGAGTCGCCGTGCTGGTGGACAAGGACCGGGTCAATTCCGGGCTGTACGCCATCGAGGAGTTGTGCTGCGACACTCTGATCATGGACGACGGTTTCCAGTATTTGAAGCTCAAGCCCCACATCAATATCGCGTTGGTGGATTCGACCGATCCGTTCGGCAATCATCATGTGCTGCCGCGCGGCATCCTGCGGGAGCCGATCAAAAACCTGCGGCGCGCCGACTATATCTTCCTGACCAAATCCAACGGGGGCCCCCATCTGCGGCACTTGAAGAGCTTCCTGCGCCGCCACAACCGCCGGGCGGAGATCATCGAATGCTGCCACAGCCCCAAGTATCTGCAGGAGTTGAACCATCCCACCCACCGGGAAGATCTGGCCCGGCTGAAAGGTGCCAAAGTGGCGGCGCTGTCCGCGATCGCCAATCCGAAAAGCTTTGAAGACTTTTTGGAGGAGCTCGGCGCCGCCATCGTCCACAAGGAGCGTTTCGCCGACCATCACCGCTATACCGACGAAGAAATTTCCGCCTTCGCCCGCAACGCGGCAAAGGCGGGAGCCGAATTCATCGTCACCACCGAAAAAGACGCGGTCCGCCTCCCCGATCCGGGCGCCTACTGCCGGCTGAAAACCTATTTTCTCCGGGTGGAAATCGACATTCTGAGCGGCCGCGAAAGCTTCGACCAGTGCATCAGCCGAATCTGTTTTCTCTAACTTGGATGTTGCATGAAGCGCCGGAAATATATCGCAAGCATTATGGATGCCAAAGACTTGCAAATACCGCAGTCGAGAGCGGCGCTATCGGCGAGGATTTTCGCAAGGCTTTTGGCGCCATAAGGATGCGATAGATTTTTCGGCCATTCGTGCAATGGTTTCGGCGGTACCTTCCTTGCATGGTTGGCGATGAACAATCAACTAAATGAATGGTGGCTGATACGGCAAGCATATGGGTTCAGAGATCGAGAGTACTTCAAATTGAAAATATTTCAACTTCCGGAAATTTCGCGCATGAGGGAACTGTGAATCTTGTCATAAAACATCGATGAGGCAAAGAATTGCCAACATCAGGTTTTTTCGGTACTTTGAAAGGGTGATTTTGAGCTCAAAAATGTGTTGGCAATATGTTGGCAATTATGCAATAATTCCAGTGGTGTTTGAGGAGAACGGGTGGTAACGTAGAGGGTATGAAAAATTACGATTTATTATGTCGTAACTCGTTGATAATATATGCTACCCGGAAGATTTCCGGAATTCTTCTCAAAACCGGGCGTAAAATCCTATGTCCCCGCCCGAAAAATCATTCCCGGTATCGCCGGAAGCCATCCTCGAACGGCACCGAAAAATATATTCCAATGGTACTCGATGGTACTTGGTTATGGGAATATCCGCAAATACAAAATCGTCAGCAGATGAATCAATATTCATAATGGTTTAATATGTCCGTATAATGTCTTGCCGATTGTGGTGTAAAGACAATCAAAAGTGCTTGCAATATCCCCAATATGACGATACATTCCTGATAAAACCATACGGAGCTTCGTTCTGAATGAAACTGTGCCGGCAACAACTCAATATCCAATCACGCATACCGCTGTACCTGCAATTGAGCGCGGTTCTCAGGGAATATATTGCCGATGTCGAAGGGCTGGCCGCCGGCGTGCTTCCGGGCGAAATCGAGCTTTGTTCGATCTTTCAGGTCTCCCGCAGCACCGTCGCCAAGGCCGTGGCAATTCTGGCACAGGAAAATCTGGTAAAGCGGATCAAGCGGCAGGGGACGGTCATCCTTGCCGCGCAGACCCATTACAATCCATTGTGCGCGAAAAAAAGTCTCGGCTTGGTCTTTCCCGTTTCCTCGAACTGGAATTTCGCCCTTGAAGCCATCCATCGGGAAAGCTGCATCCACGGTTACAATCTGGAAAGCTATTCCTACACCTGGGACTCGCTGGAGGAGGAAACCGCCGCGATCGAAGCCGCCCGCGGCCGCTGTGCGGGCATCATCCTCTACCCCAACGCTCATGGCAACGACCCGAGTCTGGTTCGGAAACTCAACGAAGACGGGATTCCTCTGGTTCTGTTTGATGTCGATTTTACCGAAGTTGATTGCAACGCCGTGCTCTCGGACGGCGAAAGCGCCGGATATCGTCTGGGCGATTACCTGTTGGAACAGGGGTGCGGGAAAATTCTCTGCTGCTCCTGCTATTCCCATCTGCGTTCGGTACGGAAAAAACTCGATGGCTTCCACGCCGCGTTGCGCCGCGCCGGCAAGCAGGCGTTTGAATATCTTGAAGTCCCCGAAGGCGACCTGAGTGAACGGACCAAGGTCAAGTTGCTGCAGGAAAAGCTGAGTCACTCTCCCGATGGTATTTTCTGTACGTTCAAATGGGATGAAATGTTCGATGAATTGACGGCTTCCGGATATTGGAACGTCAAGGTCGCAAATTGCGATATTGCGCCGCTGCGCAAACTGAACTTTGATGTATTTTCGGCGGAAACATCGAAACTTGAGTTGGCGACAGTGGCGGTGCGTTTGCTTTGCGAGCGCATCCAAAAGAAGTTCCGTCCCTTTGAAAAACGTCTGTTTTCCTGTCGCTTTTTGTTGCAGAACAAAGGAGGAATTATCAAATTGTGAGTGATGCGGGTTGCGATTTCCTGTTGAGCAAATTCATATCGGTTGCGCCGGAATGGTTTCGGCGTACCAGAACAACGAGCCGGAAAGGAATTTTATTATGAGAAAGCCGCATTTTACGCTTATCGAGTTATTGGTCGTGATTGCAATTATCGCGATTCTTGCCAGTATGCTTCTGCCCGCCTTGAGCAAGGCCCGCGCCGCCGCGCAAGCGAGCAAATGCGTCAACAATCTGAAGCAGGTCGGGTTGGCCACCACCATGTACGCCGACGACAGCCAGGGCTGGGCCCCGTGGGGAGACGCCTGGTCGATTCTGCTGATGGACAACAAATACCTGGAAGGAGGATCTTGTGTGTGCCCGTCGTTCACGCCATACAAATACAGCGGCGGAAATCTATTTGTCTACGGCATCAACATCGACATCGACGCATCGGACACCGCCGGGTCGCAAAGCGCGGACCTGCCGGCGCGAATCGCCGACGGCAAGCGCGACAGCAGCAGAACCTGGTTCTTTATCGACAGCGCTTCCGAAGGCTGGTGGGGGCATTTCGAACAAGCCTATCGCGTGACCACGTACTCCGGTACGTCGTATCCGCCGCACCTGCGACACAACGGAAGGGCGAATGCCTGGTTCCTCGACGGCAGTTGCCGCCCCCAGAAAGACCGGGAACTATATAATGATGTGTTGCCCAAATTTCACACCTTCGTCATTCCTCTGCCGTAAACCCGGGAAACAATCAACCTTTCATTCCGAACGGGAGTGCCACTATGAATCGAATCCATTGTCTTTTGAGCCTCGGCGCGACGATCGCCGGAGCGCTGCCGCTTTTTGGCGGCATGCTGCTGGGTGGCTTTGAGGGCGAAAACGAGATCAGGGCAGTGTATCCGGCCATTTCGTCCAAGTGGTACATGCCCGATGCCGGACTGTCGCAGAAATTCGTCACCCAGGGACAATCGTCGGCCCGGATTGTATTTCCGGGGCGTGACGTCGATTACTGGCCGGAGATTCATACCAATCTGACGCCGGAAGAGGGCGATTGGCGCTCCAGCGACTACTTCGCATTCGATCTGGGCAGCGACAATCCGGAAGAAATCGTGGTCTTCGTCCGCTTCGAATTTGAACGGGACGACGCTTCGACCGGCGCGTTCGATGCCAGTTTCCTGATCAAACCGGGAACGCAGAACCGCCATGCGATGAAGTTGTCCGATTTTCGCGACGAAATCAATCTCGGGAAGGTCCGGCACGTGAAATTCTATACGGCATGTCCGCGTCTGGATCAGATTCTGTATTTCGACAATGTCCGGCTTGAAAACGAAGCCGACCGCCGGCCGCTCCATGCCGACGACGGTCCGCGCGAAATCGCGGTCGGGCCAATGGCGCGAACTCCGGTCATCGACGGCAATATTACGCCGCAGGAATGGAGCGGCGCGGTTAAGGCAACCGGCTTCCGCAATACCTACAACGGTGCGCCGACGACGGAGGCGACGACCGCGTATGTAGGAGGCGACGGAGAGAATTTCTACTTCGCCTTTGACTGTTCCGAGTCGCAAATGGACCGGCTCGTCGCCAGATATACCGAGGATGGCGCACCGGTCTGGAGCGACGACAGCATCGAATTGTTCCTCGATCCGGGGCAGAGCGACGGCAGATATTATTACTTCGCCTTCAACTCGACGGGAGCAAAATTGAGTACGCTCTATGAGCACGGCGTCATCGTTGACGGCTGGCGTGCGGACTGGGAGGCAGCCGCCGCCACCGACAGCCGGGGTTGGAAAGGCGAAGTGAAAATCCCGTTTCATGTCTTTGATTTCGATGGCGGACGGCCGCCGGAGTGGAAGATCAATCTGTGTCGTGAAGAGCGTCCGCACAATGAAGTCAGCGCGCTTTTTCCCACCATGGGCGGACTGCATTCCCCCGGGCGGTTTGGGCGCCTCACCGGAGTCGATGTGGATTTTCGCCGTTTCTTCTATCGGAAAAGTATGCCGGATTTCGGCGACAAGCGGCTCGGAGACAACACCGTTACCTTGCAGATCGAAAACCTGACCGGAAGCGCGTCACGGAACATTGTGCATACCGTACTGACCGCTCCGGACGGGACGGTACAGGAGTCACAGTCGGCTTTTCCGTTGACCGAGGGAACCAACACGTTTGCGTTTCCCTATGCGATCCATCAAGACGGTCAGTATTGTTTTTCATGGGCGATGACCGACGAGGAGGGCGGGACGTTGCTGCGCTCGGCCGAATACCGCTTCTCGCCGCCGCCGCCGTTGCAGTTGGAGCTGATTGAGCCGGCGTACCGTAACACCATTTACGCGACGCAATCGCTTGACGCCGTACAGGGCCGGGTTCGGATCAATGTCGAAGATTCCCTGATGCATGGGCAGATTGCGGTGGCGCTCGTCGACGCCGCCGAAACCACACTGTATTGTGACACGGTGGCGTTGGAGACGGTCGGGAACGCCTTCGATATCGCAATTTCGGCGTGGGAGCTGCCGGTCGGGGATTATAAGATCGAGCTGGCGCTGCAGAATGCTTCCGGCGGCGAAACGTATGTGGAGTCGAGCACGCCGCTGCGCAAAGTCCCACCCGCCGGGCGTGAAGTGCGGCTGGACGGCGACAACAACCTGGTCGTGGACGGGAAGCCGGTCTTCCCGATCGGCATCTGGTGGCCGGAGGCCAACGACAAGGTTTACTCCGAGCTCAAGGAAGCCGGGTTCAACACCGTGCTGCAAATCCTGTGGGCGGATTGGGAAAACAGTCCGATCGTCGGTCGCGCGACGCGGGAAACCTTCGCCATGGCGAAAAAATACGACATGGGCGTGGTGGTGGACACCCGTGGACAGCCGTCCATTACGCCGGAGGTCGTGGCGCGTTACGGCAATTTGAATAACCTGCTGCTGTGGAGCATCGGGGACGAGGACAACGCCAACTTCAAGGAGCCGCAAGCCGATCTGGTGGACGCCTACCGGGTATTTTCGGAAAACGATCCGTACCATCCGGTTTATTTCAACGGATACAGCACCGGGAACCTCGGCAATTACGGGAGCATTTGCGATGTATTGAGTTTCGATTGGTATCCGCGGTATTCCAAGACCGAAGGAGTCAACATTCCGCTGTCGGTTTATGAAAACCAGGTGCGCGACGCGCGCCGTCAGGTGAATGACCGCCGTCCGGTCTGGGTCATCGCCTCGGATATCGAATACGGCCGCGATCTGGATCCGCTGCATTACAATTACCGTCTGCCGAACTACCGGGAAAACCGTCTGATCGCATATTTGTGCGTGATTGGAGGGGCAAAGGGGTTCTGGTGGTGGACGTGTCAATGGGGGCTCAATTCGATTTTCGAGCATCCGGAATGGGTGGGGATCAAGGCGGTGGCGCGGGAGTTGAGTGCGCTGTCTCCGGTCATCCTGGCCCGCGAAATTTCCGGCCGGGCGCACGCCGGGGATGCCGGCGTCAGTCTGCGGCTTCTCGAATACAACGATGACTTGTTTCTGCTTGCCGCGAACCCCGGCCTGGATGCCCGTGACGTCACGATCCGGGTCGAGGCGGCGCCGGATACGGCATGGCAGGTTCTCGGGGAGGAGCGTTCGGTACATTCGCAACACGGAGAAATCACCGATCGTTTCGAACCCTACGCCGTGCACGTCTACACCACGGCCACCGATTATCAGCCCCGGATAGATTCGGTGGCCGGAGTCGAAGCGGCGGAAAACCATCTGCGCGAAGAACACAACCGGAAGGTTGAGCGTAATGTATTCACCCGCGCGTTTTTTCACGATTCCGGTATCACTTACAAGGAATCCTCCAAGCACGGCAAAGACGACTTGTTCAATCCCTCCTGGGCGACCGACGGATTGGAGCAAACCGTCTGGATGGACGGTACTCCCGACCAGTGGCCGGATTGGCTCGAACTCACGTTGGCGCAGCCGGAAACGATCAACACCGTCGTTATTTCCGGCAATCTTCGCGATTATGAACTCAGCGTCCTGTGCGACGGGCGCTGGGAAATCCTCGAGACCGTGACCAGCAATGCCGAAAAGAAACGGACACATCATTTTCCGGCCCGAACCATAACCGGACTCAAAATCGACGTAACCGGCTGCAATCCGTTCCTGGATATCTGGTGGCGGGCACAAACTCCGGAATATACCAACATCTGCGAAATCGAAGGATATCTGGAGTGAATAAGACCGGCGGTGAAACAAATACGCCCTGGCTGCGATTGCCGGGCATGTCGGCTCGTCCGCATCAACACCTCTGTTTCCGGTACAATTTCCTTGGCGGTTCGGTGGGGGAGGGCGTGTTGCGGATCGCGGCGGATTCGGATTTCGTCGCATGGTTCGACGGGGTCGAAATCGGACGCGGTCAATTCAGCGACTACCCGGAATGCAAAAGCTGGTCCCGGCTGGCATTTTCAGGGATCCGGCCGGGGATGACGCATACCCTCGCGGTGCTGGTGTATTACCGGGGCGAGGATTTTTCCGATTACCGCGCCGGGGAATTCGGGTTGTTTGCCGCCGTCGAATCCGGTGCCGGGGCGGGTTCCGGCCGGTGGCGCTGCCAACCGCACCCGGCATTTGTGGATATCCCGGCGCAAAAAGTAACGCTGCAACAGGGGTATTGCGTCTGTTTCGATGCCCGTCGGGACTGGCCGTGGCTGGAGTCGGGGTTCGACGACACGGCGTGGCCGGAAGCGGAGAAGTTCCTGATCCCGGGGCGGACACTGATGCCGCGTCCATGGCCGGCGCCGCGCCCGGCGGCACGGACTCCGGCGCGGATCGTGATGCAGGGAGTTTTCCTGCGTCGAGAGGAGTCGGAGAGTGCTGCGCAATGTGTCGCCGCCGATTATTTGCGGACGCAGCCGTGGCGGGAGGTTCTTGTGCCCATGGCGGAGGTTACTCCGGAAGACGCGCCGATGTTTGCGGTCACACCGGAAATGCCGGTGGGCATTGAACCGGCCGGGGATCGCGGCTCCGGGGTATTTATCGTCGTCGATCTGCAAAAGGAACGGTCCGGACTCCTCGACCTTGAGCTGGCGGCTCCGGCCGGGACGGTGTTGGACATCGCCTATGGGGAACACTTGGACGACGGGCGCGTACGCGCCAATCCCGGCGGCAGGAATTTCGCCGACCGTTACATCTGCGGTGACGGCAGACAGCGTTTCACGCTGGAATTTCGCCGGATCGGGGCGCGGTATATTGAAGTTCATTTTTCCGGATTCACTACCCGGTTGATCCTGCATTACTGCGGGGTGTTGCCGCTGGTGTTTCATCCCGGCAAACAAATGGAATTTCATTGCAGCGATTCATTACTTAACCGGATGCGCGAAGTGGCAAGCGACACGCTGCAATTGTGCATGTATGACCACTTCGAAGACAGCCCGTGGCGGGAACATGCGCTGTATGCCCACGACGGGCGGCTTCAGGCTTTGTTCGGATATTATCTGTGGGGCAACTATGAGTTCGCCGCCGCCTCGCTGGCGCTTCTGGGGCAGGGTATCCGGGCCGACGGCCTGCTGGAGCTATGCGCTCCGGCCCGGGTTGCGATCACGATCCCCAGCTTCAGTCTGCTGTGGATCGACGCCGTGAAGGATCATTGGCTGTACAGCGGTTCGCCGGCATTGTTCCGGCGTTTTGAAGTCCAGATCGAGCGGATGCTGGCGGTTTTTCTCTCCCGGCAGGAGCCGGCGACCGGATTATATGCGCATCCCGAAGGCAAGGAGCTTTGGCACTTTTACGAATGGAGTCCGGATATGGCCGGATTCGCGCAGGCGACGCCGATGGCGGAAGCGGAATTTCATGCGCCATTCAATCTATTGCTGGCCAAGGCATTGCACGGCTATGCGCAGATGCTGGAGTGGGATGGGAAAGATTCACGTGCCGCGGCGTACGAAACGCGCTTCCGGCGGTTGGCGGCGGCGATTGCCGCCGGATTTGCTCTCGCCGACGGATCGTTGGCCAGCTATCGGCGGTATGGCGTTCCGGTGCTGCGTCATTCGTGGACGCAAGCGCTGGCCGCGGCGGTTTTGCCGGTGACGGAGACAGAACGGAACACTTTGTTCGAAGCCTCCAGCGCTCCCGCGGTGCGGCCGGCAACGCTGAGTTCCACGCTTGAATTGGTGGAGGGCTTCATGGCTGGCTCGCCGGAAGCCCGCGCCGCCGTGAGCGCCTGCCTGCGCGCCCGGTGGACGCCGATGCTGTTTCAGGGAGCGACGAGTTTCCGGGAAACCGCGGTCGGCGCGGCCGATTTCGACGGGGCGGGCAGCATGTGCCACGGCTGGAGCGCGTTGCCGGCTTATTTCGCGCACGCCTGGATTCTGGGAGTGCGGCCGTTGGCCCCCGGCTTTGCCCGGTTTGCGGTATCGCCGTATCCGGAGAATTGTCACCATGCCTCGGGCGCCGTGGCGACGCCGCATGGCCCGATTTGGGTACACTGGCGTCGCACCGATGCGGGACTGGCCGTCGAGGTTCGCCATCCGGCGGCGTGTGTGCCGGAGTTACATGAGTTTCCCGAGGTGGGAGAGTATGTTTGGAACAGCAAAAGGAGCATCGAGACCGAGGACTCCAGCAGCAGCAAAGGAAATTGAAACGTGAATGCAGCGATCCATAATCTGCGGCAGATGCCGCCGGCCGAAATGCTCGCCCCCCGAACCGACGACCCGGAGCGCGAATGGTGCTATCTGGCCCGATCCACAGTGGTGATCGGCTTGCCGTTTCAGGAGGATGTGACCCAGGTGACCTATGACGGGGCGTTGTTTACCCGGAACGCCGAACTGTCGTTCTATTGCGGCGCGGCGCGGCAGGATCTGCTGATGCGGCAAAAGTGCTTTCTGGACGGGTATATCCCGATCGTCCAATATGCGTGGCACGACGGAACGGTCGTTTATCGTTACGAAGCCTTCGGCAGTGTGTTGGCGGATGGGCGGGAGGTAAATTTGGTCCGAATCGGCATGACCAACACCGGTGATGCGCCGCGGCAGGTCGACTTCGGCGCGCGACTGGGGTATAGCCGGAAGGCATTCCGTTTTCTCTCCGACGAACCCGACCGGAACTGGGTTTACGAATTGGCGGGCAATTGCATTTGCCGCGATGGAAAACCATTGTTGCTTTTCGATTCCCGCTGCCATGCCGAAATCGTGAACGCTTCACCACAGCGGGCCGAACAGCTGGCGGCGGAGTTGCACTTTTCCTCCATGCTCGACGCCGGGGCGGATGACAGCCTGGTGTTTGTGATGTTCCGGGTGCCGCAGGACGCGCCGGTTCCGACGCCTGCTGCCGTCGATTACGAGTTTCATCGCGAAAAAACGGTGAAATATTGGCGGAACATGTTGGGCAAATGCCGTTTGGAGTTACCGGAAAAGCGCGTCAACGACAGTTTTCCCGCCAGTATGGCGCACACGCTGCTGGCGACGCGGCGGCGGAACGGCCGAAAGATTCAGACCGACGGCATCGCCTACCCGAATTTTTTCCTGACCGGCGCGCCGCAGGAGGGCATGCTGTATCTGACCGGCGGTCACTTCCGCCTTTGCCGCGATCTGATCGTACGGCGCGCGGTGGAACAGCAGGATCCGAACGGGTTGTACCTGGACCACTCGCTGGCGCACGGGGACGGAATTCCGGCCGCGCATGGTCATGTGCTGTACATCGTTGCGATGTACGTTCTGTATGACGGCGCCGCCGACTTCGGACGCCGGGTGTTTGCCAGTGTTGTCCGTGCTGTGGATTACATCCGCCACAGCGTGCAAAGCGACGCCTATGGTCTGATGCATCCGACCTATCCATATGACAATGAAATGATCGATGGTCATTATGCCAGCAACAATTTCTGGGCATTGTTGGGACTGCGGTTTGCCATCCGCCTGGCGCGTTTCCTGAAGGAAGAGAGCATGGCGGCAGACTGGACGGAGTTGGAGAAGCGCTATACGGCCAACATTCTTTTTGCCATCCGCCGGAGCGTAACGCCGGAGGGGTATCTGCCGCCCGGGTTGTATGCCTATTTGGTCGGTCCGCAGGCGCGGCGCAACTTCATGGACTACCAAACCGACTGCGATTGGGAAAATATGTTGCTGGCCTATCCGGGCGAAATCCTGCCGCCGGCCCACCGGATCGTCCGGAACACGGTCCGGGAAATCACGCGCTCCTACGCCGAGGGAGTGATGACCTACCGGCACGGCCAACATCTGCATCAATACATCACTGCCAACCAGATCGAACAATACGTCGTCATGGGCGAAAGCTACAAGGCGTTGCGCGATTTTTACCACATCGTGCTGCATGCCGGTTCGGCGCACGAATGTTTTGAAAATCTGGTGCTGCCGTGGACCAACCGCGATGTCGATTGCGAATGTCCGCCGCCGCACGCCTGGGCGTCGGCCAAGCTGGGAGTGCTGATCCGCAATTTTCTGCTGTTGGAATATGGCGGCAATTGCGGCGTGGAGGAGGACAAGCGCGAGCTGTGGTTGTTTCACTGTCTGGCCCCGGAATGGCTGAAGCCGGACGCTCCGCTGAAAATCATCCATGCGCCGACCGAATTCGGCACCGTTTCGGCGACCATGAGAACCCGGAACGGAGGCGCGACGATTACCGTCAAACGCCAGGCGGGGAGGGCGTTTGCGGCGTTCCGTTTCCGTGTGCCATACTTCAAGAAGCTGCGCTCTTTCCAGGTCGATCACGGATTTTGCCGTCGGGAAAAGGATTGTCTGGTTTTCGCTCCGGAGGTGACACGATTGGAGGTGGAGTGCTCCGATGCGGGCGGCGCGAAGCCACGGGTATTTCAGGATCTGCTGCTCAATTATCGTTCGACCCGGCGTTTTTGCGGTGTCGACGCCAATGGCGCCGCCGTGGTGGCGGAACCGGATACGCCGACGCTCTCGGCGGAGGAAGACGCGATGTACCAGGAACAGCCGTTGAGTTTCGAGCTGGTAAAAACGGCATTTGAACACGAATATCGCCGCCGGTTCGAAGCGAACGCGGCTGCGGGTGGAAGCACGCTGACGGTGACGCCGCCACGCTGGGAGAGATAACTTGATGTCGAAGTATCTGTATGATCTGATCGGCCGGCGGATGCCGGAATTGCATGGACGGGTGGTGTTTCACACCGCGGCGGCGCCGGAGACATTTTTTGAACTTCAAAACAACGACGCCGGACAGGTGGCGGTGACCGGTGATTCGACGCTCTCGTGCGCGCAAGGCCTGCATTGGTACTGGAAGCATGTCTGTCACGGACATCTGTCGTGGTGCGGATCCCGGGCGGGGCGGTTTACGCCGCTCGCCGGATCGGCGCCGATACGGATGGCGATGCCGCGAAGCGAAACGGTTTACCTGAATTATTGTACGTTCGGATACAGCGCCTGTTGGTGGGACTGGGAGCGTTGGGAGTGGGAATTGGACTTTATGGCGCTCAACGGCGTTTCGATGCCGCTGTTTACCGTGGGGTTGGAAGGAGTATGGTTCGAGGCGCTGCTCCGGATCGGCTTTGGGGAATCCGAAGCTCTGGAATATCTTTCCGGGCCGGCGTTTCTGGCATGGCAATGGATGGGCAATATCCAGAGCCATTGCGGGCCGTTGCCTCGAAGCTGGATCGATGGGCATGTCGCCCTGGGGCGCCGGATTCTGCGGCGGATGCTGGGCTTCGGCATGACGCCGATTCAATCCTTTTTCTCCGGCGTGGTGCCCCGTCTTTTCGCAGAAAAATTTCCCGGGGCCCGGGTCACGGCGCAACCCGGCTGGTGCAATTTCCCCGGCACACTGATGCTCGATCCGCTCGATCCATGGTTTCGCCGTTTCGGATTGACGTTCATGACAGTGCAACGGGAGCTTTTCGGATTGCACGGCTGCTATGCCGCCGATCCGTTTCATGAGACCGAAATGTCCGGCGATGATCCGGCGTATCTGGCCCGGGTTGGAAAAAGCATCGAGGCGCTGTTGATCGAGACCGATCCCGACGGTTGCTGGGTGATGCAGGGCTGGTCGCTGCGTCGGGAGATCGTCCAGGCGGTAAGCAAAAATCGACTGCTGATTCTGGACTTGGCCGGCACTGAATACGGGAAGCACGACGGCTTCTGGGGATATGATTTCATCGCCGGGCAGTTGCACTACTTCGGCGGCCGCACCAATTTGCACGGGGATCTGGCGTTGATTGCCGCGAATCCGGCGGCCAGCCTGCGCCGGGAGTACCCGCGGCAAATGCGGGGCACGGGGCTGTTCATGGAAGGCATCGGCCAGAATCCGGTTTTCTACGATCTTGTCTGCGACATGAATCTGCGACACGATACCGTCGATATCCGGCAGTGGCTGCGGGAATATGCCGTCCGGCGTTACGGCGCACTGCTGCCGGAGTTTGAACGGGCCTGGGAGCTGCTGCTCAAGAGCGCCTATCGTCAGGGAACCAATGCGGTGGAGTCCAGCTCCATTGTCGCGGCACGTCCGGCGTTGGAGGTCAAAAAATCCGGTCCCAACGAGGGCTTCCGCCGGGATTACGAAAACCGGGATTTGTTCGCGGCCTGGCGGGCTCTGCTCGACGGCGCCGGCGTCGTGGCGGAAATCTCCGAAGGATTGCGCTTTGACTTGATCGATGTCGGGCGGCAGGCGCTGTCGAATCTGGCGCGGGAAATCCAGCAGAAAACGACGGCGGCCTTTGCCGCGCGCGACCGGGCATGTTTCCGGCGGATGTCGCAGCGCTTTCTTTGTTTGCTCGACGATATCGACATGTTGCTGGGGTATTCGGAGCATTATCGCCTCGACCGCTGGATGGCGGATGCGAAGCATTGGGCGCGGAATCCGGAGGAGGAGGCTTTGTACGCCCGCAACGCATCGTATCTGGTTACGCTGTGGGGACCGGAGGAGGCTCCGGAGATATTCGATTACGCCTGGCGTGAGTGGCACGGCTTGATCAAGGGATTTTACCGGGAACGCTGGCGGAAATTCTTTGACTTCCTGCAGGATAGGCTGGAACGCGGCGAGGCGTATGACGAAGACCGCCTGCCGCAGGCGTATGGCCGGGAAGCATGGCGCGCCAACGATTTTTACCGTGATCTGGCCGCGTGGGAAACCGCGTGGCGCGGCGAGGCGCATTCGGCTTCGGATCACGCGTTCGCCTGGGAAAAAATAAACGCTGTTTACGAACGATGGAGTCAAAGCTATGAGGTTCCGGCAGATTCATCTGGATTTTCACACGTCAGAGTTGATTTCGGGGGTTGGTGCCCGGTTCGACAAGAAACACTGGCAGGATACCCTGACGCGGGCCGCGGTTGATTCGGTCACCTGTTTCGCCTGCTGTCACCACGGGTGGAGCTATCACCCGACCGAAGTCGGCGCGATACACCCGAACCTGTCGATCAATCTTTTGCGCGCCCAGATGGACGCGTGTCACGAGATCGGCGTGAATGTGCCGATTTATCTGACCGGAGGCGTGAACAACCGTATCGCCGAGGCGCATCCGGAATGGCGCTTGATTACGCCGCAGGGCGTTTACGGCGGCTGGACAGCCAGCCCGTTGGCGCCCGGCTTCAAAACCATGTGCTTTTGCTCCCCGTATCTGGATTACCTTTGCGACATGTTGCGCGAAGCGGTCACGCTTTTTCCGGACGCCGATGGGGTTTTCATCGACATCATCCATCAGGAACCTTGCTGTTGCCGCTATTGTTTGTCCGGCATGATGCAAGCGGGATACGATCCGGAAAACCCCGACGACCGGTTCGCATTTGCGGAAAAGACTCTGCTGGAATATTACCGGCGCGCGACCGAAGCGGTGAGATTCCGCAATCCGGATATGCCGGTTTTTCACAACTCCGGCACCATCACTCCCGGAAGAACCGATATTCTGCCTTACTTCAGCCATCTGGAGCTGGAATCGTTGCCTACCGGCGGGTGGGGCTATGATCACTTCCCGATGTCCGCGTCCTATTGTCGCAAATTGGACCGGGATTTTCTCGGCATGACGGGGAAATTTCACACCACCTGGGGGGAATTCGGCGGTTTCAAGCACCCCAATGCTCTGCGTTACGAATGTGCCGCGATGTTGGCTTTCGGCTCTGGGTGTTCGGTGGGGGACCAATTGCACCCGTGCGGCGAATTGGATGCATCCACCTACCGGATCATCGGCGAGGCCTACCGGGAGGTACGGGAACTGGAAGCGTACTGCGCCGATGCGCAGAATCTCGCCGATATCGCGGTGATTCCGGCGGAGGTGTGGCGCGGGGCGGACGCCTCCGGCGATACCGGCTGCGCCCGGTTGCTGCTGGAGGGGCACTTTCTATTCGACTTCGTCGTTCCGGATATGGATTTCTCCGGGTACAAGCTGCTGATACTTCCCGACTGCATTCCGGTGAACGACGAATTGTTTGAAAAATTGCAGATATTTTTGCATCATGGCGGCGCCCTCCTGCTGACCGGGTCGAGTGGAATCGATTGCGCTTTCGATTTGGGCGCGACCATGGACGGGCCGGGGGAATTCGATCCGACCTATGTTGTGCCGGCGCCGGAATTCGCCTGCGACTTCTGCGATTCGCCCCAGGTCATGTACGACGCCGGGTATCGGCTCAAAGCCGGTGTTGGGACAAGTATCGGCAAGGTGCTGGAACCCTACTTCAACCGTACGTTCGCACATTTTTGCAGTCACCAGCATGCGCCGAACAAGCTGGAGCATTCCGGTTACGACAGCGGCGTGATACATGGCAATATCGCTTATCTCGCCCATCGGGTGTTTTCCGTCTATGCCAAATACGGGACGGTGGCGTTGCGGCAGTCCGTAACCAAAGTGATACGCCGGCTGTTGGGTGACGCCATCACCGTCACGGCGAATTTACCGTCCGCCGCGCGTCTGACGGTGACGTACCAGCGGAACCAAAATCGCATCATTATGCATTTGCTGTACGGAAACATCATCAAGCGCGGCGGTATATCGGGCGCCCCGATCGAGGTGATTGAGGAATTGCTGCCATTGCCGCCGACGGAAATCACTTTGAATGTGCCGCAAACTGTGAAACGCGTGATGCTGCAACCTCAGAATCGGGAGCTTGCGTTTGAGCTGCAAACGCGTGGAATCCGCGTGACCGTTCCTGCATTCGAATGTCACCAGATGGTGGTTTGTCAATTGGTATGACGGGCAACTCCTCGTTTGGAGCATTGGTCAAGACCGATCGATTTGCCAAATTTTTGATAATGTCCCAAATCTTGTGGGTTCTTCTCCGGTTTGTGCCACGATTAGCCTCAAAACCGGCACTTTTTTTTGCGCAAAAGTCAAAACCTCGCCATGCCGCAGTAGCCGGGACCACTTCACCGTCAAGCCGGAATCCGGCACAAAACCTTGCCTGCGGCAAGATTTATTCCGTTTTCGGCTTGACTGTGACGTGAGCGGCGATCACTTCGGCGCTGGATGCTTGCACAACGGGAAGCAGTTCCTGCGCCTTTTTGAGCGCCTCGATGCGGTTGGTGGTCTGCAGGTTGACGGTTTTGCGCCGTCCCTCCACCTGCTAGCGGTAAAAATAGATTTTGCCGGGCCCCTTGGTGAAGATGGAACCGACGGAGAGACGTAATGATTTCTTGCCACGGTACTACCCTTTCTGTTTGGTATCGTCCGTAGCTAAAATAAATTTTTCGTAAGCACAAAAAAGTTTTCAAATGGCCCCTAATGATCCTTCGAAGAGGGTTTTCTGGTGTGAAAGTGGTACCCGGAAGAGGAATCGAAACACGCTCAATTCTTTTGGTTCTTTGCCATTATTTGCCGTTTTTGACTTGCAAAGACGTATTTTTGAGGTATCTTAGTCATATCCGACACAACCGCAACGAGGGGTGCGAACATGGCTTTGAAACGCGTTAAAATGGCGCATGGTACTATATACCAGATGACCGAAAAAGGCAACTACTATTTCCGTTATCAGATCAATGGTGCCCGCAAATCGGTCAATCTGAATACGCGCAATCTGGAGAAGGCCAAGGACGAGGCCGAGAAGCATATTCAGCTGCTCGCCGCGCCCACTGCCGAAGTTGTCGCTGCCCATGTTCAGTACGCAAAGGGATGGAGCCGCAATACCGCGCGATTGGAGCTCGAATGTATCTGGAGTATATATGCCAATCACCCCGAAAGAGCCCAACCTTCAAGCCAAAAGATTTTTAACCTTTATGAAATTTATCTGCGTGATTTCCTGAGCTGGCTTGCCGCCACCCATCCGGAGGTGCGTTACATGGATGAAGTCCGCGACGAAGATCAACACCACAAGAAGCTCGATCATAACATCGCCGGAGAATACGCCGATTATCTCAAGAAACAGCCGATTGCGGTTGACACCCATAACAAACGGATCGCCCGGATCGGCCATGTTTTCAAAACGTTGTCCAAATACCTCGACGCCCCTTCGCCGTGGAACAACCCCAAGCTCAAGCGTTCGCCCAAAGAGGAAAAACATATCACCGACCACCGTCGCCCGCTGCCCAAGGACAAGGAGCGTGAAATCTTCGAACTGTTGCAACCGGCCTCCAACTTCCGGATGCTCAACAAGGCTGAAATCGAAGTCTTGTGCCATATTCTCAAATACACCGGCCAACGCCAGAAGGACTGCGTGCTATTGTCGTGGAATAAAATCGACATGACGCGCCGCCGCTTCTCGATTACGCAAGAGAAAACCGGCAAGATGGTCTCCATCCCGATTGCCGATGAACTGTTCGCGATGCTGCAAAAAGCGGAACCCTGGCGAATCAATGAACGTGTACTGCCCAAAACCGCCGAGCGCTATATGCGCAAGGCGGCGGATGGTTCCGAGGTCGGCGTCAATCTGATCAACAAACAAATCCTGAATCTCTTTGAGCACGTCGGGCTGCAACCGAGTGTACCCGTGCCGGGCCGAAGTAAAAAGCTGACCGTCTACGGCGTTCACAGCTTCCGCCACGCCTTTGCCTCACATTGCGCCGAGACCGGCATTCCACGCGCCGTCTGCGCATCGATCCTGGGGGCGGACGCCAACATCATCGACTCGTACTACGTGCACATCGGCGAAGAGGCCCAGGAGAAAGCGATCCAATCAATCAGCGCCGGCAACCGCCAAACTCCGGAAGAACGCATTCAAGCCGCCCTGCGCATCATTGCCAACGCGCCGGACCAATCGGAGCTGCTTCAGACACTCGCCGGGGTACTCTCCGGGACATCGGTGTCAAATTAATTGTGCCTCTCTAATATGGATTCAGCAAAATCGGGAATTCATTGCTGAAAATCCCCGCTATTACGGAGGGAAAAGGCTGGCTGGAGAGCTGGTTTTGAATGTCCTGTATAGCTATACACACCCCCTTCCGGCTGGCCTGTTCGGTAGCCGCAATGTGGTGGGGCGCGCCTGGGTGGTATTCTGGCCGCTGTCGCGGCGCTGGGGGGGGATGGGCGCCGCATCACCCTGCTGCATGGCGCGTTACTGGGCGAACCGTTTCCGGGAACCGTGCTTTTCGGCGTCAGCGGCATCGGCAAATCGTGGAGGAAAAGGATGCCGATTCGTTTGAATTAAAAACAGACGACAACTTAAAAATACTGAGGTGGAATGATTCCCGATGGAGACGGGAAGATGCACTCGCGTATCTGGCGGAGTTGAAGTTGGAGAAATTGGAAGGCTACAGCAGATCACCAAGTACTTACTGGGTATTTGAATTAGGACAGGCCATCATTGCTTCGCTGGCGATGTGGGACTGGGACCTCTGCCGCTATCTGGCCCGGGAAGCGACTCTGGAGGACTTGTTGCAGGCGGAGGAGTTGCTTTTGGGGCATCCCGAGTATAGGTCTGCTCCGGAATCGGGATTGGCGGAAAAGTTTCCACCCCGGCAATTCGACCACTCCCCATGTTGTCAGCATTCGCTTGTCAGTGCCGCCTCTTCCAACTTCTCCGTGCTTCATCTCCGGATATGGCAGGCGGAAATATCGGTGCTGATGCCGTTGATTGAAAATATACGCCCAAACCTGATCACTTGTTTCCTGCGGAGTTTGCCAGTTCCGTACCTAAATAATTACGGTGTTTCCGTTACCGATGTCAATGATTTGGAAATAGGAGTTATCTTTTATCTCTTGGGGAAAGCATTATCGAGGAACGGCAAAGAATACTCATTGATCAGAATATTGTGTGAAATCCGTAACGCCCTTGCCCACAGAACGTGCCCGCCGAGAGAACATATATTAACGTTGGCAACGCTGGCCAAGGATAACAATTTTTCGCCTCTTCTGCCCTTTGTGAAAAATCCACCTCAAACGATCACTTTCAACTTGCTGTTTGGTAGATCAAAGATTTTCAGTCGCATGTACTCGTGATCGTGGACCGTATGCTTGTCGCAATAAGGTTCTGATTTTGTTGTTGAAACCTTCCATAGCGGCATTCGTTACCCCGCCAAAATGCCAGAAGCCTAAAATTCCATCCCAATGGCTTTCCAACGTCCCAACCATTTTCTGCAATTCCTCGGATTTGATTTCTTTGGCTATTTTGATCCAAAACTGAAGTGCGATTTCCGCACTCGAAGCACTTGTGGCTACTCGATAGATACTCCGAAGATATTCCTTCATCATGTGAAGATCGGCCAATTCTTGGAACGTTTCTCTGATTTCCTGCAAATGCCCGGTTGCCTCCTCGCTCAAATCTTCGACATTGCGCAGCAACGTGAACCGTTGTTTCTTCAAAACCTCTTTTGCGTTGTCGTCAAGTTTTGCTGCGATTTTCCGTCGGGCTTTGTCGATCTTTTCATTCATCAGCTTAATGACATGAAAGTGATCGAAAACGATGTTTGCGTCCGGTAAATGCGTTTTTACCCAGCTGATGAAAGCCCGTCCCATATCCATGGCCACCAATTCAATCTTTGCTTTGGAGCGATGCAGCCGTTTGAGAAACCCTCTGAGCGCCTCACCGTCTTTGCCTCGATCGACATGTAGAACGGCGCCGGAATCCAAATCGCGCACGATGGTCCAATATGCCGTTTTGCCCTCGTCGTCATGGCCGATGGCTATTTCATCGATGCCGATATATCGTACTTCTTTGAGCTTAATATGCTTGAATTTCTTTTTAAGGTAACGCTTCTCGCAAGCCTTGACGATTCGCCAGTCAAGCTGGAAATATTTACTGATGGCGCTGATGGTCATTTCCGGCCGCAGTTCGATGATTGTCCGCTCAAGCGCAGTGGTAATTCTTGCCTTCGGGTGTGATAGAAATGGCAAGCTCTCCACGCTGCAACAATGGCATTTCGAACAGTAAATCCGATGAATATCCAACTCAAAGAATGTTGTTCTTGTGCCATACGGCAAGCCTTGAATCCGGCGTGTTCGGATGGGATAGACGTTTACCGGGAAGTTGAAGCATCGAGGACAGCGGAATTCTTTGCGCTCAAGCCGCTGAATTGCGATTCCTCCGAAAAAAGTGAAAGACTGATGCTGAAATCCAATGATTCCCTGAGTATGGTATGCAAGACTGGTCGACATCGTTTTACCTCCATGTTTAGCGTCAGTAACTAAAACATAGAGCTTGATGCGGCCAGTCGCTTCTTTTTTCCTGCGAAGTTGATCCGAAAAAAATCATTTTTTTTTCGGTCAACACAAGAACTCTTCAGCCGGGTTCCCGAAGCTGTCAAGCCTCAAACGGAATAAAGTCCGTCCGCAGGACGGCGGGAGCAACGCTCCCGTTTATGCCGGATTGGGGCTTGACTGCGCAGGGGTTCCGGCTAAGCAACACCGTTTTTTTCACAAAGTGCAGAAGAACCAATTTTTCTTCATTTTTTATCCCCGCCTCATAAAATCTAAAATAGAGTATGCTTTCGACTGGCAAAAAATATTAATGTGTTCAGGACACGCCGGCGATGCCGAAGGGGATGTGGACCGACGGGGCGAACTCCTGCGCGGCGTCCAGGTGCGGGTGGCGCTGGTCGTCGAAAAAAATGTGCGGCCGCAGGGTGGCGAGTATCCGCCCCTTGTCCATCCCGCCCAGGAAATGCGTTTCATCCGCCGTGATGTTCCAGTCGCGCAAGGTGGTGATGACGCGCTTGTGCGCCGGGGCGCTGCGGGCGGTGATGATGGCGGTTTTCAGAAAACGCCGGTAGGTACGGTCCAGCTCCTCGCGCTCGTCCTCCAGCTGCCGGAGTTTGCCGAGTTTGCGGAAAAGGTCGCTCAACGGGCCCGGCGCGATTGCCGAATCGGAGTGCCGCGCTTCGGAGGCGTGAAATGCCGCCAGTCCCTGGGCCTGGTAGATCTGTTCGGCGCTGTCGTCGGCGATCACGCCGTCGAAGTCGAACGCCACCCGCAGTTCGGTGTCCGCCGCGTCGTCGGAGCTGGCGCTCGGCAACACCATGCCGGCCGGGTAGCCGTTTTTCAGCGCCTCGGTCACATCGGGCTCGTGGGCGGAGAGAAAAAGCGAAACGTGGTAGGCCGGGATGTACCGGAACGGCGAATTGCCCCGGGTGAACGCCGCACGCACGATGCCCAGACCGTAGTGTTCGAGGGAATGAAACACCCGCAGTCCGGTATCCGCGTCGTTGCGGGAGAGGAGCACCACTTCGGCCGGCTGCTCGGCGAATATATGATTGAGCTGGAGAAAACGGCGGACGAATGGAAACGCGATTCCCGGTTGGAGCAGCTCCTCCTCGTGGGCGCGCTGGTACTCCCGATAGGCGCTCACGCCCTGGGAACGGAAGACCGCGTCGGCTTCGGCGAGCTCGAACAGGGCGCTTGACGCGACCGCGATCACCAGTTTTTCTTCGATCGGATAGGCCATAAATAATATCTTTCCGGCAATGAAGTATGGAAACCTGCGCATAATTTACACCCGGGCCGGCACAATGCAAGTATTTGCGGGCAATTACGACAGCGTGTTTTTATCCCGGACATTAGATGTCCGGTGATTTGGTGTATAGTAATGGTCATGGAGAATGAACCCGTTCAAACAGGAGGTTTTTTATGAGCTTGCACATGGTACGCGTATTCGAGTTGGTGAAATCCCTTTATGTCGATCAACCCGGTCCGGAGATCACTCCGGCCGTACAGTGTCAGATTTGTGGGGATTTTTACTTCATTCTGACCTTCGCCGAACCGGACGGCGGCGCGTTCTCGATTTACTATGAACTTCCTCCGGAGCTTTGCCTGGCGTCCTGTTCGGAAGCGGCATATCGCGTGCCGCCGGAAGTACGCCACCTGATCGTCCACGCCAGGCGCTCCGATATGCCGGCAGAGCATATGCGGAAGGCGCTCACATTCTGCGAGCACTGGAATGCCGACGTCGGTTACGCGCCGACCGGGCATATTCTGTACCGGGCGGGCCGCAGCTTCAATGAAGCGGAACTTTCCGCGGAGTGGCTTTGTCCGTTGGAGGAGAGTGTGACGGACGGATTTCTACGCTGGGTGATCCCGGTCGTTACCGAGGAGATGTTGAAGTTTTTCCGGGAAGCCGGCCGGAAGGGGCTCTGAGCCGGAGAAGCAAATTGCCGATAACATGGAATCCGTCACGGAAGACGGAATTGGATTGCCATATATGGCACGGCTTCTCAAGCCGCGAAATCTGTTCCGCCGTCCGTCCGGTGTAGGCTCAGTCGGTTTCGGCCAGCTTCCGGGCGATGCGGCGGATGTTTTCGCGCAATTCAGCGGGAGCCAGTGCCCGGATATCGCCCTGGCCGTCCAATACCAGGCCGACCGCCTCGTGGCAGGGGATATCCTCAAGGCGCAGGGTGACGGCGTCGCCGTGTTCGGATGCCGCCGCGTCTGGAAAGCGCTCCAGCATCCGCTGTGCGGAGGAGGCGGCGCATTCCAACTCGATTACGGGGTAACGCGGCAGGTTGAACAACCCTTGGCGCGCGGTTTCACGGCACAATTCGGAATTCGCTTCGAATACCGCACCGGTTGTGTGCGCCTGCCGGATCCGGTGTACCGCCAGTACCACTATCTGCGCCGGGTCGCACAACACGCCATCTACGGAATGCTGTTCGCCTTTGAGATACCAGGTGCCGTCCTGCCAGGCCAGCAGTTGCGGGTCGAAAACCTTGAACGAAGCACGGCCCTGTGCGGAACAATATTCGAGCCGCAGCCGCAAACGCTTCTCCCAAGCTTCGGCGATTGCGGTGAAAAGCTCCGGGGGTACCGGCACCTTGTTGCGGTCGAACACCTGTAGCGAATCCAGGCATGTTCCGTACGCCAACCCGGTTTCGTTGTGCATCAACAGAGCGTTCACCGCCCGGGAATTGGCGCCGCGCATCGGTTCCTGCATGATTCCCTCCGCCACCCGCTGCCCGAGCAAGACATGACGCATTTCGACAGGCTCCACCATTAACGCCCGGGAGTACCATTCGCAATCGGTCAGATAGAAGCCTTTCTTCACCGTGTCGTAGCGGATGGGGGCGGCGAAATCGGCCTTGAGGTCGCCGATGTCGCGGCTGAAGGTTTTTGCGGACAATTCAAAAGTTCCGGCGACATCCTGGCGGCGCATTTCCCGGAGAAAACTGGTGTAGTTCGGGTATTGGCGTTTCCGCATCATTGCCAGAATGGTCTGGAGCCGCAGCAGTTTATTTTTGTTGGCCGGCATATTCCTCCATGGTGTTTTCATACCATAACGCCGTCATTGCCGGTTTGCAAATCATCCTCGACAAAAGATGTCCTATATCCGCCATTACAGTATTGGCATAACCCGTAACAGGAGGTTCGCCATGCAACAGGATTACACGCACATCGGAATGGTTTTGGACGCGTCCGGATCAATGAAGTCGTTGAAGGAGGACACCAAAGGCAGCTTCATTGGTTTTCTGGACGCACAGCGGAAGCCGGCCGGCAAGACCGTCTTCGACCTGTGGCAATTCAACGACAAGGTCGGGCACATCGTCGACGGCGCGGAGCTCGCAACCGTCGGGGACGATGTGATGGATGGCTACCGTTGCTCCGGTATGACCGCGATGAACGACGCCATTTGCACCGCCATTGACCGGCTGGGCGAAAAATTCGCCGCCATGCCGGAAACGGAACGCCCGGAAAATGTCATCGTCGCCATCATTACCGACGGGCATGAGAACGCCAGCAAAGAGTTTACGTCCGACGACGTCAAAAAACGAATCGCCCGCCAGAGCGAACACTATCGGTGGGAATTTGTTTTTCTCGCCGCCAACCAGGATGCGGTGATGGCCGGTTCCCGGCTGGGGTTGGCACCGGATCAATGCGCCGATTTTGGCGCCAACGCCGATGGTATGCGGACGGTCGCGGCGATTCTGGCCGACCGTACCGACCGTAGCCGCCAGAATGCCGTCGCGCGTCGGCTGCCGGCGAAAAAATAAAGGTCGTGACCGAAACGGAACAATACTAAGGAGTGAAATATGCCGAACATTGCCATTTGTGAGCGTTGCGATTTATTCATCCGCAACGAAGAAGAATGCCGTTGCACGAGTTCTCCGATTGTCATTGCCAAATTCGGCGCCGCTTTCCCGCCGAAGGGACCGGTCGAGGAATATTCCCGGCGTGGAGCGATGCCGAACTGTAAGCATTTCGCCGAGCAGCTCCTCGCGGATGAAGCCGGAACCTTCAAACGCAATCTGGAAGTTTGTCAAGCATGTCCGCTGTTCCATGAACAAAATACCGTGGGATACCGAAAACAGGAATTGATGGATACGCCACGTTTTGTCTGTGGCATGAGCGGGCCGGATTGTCCGATTCCTTTGCGGGTCTGGCATGCGGCGGGTCTTCACGCGACATGCCTGTACCACGAGCGACAATATGGAGAAGCGCGAAGCCGTGAAGTCTGTAATGCAATACGGGAGTTGACTGAAAAGCATCCGGAATTCAGGGGAACTTCCGATCAGATCGGCGAAAAGCTGTCCGAATGGGGATTCCCGCAGGATTTTCTTTCCCAGGCAATTGTCGCGGCGAGCGGTCTGATCGGCAGCAAAGAGATCTCCATCGAAGCGCTTGTCGATGCCGGCGGTCCGGCTCTGGCGCATGTTCTTCGCAATCTGAAGCCGGAGACTGCCCAGGCGGGCTGGGCTCGAATCGTCTATGCGGAAGAAATATTCGGCTCGCAGGAAGGTGCCGAAGAATCGAAAACCGCATTTCTCGCCTGTGCGTCCCGGTTAAAAATTCCGGTGGGTGCATTGCTGATTCAAGCTGCCTGGATGCTGTTGAGTCCGGCGGCGGACAAGCGTATTCGGCTCCTTCCTTATGTATCCGGCTTTCACTGGCTGTTGCGGAAATTCGAAGATTCGGAGCAACCGGATCTTGCCGTTCAAGCCGAAAAGTACCGGGTATGCGTAGAAAATTGCCTTCGTGATTTGGAAACGCTTTGCGGAGAATAACGAATTCATCGGAATTATTTCAGATAAACCCGGCCTTTGCCCGTACTTCCCGCTTGTATTTTATGAAAATGGATTCATATTTATTTTCGAGTGAAACAACCAAATTTTGATATTTTTTACACAGCCATCCCATAAAGATCTGAAAACTTGACAAAAAGATGGGTTCACGCTACCTTTGCTTCGACTAAAAAACCGAGGTAAAAATCGTGAACCCATCAAAAGATACTATGTCCGTGCTGGCGCAGATTGTCAAGCTGAT
>JAVBQJ010000116.1:0-8881 GCA_031549115.1 Victivallaceae bacterium
CCCCAAACCCCACCACCCATCCCCCTCAAACCTTTTCAACGTAATTTTTTGCCTCGTTGGGCAAAAAATGAGCACTCAATTCCCGGATAGCCGCCAAGCATACATCCCAATCTTTGAAGCTCCGATTTACGAGTTGGCGTCAGCCAACTCGTAAATCGTGACACAAAAAGGTTTGAGGGGGATGAGGAAGGGGGTACGGGGGAGGGAGAAGGGAGCCCCTTTCCTCAAAAGGGGGCCCTTCTCCCTCCCCCGGAGCTCATTTCACCTCCGCTCAACCTTACGCCATCGCGGCGATGCGTCGGCGTGAGAGGTCGACGGCTTCGATGTCGCGGTCGCACAGGCAGCTGGCGAGCAGGATGACGGCGTCGATCAGGCCGGCATCGTGCAGTTTTTCGGCGTTGTCGAACTGGGTGTCCATCTGGGCCGGGGTCAGCGGACAGCAGTTGCCGAAGTCCCACATATACAGGCCGAGCACCACCTTGCGGACATGCGCCAGAGTGTGGAGATATTTGACGTTTTCGGCTTGCCGGTCGATATTCTGGCCGTACCAGGTCCAGAAGTTGATCGCGTCGATATGGCGGGCATACGGGGTCAAATCGAAATCCAGCTGGTGTTCGTAATAGACCGCCCACATATCCATTTGATTCGGCTTCAGGATATCGTCGTGAATGTGCGCCAGCTGTTCCGGCGTCATCCGCGGCGCGGCGCTCTTTTCCCACGGCGGCGGGAAAAAGTCGTCGAGCATCACGCCGTTGATATTCGGGTATTGTTTTTTCATTTCCAACACCTTGGCCAGATCCTGCAGCGGTTCGTTCGGGCTGGCGCTGTCGCCGATGATCGACC
Organism: Victivallaceae bacterium; assembly: GCA_031549115.1. Taxonomy (GTDB): domain Bacteria; phylum Verrucomicrobiota; class Lentisphaeria; order Victivallales; family Victivallaceae; genus JAVBQJ01. Next base: position 844 of record JAVBQJ010000116.1, read on the forward strand.
ACTTGACTGCGTCAAGATTCTTCATCTCTGCCATATAGTGCTCGAACTCCGCCGTGGCCGGGCGGCCGGCCGAGCGCACCATGATGCCCTGCGAAATCCCCAGGCGGCGCGCCGCCGCCCCCGCTTCGATGGTGGAGCCGTCCAATGTTTTCCCCCAGCAGCTCCCGGTGAAGCTCCCCGCCGGGTGGCACCACAGCCAGACGTCTTTCTTCTTCAGCATAGTTCCGTTTCCTCGTGTTTATTGTCCGCCGCCGGTGCGGCAACCTCGTCCGCTCTATGTGGAGATAAAACCGTCGCTCACGCATCCGGTTTTATCTCCACCATCGCTTCCTCGGGCGGCTTCCGCTCGCCTCCCGGCTCGCTTGCTTTACTTTCGCCCCTTTCGAGGCGCTGCGCGCCTGGGGCGACCAGCGCTGTTCGCGCGCTGGACTGCGCCTCCGTATGACGGAGTGCAGACCGCCGCTTCGCGGCTCTATTTTTATTTTTTTATTTTTTAAATATTTTATTTTTTCAGTAAAACCAGGCGCTCCAGGGCGGCGGCGTTGGTTTCTCCGGGGCGGCTGTGCGGGAAAGCCGGGCCGGCAAACTTGATCGACGCCCACAACTCGTACTCCGTTTCGCCGTCGCTCTCCGACGCCGGCCGGTCCAACGGGAACTGGATCGTCCAGTCGTTCAAAAAGAACACGTAAGCCCCCAGCTTCGGCACCATGTCGCCGATCTTGTACCAGTGGTACCCCGGCCCCGGAATATCGGCCGCCCCGATCGACCGCGACACCGGTACCGCGTGCTCACTGGGCACATAGACCGCGCACAACTCCGGCAACGCGTAGATTCCGGGATCGTCCGGAATATCGAACCAGGCGGCGCTCCCGGACTCCGCTTCGTCATCCCCCCGGATTCCGCCTTTGTAGTAAACCGCCGTCTCCGCCGTGAACTCATAGGCGATGTCGCGCCCGGCGAAGTACGCCGGAGGAGCGCTGCGCAATGGAATGAGTTTGGCCGCCTGCGATTCTCCTTCGGCAATCCGGATGTAATGCGCATGCCCCTCCGGCGGAATGATCATCCGGATGTTTTCCACCCGGCTGGCCAACGCCCGGTCCGCCATTGCCGCCATGTCCAGCGGGAAATTCTCCTCCGCTCCGCCGCGCGCAAAGTGTTCGGCGCCCAACTGCCGCGCCCGCAGCGCCGCTGTGATGTCCAAATTCATCCGCGCCCGGCGCACCCGGCGCAGCAGGACCGGATCCCCGGCGGTCTTTTCCTCCGCCCGGTCGAAGAGCGCTTCCGCCGCCGTTACCGTGTCGAGATTCAGATGGCCGGCCTGGTACGCCGGTGTGAACCAGCCGATGCCGGCGCCGGTTTCCCGGACTGAATCGAGCAGCAGTTGCCGGTATTCGCGAATTTCCGGCGCCGCGGCACCGTAGTACAGATCGGTGAACTGCCGGATCAGCGCGGCCGCGTCGGCATCCGGATTTTCCGCCAGCTTGGCTTCGAGCCAACAGGTCATGGTGTGCATATCGGCGCTCTCCGGCACTTCGTGTTCGAAAAACACGAAGCGGACGTTGTTGGCGGCGAAAGCGCGCAGGTTTTCCCCGAGCGTCAGCTCATACGCGAACGGCAGCGGGTGCATCGCGTAATTGATGCTGTAATCCCAGATGCCGAGATTGTCGGCGATCCGCGCCCAGGCTTCCAGATTATGCAGAAATTCACGGTTCCCGGGATCGGTGAGCGGCAGCGCCAGGTTGGTTTTGGTATCGCACAGCCGGACGATCACATTCGCTTCCGCCCGCAGCCCGGCCGGCGGCGCCTCGGTAAACAGATAGGCCAGCGTACTCACATATAACCCCGGACGGTACTCCGTCAGCTTCCGCCCCAACGCGTTGACGAATTCGAGGTACGGGGCGATCTCGCTGCCGTAGCGGGCGATTTTTTCGGCACATTCCGGACAATGGCAGGCGCCGAAGCCGTCGTTGGCGGAAAAATCGTAAATCAACGGCGGCGGCTGCCCGGCGGCCGCCGCGTTTTGTTCGCCCTCGGCAATGTACCCCTGGAGCTTCTCCCACGCCAGCCGTTCGACCTCGGGGTTGCTCAAACACAGCTGCGTCGCCGCACGCTTGCCGTCATTCCAGGCGAAGTACTCCGGGTGGCTGTCGAAGTATTCGGCGGCCGGAAAATACAGCCCGGCAGTGTGGACGAAGTACGGCGGCCCCGAAGTCACCATACCGCCGTATTCCGGGGAGATCGGCTGGTCGCCGTCGCAGTTGACCCGGTTCAATGCCGCCCAGCGCCCCCGGTCGGGAATCAGGTTGCCCCAGCAGCGGTAGATATTGCGCTGCCGGAAATACGGTTTCCCACGCAAATCAAGCGCTTCCAGCCGGATTTCGGCAGCCGCGGGAACGTATTCCTCGAACGAGTCCCACCAATGAATACCGAGCACATCCTCGAGAAAGTGCGCCGCAGCATACAGCGCGCCGCGCCGGCCGCCGCCGACCAGGAAAACGTCGGAGCCGATGCTGCGGATCTGCCACGCCTCATCTTCGAATCGCTCCGGCTCCAGCCCGGCCTCCCGGGCGCGAGCGGTGTCGCCGACGAAAAACACCGCCGGGACGCCGTCGACATACAAATCGCCGTCGACGACTTTTTCGAGGTAATGGCGCAATTCGCGCACCGCGGTTGCCTCCGCCGGCGTCGGAACCTCCGGAGCGACAATCTCATAGGCATGAAGAACATTGGCCGACAGGAGCAGAAAACTCCACAACATGAATATCTTGCAATACATGACACCGACTCCCGTGAATTGCAGCTCAATCGTCGCTCATGCCGCCGCGGTCTTCCGGCATGAAGTAACGCTCCAGGACGATTCCCTCTTTGGGCAGCAGGCTCTCCGCGTGGCCGTCGGAAAAGGTGAAGTTGCAGCGCATCCCGCCCGCGTGCGTGGCCGGTTTGGTACGGTAGGACTTCCACAACGGCCAGGTATAACCGCCGTCGATGGAGGTCGGCAACGGATATTGGAAAAGCAGCCAGGAAACGCCCGAAATCAGCCCGGGAAAATTGTCGCTCCACAGAATCTTGTCCGCCCCGGCTTTGGCATAGGTGCGCCGGACATTGTAACCGACTCCGGGGCCGTGGTAAATCGACGAATTGCCGCCGTTGAGCGTGTAACTTACGCCCGGAACGTCTTCGTTGACCTGGGTATCGACGCCGACGGCGGACGGGCAGATCAACACCTCTTTCGCCAGGCCGCTTTTCATCAGCAGCTGCACCCAGCCGTCGTCATAGGCGGAACCGACGACAAAGGCGTCGCCGATGCCGAAATTGCCGACGATGGTATCGTCGTTGTCATTGGCGTAAATCATCCCGTACAGGCCCAGCTGTTTCATGTTGGCGACACATTTGATGCTTTGCGCCGCCGCCCGCGCCTTCGACAACGCCGGCAACAACATACTGGCAAGTATTGCGATAATCGCAATGACAACCAGAAGCTCTATAAGTGTGAAAAATCTCGTTCGCATGATACGTCCTTTCGGTTGTTGTTATAGTGGAAGCGGTTTTTCCCGGGGCCCGGAAATCGAGTCGCGCAATACGACTTCCGCCTGCAGGAACAACGGCTTGGGAGGAACCGGCCAACTTCCCCGCGTCAGTTGTTCGCACAGCATCCGGCAGCCGAGCGCCGCCATTTCTTTGTACTTCATATCGATTGTGGTCAAACGCGTATAAGCGTAGTTGCCGTCCGAAACGTTGCCGGAAGCGCTCAGCGACAGGTCTTCGGGTATCCGCAGCCCGAGTTCAAAGCACCGCCGCATGAAGCCGAGCGCAAACAGATCATGCGGGCACTGGATCGCCGTGACCTCCGGGCGCTGGCGCAGCAACACGTCGGCACAGTGATAGCCGTCCAGCAGCCGGTCGCTGGATACCGGCAGATGAAACCGGAACGATGCGTCCCAGCCGGAAACGCCGTGTTTGTCCAGCACCCCCCGAATGACCGTATGGGTCGCCTCGTCCTCGTCATCCGGCAGCTCCGGCTGAATATGGACAATATGGCGATGCCCCTGCCGGATCAGCAGTTCGAAAACGGCGGTCACCGCCGCCCGGTTGTCGATGCTGACCGGCATGAGATTGGTATGCGGCTTCAGATCCCGGGGAAATCCGAGCGCCACCACCGGACGGTTGCTGCGCAGATAACGCCGCAGCAGATCGGCGACCGGCGTATATTCGTACAGCATCATCACCGCCGCGTCGGAATATCCCAGGTTCAGGTTTTCCAGTACCCGCGTCTGCCCGTGCAAATCGGCGGGGAAGTGCTGCCACAACACCTGATAGCCGCGCGCCTCGCATTCGGTCTGCACCGTGACCACGATTTCATTGATCGAACGGATGTCCAGCGGCATCAGCGCGGCGATGATCTTCGTTTCCGGCCGCTTCAGGTTGACCGCCGACGCATTCGGCCGGTACCCCATCTGGTCTGCCAGCGCCGTCACCCGCTCCCGGGTCGCCGCGCTGACCTGCTTCGACCCCCGCAGCGCCATGCTGACCGCCGAATGGCTCAACCCGGCCTCCCGGGCAATGTCGTAGATCGTAACCGGCATATTGACTTTATTCCACTTTATCGGTAAAGTTGCTTTATTTCAAGTATAGTATATTTCCGCCGAAAAGTCAAGACCCGGAGTTGAAAGTTTTCATAAAAAAAATGGAAACGGCATTTCCCGAAGCACGAACACAGTCGTGCGTTCCGGAAAATGCCGGGCAGGCACCGTCTTTTCGAAAGCTACGGCGCGGTGTTGCTGGCAAGGCCTTGCTTTATGGTTTTGCCCTTGCCCACCGGAGGATTCTCCACCACCGGCGAAGCCAATTCGCATTGCCCCACGACGACGAGCTCCGAGTATTTGGTCGAGGTCGACTCGGTGGAAAAGAGGTACCCCAGGTACGGGATGTCCTTCAACCACGGAACCCCGCCGGAGGATTTGACCGTCTCCTCCTTTTTCAGGCCGCCGATGATGAAGCTGTCCTTGCCGTGCGGCAAACTGACATCCTGCTGCACGACGCTGTTGTTGGAAATCCGCGGCGTACCGTTGGACTGGAAGCCGATCAGGCTGGAATTGCTTATCGCAATCGAGAAACGGGTTTCGTTCAAGTTAACCGCAGCGTTGGACACCTGCATCTGAAAACCGAACCCGGCGAATTTGGTGACGATCTGCTGGTCGCCCTTGCCCACCGGGAGGACGTCCTCATCCGGGATGACCTTGGCCACAATCGACGACAACAGCTCATAGGGCCCCACCCCCATGTCCGGATTGGTGGTCGACCCCGGCGCCGGCTGCGAGACATCCATGTAAAAAATCTGGGTGCGCCGGTCGAGTGTCGCCGGGGAGTTGTTGCGGATGCACAATTCGCCGGTGTAGGCGACCTTCGCCCGCCCCTGGCTGGCGAGGAAGTCGAGGTAGCGGCTGTTCCACTTCGGATTGAAGTTGTAGTAGCTGGTGCGCTCCGAACCGGTGTCCGCCAGGCCGCCGCCGTAAATCGCGGACCAGTTGTCCCGGTAACGGCCGCCGATGCTGAAGAAATCGACCCCCTCGTTGTTCTTCCACGCCTGGAAGTCGACACCGATTTTATCGTCGTTTTCCCGGTAGATTTCGTATACGGAAATCTTCAGCCGGACTTCGGGGATGGGTACGTCGTAATCGTTGAGCATCTTGGCGATGTTGGCCTCCGAATAGTTGGTGACGTCGAACACCAGCCAGTTCAGGTCCGGGTCATAGGCGACCAGGTCCTGCCCCTGCCACAGCTCGGTGGCGTCGGTGATGTTCATGCCGACATTTTCGATCATCGGCATCAGGTTTCGCGCCGGCACGAATTTGGGCTGGTAAAGGAAGATCTGGCAGCCGGAGCTGGCCCCCATCTCCGGCCGGTCGAGCAGCTCGACCATCGCATCGAAGCCCATGCCGTTTTCATGATCCCGGAAACGGTACTCCTCCGCGCTGATGATCAGCAATCCGGTGCCGTCGACGTACTTCAGGCACTCCACCGCGCTGTTGCTGCCGATCTGCGCATCGGGGGTGTAAAGCGGCTGGGCCGATGTCGTCCCCGGTACCGCGCTGGATACGCCCTGAACCGGCGGGAAGGTCGTGTTGGTCGGCGTACTCTGCAACAGACTGGTATTGCCGATGCGTTTGGCCTGAACCATCTGCCGGAAGCTGTCCCGGAGCTGGTTGACATCGACGTTTTTGATATGATAGGTTTTGGTGACGACCCGCGGATCGTTGTTGTCGCGGATGAAGTGAACGACCTTGGTGTCTTCCCGGACCGGGACGACCATGCGCGCTTCGACCCGGGTGTTGTCGTAAATACTGCTGTTGTTGAAGTTGGAGTCGCGCGGGATTCCGGCCGCCAGCAACGTGCCGGTGAAGCCTAACGCCGACAGCGTGATTATCGTATTTTTCATGATTGAGAGCTCCTCGATATGGTTATTGCAGCCGCATCAGTTCACCGGCGCGTTCGCTCGGAATGCCGGTGTTCAGCATTTCCGCCGTGACCGTCAGGTAGACCCTGGTCGTTTCGGTACTGGTCGTGGTGGTGCTGAAAAGGTATTTCAGAATCGGAATTTCACACAGGAACGGCACGCCGATGGTCTGCTCGATCTCCGCGTTTTTGTCCCAGGCGGCGAGGATCCGTTCCCGGTTCAGCACCATGGAGGTGTTGCCTTCGATATTGGACGTTTCGATCAGCTCGGTGCCGTAATTGTTGCGTTCGACCACATTGGCAGACTGGACGCCGTAGCCGAAGTAAATGACGCCGTCCTGGTTGGCGTATTGTCCGGGCTTGTAATTGGGAATGCTCTCCTTGAACTCGGGCCCCTCCGAGTGCAGACAGACGATCGGCTGAATGACCTTCAGATAAGCCTGATAGACATTCTGCTGCTGGGAAACGTCGCTCAATACCACACTGGTCTGGTCGTTGTTGGACTTGATGATATTCTGCAGTTGCGGATTGAAGTAGATTTCATAGCTCTGCGAATCCGAATTGGACACGGTCAGACTGGCGGTATTGGTGATGTCGGCCCTGCCGCTCTGGGCCAGTACCCGGATGAAGCTGGCGTCGAATTGCGGCGCGAAGAAAAATCCGCCCAGAGGACCCGAAGCCGCCTGGATTGCCGCCGTCCCCCCGGAGGTGATGCCGAACGCATCGAAGGCGGCTTGAAACATATTCAACCCCGGCCCGTTTTTCCACGCCAGATACTCGATTCCGAGATCGCGGAGCATGCTTTCGCGGACCTCGTAAATGGTGAACACCATATTGATCTGCGGCGCCGGACGGTCGAGAAATTGGAGAAATTCATAGGAATATTCACTGTACGACAGGTTGTCCTTCCAGTAAATCTGGTTGGAGTTCTGGTCGTAAGCGTAGAGCGACGAGTACGAACCGCTGCCGATGAATGCGTTGATGATGATGTCCACCAGGATCTGTCCGGAGCGGTATTGGGGCCGGTAAACCATCCGGGTGATGCCGGTGCCGCGGATGATTTCATCGGGGATTTTGCCGTCGACTGCGATCGCCCGGTCGATCTTGGCGATGAAGTCATCCACATACGGCATCATGCCGACCGGGCAGGTGACGTTGAGAATCTGCTGTGCCGGCGCGTCTTTCGGGGTGTAGTTGAAAGAGCTGACGACGGAATTCATGTTGTAGCGCTTGACCACCCCGCTCAGGAACGGGATGATGTCGAATGCCAGCGTGTGCTTGAGCACATAAATCTTCGAGACCATGTAATCCTGGGCATCGTCCTGGACGAAGCGCACCATTTGGACTCCAGGTTCCTCCGCCTGCATGCCGAATACCGTCAGCAGCATGACGACCGATGCGACCCATCTTTTTCGCATAAAAATCCTCCTCCTTTATTATGCTTACGTGGATTCAGTGAATCCATTTAATGTGTTTATTTTTAACAGTTTCCGCAACTGATTCGCTTTAAAAGTCCTCCTTTTGGCGTTATATTGTATCTATCTGACGGAAAACAATTTAACAACAAAAGAAAGGACAAAATTCG
>JAVBQJ010000031.1:0-69728 GCA_031549115.1 Victivallaceae bacterium
GTGTTCTTCCGTCCCCTTCAAAAATTTTGTCGGGGGGGTTGTCCCCACCGCCCCTTTTGGGCTGATAATTCTGTGGTGGGGGGGGGGGGGCCGGGCGCCCCACCGGTCCGGATCGGCACATTTGATGTCCTGTATCACCAGATCCACTTGGCGCAGCATTTCCGCATACACCTCCGATGCGGCGCAGCCGCTGGTTTCAATGGCGCAATGCACTCCGGAAAGCCCGCCGCGCAATTCAAACAGGAATTCCGGTTGCGCCAACGGTTCTCCGCCGGAGAAGGTCACGCCTCCGGTTTGACGCCAGATTGCCCGATGGCGCAACAGGCGGCGCGCGAGTTCCGGCGCTTCGATCCGGCTGCCCGCGAGCCGCCGTTTGCCTGCCGGACACGCTTGCGTGCATTTCCCGCAGCCGATACAGCGCTCCGGCGAGGAGCAGACGCGGCGGCAACTGCCGCAGTGGAGGCATTCCCGGCCGTTGATCAGCAATTCCGGCTCGAATCGGAGCCCCTCCGGATTATGGCACCACCGGCACCGGAGCGGACACCCTTTGAAAAAAACGGTGGTTCGGACGCCGGGTCCGTCATGAACACAAAATTCCCGGATTTCAAAGACGACTCCGGTCATGGGAAGGTCATTTCGCTGCGCCGGATGATGTGATCCTGAAATTCCTTGTCCAATTCGACGAAGTAACCGCTCCAGCCCCACACCCGCACGATCAGATGCGGAAAGTTTTCCGGATGGCGCTGCGCTTCCAGTAACCGTTCGCGATTGATCGTATTCAACTGCAGTTGATGACCGCCGTTGCGGCAGTAATAGGCCACCAGTTCGGCTGTTTTTTCGGCGCCGCCGGCATCCCGGAAGACCGAATCATGCAACTCGATCGTCAACGGCCCTCCGTTGCATACCTCCGGCACCATCGCGTCGGCAAAGTCCCGCGCCACGGAAACCGGCCCAGCTGTCCGGGCCGTCAGGCTTGGGCCGTAATTGGCGGGAAAGGGCTCGTTCGCCAACCGCCCGTCCGGCGTCGCCGGCAACGTTTCGGCATGGCGCAAATAGTACATCGCCGACCCCGTCCCGGCCCGCCAGATCCCGCCCCGGCTGTTATGCAGTCCCTGCCACGCGGCGCCCCAGGCCCGCAGCAGTCGGGCGGCAAGCTCCTCCGGCAGCGGATCGCCGCTGCCCAGCTTGGGCAGCACATTGCGGATTTCTCCGAGCAGCTCGGGGGCGTTCCGATAATTTTCATCCAGAATTGCCAGGAATTCCTCCATCCGGAGCCGGTGCGTGTCAAAGACCAGGCGCCGCAAGGTGACCAGGGAATCCACCGCCGTGGCAATACCGGTACCGTGAACGCCGAAGTTATTGTAAACGGCGCCTTCGGAGATGTCCTGCCCGCGCTCGACGCAGCCGTCGCAAAGGACCGATGCGAACGGCCCCGGCAGCATGGTAAAATTCCGGTAACGCTCCTGTACGGCAAGCGCTTCCCGGCGCAGCATCATGGCATAGTCGGAGAAAAAACCGTCGAAATCCGGCGCCTGTGACGTGCGCATCGTGCGCAACAGAACCTCCGGCAATGAAATTCCGGTGATGTTCGGCACCTCCATGCCTCGCCCCGGAATGGTGAATTCCCAGCAGGCCGCGACCACATAGTTACGCGCATCTTCAAGCCGGTACCCCCACCGTGTGAGGGCGTCGATCACCACATCGTCGTTGCTGTATTGCGGAAAGCCCAGCCCCGCGGCGGTCAGCTCCGAACCGAGGCGAAACCACTCCATCGGAGTTTCGCCACTGACCCGCAAATTGATTTTGGGATCGATCACCTTCAATTCGCGCGATGCTTCCAGGCACATCCGGGTCAGGCGGTTGCAGGCGTCGCGTCCGTCGCGGTCGCACCCTCCCAGCACCATACTCTGGCCGTTGTCGCCCTGCTAGACGCCGACATACAAGTCGCTGTCGCGGTGGCAACTCAGGAAAAACTCCTGCAGGAGCTCCATCGCGGAGGATTCGGTTTCAATTCCCGTCTGCAAATCGTGTTCCAGATAAGGGAGCATGTATTGATCGAAGCGGCCGAACCCGTTGTGATATTCCCCCTCGCACCACAGGATATAATGCAGGATACGCAGGAATTGGAGCGCCTCCCGGAATGTTTTCGCCCCCTGGCGCGGAATGCGCCCCAAGACCTCCGCCACCTCCGCCGAACCGGCCTTTTTCGCCGCCAGCCGGTAACGCTCCGAAAAGTCCGACACCGCGTCAACACTGCGCAGCGCCGCCGTCAGAAAATCGATTCCCGCCGCCGATTGCCGCAGCCGTTCGACGATTTCAGCCCGGCGCGCTTCGAGCCCGCGTTCGATGGTCGTTCCGAAATCACAGCACAGATTGAACACCACCCCTTTTTCGGCAAAGGAGTGCTCCCGGCGCATTTGCACCCACTCTTCGGCGGTGAACAATTCGGGCAGTTGACGCACGGTTCGCGTGAATACAATCCGTTCACCCGGAAGAAATACCGGATTTTCGGCCCGGAGCACCGCCTCCAGCGCCAGCGAAACCCGCTGGAAACCGGAACGCTTCTCCGCGGCAAACTGTTCGGCCAGATTCCAGGCGACATCGCGCCGGAAATGGTGGTGACGGTGCCGCAGCAGCTCATCACGCATCTGGCGGATCCGATCGGTCATCATAGTCGGCTCTCCTCCCCTTCAACGGACCTTGATCCGGAACATATTCCAGGACGCGGGCTTCAAAGCGGCTGTCAGCGCATGGCTTTCGAGCCGGTAGCGATCCATACTGATGATGGACGGCTTGACCGTTTCCTCGGTTTCGCTGTTGACCGCATCGAGGCTTTCATGATATATTTCAATCGCCTCCATCACCTGTTCCGCCACAAAGTCCAACATGGAAAACGCAAATTCCATTTCTTCCGTCAATGCTCTATTGATGGCAAAAATGCGAATTTCCTGTTCGACTTCATCATAGATTACACTGCTCAGCAGATAATTCACCGGATGCGGGATATAAATGTTGTCGCAGGTAAAGGCAGGTGATTCGATATGCTGGGTCAATACGGTTCCGCGGCCATACTTCGACAGATAATAGAATGGATAATAGATCGTCTGTTTCCAGGCACCGCCGTTGGCTCCGGTCATAATCGGCGCGATGACATTGACCGATTGCGCGATGCAGCCGATTTTCACCCGATCGGCATGGTTGAGCATCACCATCAAAGCGCCTCCGACGACGAGCACATCGGCCATGTCATAGATCTCTTCGTTCAACGGACGTCCCGCCTGCCAGATGTTTTCCGGTGAGGCTTTGGGATTGCCGCGATACCAGACATTCCATTCATCCACTGCCAGATTGATCCGTTTGGGGGATTTACGCTTGGCGGCGGCGGCATCGCAAACAGCAACCATGTTGTTGATATTCCAGTCAAGGATATTGGGCGTGGCCAGAAATGATTGGCGATCATGGTTGATGCAAAAGAAATAGTTGTGCAACGCCAGATAATCCGCCACATCAAAGGTCGCCTCGATGACTTTGCTGTCCCAATCGCCATAGCTCGGCATATATACCGAGCTCGATCCGCAGACGCTCAATTCGATGGACGGATCGGCCATGCGCATCATTTTGCCGCATTCACAAGCAATCCGGCCATATTCCTCGGCCGTTTTATTGCCGATTTGGGTCGGACTGTCCATTTCATTGCCGAGACACCATACTTTGATATGATAGGGTTCGGCAGAACCGTTTTTTTTGCGCATATTGCTCCAATAAGTATCGCATGACAAGTTGCAATACTCTACCAATTCCTGCGCCGCCTTTGGCGTATTGGTCCCCAGGTTCACCGCCATCAACGGCATGGTGTTTACTTTGCGGCACCACTTCATAAATTCATCGACGCCGACCTGATTGGGTTCAATCGCTTCCCAGGCATAATCCGGCCGCACCGGCCGCTGATCTTTTGGGCCGATACCGTCCTTCCAGTCGTAGCCGGAGACAAAGTTGCCGCCCGGATAACGGGTAATCGGCATGTCCAGATCTCTGACGAGATCGGCGACATCGTTCCGGAACCCGTCGGCGTCGGCGGTCGGATGGGTCGGTTCATAAATGCCGTTGTAAACACAACGGCCGATATGTTCGACAAAACCGCCAAAGATGCGCTTGTCGACGGCGCCGGTTTGAAACTGTTTGTGAACAGTCGATTTACTCTTCATGACTTCTCCATTGCGTGTTTCGTTTCCATTTTCAATTTTTCAAATCTTTTTCAATTCTGGTCACCTCGCGCGGCGGCAGGTTGATGCCGGCGATCTGACAATGCTGTGAAGTTGAGTTAAAGTAAAAATCAACCTGACGGTCATCGGAGATCAAAGTCCGGCGGCTGACACCCAACGGCAGTTCATTGCCGATATTCATTGGAGCAATCAATTCGCGCAAAATTTTCCGATAGGTCGGATTGTCGGTATAATGCTCATAAAATGAAACACCGAGGCTGGTGCCGAGCAGCAGATAGTTGCCGTTGCGGATTGCCGCCGGTTCGCCGTTTTCCCAGCGCGCCACGGCGGCCGCACCGTCCGCGGGAGTAAATACGGTGGCAAAGGCGCCGGCGGGAATGCTGCCGGAATGGAATTGCCAGCTGCGCTCCCGCTGGTTGGCATAGACACGCTCTCCCATAACGGCTCCCAGCTGGTGCCGGGCAAATTTCGGCGGCCGATCCGGGCGCACCCAAGTCGCCGCGTCACGCAGCATGAAACCCTCTTCGGCAATGACTTGGCCCCCCGCCTCGGCAAAATGGCGAATCTCCTGCCAATGCGTTTCCGTGAGCAAAAAACCTTCCGGAATATAGAGTAGTTTCATATCCTGCAAATTTTCGCGGATATGGCGGCTGTCGATTACCCGGCACTGGATACCCAGTTCACGAAACAAGGCATAGATGCCCCAGACCGATTTTTTATAGGGATAGGGAAAAGGGCAGTCAAGATCGAAGTTGTGCAAATCCCCATTGCAACCGGTATGCTCGACCCGATTGATCAGATCACTGTCGGAGTCGTACAAAATAGCGACACCGTCTTCTTTCACTTTCGATTGCAGCAGGAATTCTTCGTGATCTTTGATCCACCTGGCCGCTTCGGCGGCGGCCGGTGTGACCATTTTGGGCGAACCGTCGATATTGACCAAGCCGGATTGATCGGATTCACAACCGACTCGTTCCGCACGGTATTGCCACATCATGATTCCTTTGCAGCCGCCGGCAATCGCCGCCCACAGCCGGAATTTGAAATCGTAAATTGTCGCGGGCAAAAACCAGCTGCCATATTCCGGATAAAGCTCATAAACCCAAAAATATGGATTTACCGCCCGTTGCCAGTCGCACAGCAAAAATGCCATCGACTCTTCCAGACAGTTGGTGAAGTTGTTCATGACGCCAAAAGAGGTGCCATAAAAATCCACTTCGGCCGCATTGGCGAAATCATCGGATACATCCGCCGCCGCGTCCTGCTGGATGCGGCCGACGCCGGCGTGGGAAATGACCGGATGCCGGCTATCAATTTCACGAACAGTACGGTAAATGGAGCGCAAACGCTGCGCCAGGGCAACTGCCGCCCAGCGGCGCCAGACGAACAGATCGACATAGTCGTATGGCATTGCCGGCGGTTCGATGGTGGAAAAATCTTCATAGCATTTGCCGAATCTGTCATTGTATGTTTCGATTGAACCATATTCACGGCACAAGTATTGATGATAGGATTGGATGGAATCCGGACAGCCGCAGTCGCCGATCGGGCGCACCCGCGGCTCGTTCCAGATATTCCACAGGAGCAAATTTTCCCGTTGACAGTAGCGCCGGACACAAACACGGACAAATTCCTGCGCCCGCTCCATGACTTCGGGATTGTCAAAACACGGCCACCAGCCTCCGATATAAAAAGCGCCATGGCCGCCGGCACGCAACGGCTTGCCGTTCATGTCACATCTGGATCCGTGATAACGTCGAAAAATATAATCGGGCGCCGTTTCCAGCATGAATTTGATGATTACATTCTGTCCGGATTTTTCGGCCATATCAAACAAACGGTCGACATCGCTGAAGTCGTATTCCCCTTCGCGCCGTTCGTTCCAACGCCATTGCACCCGGATTTGCACCGCATTCAGGCCAAGTATTTTAATTTGCTCCAAATCCTCCGCCCACTCTTCCGGCAATGGAGTCGGAGCCCGGTAATATTGGATGCCGAATACATACCGGTCGAGAATCTTTTTTTGCTTATCCGGCCATACTGTTTTGGTGATTTCACTCATTGTTCACTCAATTTCCAATTCGATTACTATTACGTTGCGTTCCGGTATCGATACCGGAATGGTATTATTTTCATTCATGGTAATTTCTTTGTCCGAGAGCAGTTCGCGTACTCGCCTGACTTTGCCCGGGATGACTTCCAAATTGAGTTTCAAATGCAGGCTTTTCGCTTCATACTGCCAGTTGGCGACCGTCAACAGGACTTTGCCGGGTTTGATATAAGCGCTGACCAGGATATTTTCATCGCGAGGCGCATCCGTCGGCGCTTGCCCGGCCCAATACCCGACAAACTCCGAGTCGCACCACCATGGGTCCATGATCGCCCAGTATGGTTTTATCTCCGGATAGTTGTCTCGGCGATAGGCCCAAACGGCAGGATATACCCTATGCGGCAAACAGATTGCCATGACTTCATCCAGGTCTCCGGTCTGCCAATAGAGAAACATGGCGAAAAATGTGTAGGGAGTACCATATTGTGTCATTTTCATCGCCCGGAAAAAATCCGGAGTCATTTTGCGGTAATCCTGGTAGATGGACCAGTCTTCCCCCTGCAGCCCGGCATCGCAGAAGCCCGCCCATGCCGCATTGTTCAGGTAGTGATGGAGCATCTTGCCCTGCCGCGAGCCGGTATGATAGTAGGTATATACCCGTTTGTGCAATTCGCGCGTACCCCACAAATTGACAGTCTGACGCCGTACCCCCTGTTCATCCACATAACCGCAACCATGCAGAATATTGTTGCACGGGGCCTCGGTAGCCACATCCAGATAAACACCTTGCAACGGCGTTTCATCGAGAATACGGCGGCATACCGTTTCGATGAAATCGCTCCATGAACTGTTCGCGCAGGCGGCCATATTCAATGCGCCCAGATTATTGTACCATGAGTAGCCGCCGGGCATAACTTTCCATTCACTCATATGCCGTTTGGTTTCCGCTATATTGGTGTTCATCGCGGCAAAGAAGATACCTTCGGTGATAACCTGGCATCCGGCGTCATGAGCGCGTTGCAAACCGGCGGTGAAATCACTCCCGTCCATTGTCATTATGTTGGGAATACGTTCGGCCGGATCGATTTTCTCCAGCTCCCAATAGGACTCATGCCGCATATACCAGGCGCCGACCAGCAACGGCATCTGATGGAAAAGGTCGATATCGGCATCCAACAGCGAAACATCGGATTCGCGGGTAGCGGCATAGCCCTGATGATAATAACGCGGATCATCCGGCTCGAATTTCAGCGGCAGACCGCTCCAGGCATAATCATAGCTTAGAATTTCACCGGCTCCGAGCGCATGATTTGATGTCAGGGTCAAGCGGACTTCACGTGTCTCATCCCGGTTGTTTACGGCAATATGCCTGTCGCCTTTATGGCAGCGGTCGGACTCGGTCATAAAAGTAAAGCCGGTCCGGTCGTCGCCGATCATAAAATTGTAAAAGAAATCCTTTTCCCATATCCAGCCGCGGTAGGAATGCGTGGAGTTGGCGATCTCTTCCACTTTGACCGGACCGGAGCGATCCAGATTGGCGGAATAACCGGCGGGCGTTCCACCGATCCGGTTGCCTCTGGCATAGATGGCACGATCTTCCGGCATGCTCCAGGCGATATCCAGATAGTCCAGGGTAAGAGCGGCGTCAGGCGCAACTTGCATCCGCCATCTGGCAAAACCGTCATAGTCGATCGTCAATGTACCGTAAAACCGCAGGCTGTCCGATTGGCCTTTGATGGCATAGGTAAGCTGCTCATCGCTGCTTTCGGTCAGAGTTAAAGGCGCAAACGAGATCGTTTCATTTTTGCCGTTCACCGACAGGTGTAATTCGGCCGGATCATGTAAGATCTCCTTGCCCAACGCATTGATCGCCGCCGGTAAGCCGTTCGCCGCCAAAGTATAGGAGCGGGCCAGCAACGTAATTTGATCATCGTTGATTTTGATCGGCGTCCAAGGTATGGGAATGCCCGGGGTTTCATCGGCATCCCGGCTCCAGGGCGGTGTTCCCAGCCACACTTCCGGCTCGACTGCCCCCAACAGCTCTTTGCCGTCATGCATCAACCGGCATTCGATCCGGTAACTCTGATAGGCTAGACCGGATACCCGGCGCCGGAAATCATAACTTTGCGGCTTATCGTTCAAGGGGAATTCGCAGCTGTACACCGTTTCGGTTGCGGAAGCGATTTTTACTTCGGCGACCGTGCCGGCGGGCAACGCGGGAATGCCCCGGGTGTCGAAACAGATTGCCACCGAGCCGTCGGCGATTATGGGAAAGCATTGGAAGCGCAACGGGGAGCCGCAGGCAAAGGCAAAATTTTGCGCATGAATGATATTGCCGTTTGCCGGGTCGGTAACTTGAAAATATGCCAGACCATCGATTTTTTTATTCATTTTCAGACGCTCGCCGATGGTGAAATCACCATTGGAGGCGGCTTGTGAAAATTCCTTTATTTTGTTGCCCTCCCCGTCAAAGAGTTGCATTGACAGATTGACCGGGTCGGCAAATCCGGCAAGCCGCCCATGCAATACGGCTTCGCCGATGCCCCAGTCGCCAAACGTATCGATCGCCACGCGCTCCTGCTTGTCGGCCAATCTGGCTTTCGCGTGCAAGTCATAGCGTAAAAAATCCCCTCCCATCGGTTTTGATGAGGTCCAGTCGGACTCGGAACGCCCGCCGGCGGGGAAAAAATCGCGGCAGAATAAAACCGAAAGCCCTTTGTCCAGGCCCGGCAGATTGCGTTTGGGAATGGCGAACTCACCGTACCATTTCCCGCCGACCAGAAACGGATTGCTGGTGAACGTCCCTTTGAAAATCGCCGTGTTGTCGGCCTGAGCCTTTTGGGAGTAGTCATAGGAAAAAATCCCCTGATTCAGGTTGACAACATACTGCCGTTGCAGCTCCGGAGTGGCAATCCACAATTCAAAGAGATCGCCGACATGGATATCACTTTGGGTCATGATGCCGGCTTTGCCTTTTTCCGGCGGCCCCTGCGACTCGAAAATGGTGGAAAATACGACATAAAGATTTTCTTCGTCATGACAGTACCAGACGCTGGTTTGCCGGGGAGAATACAGACCCGACAGCTGGACAAATCCGGTCATCGAGCCGGCCCGGTCATATTCGCCATCGCGCAACACGCCATCCACGACCGGAGCTTTGTCAATCAACGGCAAAGTATAGACGTTGGAGAAATCTTCGGCCGTTTTTTCGGCGTTGGTCCCGGTTATTTTCAAATCGTCAATTTCCAGAAATATTTCGGTGGTGTCGCGGAAAGTTTCGGTGTAAAGACCGAAACGACCGATACGGCCTAATTTTTCACCTTTGTAATCGACGACAACCTCCTGCCACTGGCCCCAGCCCGCGCCGCCGGGCATAACTTTCGTAATGCCGCGGGTTGAACCGTCGTCCTGTACGACTTCGATATAAAGATTGAAGTTGAATTCAGGATGCAGATTCTGCCGAATTTTGAACGAAACAACCGCGTCCTCCGGCCAGTACAGCTCCTCCGGGACCCAGGTGAGGCCGCCCCATTCGCGCGCACCGGTAACCCGCAAAGCATGCGAGCCGGTTTCCGCTCCGCCGGTGACGGAAATGATGCCGCCGTTATTGCCGGTCCAACCGGCATTGGCCGCTTCGGTATCCGACAGAAACTCAATTTCATCCGGGCCGGCCGCAGTGACAGCCAGTCCGAGGAGTAAGCCGGCAAATAACGAAGAAAATCTTATTTTACGCATGAATTACTTCGCTTCCCATTCCCGTGTATAAGGCCATGATTCCAGTTGTTTTTTGTTTTCAACGTGACCGTCGACAAAAGCAACGTTGCAGGAATTGCTGTGACGCGGATTGGCCGCGCCCAAAGTCGACAATTCGACACCGGTACTCCATTCGCCCGCCCGAATTGTAATGTTGCCGCTACCGTGGTTGTCGGCAAACAGATAGGTCGCCGAGGGACTGGTCAGCTGGGTGACCTTATTCCATTGATAATACGGATCGGACGGATTGAGGTTCATATATGACAGATATTGATTGATGCCATAATTGGCGCCACACCAACCGTATGCATCCGCCTCATTCCAATCGGCGCCGGATTGTACTATACTGGCCGCGGGACAGACAAACACGCCTTCCGGCTTGATATTGCTATCCCAGAAGCCGTCGCCTAAAAATGTTTTATGATAATCACTGCCGCCCGGCAGATAGCCCAACTGAACCAGAGTCCGGGGATACCGGTGATAAAGATGGTTATAGTGCGGAACAAACCAATCATTATTATCGCTGTTGTACATGACCGAAGCCAGATTGATCTGCTTCAGGTTATTGACGCATTTGATGGATTGGGCGGCTGCGCGCGCTTTGCTGAGAGCCGGCAAAAGCATACTGGCAAGAATTGCTATAATCGCAATAACCACCAGCAATTCAATCAATGTGAACGCCTTTTTCATGAGTACCCTCTTTCTTTTATGCATTTTAAGGTATTTTGAGAAACACACTGGTAATTTCCGATGCCGGTAACGGCATTGCTATAGATATTCATTCGTTTCCGCCGATAGTCCTCCCAAACTCCGGCATTTATGAAACGATCAAAATGTGATTTTGACGATTTATGACACTCTTTTATCATTCCGATCACGATACTATGGCTCCGGTCAACTGAAACGTTTACAGTGCCCGGCAGCTTCCGCGCTCCAATAATTTTATCTGCGTTTGAATCATTCGTTCCGGCAATTCCTCCTGGCGGACCAACCGCAACAGATAGTCAACGGCATCTTTCCCGAGTTGAAAAAAATTGTAGTCGATTACCGTCAGGCGCGGTTCCAGAAATTCACCGCCGATATTTCCACCCAGTGCGATCACCGAAATGTCCTCCGGAATTTTGAGATTGAGGATACTGAAATGCGCATATGCGCCAAGCGCGACGGCGTCCATGCTGCACAGAATCGCGGTCGGCCGCTCCTTCCATACGGCATCAACCGCAAGATCAATATCTTCCGGAGAGAAATGCTCCATTTCCGCAATCAATTCTTCGGTGATCTCAATACCGCACTTTTTCGCATCGGTGACAAGATCCTTTCGGGAAGGGTATCCGAGATAAAAAAGTCCACATCCGATATACGCACACCGGCAGTGACCTTTTTGCTTCAGATACTGCATTGCTTTCAATAGTGCCTGACGGTGATCGACATACAGCATCAAATCGAAACCGCTGGTATTCAAATCCCATTGATAGCCATGGGGCAACAGAATCGGAAGGCCGGTCCCTTTCAGAATATCGATGATTTTCTCATTCCCGGAAAAAGCGGTGGCATTCAGAATAATCCCGGATGCGTGCTGATCCTGAATCAATTTGGAATTGCCATACAATACATACTCCAGGGGAACCGATTCCAACTCATACCCGCATTGATGGGCCTGGTATTGGGCCCCGGAGGCTATTATCGATCCATAATCCCGGATGCTGTGATCCAATGCACCGATAAACAGAAGTTTTCCGTGGGATTCAAATGAATGGCTTTCTTTAATCTTGGGTCGAACAAGCGGATCGGCAATGAAGGTTCCGCGCCCCTGCCGACGGTTCAGGCACCCCTCGTCACGCAGCATATTCAACGCTTTTCCCAAAGTGACAGGATTAATTTTCAGCTGGGCAGCCAAATCCCGATCCGGAGGCAACCGATCTCCGGGACGCCAGTCGCCATTGACGATTCGCTTCAAAACAAGCTCCCGAACCTGCAAGTACAATGGTTCGGATAGCTGATCCGACGGCAATTCCAAATCAATATCACAAGTCATATTTCTACCACACCAATTGATATACTTAATCTATATCAACTATTATAGATCAAGTATATCAAAAAGTCAATAGCAAATGTCAAGATTTTTCTATTTTTGTCAACAAGTGATGTATGGCTCTATCCCCGAATTTTATGACGGGACAAGTTGTTTGCGGGCATGGGAACTGTATTCATTAAGGAACTTTGACTGCGACTCTTTGTTCCTCGAGGTTCCACCCGGTGAGCTTCACCTGCGCGCCGGCGGGACAGTCGACAGTGAGAGCGGCTTCCACCACGCGGGTTTCACCCTGGCCGACCGTCACATAGTTGTCGCGCCAGTAAACGGCGGTAAACGGGACTTCGGTCAGTGCGGCGCGGACCAGCATTGCGGCGGGGCCGTGGTTCCGATAGGTCACCACCAATCTGTTTTCGCCGTCAATCTTTACAACCACGGCTTCCACGTCGAGCTTCGGACGCGGCGCCGTAAACACCTTTTTGTAGTCCGGCACGCCGTAAAGCACGGTGTCGTTGAAAATCTCTTTGCCGCTCCGGTAAAGCCGAAGTTCCGCAAAAACCACACCGCCCATCACCTCCATAGGCAAATCTACCGCTATATCGTCGAGCTTATTGCCGCCGGGGGCATAATCGCGCTCAAAGAAACGTTCCAGCAGAATGATTCCGTCCATCGTGGTCAAGCGAAAGCTCGCCTTCACACCCTGCAACTCGCTATCGGAAATGGCAAAAAGCCCGGCGGCGAACTTGCCCCCGGCACAGCACCAATTGTCGTCGCACAACGCCAGCGTGACCGGCTTCTGAAGCCGGGTGAGCCGGTAATAGACGATCTTGGGTAGCGTGTAAAAATCGATGGCGCTCAACGCCAGCGTGGGCCAGGGTTCATTGTATTGCCAGAGAAAACATCCGCTCGTATGCGGGTACTTGCGGCGGCAGTGATTCATCCAATAACCGCAAACATCGCTCTGGGCGAACATCGAGGCCTGGCAACGCTGTTCGGGGGTTCCGGCGTCGAACCACGCCATAGGCACACGCCAATTCTGCCCGCGGCAGGGTACCGCGAAATGATATTTCCAGCTCTGGCTGTCGGGATTCTCCCAATCGCATTCGGGAATGAACTTCCTGACACTCTCGAATTCGGGAAAACCGTTGCAGCCGAGTTCGCTGGCCAGCAACCGGTCATGGGGATTGATTTCACTATGCATCAGGAAATGCCACGGGCCGTGATCGCGCTCTCCCGGCCGGGAGCGGTCGGGCGAGGAAGTGTGAAACGGCAGATCGGGCGCAAATTTCCCGGTCAGTTCGCGATACTGCCTATAGAGCGGGCTGTCCGGAATCTCATAGTAATACTGAACCTCGTTGCCGCCGCAGATCATCGATACCGAGACATGATTGCGGAGCTTGCGCAGAATCGCTTCCGCTTCGCGGCGTTTGAACGCAAGATATTCCGGGTCCTTGCGGTAGCTGCTGCACGCGTGCATGAATTCCTGCCAGACGACGATGCCATACCGGTCGCATGCGTCGTAAAATTCTTCCTTCTCGACGATGCCGCCGCCCCACACCCGGAAAATGTTGATTCCGGCTTCCGCGGCGAGGCGTACCTGCCGCTCGTATTCCGCGGCGCCGCTCCTGCTGAAAAGCAGATCGGTGGGGACCCAATTCTGTCCGCGTGCGAAAATCGGCTGCCCATTGAAGGTGAAGGTCTGATTGTAGGCGCGATCCGGCGAACCGGGGTTGCGGCGCATTTCAAGCGTGCGGAATGCGACTTTCTTTTCGGTCACTTCTCCATCGAGAGTCAATGTCAGCCTATAGAGCGGTTGTTTGCCGTAGCCGTTGGGGTACCAAAGCTCCGGATCATCCACAGCGAATTCCACAGTGAAAGTATTTTCGCCGGGAATCAGCTGCAATTCCTTGACAAATTCCGTCGATGCCGCCTGGAAGCCGATGGGGGCCAGCCGAATCCGCAGCGGGAAAACTCCCGCCTGCTGCGCCACGGTTTCGACCTCCAACGTAACCCGGTTCCCCCGGGTACGGAAAAAGCAATCGCCGATGCGCGCATTGTCGTTCGCCCGCAAATAAACGTGATCCCAGATCCCCGCCGCCCCCAGGCCGCGCATCCAGTCCCAGCCGAAGCTCATCTGGGCGCGGTGATAGTCGGCGAACTCCGCCGGCTGCGGGTTTTCTTCGCCGGGGTGATCCGGAATCCCTTTCGGGACCGGGTCGAAAACCACCGCGAGAAGGTTTTCGCCATCGCGCCGGATGCAGTCGGTCACGTCAAACTCCGCCGGCATAAACATACCGGTGTGTTCGCCGAGATATTCGTTGTTGAGAAAAAAGGCCGCTTTGTAGTCAATGCCGCAGAAGTGAAGCTGAAAACGCACCTTGTCTTTCATATCGCAAGGCAAAGTGAACGTACGCCGGAACGCCCAGCTGAAATTTTCCGCCCAGCGGCTGTGTTCCACATTGCGATTGAAATACGGATCGCCGATGGCGCCGTTTTCCAGCATTATGCTCCGGTCGCAGCCGGGAACACGCCCCCGGAAGCCGGCACGGCAGGGATTGTCCGCATCGGTGAATCCGGCGCTTTGGGCGCAGTCGAGGTACATGTAATGGAGACGATTTCCCGTGGAAACCCACTGCCGGTAATCGCAGCCGGAGATGAAATAATCGACTTCCCAGTTATCGCTGTCAAGATAGAAACGCATTCGTCATCCTACATTTGTCTGTTAAAATTGATCCATAATACCGGAAGAGGAGAAGCCCTGCCCCTCCTTAACGCCACCGGAAGGCATAGTGATCGAAATTCCGGAACATGCGCCCGGGAGCGAGAGTGTATGCGGTGAACTGGCCGCTCCTGCGAACGGTACGGCAGAAATTGAAGCCGCTTTCTTCCGCCCCTGCGCCGAGTATGTCCAGCGGGATTGCGACTTCGACGGTCATATGGTCGCCGGACTCGACTTGCGCAAACAGCGGTTTTCCCAGCTCCTCACTCCTGGCGCCGGCTTCGGAACCGGCCCGGCGCTGCGCGAACCAGCGGCCGTTGGAAGCGAGGATGATCTGTATCTCGCCCTCGCTACTGTCACGTTTGCCGAGCCAGATCTCTATGCTGTCGCAAAACCACGGTTCCAAGTTCTTGTCATGCTCGAATCCCAGCCCTTCCGGCTGTGTCAGATTTATCAGGAAATATAGATTCCGGTCGTCGCGCAGCACCCGGAACTCGGTGGCGGGGGCGGCAATGCTGGGGTTCTGAAGCTGCGAAAAGGAGGTGAACGCCGGAGCCGTCCGCCACGCCGCGTCATCGCCCTTGCCGTCGATCACGGGTGCCTGGCGGACATTGGCGAGGTCGACCATCTTCCGCTCGATCTTGACCCGCTCGTCTTTGAGCGGATAGACCTGCCGGAGTTCCGCGCCGGCGGGAAGCGTGTCGCGGCACTCCAACACCGTCACGACCAGTTCACGGCTCGGCGAACCGCATTGATAGATCGGTCCGAACCAGAGCCGTCCGTTCCAGTCGGAGGGTGCGCCGACCTCGTTCAAGTCGAGCCAGAACTCTTCGGAATCCCGGATTTCGGCTCCGAAGTTGGAGAGGATATTGATGATGTCGGCGACTCTGCCGGTTCCCCAACCGGTCGGGTCGGGCGCATTGCGGTTCGGCCACGCGAGCCCGAGGCTGCCGAGGGTACGGCTGGAATAGAGGCCGGCACTTTTGTCGCCGGTTCCGAAATCGAAGTTCAAGCCGAAGCAGCAGAACGGCAGATCATAGTTCGTTCCCAGCCCATCGATGCCGATGATGTCGTCTTCGCGGTTGTGCTTACCGAAGTTTCCGTCCAGGCGGATCTTCATATAACGTTTGGCCTCCATTTCATAGGCGCCGCTGAGAACGAACCACCGGGATTTCGGACGGTCGGCGGTAATAAGGCGAACCGCCGCGTTTTCCGGGTCGAACGACATGCCGCCGCAATCGCGGCTCCAGGTTTTGGCGGCACCGAGCAAACGGAAGCCGCGCGCGGGAAACTCCCGGTCGACTTGGATGGTTTCGTTGTCCTGGATGGCGATCTCCGCATCCTGATGCGCCTGGTATTGCGGCGTGCCGGGGGCAAGTTGAAACGCGGCTTCGGCGAGTATTTTGCCGGAACCATCGGTCACCACCGCCTGATAATCGCCGCCGGTCACACCGGTGGGAATCCGGATCGCGGCGGTACCGGCTTTCACCGCTTGGCTCCACACCAGATCGTTGTTGCATGTGATCGCGGCCAGAAGATCCGCATCGGCCGGAGCGTTCACATGCAAGGTCAGCATTTCGCCGGGCTTGCCCGGCGTCACCGCCAAAGCCACCGGCCCCTTGACGCTCCGCACATCGGCAAGGGCAATCTCGATACGGCTTTCCCCCTGCGCCACCGGCACCACCGCAAGGACAGTGCCGTCCAGCCAAATGGTATCGGCATCCGCGCTTGCCGTGCCGTTCACGGTCACTTTAAGAGCCCGCTTGCCCGCGGGCAGGACAGCGGCGATTTCCGCCTCTTTGCGGTCGGATTTCACCGTCAGATGTATCGCTTCGGTGTCGGCTTCGCCCTCCACACGCACATCGAGGGTATCGGGCAGCCAGAGCTGGTTGCGCATCCCGTCCACGCTGTAAACAATGGCGGGGCTTTGGGTCACGGCCCAAAGCATCGCGGTGTCGGGTTCCAAGTGGAAGCTCTTTTCCATGCGTTCCCGATTCGGTTCGGCGCCGAGAAAGCGCGGAACCACCACGAAATCACTTTGCCAACGGGAAGCGCGATAATCGGCCTCCCGTTCGGATTCGGTAAGCAACCCGCGGTGTTCACTGTGCTTTTTGATCCGCATCGCCCAATGATAAAGCGGTTTTTCCGGGTCGGTCATCCCGAGCCGCGCCGGTTCGGCGGAAACGGTCTTGTCCACGGAATCGGCGTCATGGGATTTCAGAAAGATCCACGCGCCATTGCCGCGGGTGAGCGCCATTGCTTCAAGTGTCTCATCGGGTTCATAGCGCCAGTAAGGACGGATTCGCGCGTCCACCAGATGCCCCAAACGGCTTTGCTGCTGCGCCGACATATACGAAACCTCCGGGCGCAGATTCTGGGTGTAAAAGGTCAACCCCAGGCCGGTACCGACAGCGTAATAACGCAGCGCCTGGTCCACGCCGGGAAGCCAGTAAATATACAGCGGCGACCGGAACGGATCGGGACGCTGCCAGAGCTTGAATTTGTACATCCAGGTGGCGCCGTCGCGCCAGTTGGTGGTCAGCACGCCGCCGAAGCTTTCGAGGAAACCGAAATCGCCGATGGGATTTTCCGGATGGTTGAAAAATACCGCGTGTTCGGGATTTTTCTGCTGAAGCCGGGTACGGATTTCCAACAGAGTGTTGTCCCAGTCGTCGGGTTCGTCGATGCGCATGGTGGGCCAGTCGATGCTGGAGGGCGACCCGCCGCCGTCGAGGTACCAGGTGTCGCAAAGATAGCTTTCTTCCACCTCGAGGATCGATTGAACGACCTCGGCGCGGTGTTCGGGAATGCTGATCAGACGGTAGAAGTTGGTGGCCCAGCCGGGAAAGAAACTGGACTCCTTGCCGTCGGCGTTGTACGTGATGAACCAGTCGGGGTGTTCCTGATAAATTCTGCTGGTTTTGAGCACGCTCCAGAGCCAGGTGTACATGGCGAACTTGCAGCGGGTCTTTTCGTGAAGGTCGCGGATGATCTGCTGTGCCTCGGCGACCTTCATTTTGCCGCCGCGCATCAGATGGGCGTATTCATCGATGGAGAAGTTGCCCCACGGAAAGATCACCAGATCCGCACAGCACTGGAACACGCCTTCGCGGATCATCGCCGAAGCGTATTCGCTGCTGCGAAGCAAGTTGTCGCCCCAGGGCGAATCCCAGCCGGGGCCATTGTGGAAAAAACGCACATCTTTGAGCCAGTCCGGGCGATGGATCGCCGCGCGAAACGCCTTGACCTCCGGATACTCCAGATAGCGGTCAAACACAACCGTAAGGTCGCCTTCGCTACACATGAGCCGGGACTCGACCTTGCCGCGGACACCGGGTTCGGTCAGGGCGAAAAGCCCATCGCCGAGCACCCAGCCGGTGGGAGTGAAAAGCGTGCGCTTTTCACCGAAACCGGAAACCGTAACCACGCCGGAACCGATCTGGACATAACGGTCATTGTACTTGTAACGGCAGTGAAGCAGCGTCAGCGGTTGCGAAGGCACTTCGAAGACCATCACCGGACCGGTGTCCGCCGGAAGTTCCAACGAGATTTCGTCGGAAAATTTATGCTGCATATCGTGTCCGGAGCCCCAAGTCTCATAGAGACCGTTGCGGCGGAGGTCCTTGGGAAGAACGATCTCGGTAGCGGTGAAGAGGATCTTTTTATCGGTACGTTCGCTGGTGAACGCCAACCCGATATTCAGGTCGCCGTCCACCCAACTGTAGGAGTGGACAAATTCCACGCCGGGAAGCTCCGGGTTTCGGGTGACGACCTCGAATCCTCCCTGCGCATCTTGCCGGATGTCGCCGACAATATCCCGGTAGGAGTTGGTTATGACCGGATTCCTGCCGTCGGAAAGCTCGTAGCGCATAAAAATGCGTTCCGCGAGACGGCGGCCGTCTTTCTCGTAGGCGACGGCGATGCCATTGGCCTTGCAGATCAGCAGAGATTCACCGCCGGGGCCGTTCAACTGCCAGTAATTCTGCGCGGAAATTTCCGGCATTTCGGGGCCGAGGTCGTACTGTTCGGCCGCGGCGTCGGCCAGCTCCTCCTGGGTGGGCTGACGACCTTCAAATGCGATCTCCGCGATCCGTACCGGGAAGTCGGTACGGTTGCGAAGCACATG
This sequence comes from Victivallaceae bacterium, assembly GCA_031549115.1. GTDB lineage: Bacteria > Verrucomicrobiota > Lentisphaeria > Victivallales > Victivallaceae > JAVBQJ01. Next base: position 18,904 of record JAVBQJ010000031.1, read on the forward strand.
AACCTTGACATAACGGCCGTAAATCGCGATGTTGTCGGCGGTGATGGCATAACTCGTTTCTTCGGTGCCGCCATCCTGATTCGGAATGTGTTTTGCCAGGCGCCACTTTTTCCCGTCGTAACTGGTGGACAATTCCACTGCGGCCGCATTCTGGCTCGGCACCGCCACCGCGGAAAGCGTGAATTTGCGGATACGGCAAACCGCGCCGAGGTCGAAGGTGATATCGGGCTCGTCCGAATATTCACGGAAAAACACCTGTTTTTCCTTGCTGATTTCGCCATCGGTGAGCCAGGAACGATCGTCGTCGCCGCGGGTCTGCGGCGCATTGTATATGTAACTTGCCACCGGCAAAGGCTGATCCCCTTCGATTTTTTCATGAAACACCAGGTTGGCGACGGTCAGGTGCGTCCCGGCCGTCTTGAAGTTTTGATAAAGCGTAATGGTGATCTGGTCCACCGGCCCCAGCGCGGCGGAATTTTGCCCCAGGCCCTGCAGCGTGCGTGCATCCACCGGGATCGTCACATGCCGCCAACCGGTGGGATTGAATTCCGGGTTGGCGAGAAAACCGCCGCCGGAAGTGGAGCGGAACATAAACGCCATCTGCCCGGCGGTGTCATAGGCGTTCTGCTCGAAATCGAACGTGATCCTGCCGATCTTGCTCAGATCGACGGGTTCCAGAAAGTCCACACGCATGCCCTGCCATTCACCGGATTCGACGGCCGTCGCTCGAATGCCTTTTCCTTCGGGAGTGTCGACCTCCCCGATTTGCGGGACACGCATTCCCGGGTTGGCGGTGCCGTGCCAGAGCGCCGCCTCCATGTACTTGCCGGCGGGGTTGCCGCCGGCGGCGGACAGAAGTGTCGCTGCGCCGAAAACGACACATGCGCATATGGGTCTGATCCAATATTTCATCTGCTGTCTCCTTTTTTCCTCCCGCAAGCGGGGGTACCCGGTTTATTGACACGATCCCCAAACGCCGGTTGCGGGGCCATACACCTCATCGATCCGCGCAAGCGGGATATTCAGCATCTCCAGATAACGCTCGAGAAGCCGCCGCGACGACCCCCACTCCGAATTGGGAGACAGGCAGCTGGTAAAATCGCAGGTGATGATCTTTTCCGCGATGCCGCTTGCGGCGGCCAGTTTCATATAGAGCGTTCGATAATCCGCTTGCCGGAACACTCCCGCGGGCTCTCCATGACCGGGAAACGGACGTTGAAAAGTCTCGACGTTTGCCCAGAACGCAATTCCGCAGCCGTTCAGTACTTCCCTGGCGGTGCGGTACCACATTTCCAGATCGTTGGACTGAATTTGCCCCAGGCGGCATGCGGGGACCGCAATCTGATCCTGCGGCGCACACGCATCCAGATAGCCGGCCAACGGGTCAAAAAGATAGCGGCCGAATACCTCGCGCCATTGTTCGGGCGTGTAATTGCTGTGCATGTCGCCGGTGGGGCCGAAAAAAATAGGAGACAGCAACGTCTTATACCGCGGGAACTGCTTTTTGAAATAACGGATGACCTCAATCGTGATCTCCGCAAAGTTATAGTGCCACGGCAGCGCTTCCAATGAGTGATACAACCCCTTGAAACAGGGGTGATGCGCATACTTGGGGACGGTCCGGTCATAATACGCTTTGGTGTCGGCGATTTCCCGCTTCCAGTCGCCGAGGAACAGGTTCGTCATGCTTTGCGCACCGGCGAGATAGAGTTCAATCCCATACTTGTCGCAGAGACGAAAAAACATGTCGAGCAGGCAATCGTCTTCCGCCCACGTTGTCGAACGCGGGTCTTCGGCGGAAAGCCAGGTTCCGTTGCATTCATATTCGCAGCGGAGTACGATCACCGTATCGATCCTTACGGCCTTCATCATCGCAAAGTCCTGTTCCCACTGGCGAAGGCCATAATTATTTACTCCCAGATCGACCAGCATGGGCGAAATGAACGTTCCGGAGATCGGTCTCAAAGCCATATCCTTCAGCATGGTGACATCCCTTTTTATGTGGCCGCATCAGCGGAAATAGTGTTCCAACAGTTCCTGCATGGAAGCCGGGTTCTCCGCCGTCTGCAGATCGCAACAGCCGTGCTGGTCGCCGCCGAGCCAGAAAGCAAGGGTGTGACCGTTTTCCTCGATAAGCTCCAAGTCACTGGCGTTGCGTTCCGTCACGCCGGGACGTGCCGCGGGATTGACCTCGTGGCTCAGGTCCGGCTCCATCACCGGACGATCCGCCGGGGCATCCTCCCAATGAACCAGATCCCGGGAGCGGCTCACCCGCGTTTCATAGGTTTGATCCAGGCGGTCATGGAGATAAAGCAGATAGTAATACCCTCCGGCAAAATAGAGCGCATTGGCCCCCACATACTTTTCGCGCCCGTATTCCCCGCCGGGAACGGGCGTAAAGTGTTCGAGATCGTCCGACACCACAAATTTGAACAGGAATTTCAATGGAGCGGATGCTTCGTTCGTTTCGTACACGCCGACGAACCGGCGGCCGTCCCAGACGGTTCCGGTATTGAAAATCATACACCCGGGCTCGGTATGCCGGAATACCGTTACGGGTTCACTCCAATGCACCAGATCGTCACTGGAGTACCGTACCAGCCGCCGAAACGAAACGCCGGCCGTAAACCGGGGGGCGTCAAAGGCGGCGGCAAACACATACAGCCGCCCCTCATGCACCAGAGCGCCGGCGAAATAGCAGCCGCTGACCGAGTGCCCGATCTGTCTTCCGTCCCGATAGCGCCGGATGAGGAAACCGTCGCGCGCGGTGCGCTCCGGATATGTGCCCGCCGGATAATCGGCGGGGTCATAGTCACAGAAATTTTCCAACAAATAGAGTTCTCCGTTGAAGTGAAACGGAGTCATTTCAAAACGATGAGTGCCGATTATTTTGTGATTCCGCCAACCGTCATTCAGAATACGCATAGTTGTTTCCTTGAATATAGTTGTTGTCAAAAATTTTGCAAGACGCATTGCATGTCGGCCGCTCCTCTACTAAACCGGATTAGTAAAAGTCTTTTAAAAAAAGGCGTACCGTGCCCCATCCGCCGCAGTCAATATGTAACGACATTGCCATGAAATCATTTCCCGTTGACGCGAATTGCAAAACCAGTTTAGTTGCTCTTTTAAATTATACATCAATTTCGTCAGATTGTCAAGGGGGATGATAAAAAAATCTGCAAAAGATCGGTAATGCGATTGGCGAAGGGTAGCGCACCACCTTGAAATTGTCCATTTGCATTGAATTTGACAAAAGTTTGATCCGAGTGTATGTTACCGAAGGACTATCAGGAGTTCCAAGATCACAACATGAAGAAAAACAGCTCAACTCATTTCACCATTCGCGACATCGCCCGTGAAGTCGGGGTTTCTCCGACGGCCGTTTCTTTTTATCTGAATGGGAAAGCGAAAAAATTCAATTTGGCGCAAACGACCTGTGAAAAAATTCAGCGCGTCATCAACCAATATAATTACCGCCCCAATTTCCATGCCCGTGCCATCAATGAATGCAAGACCTATCTGATCGGGGTGGTGGTCAGCAACCTGGAAGTCAGTTTTTTCGCGCAACTGGTCGGCGGAATTGAACGTGAATTGGCGCGGCAGGGGTTTCATCTGGTGTTTTCGGAGTCCGATAATGATCCGGCAACCGAGCTGGAGGCGATCCGCTATATGAACCGTATCGGCGTCGACGGTTTTATCCTGGCGCCGACTTTCCGGACCGGAGAGTCGCCCACAATCTATGATGACGCCATCCTGTGCGGCAAGCCGATTCAATATCTGCTTTACGGTACGCCGTCCGTGCCCTGGCTCGACACCGATCATACCATCGGGACACGTTTGATCTTTGACGAGCTCTGGCAATACGGGCATCGGCAAGCGGCCTATTTCGGCCCTGCGTTCATCGGTTCCATGGACAATTTTCTGCATGAACGTTTTCGGGTTTTCAGTCAGTGTTTTGCGGAACGCGGCCTGGAAGTGAAGGCTTTTTCCGATCTTGCCGCGCTGGTGGACCGAATCCGGGATTTCACGGCTGTGTTCTGCTATTGCGACGAGCAGGCCGTCGAACTTATGTGGGCGCTGCAGAAACGCGGGGTCCGGATTCCGGAACAAATTTCGATCGTCGGTTACGGCAATGACATCGGCGTGGCGAAATTTGTGCGTCCGATCATCGCGACGGTGGGAGAATACAAAGAAGAACTCGGGGCCCTGGCGGCCGGGAATCTGCTGAAGAAGATCAGTGACCCCTCCTTCGAGATACCGATGCGTGTTCGTCTGGCACCGAAATTTGTTCCCGGAGAAACGATTGCACAAGCGCAGCTGAAAATATGACGCGCCGCCGGGAACCATCTCCGGTCTTTTTCCGATTTTTTTCATCATGACTCTTGACAATCTGAAAAAAATGATGTATAATTTAAAAAAGGGTAACTAAACCGGTTTTGCAACTCGTGTCAACCGAAAATGGTTTCATGACAATGCGCTCAAATATTGATTGCAACAGCGTTGCGGGACGGTGGATTTTTTTACAAAATCAAAACTAATCCGGTTTAGCAAGAGGGCGATCAGGCGATTCTGCCTTCGTCCGATGTTCCTGAAAAACGACGAATTATCCGACAGAATATAGTGAAAAGTTCCGACAGAAACACAATAACCAAAGGAATCGGCGAAATGAGAAGAAAATTCACATTGATTGAACTCCTGGTTGTCATTGCGATCATTGCCATCCTCGCCAGCATGCTGCTGCCGGCGTTGAGCAAAGCCCGGGCGGCCGCGCAATCGATCACCTGCGTCGCCAATCTGAAGCAGGTGGGGTTGTACAATACCATGTACGCCGGCGACAGCAATGATTACGGTTTGTACTGCGAAGATCCCGCAGCAACCGGAGGACGCACTCCGTGGTATGTTTCGTTGAAAAATTCAGGTTTGGACAGCAATTACGCCGCAATGTTCTGCACTTCGGCGGAGCCGTCCAAAAAGCAAAATGACAGTACCTTGCATCATTACCTGACCTATGGAATTATGGGTTTTTACAATCCATCGATTGCCGTGAGACTGACACAATACCCGAGCCCATCCAAAGCGGAAAGCTTCGGCGACAGCATCACCGGACCGTGGGCGGCCATCAGTGACGCCGGAATCGTACCGGCGGGCAGTGATATTCAGTTCTTCGAGTTGTGCAAGCATGGCGGAGCCATGGGAGGCGGCAAGCTGCATTTCCGCCACAACAAACGGGCGAATATCGTTTTCATCGACGGGCATGCCGCATCCGTTACGCCTCAGGATACCATCATGAAAGAAACTGTGGCCGGAGAAGCGCACGGATCGGATACTTATGTGGCGTTGTATCTCTCCCAGCAGTAATGCCGGCGATACCGGGAATGGTTTTTTCGGGCGGAGGAATGGAAAAGCCCTTGCAAGGTATTTCACAAGGGCTTTTCCGCCTTGCGGACGTTTTCGGGAAAGGCGCCTGGCCGCGGTTGATTACTTCCAGATGAAGGTCAGTTGGGAGTTATCCAGGGTCGTCCAGTTGGCGACTTCGTCCTTCAGCTTGTTGACATCCGTGAAGGAAGCGACGTGGCTGTCGACGTAGAGTACGTTGACCGTGTTGTTCGAACCGTGACGCCAGTCGAATTTGCCGACCGGATCTTCCCAGATGCGCCACAGGCATTTCTTGTTCTGCTGGCACTGGAAGTCGGTCAGGGCCGCCTTGCCGGAGGGGTTCGGACAGGCTGAGGAACGATAGACTGCGGTCCCGTTCTCGCTGTTGTCGAAGTGGCCGTTGATGGCGTAGTTGGTCATCGGGTTGTCGCCGACGATGCGGATAGCTGCATCGCTGACCGGGCAGATCAGAGTCTTGCCGTAGTCTTCTCCGACACTTTGCGCCGCCTTGCCGATATAATCGGTCAGGGTGATCACCCAATAATTGTTGTTATATTCGCCGGGGCCGTATTGCGGAATCGGCAGCATGTCGTTCCAGTCCAGGCCGTACATGCTGATGGCCAGACCGATCTGCTTCTGATTGCTGACGCACTTGATGGCCTGGGCGGCGGCGCGCGCTTTGGAAAGGGCCGGGAGCAGCATGCTGGCCAGGATGGCGATGATCGCGATCACGACCAGGAGCTCAATGAGTGTGAATTTTTTTGTGTTCTTCATATGCGGTTTCCCTTTTGTTTTCGGGCAGTGCCCATTGGTTTGATGATTCCGCTCCCGTCGCTCCGGCAGGAACGGAATCTGGTTCTCATACCAATGCGCAATCTAAGGGTTAGTAACAGCCGCCGGTATTGTGGCGCTGAAATTTGGTTTGATGAGCTTGCCGCTACCATGGGGTAACGGCAACGAGTCAAGCCGAATGTCAGCCCGCAAGACCAAGGCAGTTATAAACCTTATGATTGCAAATTGGTATCATTTCAGTTTTTCAATCATCTTCGCCAGTTTGTTCCGATGCGCCTTCATGGCTTCCGGTTTCGGGCTGAAGTCGTCGAGGCTGCGGCTCACCGCCTCCGGCACCGTGAGCAGGGCTTCGGCCTCTGCGCGTTCCGCGGCGGACAGCCGGCCGCCGGAGTTGTGCAATTTTTCTTCGAGGAGCCTGAAGTATTCGAAATCCTCGAGTCCGTCACGCCAGGAGACCAGCCGTTGGGAGGTCACCGCATCTTCCAGGATGGGTCCGGCGGCCGCGGCGTGAAAGCCATCGCGCGGCGGATAGAGCAACATACCGTCGCCGTTGCCGAATTCGCCGCCGGATTCATTGGTCAGCATGGGTTCGGTATAAAGGTTGCGTACCGGATAACCGGGCAGTGTGGCGTTGCTCCAGAAAACCGAACTCCAATAGAGGGTTCCCTCCATCCGGTATTGCCGGGTCTGCCACAGCCAGGTACGCAACTCGGAGGCCGGGTGGTCGATGAAGCCGGTGGCGTAAGGTGCGCGCGGACCGGTACAAACATACCACCACAGCTCTTCCCCCCGGTCGCGGCAGCCCTGGGCGGCCCATTCCACATAGTGGTGGGAGAGAAAGGCCCAAATGTCGAGATTCGTCCCCCAGCGCTCCTCAACCCAGAAGGGAGTGACCATGCGTTTGAGTTTCGGCGCATACTTTCTCAGGCGCTCCAGACAACGGTCCACCTGGGGAAAGGCCGACGGATGGGGTTCGTCCCAGACGTAGACAAAGGCAATATCCAGCAGGCCGTTCTTCGCGTAGAAATCCTGATATTGAGCGATCGCCGAGGCGAAAGCAGCCTCCTGCTCCGTGGTCATATCCGCATCGAGCCGCTCGATGCCCGGAGGCAGCGGCAGTTGGACGGTAAAACGCTTGAAGTGATACGTATCGAGCACCCGTTTGAGTTCCCGTTCATAGTCGGTGAAATCGATTGCGACTTCCCCGTCCGCCTCCGGCCAGGTAATCCGGGGTTGATCGTAGGGAGTCGGGTTGTAAGGGGCGATATGGTGGGCTCCCATTGCCGCCAGATAGCGCTCGAAAACAGCCCGTTTGTCGGCATCGGTGACGGCCTTGTGACTCTCTTCGAGGTAGCGTGTTCCCAGATCGGAAACCGCGGTACAGCTCAGGGTGTCGGGCAAAGTGAAATCGAAGAGCTGTATTTCGATGGGCAGCCGGAGCGCGTCTCCAACGGTGATGTCGCCGCGGTAAATGCCGGGCGCGGCGTCGGGCGGAGCGGTCACGGTGACCATTACCGGCTGGTTGTGTCCGGCTTCGAGTTGCAAAGGCGTGGTGAGCGGAGTCAGCGGATCCGGCCAGAAATCGGTGACGCCGACTTCATCGGTCGGAGCCGCGAGGAAGAGGTAATCCACCCGGCGCAGATCGACGGCCGATGCCGGCAATACAGCTCCCGAATCGGAAGTCAGCGCGGAAACCGAGAGCGGCAGAGCGGCGATATTGCGGTCGGAGCGCAGAACCAGTTGGACCGACTCGGCTTCATTGCGCGCCATGGTCAACAGGAGAGCTTCGGTCTGGGCGGTCGGGACCACCCGGTCGCGGCCCACCCGGTAACCGGCGTCGGCGCTCCACGCGGTGAGTCCGTCGGCAGTTGCGGCCAGCTTCCTGCCGTAAGCGGCATCGTAGAGAATCGGGATGAAGAGGCGCATGGAAATGCCGTCGGCGGCACTGCCGAGGCGAAGCAGGCGTTCGCCCGATTCGGGCAGCGCGGCGCGGAGTGTGAAGCGGGCCTCGGCTCCGGGCGCCAGCTCCAGCGAGTCGCCGGAAGCGCGGCGTATGCCGTTGTCGTTGAGCTGCGGGACAAAGGTTGCGGCCGAACCGGAAACGTTGCGTGCCGTCGCGGTGAAATCGTAATTGCCGGAAACAGGGTCCAGGGCGACCGTTTCCAACTCGACGGTCACCGGTTCGGTCTTCTGCGGCACTTCGCAATAGAGAGTGCGGCCCGCCCCGGTGAGCGGCGCGCCCGAAAAGTCGGCTTCGATCCGGCTGAAGGAAAAGACGCCCTTCCGTGCCGGATTCAGCGGCGTCACTTTGAGATGCAGCCGCTCGGCGCCCATGACCGAGGCGGGCAGTTGACCGGCCGCCCCGCCGGCGGCGTGGTCGGCCACAACGACATACTCTTTGCCGTCCTTCGAAGCTTCCAGCTTGAGGTTGACACCGTTGAAGCGCCAGGTGCCGTTCCGGAATTCGCGTTCCGGCAGGGTATAGACCAGTTCCAGCGACTCTCCGGCTTGCAGTTCGTCGCGGTAGCCGAGGGTGATCGGGGATTCATTGGCGTAAAAGCGGTTGCCGTAAACGGCCTCGTGACCGAAGAGCGGCACACCGCCGATTTCAGCCGGGATGCGGCGGACTTCGGAGAGTGCCGCGTTGCGGAAACGAACGTCGCCGGTATGGTTGCTCTGCCCAAAGGCCAGCCAGTTCGCCCCGTCGGGCAATTGCGCGGGCGCCTGAAGCCGGTAGCGAAAGTCGCGCCACCCGGTCGGGCATTCCCAGATTTCCAGCTTGCGGAAGGGTACTTCGGCGCAGGGTGCGCCGATGGGCCACCCGCGATACTTCATCTGCCCCTGCATCTGGAAGCTCAGTTCATACCAGCTTCCCGGCCGGAAAGCCGGCACCCGGGTCTCGGCCCGGCTGGAACCATTGCCCGATCCGGTGAAGCGGAGTTCCGTGTCCGCGGCGTCACTGTGGGCGGTATTCCACTCGTCGGAGCCTTCCAGTTGCCATTGGGCAGTCAGAAGCAGCGGTCCGGCGGCGAGCACACCGGAGATTAAAATCTTTTCCAACATCGCTTATCCTTTCATTTCCACAGTCACATGCAATCGGCGTACGGCACGGAGTTCCCAGAATAGATCGCGGGCATCGCGGAAATGCAGCTCCAGCTCTCCGGCTTCGGTCAGCCAGCGCGCCAGGCCGATCTCCCACTCCAGGAAACGGCCATAGTAATGGTCGCCGATCAATTTCCCGTTCAACCACGCCTGGGCCCCGGCGCCGTCGTAGCGGGCGTGAATCACCAGATCTTCGAGCGTTTCGAGCAGCTCCGGAGTGACTGCGGCGCTGAGGATCACGCCGTCTTCCTCGTCGCGGCGCACGAATTCCAGAGCGGGCCGCACCGCTTTTTTCCAACGTCCGGCAAAGCGGTGCACTCCGAAGGCCGGAGTTCCGACCGGGGTGAATTCGGCTTCGGCGCCGGCTAAAGAACAGTCGCCGGGCACCAGCAGATCCAGGGTGAAATTTTCCCGGTCGGTGAGCGCGACGGCTTCAACCCGGTTCGGAGCCGCGGTCCGGCTTTCCAGCCAGTTCAGATCGCTGAAAGCGACCCAGGGGCCGATCTCCCAGACCCGTCCGGCGCGTTCGCTATCCACCAACACCCAGCGCAGCGGTTCCGGGCCGGAGAATTCAGCGACTTCGATGCCACGGGAGGGAGAGCCCAGGAGTACAGTCTGATTCGGACTTTTGCGTTTGACCAGAAGTCCGGGAGTGGCACGGCAGACGGAGTCCCGGGGCAGAACCACTTCGGTTTCGGTGAATTCTTCGAGGGAAGCGTGGGCGATCACCTGGGTTCCCATGCCGAAAGCGCGGCGGTCAAGCAGCGTCGCAGTCGAGTGGTCAAGGAAACAATGCGGCGCCAGGCGCACGAAAAAGGGCAGAATCTTGGTGCTCTGGGGCGGCATTTCCAATTGCGTCAGCTTCGGGTATTCGTGGTAGACTTCGCAGCCGAGCTGGTTGGGAGTCACCGCGATGCGGATGTCGCGCCGCCATTGCGAATGGATGTTGCTGACATTGCGTAAAAAAAGAAAGTTGCTGTCCGAGAGGTTCAGGCCGCAAGTGACCCTTGCCAGCGCCGGAACCGCCTCCCCGACATGCGCCTGCTGAGTCTCCTCGCGTCCGTAACCGGCGAAGAGATCGGCACTCTGCGGCTTCTCGCCGGGGTGGGCGAGGCCGCAGGCGGTGGCGGTGGCCCACTTGGCGTCGGGCCGAGCGCCGAGCAGTTCGGCTTCGAAGGCCCGGGCGAACCAGCCGAAGCGCTTCAAGGCGCGGTAGGAGGCGCGCAGGGTGCCGGCGGCGCTGACCGGGGCTTGAAAGTTCATGTCCCGCACCGGAATCATCGATTCATTGTCGTCGCCGTCGGTCTGGCCGTCGCAGAAGATGAAAAGGCCGACTCCGTTGGCACCTTCGGCCGCCGTCTGGTGGGTCAGGGCTTCGACCGAGGCGGCCGGGATGATGGGTCCCTGGTAGGTATTGGTGTTGCGGTAGGCCGGATAGTCGAAGAAACGCAGGAACATGCCGCTGCCGGTTTCGATGGTGATGTAAGGCCGCCCGTCCCGTTCATGGGGAGTAAAAGGAGCGAGTTCGCCGTCGGTCGCAAAACAGCTGGCCGGATAATGACCGCCGGTGGTGACGCAGTTGCCGAGCAGCGATTCCCGGTTCGGAATCTTGTTGATATCCACCAGCGGCAATTCGATTCCGGCTTCCCGGATCAATTTGCAGTAGAATTCGAGATGGCGGCGATTGGCTTCGGCATCGCCGCTGCCCCGCGGGATGTCATCGCCTTTGCAGCCGGCCGAACCGAGTTCGTTTTCCAGTTGCAGCATGATGATCGGACCGCCGGCGTCAATCAGCCGGGGTTTGGCGATTTCGATCAGCCGCCGGTACCATTCGCCGGCATGGCGCAGATAGGCCGGATCGTTGCTGCGCAGCCGGCGCCCCAGCTTGTCGGCCAGCCAGTCCGGATAACCGCCGTTGCGGAATTCGCCGTGAACGAAGGGACCCATCCGGAAAATCGCGTACAGGCCGAGCTCCCCGATCAGATCGATGAAGGCGGCAAGGTCATGGTTGCCGGACCAGTCCCAGCGTTCTTCCTCCGGCTGGTGAAAACGCCAGACGCAGTAAAAGCTGACGGCATTGAGGCCTGCCGCCTTCATTGCCAGCAGCCGGTCGCGCCAGGCGAAACGGGCCAGACGCCCGTAACCGCAATCGCCGGCGAAGAGAAACCGTTTGCGGCCGTCGATGAGCAAGGCGTCTTCTCCGACCTGTACCCGGGAAAGCCGGCCGGGCAGAATATTCAGAATTGACGTGCAGTCGTCGATGATAGCCGTTGCGGGCGGAGCAACCTGGATGCTGGATTCGTTCATTTTTTTCGATTCGTCCTGAAATGATGGTTTGTTCTACATGCTATTATAGTGAATTCCCGGTGAAAAAGCAACCGTTTTCAATGATTTTTTCAATGATTTTTTAATAAAAGACATTGAAAATTATTGAAATGTTGTTTATATTGATTGAAAAGGAAAATGATTGCCGCAATCGAAGCGAACTTTGGGAGGACCGCCATGAACGAAGCCGAGCTGAAGCAGCAGATCTGCCGCTATCTCCAGTCGCTGGAGCTGCCTGCCGGCAGCCAGTTGCCCACCGAGACCAAACTGTGCATGAAGTTCGGCGTGACCCGCTATCAGGCGCGCAAGGTGATGAGTGAACTGATTACCGAGCACGGCTGGGTCAAAATCCAGGGTTCCGGCACCTATCTGCCCGGCGGCAGCCGGGTGAACCGCCCCATCGAAAAAGTGATCGTGCTGGTGGCTCCCTATTCACAGAATTTGCCGCTGCAGTTGATGAAAGCGCACTCTTTTGCCGTGGAGCATGGTTATGAACTGCAGCTCTTCGGCATCAGCCATGATTCCGTGGAGTATGAAAACGAGTGTCTGCAACTGCTGTTGAGCCGGCGCATCTACGCGCTGATCATCGAACCCCATCCGGGAAATCCGGAAAGCTTTCCACTGATCGATCAATTTGTCGAACAGGGTACCCGGGTGGTGCTGTTGAACTGTCCCGAAGAGAAAATCGGTCAGTACCGCGTCTTCGGGTTTGATTATCATCGGGCCGGATATATGGCGATGGTGGACCTGATGCGCCAGGGAGTGGAACGGATTCTGCATATGTGTCGACTGGACAGCATCGCCTGGCAGCATGGGCAGTTCCGCCGCGGCATGGAGGAAGCGGCTCAGGATTTTCATTTCCCGCTGGAACATGTGGCGGCCAATCTGGCGTTGGATGTGAGAAATTTCGTCTGGCGCTGGTTGCCTGAAAATTTCGAATTTCCGCTGCATTCCCGTTGCGGCTATATCGACGACAACAACCCGTTTGAAGCCAGCTACTGTCATATGCTGCTGCAGGCGGCCGGAATCACCGATTCGCCGGTGATTTCGGTTTATACTCACGGCTATGCCCAGCCCTGCCGGATGCTTCTCTTTGACTCCGAGGCGCGTTTCTTCGAAACGGTCCGGATTCTGATCGAGTCTCCGCTGGCGGCACTGCCCGCGGAACGCAACTTCAAGCCGGAGCTGAAGATGCCGTCGGATATGGGAAATTCCGTCACCAGTCTGGTCATGGGTTACTTCTGAGAAGGCCGGAAATGGTTTTTCCGCCTGACATGGCGGAGACGATCGGAAAGATAAATACACCGTTTCCGGTATGAGATTCGATACTTTTCAGCGGAGAAAAAAGGTTGGCGATGACATCATCAATACCCTTGCGGCGTATTGCTCATAGCCGCAGGCACCATGCCCGTTTGAAGGACGATTGGACAAATTGTTTTACGCCACGGGAAACCGGTTTGGCAGCATCGCGGCAATCGCGTCTGGCGCACCGCCACCGCCGGGTGCCGACGGTGATGCTGTATACCGGAGCCACTCCGGTCAGAATATATTCCGAACATTCCGTAACGGCAAACGAAATCTCCCAGCAGCCGAACCAGCGGTTCAGGCCGACATGGAAACACAACCCATACTCCGGAGTCGAAGCGGAACAGCTGCAATACCAGCATAGGTCACCGGCAAACTGCATATTGTGATTTTCGTCGGTCGCGCGGACTGTGAACATAAAAAGCTTTTTCCGGGGGAGCTTTTACTTGTTGGCGTCGTTCTTCTGCAGGACTCCGGCTTCGAGAAGCTTGTCGATCAGCTGCTGCATGGAGTTGAAGGCTCCGAGGAATCCCTGCGGCGGCATGATGATGCGCAGATTGGATTCCGGCGTCGGATTCTCGCCTTCGCCGGGCTGCAGAGTCACAAAATCGAAGCGCACCATGCCGCCGGCAAAGTGAATCTGTCCGATTCCGTCCGCAAAAATTTCTTTCTTGTTTTCCATGATTCTCTCCTTTTTTCCCAAACGGGGTTACACTTGCTCCGGATCCTTGTGACCCGGTGGGCTTGACATCGGCATGTCATTTTTATTGTCAGCGACCGCCGATAAAAAGTAAATTAGCACGCTGAAGGGATGAAATCAAATATAATTGCGATTTCCGGAGCGAAAAAAAACCGCCCGCGTCTCCGACGGCGGCAGATCATAGCGATAGCCGCGATAGTTATAGCGCATATTCGCTCCGGACCGTACGCATGGCTTCCAGTATCCGGTTGCCCTGATGAACCGACGGCAACAGATACATGCCTTCGCTCCATTCGTTCCAGGCATTGACGATCACCGCCGGCGCCTCCTGCGCCAGGGCGTCGCAATAGAGCCCGGCAATGCGTTCCGGGGTATTGCCGGTCACGATCGGCTCGTACCCGAGCTCCCGGAACGGCATCGGGAAATGGACCGCGCGGTTCCACCGCGGCGACACATCCAGCCCGGTGGTCACCACCGGAAAGTGCGGCAGCCCCCACGCCGCCATGCGCCGCCAGCACCGATGATGCGACTCGATCACCTCGGAATAGTCATAAACCGGATGCGTTTCCGGGATTTCCCCATAACGCGGACTGCGGACAATGTTGTAGGCGAACACCGCGTCGAATCCCATGCGTTCGGCCCACGGCACCCGATCGTAACCACAGCAGTAGACATTGTCGTTGCAGCACCCCACGTTGGCCAGCAGGAACAATTCGTGTCCGTGGCGGGCTGCAATCTGCCGCAGTTCGTTGACCATTGCGGCAACCTCCGCTTCGCCCCCCAATTCATCGCGCAGCAATTGCAGGTCGTAAATGCTGAACACCACCCGCCCGTCGATTTGCCAGTAATTCGGATGCGAAAAATACGTGCGGCAGCAATATTCGATCATCCGGCGGCAATCCTCCGGCGAATGACGCTGGGTGAGCCAGATCGTGGCGGTCTGGTTTTCCCTGCCGTTCATGCCCCGGTTGTGCTCGTCCAGCGCCGGCCAGCGCCCCCAATGGTGATTGGCCCACATCAGCGCGAACTCCAGCCGGTTCCGGTTGGGCGCCCGCAGGAACGCCTCCTCCAGCGGCCGCTGCAGAAATTGCTCGCCTTCGTACCAATACCAGTCAAAGAGAAACCCGTCGACCGCATGATCGGCCGCCCAATCGATCTGTTTCGCCATCCACTCCGGCGCCGCCTCATCGAAATAACCCCATTGCGGCCGCAGCGGTTGGTTGTGCCCTTCGAAAAGCGGCCGGGTGCTCTGCAGCAGCCGCCATTCGCTGAAGCCGTCCCCGTACCAACGGCGGTAGTGTTCGTCGGGGTGCCAGCTGGGAAAGTAAATCGCAAAGGTCTTCGTCATTTTTATTCGTTCCATTCGATCGTATGTAGTTTCTTGCTCCGCGGCAGCTTCACCCGAATCCGCCGCAACCGGCAATTGGGGCCCCGTTCGACGCGAAACTCCGCCGGACGCCCCGGAACCCAGGCCGCGCTGACCAGCAGGTCGCCCTCGACCCGGAAGTGTTCGAATTCGGCCGCCTGCCGCAACGGCCAGGCGGGAAAAAGTTCGATCACATCGCCGCGCCGGCGCAGCAGCATTTCCGCGATCAGCGTGAGAAAATCGCCGCTGCCCTCCAACGCCGGAGCCGCAAATTTTTTCGCCTCCGGATTCGGCGAGGTGCTTCCGTAACAGCCGCACCACGGCTCCGTTTTCGGCATCCGTTCCGCTCCGGCGATCAGGTAGCCGCCGGGAATCCGGGCGAGGTTGCGCTCCGTATCCCGGAATGGCGCGATCACGCAGGCGTCGTGGCTGAACCAGCCGTTCGGTTTGGCGTAAGCCGCCAGAAACATCGGCCAATAACGCTGGTGAAACGCTTCCACCAGACCGAGCCGCAGCGCGCTCGCCGCCATGTGAAAACATTGCCACACGCATTGAAAATGCCACCCGCCCGGATTGGCGTAACTGATTTGCGCAATCGATTCCTCGATGTGTTGAAACGTGTCGCAATAGAGCGCGTCTCCGGGCTCGATTTCACCGCAGGGGAACACCGGATACAGGGCATTCGCCTGACTGATGTAGTGATCGGGGTTCACATTGCCGCCGTCCAGCACGATCCGACGTCCGCGGCGGTCGGTTCCGGCGGGATACGCCGGCAGATGCGTCAGGAAATCGCGCCATTGCGCCGCCTCGCCGCCAAGTCCGAGCTCCTCCGCCATGTCCACGGCGGCGGTCAAATCGTAACGCAGCATCGAGACCGTCTGCACCGAGTCACCAGTATCCATCGCCTCCAGTTCACAGACATGGGTGAAACGCCAATGCCACTCCGGACCCGACGTATCGGCCACCTCCCGGTAAAATTGCAGAATTTCCCGGAGAAACGGGTAAATGAGCTCCCGCAGCTGCCCGCGGTCGCGCCGGAATTGCCAGGCCCGACAGAAGATCAGCGCCACATAGGACCCCATCAGCGCGAAACGATAGGTGCCGACGCCGCCGAATACCGATCGTCCCCGCGTTTGAAACGCCATATCGAAATGCGCTCCGCCGACGCCGAAAACTTCACGCGCCAGCCGCCGGGCTTCGGGCAGAAACGAATGAAACGTTTCCAGATACCCCTGCGCCAACTCCGAATGGTTCAGGATATGCACCGGATACAACGGACATTGCGCGTTCTGGTCCAGATGCAGATCGCCATGCCAGGGGGAAACCTGCCGCGGACGCCGGGACGGCCCATAACACAGTCCGGTCAGTCCCGGAACCGGCGCCGGGCCGCAGGATACCGCCAGAACATACAGCGACCGGTAAAAACGCCGCTCCAAAGCCGCATCCTCCAGACGGATTCGGCTTTGCCGCCAGAAGCCGTGCCACCATCTGCGGCAGCGGCGCGCCAATCCGGCATACCCGTCTTGCTCCGCCCGGTCCAGACGCGACCGCGCCTCGACCGTAAGATCGTCCGCGTCGCAGTCGGAAACCACCGTGACAAAGCATTCCGAATCGCCGGCGATGTGCCAATGGCCGAAAGCGCCCTCCACCGTTGCCGTCACCGCTCCGGCGCGGTCCGGATGATACGCCGGGCGCAGCAGCTGCGGCAACAGCTCACGGTAAGCGACGGCGGGCCGTGAAACTACCCGTACCGCCACCACATAACGGACCGCCCCCGGCAGCTCCTGTTCCAGAAAAAGCGTGTTCCCCTCGCGCCGGAGGCGATGAGGAGCGATGCCGTCCTCCTCCGGCCGGGTCAGATACAGATGCTGATGAAAACCGGTAAACGGAGAAACATTCCGGATCCGGACGGCCATCACATCGTCGTCGCGGACGACCAGGGTGGATACCACCGGATGCGACAGATGCTTGTCCGCCCGAATGTCGAGTTCGCCGTCCCGCAGCTTCAATCGCCCGGTCAACGCCGGCATCGCGTTCGCTGTCCCGGACCCGGCGTCGCGCCCCATATCCCAGCTCAGCACGCAACAGCTTTTCGGGCCGGCCCCGGGCGGCGGCGGCATCGCGACTTCACGGGCCGCAAATTCCGCGCCGGATGCGCCGCGGGAAGCCAGTGCTTCGGCCTCGGCGCGAGGCAGGACAGTGCCGGGCTGCGCGGTCCGCGCGTCGATCACGTCGGCCTTGTTGACGATCCACTCGAGGTCGCCGGGAGCGCAAACCACAGCTCCGAGCGAGCCGTTGCCGAGCACGAAGCCATCCTGCCAGCAATACGGCATATCGGAACGAACCAGGTCATGCTCCCGGGAGGGACACAAATCAGTACCGTTGCGTTGTTTCATTTTGCGCTGTAACACTCCCATTGACGGTTATGGTCGAGCCGCGGCGACGCCACATACAGCATCCCCGGCATTCTGCTGTCGGCATAGGTTATCGCGATATTCCCCGGCGGGCACAGCGAGTCCGCCGAATCGGCGTCGCCGGCCAGCCACTCCCGGATCATCGCGCCGGTGCACCTGCCGTTGAAATCATGGCCGAACGCCGCCAGCCGCCGGCAGCGGCCGCGCGTCGTGGCGCACTCCGGAAACCCGGTGATCCCGGCGGCGGTCAATTCCTGTTCCCAGGCCGATTGGGTCACATGATTGGTCAACACCTTCGGCAATGCGGATTCGAGTTCGAAACAGCGTCCCTGCAAGTATTGCGCGGCAAAGTTGCCGCCGTCCCGGTCGACGGCGACCAGGTTGACCGTGAAGCAGTAACGCCGGCACAGCGACTTTACCTCCGCCACGGTGGCGCACTGCTGCAGCAGCAGCCGCAGCACCAGATCCGCACACAATACGGGGCCCGACGGGGGAGCCGCTCCGGTAACCAATTGCGAAGAAACCCCCAGGCTCAACCCGGCGGCGTTGACGCCGCGGTTGCCCCATACCGTTCCGGCGATCGGCAGCGTGATGAACGCATACCCGCGCTCGGGCCGCACTTTCACCAGCCCGGAGTAATAGCGGGCGCTGTCATCCAGCGCTCCGGCATTGGCCACGGCGCCGTCATCGAGCGTAATCAACAGACTGGAGCACTGCTCCGGCGCCCCGGCATAGTATTCGTACTGCCATGCCCGCAAGTTCAGGAGCAGGATCTCCTCGCACGAAAAACCGCTTCCCTCCGCGATGCCGTCGACTTCCTCGAGCAGCCAGGGCGCGTCGCGCATAAGCAGGTCGCGCTGCGTTTCGACCCACCGGAAAAAATCACCGTGCCGCGGCAAAGGCGTATACCCGGTCCGACGCACCAGAATGTCGATGTTGCCCCGGATCGCCGCCTGAAATGTCTGTCCGGCCGCAAAGCCGAGTTGCCGCGGCGATCCGGAAAATTCGTGATATTGCATTACTTCACCTGTTCCAGCCGGATCAATTGATAATCCTTTGCCTTGATGTTCAATTCGCAGCCCATGGCTCCCGTCCGGCGGACCGCCGTTCCGTCCTGCAAAGAAAAATCCCACATCTCCCCTTCCCGGCCGGGCAGTGCCAAAGTGCCGTGATAATCCCGCGTCCCCAGATTGCCCGCCAGCGCCAGCATGGCGCCGTCCGGCTTGCGCCAGAGCGACACATACACCTGCGGCGCCTCCGGCTGCAACGCCACTTCGCCCTGCTGTTCGTAATAAGCCACAAAGGTACAATCGTCCAACCCGAAGCCGTCCTGAAATGCGATGTAGCGGTTCAATTCGCCGATGTCGCAGTAAAACCCCCAGACCGCAACGCCATGCAGCTGCATCAGCGCAATCACCGTCCGGGTGTCCCGGGTCAGCTCCGGCGAGGGTTCCTGGGAATTCTGGAACTTGACCAGAAAAACCGGGACGATGCCGAACTGGCGCCCGAACGTGGTTTTCAGCCGGCTCAACGGGATCAATTCGGTATAGTCCGAACTCACTTTGACGCCGATCACCCCGGTTCGCTGCTGGTACGGTTCGCCGTCCAACAGCATAGTCGCGAACGACGCGATCGGCGTGACGATCTGGCTGTAGTTGTGAAAAATGAAGTCGGCGTGGCCGCGCCGGTCCATCACGATCTCATAAATCGCCCGCCGCATCGCCCGGTCGGCAAAGATCGGCCAGATCGGATAGCGCTTGCCATCCCGCTCGTAACCGCTGCCGGTGACCGGATTGTCCAGCGCCATCACCGTCCCGAAATCGTAATAGAATCCGTCGAAGCCGAAACGCTCCACCGCCTGTACCGTACTCCAGAGGAAATAATCCCGCCAGCTCCGGGAGCACGGATTGGCGCCCCAGTGCAGTTCGCCGCGGGTCGATAGGGTCCAGGTGTCGCAATTCAGCGGATTTTTCCATTCCTGCTCGAAAAAACGGAATTCCGGCGAACTGCCGCCGATCCCGTTGCTGGTGGCATACGCCAGCGCGCGAAAGCCGGGGGTGGCCTGCTGCCCGGTGACGAAGCGGAGCGCCCGGTCATCGTCTTTGGTCGGATACGGAATCCCGCCATACCGGTGGTATTCGATACCGGTCGTATAACCGGTGCTGAATTGCCGTTGCCGCGTCGTCGATACGCTGCTGGCGAAGTGGTACGACGTCCAGTCCGGCGGCAGCGGTTTGGCCGGCGTGGCCTGCATGCCGAAGGTATAGGTGAAGCGCTCCGCCAGCGGCAGCGGCGCTTCGACCATGTTGATTTGCAGCTCGACGGCATCCGCCTCCGGACGCAGCTCGACGACCCGTTCGCGCGATTCCGGCAGATAATTCTGATCCGATTCGGCGAACCAGGCAATGCCGCGCAGATCGTCGCCGACCCATAACTGCGGCATGAACGCATCGGCGTAAACGCCGTCGATTTCGGTATTCATATCGATCACCAGCCACTTCTGGTAGGGGCCGGCAAACGGCAATTTATAACGGGCGATCTCCCGGCGCACCGGCAGATGCCAGCGCATCGCCGTGATTGCGGTATTGCCCGGATGCCGCGGCACGACCGTCAGATCGTAACGGATCATCCCGTCGAATTCAAGCGTACCGTCCAGGGTTGCGGCAATGTCGGTATTGCCGTAATCGGCTTGCCAGCGCACCTCCGCCGGGGTTTGTTCCACCCAACGCATCGGCGAGGTCAACGGCACCGGTCCGGCGGCGGTCGCGAGCTCCAGCCGGGCCGGCGCCGCCAGCAGCGCCGTCCCGGAGGCGAAGACCTGCTCCGGGAAGCCCTCGCTGTTGAAGCGATACTCCTGTGTCAGCGTCCGGACCGTCCGAGCATGAACCGCAATCGGTGTCCAGGGCGGCAGCAGCTTCCGGTTGACGCCGAGCGCCGCCTCGAATCCGATCCAGGGCGCCTGGTAGAAGCATTGGAACGGGATATCGCGCTCCTCGGAGCGTCCCGCTGCTTCCAATCGCAACCGCAGGGTATAATCCAACCCGGTCAACGATTCCATGCTGAAGCCGATCGAGCCGGAATTGACGTGGGCGGCAAGCGTGCGGAACTCTTCGGCAATCACCGTTTCGCGTTCATCCAGGATCTGCGCCTGCAAGGCAAAACCGGTATCCAGCGGATAATTGACCTCCCAATTCACGCTCATTTCCCGGTCGGCCGAGTAGAATTTCAATGACGCCGCCAGGGTATCGCGCAGCTGGAAGTGAAAGAGCTGACGGAATCCGGTGCTGTTTTCCACCAGGACGGCATACCGGCCCATTCCCGGCAGCGGCAGCCGCAGCGGCGCATCGCCGGGATACTCTTGATCCACAATGACTTTCCCCGGAGTCACGGTCACTTTTTTCAATTCCGTCTCCAGAAACGTCAAGTCCTGCGGCAATTTTTTCAAATAGACCCGGATATGCTGTTCCGGGGCGGAATTGAGCGGGGACAATACCAGCGTTTGCGTTTTCTGATCGACCTCCGCTGATTGGCAGCCACCGGGCGCGGCGGCAAAATCCAGCTCCCAGAATGCCGATGTGTCCCCGTACGCCATCGTCAGCGCCGGGTTGGCGAAATTCTTCGGGTCGAGAAAATTACGGCCGACATTGAAGCGCCAGCGCGTTCCCGGCTCCGGCGGATCGACATTCAGATCGGCATAGGGAATCGCCACGACGGCGCTCCAGCTGTCGAGAGAGGTTTCCACCCGGATTGTGGCATGGCCGGGCAGCGGATGCGAATTCCGGAGCCACAGACTTTGCCCGTAGATGTTGAAGGCGAGCTGGTACACCGGTCCCGAACCGTCCGGCTGCGGCGTCAGCAGAATTTCCGCCGACGGCGCCTGCCACAACTCCTCCGGCGTGGCGGGATGGGGATAATCACCGGGTTCGATCGGCGAAGTCAGACGCAACAGCAGCGCCTCCGGCGAATACGCCATCCGCACCTCGGTAGAGCGGGCGCTCAGTTCCATGCTCGGAATCTCGAGAAAGCCGGAGAAGCCGGAGAATTCCCGCCATTCCGGAGCGTCAGCCGTATTCGGAACCGTCCCGGTCACGGGTCCGGCGACGAGGCGCGGAATGTAGGCTTCGGCGCGGCCTTCTCCGGGCGGCAGCATGGACAGATAGAGATTTTCGATCTCGCCATCGGTCAACACCCGATTGTAAATTTTCAGTTCATCGTAGTCGGTGGTACCGGAGCTGCTCTGCAAAGCAAGCCTGGTGCCGGTATCGGTCGGAAGATTCTCCGCCGGCAGCTCCACCCTGCCGGCGGGGCTGCCGTCGATGAACAACCCGAGCTGTCCGCCGCCATAGGTGAACGCGACGAAATACCAGCGGTTGCGTTCCCAGCGGTCCAGCGCATGGACAAGCTGCGCAACGTGTTTTTCTTTGCCGACGAAGGTCATCAGCGTCGGACCGGGCATTTTGAACAGTTGGATCCGGTCGCCCTCCGCACCGATCTGCGCGGCGGCGAAGATCCAGTTGTATTCCGGCGTGCTGCCCGCCGGTTCCCAATCCACCGCCCGCATCCAGAAGGCCACCGTCCCCTGCGTCAAAGCGATATTATGAGCCTGTTCAAAGTACACCCCGGCGCCTTCGCTCATCCGGACCGCCTGCCCGGCTACGCCGGGAACGAAGGTGAGCGTCCCGCGCGTTCCCGCTTCCGCCAGTTGGGAACCGGCGGCCTTGTTCGCACGCAACACCCCGTCGAAATGGGCATGAAACAACACCGGATCCGGCTCCGCCGCTGCCGTCGCCGCCATGGTCAATCCGCAGACCGTCCCGATAATCGATTGGAACACTTTTTTCATGCTATTGCCCCAGCCAGAACTCTTTCGCCGCCGCGGAGTTGGTGTCCATCGGCCGCCCTTTATCATTGGAATTGCCTTTCTCCCTGGTCACGTGCCCATCGGCCCACAGCGCGGTGAACTGATTGCCGTGCCGGTAACTGTAGCAGTGCGACAAATCGCGGATATACAATCCGGTCACCGTTCCATACGTCCAACTGTAGACATAGGAGTGTCCTTTCACGTCGGTCGCGGCAATTGCCGCCGACGGCTTGGCAATGCCGGTGCGCAGCTTCCAGGTACTTTCCGCCCAGCCGGCGGTAAAGTACAAATCCGAGTTCAAGCCGAGCATCGGGAGCGACTCCACCGAATCGCGTATCCCCCACGCGTAGTCGGCCGCGACACCGGCGACATCCTCGGTATTGTCGGCGAGCGCATCCGGACACCCCAACGGATGGGGACGGTTTTTGCCGCCGTTGGTTATGCCGCCGATACCGGCGCCGGGAAACATATACGTGCCGATGCTGCCGTCCGACCAGGACCAGCGGACGAAGTTGTCATCCGCGGCGGGAGACAGCCATCCGTTCCAATCGTTGCTGTACATCACGTCGCCGAGACCGATCTGCTTGGCGTTCGATACGCATTTGATGGCCCGCGCCGCCGCTCTGGCTTTGCTCAGCGCCGGCAATAACATGCTGGCCAAAATAGCGATGATCGCGATCACGACCAGGAGCTCAATCAATGTAAAATTTATTCTTCGTTTCATCGTTCCAACCTCCCTGTTTATTTGTTAAAAGGCGCTTTCATTTATTTTTCCGGAACCGTTTCCCGGGATGATTTCAAACAATACCGCCTCCGAATCCTCCTCCAGAGGCAAGCGCCAGCCGGTGCCGTCCGGTACCGGCGCGATGTTTCCGGGTTCCCGGCCCGGCCGGTATGCCGTCACCCGCGGACACGTGCCGCGCAACTCCGGCAACCGGACCAGCACCGCCCTCCCCCGGCCGAAACCGGACAAGCGGGAAACCGCGGCGACCAGAATCGCCCCCGCCGGGCTCCGGTAAATGTTGCCCGCGGTTTCCGGCGGCAGCTCCAGCGGATCCGGGTCGAATACCCAGCGCCGTCCCCGCATCCGCTCCAGCAACAGGCGGTAGCGGTCGAAAAGCGGCTGGAATTCCAGCGCCGCCGGATAGCCGGTAAATCCGGCGCCATACACCAGGCAGTTGCGGAACATCCCCTCCAGCTTCCGCTCATCGGTGCTGTACATCAGAAAAAACATGGCCTTGCCGCCGATGCTGTAGTAACTGAATTGATCGCAAAGCCAGTCGCTGCCCTCCGCGACGAATGCGTCGACGTATTGCAGCACCGCACCGGAAAACACCCCGTTGCCGATCAATACCTTGTCCTCGCCGATCCGGCGGCGCAACGCGCTCAGGTGTTGGTGATAGTTGCGTCCGGTCAGGTATGCCGGTTGGTTCCGATGCGCGCTGACCCCGTCGAAATGCGCGAGATCGATCAGGTTGTAACACATCTGGTCGACGAAAAAACCGTCGGTATGCCGGAAACGTTCGACCAGTTGCGGCAGCATCCGGGTCATTTCCCGCCCGAAGCTCAATGACGGATCGGAGTTGACCCGCACCACATCGTAGTGCGGACATGCCATCGGCCCATTCACCGGAGTCCGAACGACGGCATCGGCGAAGCGCCCGTACGCCAGCGCGGTATCGCAGTCCCCGGTGACCTGCAGATACGGCATCACCCGGATGCCGCGCGCATGCAGCAGCGCTATCGTCTCCTCGATTGCGGCGGGAGTCACCGGCACCGGATCGCGGCCTTTGACATGGCCGGACGGCCACGCGCCGTCCGCTTTCGGCAGATAATCGCCGTAAGCCGGAAAGAATTCGTGCAGTTCATACCAGGTGACGCCGAGCGCTTTCATCGCGTCCGCTTCCGGCCCGGTGGTGTGGAACGAGCCGGACAATTGTCCGCCCCACAGCTCCCGCGCCGCCGCCGTCGCCGGTTCGAAATAATTCCGGTGGCGCTCGAAAAACCAGCCGAGCACCGGGCGCCAGCCATCGGCGGCGCCGGTCAGCAGCAGCGAAGCCCGCGCCGTCATGCCCGCCTGCAATGCCAGATCGTGAAACTTGCCGCCGAAATATTCGCAACGTGAGCCGAAGCAGAAACTGAAGCGCGGCGCGTCGAAATCCAGCGGCATCGCCAACGCAATCCCCGGCATGCTGCCGCGCTTCGTCCACGCCGCCACCGGCAGAGTGATGCCGGTGACGTCGCCGTACTCGAATTCCCCGTACGGATACTTGCAAACCGGCTGCGGCATCCGTTCGCGCGCGGTCCAGAATTCCATCTGGTCGAAATTCGCCGGAGCGGCCAGCTCATACCGAATTCGCACGGAGCGGAAATCGGCGGCTTCCACCGTCAACTCCGCCAGCCAGGCGATTTCGACGGCTCCGACCGTGTATCGTTCCGTCAGGCGAAATGGGCCGAAAGACTTGTACAGCCGCAGCACATTGCCCTCGGCGCACATATCCACGGCGTCCGGGACATTCCGGATGGAATCATCCCACTCGTCACAGATCGAAATCCGCCCCCAACGAATATTCCGCTGGAGCTCCCACCCCGGATTGCCGTCGCGTTTGCCGATCCGCAGCGTCAGTCCGGGAACCTCCAGTTGGTAATGATCCGTATCTTCGCGCAGCATCGTGTCTCCTTTTCCTTTGGGATCAACACCACGTCCGGACGGAGTCGCGAACGATCAACTCCGGCCGGATGGTCACATCGGTATCATTGACCTCACCCAGCAGCATCTGCGCCGCCAACCGCGCCATTTTCTCCTCCTGAATCGAAACGGAGGTCAACCGCGGCGTGGTTTTGAGACACCACGGCGTATTGTAGCACCCGACCAGCGACAGATCCTCCGGCACCCGGAGCCCCATCTGCAGCAGCGGCAACTGCAGCTCGCTGACCCAGTAAGCATCCTGCAGCATGCCGGCGCCGGTGGGGCGTTCCCGGGACGATTGAAAGTAACGCCGCAGCACTTCATCCACCGGAATTCCCTGCATCAGCTCCCGCGAAACATCGTCGGCGAAGACAACGCCGGAGCGGGCGCATTCGTCGCGCATGCCCGCCAGCATCAACGTCTGCGGCGACGGAAAATACTTGTCGCTTTCCCGCGGCTCGGGGTTGGCGAAAAAGGTGATCCGGCGGTGTCCGGCCCGAATCAGGTGCCGCGCCATCAGACTGCCGATTTCTTTGGGGTCGATCCGCACATATCTGGCGTTGGCAAATTTCCGGGCATGTTGAAAATGCAGCACGAAAACCACCCGGCAATCTTTCCTTTGCAGCAACGGCCGCAGCGGCTGCAGCGGGATCAGACTGTCGGCGTCGATAATGACGCCATAGGGGCGGTCCCGCAGCACGCGTTCCATAATGCTGCGCATCAGCTTGATGTCGCATTGACGCCCTTCGCAGTAGTCCACCATGTTCAACCCGATCGGGTAGAGGTCGTGTTCGAGCAGTTTGCTGGTGATGATGCGGTTCATCGCCCCGAAAATATGACCGTGGGTCGGCATGAAAATACCGACACCGGAATTGCCGCGTTCCTCCCGCGCGACACGCAGCAGGATAGTCCCGCGCCGGGGCTTTCGCGCCACCAGCCCGTCGCCGACCAGAAGCCGCATCGCCCGGGCCACCGTACGCCGGTTGACGCCGTTTTGAATCGCCAGTTCGCTGTCGGTGGGCAACTGCGTTCCGACCGGCCAATGGCGGTTCCGGATCTGCTGCCGAAGCGTATCGGCGAGTTGAATGTATTTTGACGTTTCGTTCGCCATCGATCGTATTCCCATCCATGCATTTATTACATTATAGCGTATTCCCGGAAAAAAAGCAATACATGCCCGCCGGCCCCCGGCGTTATTCCGATATAGTGCGCAATTAGTGCGCATCCAACTCGGCCGCCCGCTGCCGCAATTCCGCGGCATGCGCGGCGAAATCCTGCCCCTCCCGGAAATACTCCATTCCGAGGCTGTCGATAAACCGGATGTAATCTTCAACATATTGACTCGCCGTGATTTCCGGCGGCAGCTGCAGCATCCGGCGAACGGCTTCGCGCTCCTCCGGCGCCCCGAGAAAACGTTCCACCAACACGCTCCGGTAGCCGGCCATCGCCCGCTCCAGCCGGGAAGTCCGGGGCATGCCGGCCCAGATATCGTGGATCCGCGCCAACGTATCGAGGCTCAACCAGTCGCGCGTATCCGCCCGGAAGCAGCCGAGGTGAACCCCGGCGGCGGCGCATTGCGTCTCCAGGAGGTCGAAATATGCACGCAGCTTCGGCGCCGCCTCGGCGCCATAGTAACCGGTGAGGAATTCATCCATCAGTTGCTGCTGATCCAAAGCCGGATTCCACATCAGTTTGGCCGCCACCCAGGCGCGAAGAGCGGAAAAATCCGCCCCCGACTGGTAATCCCCCTGCAGGAAAAGCGAACTTACACGGTTGGCGGCGTAAAAACGGATGTCGTCCGCCAGATGGGTCAGATTCGGCTGCGGCGCCAGATAATTGGAAAAATTGGCGGTATAGTGCCAGATGGCCAGCTCCGGGGCGATTCGCGCCCATTCCAGCAGATCATCGCGAAAAGCCGCATTGGCGTCGGAATTCATCGGCCGGCTGAAATCGCACTCGATGGAGCAGAGCCGGATGATGACGTTGTCGCGGGGCACCGACGTTTTCGGAGCCTTGCGGGTGTACTGATAGGCCAGGGTTTCGACCTGAACTTGGGGAAATTCCTTCGCTACCGCGTCGGCAACTTCGTTGACGGCGAGCAGCAGCGGCGCGGCATACGAGCCTTCGGCCTCGCTCAAATGGGCGCACTCCGGGCACGAGCAATAACGCTGGGTGTCGTTTTGCGATACGGAAATGACGGTGGGGTCCGATGCCAGGCGCAGCTGCTGAAGCACTGCGCCGGCAAGCGCCTGGCGCAATTCCGGATTGGTAACGCACAATTGTCCGTAGATTTTCGGATCCGGATCGCGGACGCCGTTGAACATTTCGTACCACCCGGGATGCTCCGCGATATAGGCGCTTCGCGGCAGAAAAGGCTCAAAGGTATGGCAGAAGCCGATGATCTCATAATGACCGCCCAAATCCGGGCCGAAATCGTTGTGGTGGCCGTTGCTGCGCAGATGCGACGCAAATTCCGGATGCCGGATCACATCGTCATAAAAGACCGAACGGTTGACGATCTGCGGATGATGCCGCACATCCAGCTCCGGGAGTGTCAGGGGCAGCGCGCGGACCGGCACATCCGTTTCCGAACTCGTCCACCAGCGCACGCCGCAGCACTGTTCGAGAAATTCATAAACGGCATACAGGGTCCCGCGCGGGGCGCCGCCGGCCAGCACCAGATCGTCCCCGCTGCTTTTCAGCACGATGGCATCGGTGGGCAACGCCGCAAAGTCGCATCCGGCAATGGCCGAGGCGGCCGGAGAGTTGCCGATGAAAATCCCCTCCACCGCTCCGGCGCCGGCATTTTGCCGCACCGGCAGCAGAACTCCGGTTATCCGTTGCAGGTATTGCCGCAATTCTTCGGCGGCATGCGTCTCCAGCGGCGACGGTTTTTCCGGCAATACGATTACGGTTCGTTCGGTGATCGAAATGCCCTGAACTTGACCGGACCACAGCACCAGCAGTGCGATAAATCCCGCTATCCGTATCATGGTCTGCAACTCCTTTCGTGATTCCGTATTGTCGGATTGTATGCGTCACGATAGTGATTATAGCGTAAAATTTCCGGAAAAGCAACCGCCCCTACTGGAAGAATACCACTTTCCGCCACTAATGCACAATTAGTGCGCCACTCAAGATAACAAACGGCATTGATCCCCCGGTCTTTTGCCAAGCGAAACGCACAGAAATTTTTCCCTTACTATGACAAATTCAATGAAATTCACGGTTTTTTTCATCTTCCCTCTTGACTTTTTGCGAAAAATCAGCTATAATTTTAACAAGTCAAAACTAATACGTATAAGTCGCGAGTTTTTTGATCCAAAAATCCTCCGGGGAATGGTGGAAACAGCTACTTATACGTATCAGTTCGGCAACAACAAGCAACTGTGGGCGATAAACGATGATTACGATGAAGGAAATCGGCCGTCTGGCCGGAGTGAGCCAACCCGCCGTATCGATGATTCTGAACGGCAAAGGGCGCTCGGCGAATCTGAGCGAGGAAACCATCCACCGGGTTCAAAGCATCGCCCGCGAACACCGTTACCGGACCAATGTGATCGCCCGGGGGATGAAGACCGGGCGTACCGGCATCATCGGCGTACTGGAAGCCGAGGAAAGCCTGCGTCAGACCAGCCTCGGTTACGGCCACGCCAATACCGCGATGGGATTGCAGGCGGCGTTTCTCTTGCGCGGCTACAAGGTGATGCTGGAATCGGTCTCGGCGGAGGATTACCGGATGTGCCGGATCCCGGAGCTGATTTCAGGCGGCATCGCCGACATCCTGGTGATTTTCGGCAACATGAACGAAAATCCCGAAGCCGCCGATTACATCAAGGCGATCCGGGAGCACCAGCCGAAGCTCCTGATCATCGACGATATCATGGACATGCCGGTCCCCTACATCAACATCGACGGACGCGCCGCCGGACGGATGTGCGCCGACCACCTCTGGGACGCCGGACGCCGGAGCTTCGCCGCGATCAGCTGCGACGAGCAGCGCATCAGCCTGGAACCGCGGCTGAGCGGCTTTTGCGACCGGATCGCCGAGTTGAGCGAAAACCGCACCCCGGTGCCGGTCATCCACGCCGGCAACCGCTGGGAGGTCGGCTGCGGCGGCGCGGCCATCCGGAAATTACTGGACGGGCAGGAGAAACCGCCGGAGGCAATCATGGCGGCCAACGATTTTTTCGCATACGGCGCCGAATTGGAGCTGCTGCGGCGGGGGTTTTCCATCCCGGACGACGTCGCATTGATCGGGATCGGCACCTGGCAGACCGCCGCAACCGCGCCGGTGCCGCTGACCACCGTCGGGATGAACCCCGACATCTGGCACAGCACGATCATCACGATGGTGAATGCGCTGCTGAACGACACCCCGCTGGAGCACCCCCAACTCCTGCTCCCCGGCGAACTCACGGAGCGCGAGTCCGTCCGGCGGCACTCCGAACTCCAACCCTGAAAGGAAACGAGCGATTTGTCTTTTTTTCCCTTGCCGTCGTGTCGCAGATCAACATATCAATCCAAGGATAGAGAACATGAAAAAGCACTTCACACTCATTGAACTTCTTGTGGTTATCGCTATTATAGCCATCCTCGCCAGCATGCTGCTGCCGGCCTTGTCGAAGGCACGGGCGGCGGCCCAGGCGACCAAATGTCTGAGCAATCTCAAGCAATCCGGACTGATTCTGTCCATGTACCAGGGACAGAACAACGGCGTCCAGGGAATGTATGATAATACCGACGGCAAATGGTATTCCGCATTGCGGATCATCCGCGACGACGGCTTCAACGACGCCGGCCCGACCTTCGTTTGCCCAACCCTGACTCCGAACCAATTCGATACCGACAATGCGCCGAACTACCTGTCCAACACCTATGGATTCAACGTCACCGCGCGCTCGTGGCACTATGGGCAAACCGACGACAGCGAAGCAAACAACACCGCGATCGCCCCGGCGGGGATGGGGACGAATCTGGCCGGACTCTGGTACATCAGTGTCGACCATCTGCGTTCGGCCACCCGTTTCCCGATGATGTTCGACAGCGCCAGCGACGACACCTGGAACTACGGTGTGAACGGCAGAGGCCAGACCTTTTACGCCGTCAACAAGCAGCTTTTGGATTACCGTCACAACAACCGGATCAACGTGCTGTTCGCCGACGGCCATACCGAGGCGATGCCGCAGAATTTCGGCGACGAATACTACTTCTCCAACTGAAAAGGAGTTGACGTCATGTTGAAATCGCGGGGAAAAGCACTGCTGGGAGCTCTGTTGGGTTCCGTTGCGGTCTGGAGCATGGCCGCCGAAGTCACCGCCGGGGATTACCGGGTCGCCACATCGCCGCGCGGCTGGCAGATATTCTGGCGCGACCGCCTGGTCCATACGATCGCCTGGCCGTGCGTCGTCGAAGGCCCCGGCTGGAAGCGGCAGCTGATGGGAGAAGCGTTCTGGAACGATGCGAAATACACCGTTACGGGTGACACGATCGTCGCAGCGGGAACGCGCGAAGGCTGTTCGGTCGAACTCCGGACGACGGCCCGGCAGGACGGTGTGGAGCTGTCGTTCCGTTACGACACCGCGGTCACGCCGCTCGAAGACGCCAGTTTCTGGTTCGCCGCGCTGCCGCTCGACGACTTCGGCGGCTGTTGCTACCGGGTCGACGGCAATGCCGAAGTGTTCCAATTGCCGCCGGTAATCAAGCGCGAAACCGAACCGAAGTCACGGTGGCGGATTTCCGGCGACATGAAGCAATTGACCATTTATACGTCGCGCGGCAATCTGGAGCTGACCGGCACAACGCCGTTCCATCTTTTCGACGGCCGCTTTCACGGTTATTTCAGCGAACCGGCCCGCAGCATTCTCGCGACCACATCGGGAAAGCTGGAAGCGGGGCGGGAATACCGCTTCCAGTTGCGCATGACCGATAGTCTCGCCATCGTACCGGAGTTGATCGGCGAGCGCCCTCCCCTGGCGTTTCAACCGCTGCATCCGGCGCCCGTGATCGACGGCGACCTCAAAGACGCGAGCTGGGCCGAAGCCGGACGGGTCACGCTGAAGCGGTTGAAGGAGGGAACTCCGGAAAGGCCGACCGAGGTGTGGACCGGGTACGACGATGAAATGCTGTACGTGGCCTTCCGCTGCGACGACCCGCGGGGGGCGACGCTGGCCGATCTGCCCGCGACCCGCGAGGTCTACGACAACGATTGCGTCGAAGTGTTTCTGAACACCGAAGGCAGCGCCAGTTACAAGCATCTGATACTCGACATCAAAAACCGTCTGCAGATTAATTACGCCGGCGCCCGTCCTCTGTATGAGCTGGCGCCGGAACAGGTGCGGCACGCGGTTAAAATCGACGATGCCGGATGGAGTGCGGAGCTCGCGATTCCGCTGGCGCAACTGGGGTTGACGCCGGACACCGATTTGAAGCTCTCCGGCAATGTGACGCGCAGCGTCCAGCCCGACCGCGAATTTTCCACCGCGGCGCCGATGCAAAGTTCGTTTCACGAAGCGCACCGCTTCCTGCCGCTGTTTTTTTCCGGCCGCCCCGCGCCGCGCGACATCGCCGACGCCAACCGCGAAATCGACTGCGCCGCCGGAACGGCCTGGTTCGCGGCGACCGTATGGAATTCCGGAGATGCGCCGGTCACGGTGCTGCCCCGGCTGCTCCACGGCGCCTCCGGCGCCTTGAAACCGGAAAACGCCGCCGCCGTCACGGTAAAGCGGAGCGCGCCGGTCGACTTCCATTTCACCGTCACCCCCGACGACCAGGAGTTGTTCGTGCAATTGTACGACGACGCCGGGGCGGAATTGCTGGCGAGCACCAACCCGTATTTCTTCGCCCAGATCAGCATCGGCCGCGAACTGGCGGCGCTCCCGGAGAAAATCGCCGCACTTGACAATACCGGACGGCTGGACGACTTCATCCGTGAGGTCCGGGAGATCGCGGAACGGTATTCGCGCGATCCGCAAGCGACCGGAACCGAAGCGCCGCTCGATCTGATTCTGACCGGTGAGCGCCTGGAAATGGCGGCGCGGCGTCAGCGGAACGAAGCTCTGGAACAGAATATGGATTATTACCTGCGGCCGTCGTTGGAAAAAATCTTCGCCGCCGCCCCCCTCCCCGGCGATACCGAACCGGGCGGCACGCTCACACTCTCCGGCGCCGGCGACGAGGTGGTCAATGCCCAGGTCGTCCTCTTGCCGCTGACCGCCGATCTCGGTACCGTCACGGTGACGGCGACCGATCTGGCCGGAGCAACCTCTTCGATTCCGGCTTCCGCCGTGACCGTCTACCGGGAAATTCCGGTGTCGCTCGAGGGCAAACTGTGGCCCGACCGGCTGACCCGGCATCCGGCGCCGCTCCCGCGCCGTGCCAACCAACAGCCGTACTGGGTGGAAGTCGCCATCCCGCCTGGGCTTCCGGCCGGGGAATACCGCGGCGCCATCCGCTTCGCGGCGGCCGGCGGCGGGCAATTGGAGGTGCCGGTCGCGGTCACCGCATCCGGCTACGACCTGCCGCGCATTCCGAAGGTGTTCGCCTGGGGCAGTTATTCGCCGGAGTTTTTCGACAATCCGGCGGACGCGGAGCGTTTCGCCCGTGAACTGATGGAGCGGGATCTCTTTCCCACCAGCGGGGTCAGCCATCCGCGCTATCTGGATACCACCGATTTCCGCTTCAATGCCTTGGGTGAGGAGAAGCTCGAACGCTTCCACATGGCGGTGCTGGCGATGTTCCCATGGATCGAATGGCTGGAAACCCACTACCCCGACGGCCGCCATCCCGATCCGGCGGACTATTACGAAGCGATATGCAAGGTGGTCCGGGAGGACGCCGCCAAACTGGCGGCGCGCGGCAAGCTGGACCAGCTCTACGCCTATTACGATGAAATCAATTCCGAGCAGGACGATGTGAAGGACATGCTGATGAAGTTGAAACGCGACACCGGCATAAAAATCGTCACCTGCTTCTGTACCCCGTCGCTCGGTACGGCGAAGATGGCCTACTACGACGACATGGTGGATCTGTACTTCTTCAGCGACGGTTATTTCACCGATCCGGTGCTGCTCGACTACATCGCCGGGTTGCAGAAGCGCGGCCGCCTCGTCGGCTGGTACTTCAATTTGTCCTACCCGAAGTTCCCGACCTCGAACTGCATCGACGCGCCGGGGGTCGCCAACCGGATCCAGCTGTTTCAGCAGTGGAAGTACGGAATCGACATCAGCCTCTATTGGGGGATGAACTGCTGGTGGGTCCACGATTTTTCGACCGATCCATTGGTGCTGAAAAATCGGGGCGACGGCATCCTGTTTTACCCCGACGCCAAATACGGCTTCGAGCCGTCGATCCGCAGCGAACTGCTGCGCGAAGGCACCCAGGACTACCGCTACTTGCACTACCTGAAGCAACTGCGGCAGGAAGCGGACGACCGCGGGATCGCCATCCCCGCCAGCCTGCAAACGGAGGTCGCCGACATCCTGGCGGTGAACTGGATTCCTTCGATCGTCGATTACCCGCTCGATCCGGCGGCAATCACCGGTCAGCGGGCCCGAATCGCCGCCGCAATTGAACAACTGCGCCGTCTGCTTTAACAATCAACCCCATTCCGATAAGAATCAATCAAAAAATGAACGTCAATCCCAATACCACATGGGCCGAATTCTCCGTCCGGGATCTGCCGGACGGTTACTTCGACCTGATCCCGCAGACGGCGGTCCGCTACAGCCGCTTCCCGGTGCAAACCCGCCACAATGCGATCTGGGACTTCGGCCGCGGTCCCGGCGGCACCATGTACGCGTCGCTGTGCGGCGAACTTTCGAACGCGTTGAGCGTCCAGCTGTTCGAATACACGCCGGCGACCGGGGAGCTCGCTTTCCGCTTCGACGCCGGGCGCGAACTCCTGGTCGGGAACCGGGAGATCCCGCCGAGCAAAATCCACACCAGCATCGCGCCGACCCGCGACGGGCAGGTCATCATGACCACCCACACCACGGCGCGAAGCCCGCAACACCCGTATTGGCTGTTCGATTCGCACTTCGAACACAGCTTTGAAGGCTATCCGGGCTCGCATATCCTCCTGTACGATCCGGAACGGCGGGAGGTCAAAAGCCTCGGCGTGCCGGTCCGGCGCGACAGCATCTACGGCGGCTGCTACGACGCCCGCCACCACGCGTTCTGGTTCACGACCTTTCTCAAAGGGCATCTCTTCCGCTTCGATCTGACCACCCGGGAGCTGCGCGACTTCGGACAGACCACCGAATTCGGCAGCTATGCCGTCTTCGCCGACCGCCTCGGGAATCTTTATACCTCCAGCCGGACGGGGCATCTGTTTCACATCGACGTCGACACGCAGACAGTTTCGGATCTGGGACAGCTGTCGCCGGAGCCGGAAGAGCTGCCGACCTGGGCGATGCACCGGCTGCTGGCGCACGGCGTCAACGGCCCCGACGGCCGGTTGTGGGTGAGTTTGCACTACAGCAACGACCTCTTTGCGATCGATCCGGTCACCCGGAGGCACGAACGCTACGACATGCGTCCCCTGCCGGCATGGCGGCAGACGCTCCCGCAGATGCACGTCGGACACGGCTTCGATTCGCGCGGCGTATTGTGGTTTTGTACCACCCGGCAGGTCACCGGACGCCCCGGCGTGATGGTGCATCTTTTCCGCCGCGATATCCTGCGCGGAGGACCGATCGAAGCGGCGGGCTTGCTCGGCACGCCGGAGCGTGCGGCCGGCGGCATCAGCGAAATGCACATCGACGCCGATGACGTGCTGCATATCGCCGACACCAACCACGCCGACGATATGCCGGGCATTCTCGCGGTGGACTTGAAGCGGCTCGAAGCCGACCGCAGCTTGCCGCGGCTCCGCGGCATGGACGCGTATAGCTACGTCATTTTTCCCGATGGCGAAAGCGTATATCCGGGGCACGATTTCGCCGCCGCCGCGGCGCCGGTGATCCACTTCAACGACTACTGCAACGAAGCGGCGGCCTTCATCGGCCGCCACGCCAATACCGCGGTCCGGGCGCAAACCGCCGTCGCGGTCCGGGTCTGGGACAAATTGCCGTGGGCGGCCGATCATACGGTCAGAGCGTTGCGCTTCGAAACAAATGGGGAGCTGACCGTGTGGGCCGGAGAAGCGGGACAATACCGGTTCCGGCTGCAGGGCTCCAAGGTGGCCGAAGCGATCACCGGCGCGACGGATTGCCCGGCGCCGGACGCCTGTCCGGTAACGTTGGCCGAAGAACGCCTGCCGGCCCGCCAGGGCCGCGCCTTCCGCAGCGCCGTCACCGCCTGGGGCAAAGTGGCGCAAGGGCGCTGGCTTCTGGGCACGGCGGACGGCATGCTTGCCTGGTACGACCCGGCGGCGGATCAAGTGTTCGCGCTCGGCGCCGTCGGCGCCCATGGGCCGGTACACGCGATCGCGGTATCCGCCGACGGCCGGGTCGCCTACGGCGTTTCCGGCGACCCGGACGACCTCGGCCACGTATTTCGGTTCGACGCCGACGCGGGATTGCGCGAACTCGGCCGCACGTTCCTGATGCCGGACGGCGACACGGTGGCCTCCAATTCCCAACCGACCACAATCGCCTGCAACGCCGACGGGAGTGTCTGCGCGGTGGGAACCGCCGACCGGCTAAGCTGCGTTTATCTCTACACTTTCTGCTCATAGTCACCCACAAGGAAAGAAATTCATGAATCCGTTCGGAGAACAGAACTTTGTCATCGGCTGCAACTACTGGGCCAGCCATGCGGGAACCGATATGTGGCGCAACTGGCGTTGCGAAGTGATCGAAGAGGACTTCCGCCGCCTCGAATCGTTGCACCTGGAGGTGGTGCGGATCTTCCCGTTGTGGCCGGACTTCCAGCCGCTGGTGCGCTTTTCCGGCAGCGGCAACCAGCCGCTGCAATTGCGCTGGCGCGACGGCGGCGAAATTCCGGTCGACACCGACGGCAGAACCAGCGGCGTCGACCCGGAAATGCTGGAACGCTTCCGGTGGGTCTGCGATTGCGCCCTCCGGCACAATTTGCAGCTCGGCATCGGTTTGGTGACCGGCTGGATGTCGGGACGGATGTTCACGCCTCCGGCATTCGAGGGGTGCAATCCTCTGCTCGATGCGCCGGCGATCCGGTGGCAACTGAAACTGGTCAAACGAGTGGTGACGAGCGTCAAGGACCACCCCGCGATCGCGTTCTGGGGGATCGGCAACGAATGCAACTGCATGGGGCCGGCGAACCGGCACGAAGGCGCTCTGTGGGCGCAGACGATCGCCGATGCGATCCGGGCGGCCGATCCGACCCGGCCGATCGCGGCGGGGTTGCACAGTCTGGTGCCGACGGCGGCGGGAGCGATGGCGCCGACCCCGCGTTGGAGCATCGGCGACATGGCGGAAATCTTCGACGCGCTGACGGTGCATCCGTACCCACCGTTCACGCCGCACACGGAGGTCGACCGCATCACCGGGATCAAAAATGTATTTCACGCCACCGCCGAAGCGCACTTCTACGGCGACATCGGCCGCCGTCCCTGTATCGCCGAAGAGCTCGGCACGCTGGCGCCGACGGTGGCGGGCGAAGCTTCCGCCGCGGCCTACCTGCGGAACACGCTGTTCAACTTGTGGAGCCACGACTGCGAGGGACTGCTGTGGTGGTGCGCGTTCGATCAATTGCACCTCAGCCAACCGCCGTACCAGTGGTGTGCGGTGGAGCGGATGCTCGGACTCTTTCACGACGACGGTTCGCCCAAGCCGGTCGGCGGAGTGTTGAAGGAGTTCGCCGAATTCCGGGAGCGGCTGCCGTTCCGGCGGCTGCCCCGCTTTCAATGCGACGCGGTCTGCGTCCTGAGCGAAGACCAGGACTGCTGGATGGCGGCGTTCGGCGCATGGACGCTGGCCAAACAGGCCGGCTTCGATCTGGAGTTTCAATTCGCCGACGAGCCGTTGCGCCCCTCCGACTTCTACATTGTCCCGGCGCAGGCAGGGCTGAACAACCTGCCGCGCGACCGCTATCTCGCATTGATGGAGCGGGTCGCCGCAGGTGCCACGTTGTACTATTCGTTCGACGGGGCCTGCCTGGCGCCGTTCGATGAATTCTTCGGATTGACCACGGAGTACCGGGAGGTGTTTCCGGGGACGGCGGCGGTCGAAATCGACGGCGACGCACTGCCGTTCGACTTCACCACCCGGATCACAACCCAATCATGCGGCGCGGAGGTGCTGCTGCGCGGCGCCGACGGCCGGATCGTGCTGAGCCGCCACCGTTACGGCGCCGGGGAAGCGTACTTTCTAACCTATGCGCCGGAAAAACAGATCGTCACCCGCAACGGCGCGGCGGAGCGCCCCTATTACAAGCTCTACCGGGAAGCGGCACGAAAGATCCTGGAGCGGCGCGCCTTTCGCACCAACGATCCGCGCCTGACCGTGACGCTGCACCATGCCGCGCCCAATCTCGCGTACGCGGTCATCGTCAACAATGCCGATACCAAGCTCGCGGTGACGGCTCCGGCATTCGCCGCCGGTTGGCGCCGGGGCCGGGTGTTGTACGGCAATCCCGACGCGATCCTGGCCCACAGCGCAGCCGTGATCGAACTCGAAACGACCGCACGGAAATAGACGCCATGGAACGCTTCGATCCCACCCGGTCGCTCGCCGCGACGATGCGCCCGATGCCGTTCTGGAGCTGGAACGACCGGCTGGAGCCGGAGGAATTGAAGCGCCAGATTCGGGAGATGCACCGGGCCGGGCTCGGCGGTTTTTTCATGCACGCCCGCGGCGGTTTGCAGACCGAATACCTCGGTGACGCATGGCTGGAGTGCGTCCGCGTTTGCGTCGAAGAGGCGGCGGTCTGCGGCATGGAAGCGTGGCTCTACGACGAAAACGGCTGGCCGAGCGGTTATGCCGGAGGTCGGGTCAACGGCCTGGGCGAAGATTTCCAGCAGAAATATCTGGTCTGTGAATGCGCCGCTCCCGATATGCCTCCGGAGCCGGGCACGATCGGCTGTTACCGTACCGGCGACGGACAGCGAATCGATCCGGCCGCGGCGGCTTCCGGTCATGAACCGTATTACCGGATCACCCGGCGGGTCAATCCGTGTTACATCGACGTGCTCAATCCGGCCGCGACCGACGCCTTTATCACCGCGACCCATCAGTATTATTTCGACCGGCTGCCGCCGGCAACCCGGCGCGCCATCCGGGGCATATTCACCGATGAACCGCAACTGGCAATCGGCAAACCGTTTTATTCGGAATACTTTTTTGCCGCATTCCGTGCGCGTTACGACGCCGATCCGGTCGACCGGCTGATCGGGTTGTGGTACGATTTCCCCGGCGCCGGCGGCTTCCGGCAGCATTACCACAGCCTGACCGGAGAGTTATTCGCCGCCAACTACACGGCGAAAATTCACCGCTGGTGCCGGGAACACGGCTGGCAATTCACCGGCCATCAGGTCCAGGAGGTCGATTACGCCGAGCAGACCCTGAGCAGCGGCGCGGTGTCGTTTCACTACCCGGCTTACGACATGCCGGGAATCGACCATCTCGGATTTGTCGAGCCGGACCTTTTCGTCGCGCGGCAGATGACCAGCGTGGCGGCGCAATTCGGGCAATCGCGGCGAATGGTGGAGATGTTCGCCTGCTGCGGCTGGCAGCTGACCTTTGCCGGGATGCGCTGGATGTATCAACTGATGCTGGTGTACGGGATCAATTTCCTGTGTCTGCATCTGAGCGCATACAGCCTGCGCGGCTTGCGCAAACGGGATTATCCGCCGTCATTCGGCGCCCAGCAGCCGTGGTTCGATGATTTCCGGCAGTTGAACGACGAATTCGCCCGCCAAAATCAATATGCGAGTACCGGCCGCGAATTCGTCCGGACTCTGGTGATCCACACGGAGCATTCGGTCTGGAGCCGTTACCGGCTCGACGACCGTGCCCCGGAAATCCGCCGTTTCATCACCGCCATCGAACGGCTGTCGCAACAGCTCGCCGAACTTCAGGTCCCCTTTCATTACGGCTTCGAAGCGCACCTCGCGGCTCATGGCCGCATCGAGGACGATATGCTCGTATTGGGCGCTTGCCGTTACGACACCATAGTACTGCCGGAACTGGAGCGATTGACCGCACCGGTGCTGCGGCTGCTGCGGGGTTTTCCCGGACGGATTTACCGCGCCCCGGAGAGCGGACTGCAATGCGAAAAAGACTCCGACCGCGCCTGGTTCGAGCAGCTCCCGGTATTCGCCGGACAACTCCGCGGTCTGTTCACCGCGGCGGCGCCGGAGGCGCTGGCGAGCCTGCGCTCGAGCCGCCGCGATTTCGCCGACGGCAGTTTGTATCTGATCGCCAACCGCGAACGGGAACGGCCGGTTCGAACCCGGCTCCATTGGACGGAACCGCACCCGGCCATTGTGCGGCTCGACCCGGCAACCGGCGCCGCCACGCCGCATCCGGTCGAAAGCGACGGCGGATTCGCCTGTGAGCTGGCGGGCGGCGTGGCCTGGTGGCTGTGGTGCCCCCGGCACGGCGCCCCCCTCCCCGCCGGAATGAACCGGCCGGAATCCCCCGCAGTAGAGCTGCCCCTGCCCGGCTCCGCCCGGATCGACGGACACGAAAATTATCTGGTCCTGGACCGTGTGCGCTTCCGGCTCGACGGCGGCGACCGGGAAGAGGAGGAGGATATCACGACACTGCAGTGGCGTTTGCTCGCACTGCGCCGCGCCGTCCGGGTTGAAATCGACTATCCGTTCCGGCTGGCTCCGGGGTTCCGGCCCGACGAGCCGCTGTCGGCGGCACTCGAAACGCCGGAACGCTTCGACTTTGCCCTGAACGGCAATGCGTTCGCCTTCGCCGATACCGGCTATCTTTTCGATCGCTCAAACCGGCGTACCCGGCTCCCGGCGGCGTACCTGCGGGAAGGCGAAAACCGCCTGACGCTGATGTGTGTATTCGAACAAAGCGACGCCGTGTACCGGCATTTGGACCGCTGCGGCATCTTTGAAACCGAAGTCAACACCCTGAGCTTCGATCTGGAGCTGGAGGCGATAACCCTGATCGGCGGCTTCGGCGTCCGCTGCGCTGACGCGACCCCGGCTGCCGACGGCACGACGCTGCGCCTTGCCGGCCCGTTCACCGTATGCCCCCGGCCGGAATCGGTGACACCGGAGCGGCTGATCCAGGACGGCTGGCCTTTTTTTGCCGGAAAACAGACGCTCGAAACCACGATATGGATCGACACGGCCCCCGAACGCTTCCGCCGGTTCACCTGCCGTCCTTTCGGATTGAATTCGATCCGGCTCGCCGTCAACGGCATCGACTGCGGCTATTGCAGCGGCGAACCGTGGCAAATTCCGCTCGCGCCGGGCAGCCTCCGGTGCGGCGCCAATCGGTTGACATTGGAGATCGTCGTCCCGTTGCGGAATTTGCTCGGACCGCTGCATGCGGCGGCTCCGGCCGACGCCCCCGTGGGCCCAGGCTCTTTCGCCCGGATCGCCAACCCGTTCACGCACGGACAGATTCCGGACTGCGATCCCGCATACCGGGTACAGGCCACCGGCATCGCCGGTTGGCGCCTGACCGGACAGGAAAACATCGGGACCTTATAGAAAGTATCGGAGAGGGCTTTTTGGTGTTTACGGAAAAATTGTTTCCGCTGCAAACAATACTTCAGGTGTAATTTTTCACTTATAAAATTGCTGATTTCGCCAATTCAGTATATTGATGCGACCGCCATCAAAATCCACCGCCGATCCGTCCCATGAATGTCAAGCGTTATTTTGTCGCCCGATAAAATATAATAAATTTATTATAAAAAGCTTACAATAAAGTTACAGCACATATATTGACAAAAAATGATTTGCCGACTATAATGAGTAAGCTAAACTGGGCATGTATAGCTTGCAGAGAAAAATTATGACTTACAAATAGCAACATATTTTGAAGGAGAGTCGCCATGAGCCGCCAAGAGTTCTCCCTGCCGGCCGACCCGTTCCAGGTTCGCTACTTCTTTCTGTCACTGGCTTCGGTGGATTGGGACGAGACTCCCGGCGCCCCGAGTTTCGCCTATGCGCTGACCGGGGATTTTTCCGGCACGATCGACACCTACTCCGTGGGAAATGCGAACAGCGTCCTGCTTACGGACGGCCTGCTTGGCGGAGATATCTCTGGCGGCAATAATCGGGAAAACTATTTCCGCGTCGAGGGCGGTAAAGCCGGCACCCTCTCCGGCACCGCTTCGCAGTTGGATCACTTTCTCGTTACCGGCGGAACCGTTGATGCGCTTATTTTGCAAGGGAGCGGCGACACCGCCGCCATCCATGGCGGCTCCGTGGGCCGGGTGGAAAATCGCGGCAGTATGGAGACCGTTCATATCGACGGTGCCGCCGAAATCGGCTCGTATTACGGCCGGACGCTTACCCTTTCCGGCGACGCGAAAGTGCGCGATATCACGTTGACCGGCGGGACTCTCACGGTTACCGGCAACGCGGAGGTGCACGATGTTACCGTTTCCTCCGGAACATTTTACCTGGGCGGCTTCGATGCGACGCAGGGAACCGCCACCGTTACCGGCGATATCCGCATCCGGGGCGGCGCGACCCTCAGTTTGAATGCGAGCAAGGCCGACCTCTCCGGCGCGACGATCCACATCGACATGGTCGGACTCTCCGGAGTCAGCCGGGCGTTTATGGTGAATACGCAATTTGCGGCACTGCATGTCGGCGAATTGTCCATTTCGGTGGCTTCCGATCAGGCGGCCGGAGCGTACAGTCTGGTCGGCGGAGCATCTTCGCTTCAGGGCTACAATTTCACGTTACGTATCGATGGAACCGTCTTCGGCGTGTTGGGCGACGGCAACGATATCGTTTACAACGGCCGCCGCTACTCCCTCGGAATCGGCAGCCAGATGGGTACGGGTCTTCAGCTTGACGTGGAGACCGTGGAAGACATTTTGGCGGTCGCCTGGCCGGATGCGCCGGATGCGCCGAAAGAGGCTGCCATGCTCGCCACCGCCACCGGTTCCATCGAAGCCGGGGACTATCTGTTTTACGGCGCAAACGGAAAAGCGGTTTACAGCGCCGTCGCCGCCGGCGGCACATTCGGGAATTTTACCGGGAGCGACGACGGTCTTGCCAGCTATTACCACTTGACCGATAGCCTGGTCAGCGACTTCAACGGGAAGCGGATCTCGCTGCTGCTGGCCGGGGATTCCGCGCTTTCCGGCACAAATCGTTTACGGGAGCTTTATTTGTACGGCAACAGCTCACTTGCCGGCGATCTTGGCATCGAGGCGGGCGGCACCTTGTTTGTCGACGGCGCCGCCCACACGTTCGACTCCGGCACCAGCATCACATTCGCCCTGGACGGAATGACCGAAACGGACAGGGCGTTGATCAGCGGGAACGGCGCCATGACGCTCCTCTCCAACCC
The DNA here is from genome assembly GCA_031549115.1 of Victivallaceae bacterium. Taxonomy (GTDB): domain Bacteria; phylum Verrucomicrobiota; class Lentisphaeria; order Victivallales; family Victivallaceae; genus JAVBQJ01. Next base: position 61,257 of record JAVBQJ010000031.1, read on the forward strand.
CGAATGCACTGTCGCCGTGAGCCCGGGCGCCGGACAGACGCTCGGCCGCTTTTTGCTTGCGGAAGATGTCGGGTCGTCTTACGGATCGATTCATCTTCGGGTGATCGGCGAAACCGACCTTTCGGTGAATCAGAATTACGAGGCGCAGGAGGTTCGCTATGCGCTGGCAGTCGATGCCGACAGCGACCTTTACTTCCATATGTTCCAGATGCACCGCGTCAACTGGAACTATACAAACCAGGGGCCGGTGGCGGCGCTGGAGCTCCACGACGGCTTTTCCGGCTCGATTCAATCCACCGCATATCTGGTTGCGGACAAACAAAGTGCCAACCCCTCTTACAGCGTCTATTTCGCGGAAGGGAGCAACTACGGCGATATCCTGGGCGGCAGTGACCAGCAGAATGCGTTCTATGTCGCCGGGGGGACGGTTGCATCCATCACCGGCGGCGGCAATGTGAGTCTGTTCCGGATTGCCGGAGGACGGGTGGGAACGATCCGCTTTGGCGCGACGCAACACTCCCGCCTGTTCGTGGACAGCGGCGCAGTGATCGATAACGTTATCGGCAACGCCGCATTTTCGCAGACAATGGAAATTCGCGGCAATATCGGGAGTATGACCGGCATCCACGCCAACGATCCGGTTATTTCCGTCTGGGAAAATGGCAGCGTCGGTTATTTTGAGGGGAAGAGTCTTTCTCTTTATCACAGCGCGACGCTCGGCAGTGCCGATATTACCGGTACGCTCGGCCTTTACAACAGCATGCAGACCGCCCCGGTCACCATCACCGGAACCGTCAATTTGCGCGGAGCGGCTTCAAGCATTCAGGTCAATAGTTCGTACCTGAATATCTCCGAAGCGGTATTCAATATCGATCTGACCGGGACCGACAGCAGAAGCCATGTTGCATTCACGCCCTTTTTCCTCTCGTTCTCCCCCGGCGCATTGATGGTGACGGTTTCCGCCGACCAGGCGTTGAATACCTATACGCTGGCGGGGGTCGGCGAGCCTTTCTCCCGAAGCTTCACGCTGCGGGTCGGCGGGATCAGCCTCGGCGATCTTCGGTTGGACGATACGCGAATTTACAACGGCCGCCAGTACACACTGATTCAGAATGCCTCGACCGTTTCGCTGCGGGTCACGTCGCTGGGCGAAAACACCCACTACAGTACCGTCGACTGGCACGGTCTCGGCGGGAACCCATCGGACGCGCGCAACAGCTGGAGCGTTGTCGATGACGCCGCGAATATCGTTTCCGACCGTTACGGCAACCAGGTTTACAGCGTGGCGGCGACCGGTGTCGATTGCGGATCGATGCAACTGACGGACGACACGCGCGCCGCCTATGTGCATGTGACCGACGGCACAGTGGCAGAGGTGGCGGGAAACAATCTGGCGCTTCTTCTGGACGGGGATAGCTCCGGAGCCGGCGGCGAACTCCGGGTCCGCCACCTTTGTTTGTATGGCACCAGCCGGATCGACTACGCCACCGGCGCTTTCGTCTCCGGCGTACTGCTGCTCGGCGGCTCCAATACCATCGACGGACGGGTGGTTATCGACGGAAAAGAGGGCATGTTGATCGTCTCCGGCACCGGTCACGCCATCAACGCGGCGGTCGCGGTCGATTTCTCCTCCGCAACGGAGCGGGACTATCCCGTAATTCAGGGAATCGACGGCTTCCAGTTCGCCGACATCGCGCCGAATCTGACCGTCAACGTCAGTTCGAGGCAGGAATCCGGGCTTTATCTGTTGGCGGACAACGTTCCCGCCTTTACCGGCAACATCAACTTCACCATCGACAACTTGTCGATGCCGGCGCTGGGAATCGGCTCGGCGGCGCAACCGTATGGAGTCAAGCTCTTTTCTCTGGAGCAGGAGAACGGCAATCTTTACATCAAGGTGGAAAACTCTTTGACGGACCGTTTTGCGGATTGGCATGGTCAGGGACGCAATCCGTTCATCGCCAAAGATCTCGCGCCCTTCTCCGCGCAACCGTATCTGGAGCCGCCGCTCATGGTGTCCGGGCGCGATTATCTGTTCGAGAATGAGTTCCACAGCGCGGCGGCTTGGGGCGGATCGTTTTTCAACATCGCCGCCGACGGCGACCTGGAGAGCTACCTGCATTTGACCAACAGTACGGTGAACCGCGTGAACGGGCAGAATCTCTCGCTGCTGCTGGACGGCGCTTCGACGCTCTATTCGTCCGCGACCGTGGCGAACCTCTATTTCTACGGCTCCGCCGCAACCGGAAGAAGCACCGCGTTGACGGTTTCCGGCAAGCTGCTGCTGGACGGCGCCAATACGCTGGATGGAACGGTGGCAATCGGTTCCGCAGGATACCTCGAAGTGACGGCCGATCCGGCTTTCCTGACCGTAAATGCCACCATCACCTTCGACCTGGCCGGGGCGACGCCGGAGCGCGGCGCGCTGGTGCGCGGAGTAAACGGCGCCGCGTTCGCCAATGAACGGCTTCTCGCCGTCACCGTTTCCGAAACCCAGGCGGCGGGCGATTATCTGATCTGCTCCGGCGTGGGGGAATACCATATCGGCGTAATCCGTATCGGCGAAAGAACGCTGCAGGCCGATGCGGACTCCCATGATCTCGGCGACCGGCGTTACGCGCTGCGGCGGCAAGGGAGCGATCTCACACTTCGCGTGCTGGCGCTTGTCGACGTGGATTGGAGCGCCGCCGGCATGGGCATGGGGATCGTGCGGGCGGTCCTGCTCGACGACGGATTCACCGGAGAGATCGACCCCAAACTCCATTACCTTTACGGGGTGGGCCTCTCGGTCTGCTTTGCCGCGGGAAAGAGCTACGGCGACATCAGCGCTTTTGCCGCGATGGGCGGCAACTTCACCGTAGAGGGCGGTGAAGTCAATTCCATCACCGCCTCCGCCGGTCCGTTCCGCGTCATGCAGACCGGCGGCCACATCGGCAGTATCGCCGGCAATGCGGACGCGACCGGATCCTTATGGGTTCACCTGGGCGGCGGCTCGACCGACAACATTACCGGCTTCTTTGCTTCCACGGCGCAGGTTGTCGTTCAGAACGGCGGCTCCCTCGGATTCTATGAGGGAACGGCGTTGCGGCTGCATGCGGGCGGTACACTCGGCAACGCGGATATCTATCGGAGTATTCGCCTCTTCGAGAGTGAAGGTGTGAACAATCCGCTCATCACCGGCTCCATCAATCTGCACGACAATGCGACGTTCAGCCGTATCGGCTCCGGCGTTTATCAGACAACCGTCAACATCGACCTGACCGGCGAAATGCGGACACAGGCCGTCTGTACGGCGGAAATTTCCGCCGCTGTCACCGACTGGTCGATCACGGTAAATGGCTCCATGGCAAACGGAGACTACCTGCTCTTCGGCGACGCCGCCTCGTTCACCGGCTCCTTCACGGTGAAGAACGCCGAAGGAATCCTCGGCGCGCTCGCGGCAGACGACGCACTCTGGGACGACACCACCCGTTACTCGCTGGTGAAAAAAGAAAGCCAGTTGTATTTGAACGTACAGGACGGCCTTACTACGGTGGATTGGAGTTTCGTCTCTCCGGGTATGCCGCAGACCGCACGTTTGCTGGAGGACGGTTTCAGCGGGCAACTCGATCCGGCGCTTCACACGGCCGACGGCCGTGTCAGCGTTTGCTTTACCGGAACAAACCGCTACGGGAATGTGACCGCCGCCGCTGCGGGAAACAGCTATCTCGCCGTCGACGGCGGCGAAATAAACGCCATCTGTTGCGCGGGAAGCAATTTCTTTTTGCAGCAGAGCGGCGGCCATATCGGCAGCATCGACGGCAACATGGATGCCGCGGTCGTCAGCCGGATCGACCTTTTCGCCGGTTCCGCCGACAGCATCACCGGCCTGGCGAATTCCAAGTCCAGTGTGTACGTGCGCGGCGGATCGCTCGGCTATTTCGACGGCATGGGAGCGCTGATGGTGTTCGCGGGCAGTACCCTCGGCGGCGCGGACGTGTATCACAGCATCAGCCTTATCGGCTCCGCAGGCCCGGCCGCTACGGTTATCTCCGGAACGATCAATCTGCATGACAATGCCATGTTCAGCGTCTCGGACTATGATTCCGGCGTTTACCATGCGACCGTCAACATCGACCTGACCGGCGAAAAACGGACGCAGGGCGTCTGTCTCGCGTCGCATATCGCCGCCGTCGCCGACTGGACGATCACGGTGGATGGCAGTATGGAGGCCGGGGAGTACCGGCTCCTCCGCTCCGCCGCGTCGTTTGCCGGTTCGCTGACGCTGAAAACCGCCGCCGGCACCACGCTCGGCGCCCTCGGCGTGGGCAACGAGCTCTGGGACGGCGACAGAAGCTTCCGCTTCGTGCTGGACAGCTACAACAATCTTTCTCTCCGCATTCGTGACGGTTTCCGTCAGGCGGATTGGACGGGAGTTGACGGCGGACCGTCCGCGGCGGCCGTCCTCGGCGACGCCTTCACCGGCGCCATCGCCGCTGCAACGCATATCGCGACCGACAACAACGGCGGCGACGTTTACAGCGTCTGCACCGAAGCGGGCGCAACTTACGGCGACCTGATCTATGGCGGCGAGCTGGATAACTATCTATTGATCAACGGCGGAACCATCGATCGCATCACCGGCGCGGAGGTTTTGAACGGCGCGCTGTTCATCCGTATGGAAGCTGGCACGGTCGGCAGCATCGACGCCGGGTACGCCCGCACCGACGGCGGCCGCGCCACAGCCACCGTCGAAATCAATGGCGGCAGTGTGACCGGGCATATTTTCGGCAGCAATCGCAGCGGCAATGGCGCTCCCGCCGATATCATTACGATTTCCGTCGGAGCCGCCGAGATCAACTGCGTTTACGGCGGCGGTGCGTTCAACCAGACCGTGAACCCCGGGGACATCGTGATTTCCGAGGTCAATATCGTACTCGACGGTTACACCAGCCGAAGCTCAAACGCATATGTCTTCGGCGGCGCCGCCAGTAATGGCGCCGGTGGCCGCGTCGACGTCGGCGCGGTTTCCATCCGGATCGAAGACGCGGCCTCCGGCGGCAATTTCCACGGCGGCGGCTACGGCACAGCCGGCGGCGTTTCCCACGTGGAAACCGTCGACATCAGTATCTCAGGCGGCGACCACTCCGGCTACTTCTACTGCGGCGGCCGCGCCGATAACGGCGGGACATCGACGACCGGCGCCGTGACGCTCAGCGTCACCGGCGGCACCTTCAACGGCTACCTTTTCGGCGGCGGCTACAGCAAAAACGGCGACGCCATCATCACCGGCAATGTCGACATCACCATCTCCGGCGGCACCTTCAACGGGACCGTCTACGGCGGCGCACAAAAGGCGAGCAACAGCACCGGTTACGCGCTGGTCTCCGGCGATGTCACCATCACGCTGGATGTTTCCGGTGGCAATGTCGTCAGCTTCCGGAGCGGCAGCGGCATCACGCTCGGCGGCAACGCCACCTCACAGGTTGCCGGCGACACGAAGCTGATCCTGACCGGCGACGCCGCGAATTTCCGCACCGGCACCGACGCTTTCAACGGCTGGCTGAACGCGGGCGGCGGCACCGACGCCGGGAAGACGCATACGCTTGCGTTCCACGACTTCTCCGCCGATTCGCTGCTGGCGAAATTTCAGAGCTTCAATCACCTGGAATTCTCAGGCTCCACCAGCGTGACGATCGGCACCAAGGCGGTCTGGGGAGCGGGAACGGATTACACCTTCCGTCTCGCCGGGCGCGCGGCGGATCCCGAAACCGCCTTCCTGAAGCAGGAGTTTGGCAGTTTGGGGATGACCGAAGACACAGTCTTTCACATCGATCTGGACGGCGCCGATCTCTCGGCCGAATCCGGGCGCTTCCTCCTGATCGACGGGATCGACAATATGTCGTTGCCGCTCGATGCGATGAATGTCAGTCTGGATTACAACGGCGACAGCTTCGATGGAAAATTCAACGGCGGCTCGCTGCAGCTCCCCGATGAAGATCTCGCGTTCAACCTGGTTTATGAACAGAATACCGGCTCTTTCGCGCTGGATTGGTCGCGGGCATGCGGTTCGACAGAACCGGATTCCTCAACGCTGTACCGCCAGAACGGAATGCTGGCTTAATTGCACAAGCAAAGGAAGTGTGACATGGACGAGACATTCTTATACGAAACACCCGGCCTGATTCAATTTGAAACCCACTGCCTCCAGCTTGTAAAAGGACAGGGCGGTTCCGGGCCGGAGGATGATCTGGACGATTCGGAGGATCCCGATCCTATTTTCCCTTGAGATCGGCACATGACAATAAAGTTTACACTACCGCTCTGCAACGAGTGTCGGATGGAGTGGGAGGGGCATGGGCCGGTTTCTTCGGCGCTGCTGGACGAAATTGCCCGCATCGCCGGTTGGAAGCCGGAAGCGGCGGGGAGTGCCGTACACACTGTCGTTTCCGATGGCATGCCGCCGTCCGGCCTGGACGGCTTCCCCATCTGGCCGCGGCTGTTCGGGGGTAAATTTCTGCTGTGCCGCTCCGGCGACCGGGAGTTCCGCTTTTATCTGGACTTGCGGGAGCTGTCGCCGCAGCAGCTGCTTTTCTTCTCGCGCGCGGTCACACTGCTGCCGCTGCTGCCGGCGCTTTCGACGGGCGACGCGGTGCTCTGCCACAGCGCGCTGGCGACCTTCGGGGAACGCGGTTTTCTGCTCTGCGGCGAAAGCGGCATCGGCAAAAGTACCGCGATGGCCGGTCTGCCGGCGAGTTGGAGGGCGCATTGCGATGATTCGCTGCTCCTGTTTCGCCGCGACAGCGGCTACTTCGCCCAGCCGCTGCCGACCTGGACCCGCCGTTACCGCCGGTTGCCGGAGGTGCTTTATCAAAGCTGCGAAGCGATTCGGGTAAACCGTCTTTACCTTCTCGGCCAAAGCCGGGAAGACCGGATCGAAGACTTGGTCCCGCTCCAACAGCTGCTCGGCGTGTCGCAGAGTTTTTCCTCGCTGTACTACGTATTCCGGCAAGGGGCGAAGGAGGCGGAACGGCAGACCCTGATGCTCCATACGCTGGATTTCAGCCGGAATCTGATCCGGACGCTGCCGGTGCGCCGGCTCAATGTCCGTCTGCGCGGAGCTTTCTGGAAGCTGCTGGAACACGAGCCGCAGACTGAATAGCGAGCCCGGTCAATATTGACCGAAGGCGATTCCCGCGTCGTAGAGGGCGAGGAGGTTTTCCACCGGAGTCAGCGGGGCCAGGTTATTGGCTTCGCGCAGCAGGAACCGTTTCCCCTCCCGGACGCCGGATTGGAGAATTCGCCGGGTCTCCCGGAAAACCTCTTCGGGGGTGCCTCGCTGCAGCAGCATGATGGTCGGTCCGCCGGCAATTGTCACCTCCGGCCCCACCGCCCGGCGCAGCATTCCGTGATCGATGGGAAAGCCGGTGTCGAGCAGCTTGAGTCCGTAACGGCGGGCGAGATGGCCGAAGAGATGGCCGGCGTCGCCGCAGAGATGAAGCTGGTTGTTCCGGCCGGTGGAGAGTGCGGCGAAGATCCGGTCGGTGTAGGGCTCGACGAATTCCCGGTATTGTTCCAACGAAAGCATCGCGATGGAATCGTCGGCATAAAAAAAGTCCTCGGTTTTTTCCGGCAGGCCGGCCCAGACGCGGTGGCTTCGGCATCGGGCGATCGAACCTTCGGTCAGGTAATCCATCAGCGCATGGAAGTAAACGGGATCTTCGTACATGTCGCACATGCATTCCACAGTGCCGCGCAGCTTCAGCGCCAGAGTGAAAATTCCGTCGCAACCGGGGAAGAGCTGACGCTGGAGTCTGACCGGCCGCCCCTTGAATTCGTAACCGGCCGCGATGAGTTTCTCCATCTCCTCATAGATGGCGTAGGCGTTTTTCATGAAGTCGCCGCGTCCCCAAAAAGGATCGGGAAGCGTCCACCCGGCGAAATTCTCCGGATGTTCCTTGAGGATTTCCAGCGTGTCCGGGACATCCGCCGGATCGTCGGGGAAGAAAAAAGGCGCGCCGAACCACGCCTGGTCGCGGGAATTCTGAAAATTGAGGAAGACGTCCCAGGCGTCGGGCAGCCCCATTTCCTGGTCGCAGAGAATGTTGTGCCGGACATAATGGCGAAATTGCAGTTCCGCTTCAATTTGGACGCGGGCACTGGAGAAGAAGTCCCGGAAGCTCAAATGCTGCGTGTTGATCGCCGGATTGCTGAAAAAGTTGCGGATACTGCCGCCGATCACGATCGGCGTCCGGCAATGGCGGTTGGCGGCGAAATCCTCCCACACCGATTTCACTTCGGCGTTATGGGCGGCGTAATCCAGCTTGCGGTTCAGGAAAAAACTCATGACGGATATCCTTCTATGATAGGTTTTGTCAAGTAGCTTTCGCAACTTTTCTTGTATTTTCTGTAAAATCTTTCCTTTTCAAAGCAAACTCTCCCTTACCCATGCGTCCATGAGGTTCGAAGCAATCTGTCTTTGCAAAATCGTTT
>JAVBQJ010000136.1:0-52783 GCA_031549115.1 Victivallaceae bacterium
CAACTGGCGCAAGGGCTCTTCCACCGCGCGTTCGACAATGGCGGCGCCGACGGCTTCGTCACCGTTGACCTTCAAAGACTTCAGCGCCCTGACCGCGCGCAGGAGGGCGACACCGCCGCCCGGGACGATGCCCTCTTCCACCGCGGCGCGGGTGGCGTGCAGCGCATCATCGACCCGATCCTTCTTTTCCTTCATTTCCACTTCGGTGGCAGCGCCGATATTCAGCACCGCGACGCCGCCGGCCAGCTTGGCCAGACGTTCCTGGAGCTTTTCGCGATCGTAATCCGAGGTGGTTTCTTCGATTTCACGACGGATCTGGGCGACACGGCCGGCGATGGCGCTCGGCATGCCGGCGCCTTCGACGATGGTGGTGTTTTCCTTGGACACGGAGATGCGCTTGGCTTTGCCGAGCTGCTCCAGCGTGATGTTTTCCAGCTTGATGCCCAGATCTTCGGTAATGCAGGTGCCGCCGGTCAGAATGGCGATATCCTGCAGCATCGCCTTGCGGCGGTCGCCGAAGCCCGGCGCCTTGACCGCGCAGATGTTCAGCGTGCCGCGCATCTTGTTGAGGACCAGGGTGGCCAGCGCTTCGCCTTCGACATCTTCGGCGATGATCAACAGCGGACGGGCTTCCTTGGCCACGGCCTGGAGCAGCGGCAGCATGTCGTTGAGGTTGCTGATCTTCTTTTCGTTGATCAGGATGTAGCAGTCATCGAGGATGGCTTCCATTTCTTCGGCATTGGTGACGAAGTATGGGGACAGATAGCCCTTGTCGAACTGCATGCCTTCGACGACGTCGAGGGTGGTTTCGATCGACTTGGCCTCTTCGACGGTGATGGTGCCGTCCTTGCCGACCTTGTCCATCGCGTCGGCGATGATGTCGCCGATGGTGCTGTCGCCGTTGGCGGAGATCGTCGCAACTTGCGCGATCTGATCGCGGCCGTCGACCGACTTGCTCATCTTGGCCAATTCTTCGACCATCGCCACGACGGCTTTGTCGATGCCGCGCTTGAGTTCCATCGGATTGGCTCCGGCGGTGACGTTTTTCAGACCTTCACGGAAGATCGCTTCGGCCAACACGGTCGCGGTGGTGGTGCCGTCGCCGGCGACATCGCTGGTCTTGCTGGCAACTTCCTTGACCATCTGGGCGCCCATGTTCGCAAACGGGCAGGACAGTTCGATTTCCTTGGCGACCGAAACGCCGTCCTTGGTGACATGCGGGGCGCCGTACTTCTTGTCGAGCACGACGTTGCGGCCCTTCGGACCCAACGTGGCTTTGACCGCTTTGCTCAGGAGCTGCACACCTTCGAGGATGCCGCGACGCGCTTCATCCGAAAAAACCAATTGCTTCGCCATAATAATTCTCTCTTCAATAATTTTTTTTCAATTCAGTGGGGGTTCAACCGACAATCGCCAGAATATCGTCCTGGCTGATGACCTTGTATTCCTTGTCATTGTGCTTGACTTCGGTACCGCCGTAACGGCTGGTCAACACGACATCGCCGACCTTGACGTCGAACGCGATCTTTTTTCCGTCCTTGTCGAGCTTGCCGGTACCGAGCGCGATCACCTTGAATTCCTGCGGTTTTTCTTTCGCGGAATCCGGAATCAGAATTCCACCCTTGATCTGTTCGGCGACTTCGCAGATTTCGAGGAGGACACGATCCCCCAACGGCTTGATGTTCACTTGCGACATTTCTGATTGTCTCCTTTGTTTTTTCCGGTTGTTAAAAACTAACACCCTGTTAAATTGACGTTGCTTCTCCCGGAGTATTCGCTCCGGGAGAGGCTGTTTTTATCATCAATCGACGATTTCCGCGTCGACGACATCATCTCCGTTCTTGGCGGCGCCGCCCGGCTGCGCCGCGTCGGCTTCCGGCTGCGCTCCCGCGCCCGGCTGCTGCGACTGCTGCTGGTAGAGCTGCTCGCCGAACTTCATCAGCAGTTGCTCGAGCTCTTCCATCGTGGCCTTCATACCGTCGGCGTCGTCGGCCTTGAGCTGACCCTTGAGCTTTTCGACGGCGTTTTCGACCGGCATTTTGACCTCGGACGGCAGCTTGTCGCCGTTCTCCTTCAACTGCTTCTCGGTCTGGTAGACCATCGAGTCCGCCTTGTTCTTGATCTCGATCTTTTCCTTGGCGCGTTTGTCCTCTTCGGCATAGGCCTTGGCGTCGTTGACCATCTTTTCGACCTCATCCGAGCTCAAGCCGCTGGAGGCGGTGATGGTGATCTTCTGCTCCTTGCCGGTACCGAGATCCTTCGCGGTCACATGCAGGATGCCGTTGGCGTCGATATCGAAGGTCACTTCGATCTGCGGCACGCCGCGCGGCGCCGAAGCGATGCCGTCGAGCCGGAAACGGCCGATGGTCTTGTTCGCCGAAGCCATGTCGCGCTCGCCCTGGAGCACATGGATATCCACCGCCGGCTGGTTGTCCGCGGCCGTGCTGAAGATTTCGCTCTTGCGGGTCGGAATCGTGGTATTGCGCTCGATCAGCTTGGTGCAGATGCCGCCCATGGTTTCGATCCCCAGCGACAGCGGCGTCACGTCGAGCAGCACCACGTCATTGACCTGGCCGCCGAGCACCCCGCCCTGGATGGCGGCGCCACAGGCGACGACTTCGTCCGGATTCACGCCCTTGTGCGGTTCCTTGCTGAAAATCTTCTTCGCGGCTTCCAGCACCAGCGGCATGCGGGTCATACCGCCGACCATGATCACTTCCTTGACGCTCGACGCCGACAGCCCCGCATCCTTCAAACATGCCTGGCACGGCTTGACCGTACGGTTCACCAGCGCTTCGCACAGCTGATCCAGTTTGGCGCGGGTCAGCGCGATATTCATGTGCACCGGGCCATCCTGGTTCATCGAAATGAACGGCAAATTGACATCGGTCGACATGCTCGAAGACAATTCGCATTTGGCCTTTTCCGCGGCTTCCTTCAAACGCTGCAGCGCCTGGGTATCCTTGCGCAGGTCAATACCGCTCTCTTTCTGGAACTCTTCGGCCAGATAGTTGATGATCGCCTGGTCGAAGTCGTCGCCGCCCAGGTGGGTGTCGCCGTTGGTGGCTTTCACCTCGAAGACGCCGTCGCCGATCTCCATCACGGAGATATCGAAGGTGCCGCCGCCGAGGTCATATACCGCAACCACCTCTTCGCTTTTCTTGTCCAGCCCGTAAGCCAGGCTGGCCGCCGTCGGCTCGTTGACGATCCGGAGCACTTCCAGCCCGGCGATGCGTCCGGCATCCTTGGTGGCCTGGCGCTGGGCATCGTTGAAGTAGGCCGGCACGGTGATGACCGCCTGCTTGATTTCCTCGCCCAGATAGGCTTCGGCGTCCGCTTTCAACTTCGACAGGATCATCGCGGAAATTTCCGGCGGAGAATACTTCTTGTCGCCGATCTGAACGGCGACGTCGCCGTTCGGCGCTTCCACCAGCTCGTACGGCACCAGCTTGCGCTCTTCGCCGACTTCCGAAAACTTCCGGCCCATGAAACGCTTGATCGAAAAGACCGTATTTTTCGGGTTGGTCACGCCCTGACGCTTTGCGGTCTGGCCGACCAGACGCTCCCCGCTCTTGGCAAACGCGACAATCGACGGCGTCGTCCGGTTGCCTTCCGCGTTCGGAATCACCTTCGCTTCGCCGCTTTCCATGACCGCCATACAACTGTTGGTGGTCCCCAGGTCGATACCGAGAATCTTACTCATAATCACTCCTCCTTGTATTGAGAACTTTTTTCATTTCAAAACTGTGACTGTGAATATAAGCAAGTGGCGTGCCAATTCTGAAAACATCCCGCCAACACCGCTTTTCCCCGGTCTTGAAACAAAGAGAGCGGCCTCGACTGCGCCACATTGTCTCATTTCTCACTGCGACAAAGTGACACGCCAGGCCGCCCGCTGCCCCGAAGGCTTACTTCATCAGCTTCACCGGAGCGTAGTATTCCAGCAAATGGAAGTCCAGATGCGATGCGGTCGGGAACGACGAATTTTCGCAATACGGCAAATAGCGCGAATAATTATAACGCCCGAAGAACACCGTCCACGGCGTATCCGCGTTGAATTTGGCGCCGTATTTCTCCAACTGCTTGATCGGAACGGCCATTTCGCCGGTCCAGCCGTTGTCGCGGTCGCTCCAGTTGTTCAGCGTGCCGTCGATCTGCGCGGCGGTCTTCAGCCCCGGCATCAGCTCCTTGTCCATATCCGGCAGCCCCAGGTGGCCGCGGCCCGGGAAGAACAGCGAAGTCTTGTTCCCGGTCGGCGCGACGTACAATTCCCAGTAATAAGTTTCATTGGCCGGCTTCAAAAACACCTCGGCCAAGTCGCCGGTCAGATACAGATGGGTCTGGTTTTCCGGATTCTGGGCCTGAACGTCGGAATCGGTGAAGTCGAACGCGAAATAGAGGTAGTCATCATCCCACGCCATCTGCACCGTACCGTTTTCCCACTGCTTGTCGCCGATGGATTTGCGCGCCAACTCCGGACGGCCCGCGACCCACTCCGGATTCCAGCGCATCGCCCGCTTCGGCGCCGTCTGCCAGACCGCGTCGTCGAGCTTGCCGTCGATTTTCACCGGCTTGGCGGCATACTGCGCCGGCATGGTGTTGTCCTCCTCCGTTTGCGGCGCCTGCCACAACGCACAACCGCCGGACAGCAATCCGGCTCCGAGCAATCCGGCCATCAACCAAGTGTGTTTCATCTTCGTTTCCTTTCGTGGTTACCGTAATTACGATTGCATTCCATCAATGGTATTCGACCCGCGTCTCTTCGGGAGGCAAAATATAAACCGTATAGCCTTCCCGGCTCAGTTGCGTGAGAAGCTCCGCCACCACACCGGCCGAGAGCTCCCGGTCCGGCTGCAGTTGAATCTCTTTGCAATCCAGCCGCCGCAGCCGGTCCAGGAGGTCGCCGCGGCGGCAGTTTTTGCCGTTCACCGCCAGCGCATCCGCCGAATACACCGCCACCGTCGCGGTACGGCTCGCCTGTTCTCCGCCCCGCGCCGTCCAGCTGGAGTTCTGGCGCGCCTCGCCGGGAACCGCGGAACTGTAACGCGTCGCCGCCTGCCCGTTACCGCCGGCATCCGCGCATCCGCCCAATGCCAGCACCAACAGTCCCAACCCCCATGTCATCATCTGTCGCATTGAGACCCCCTCCCGTGTACTCGCCCGTGTCATTTTTTCCCGCGCTTGCCCAGAAACCGGTCGGAAACCCGCCGGGCGTAAAACGGATAGCGTTTGGCCAGCGTCTCGTCGGCTTCGCGCGGAATATGCTGAAAACGCTTGTAAAACCACAGATATTGCTCCGGGTGCCGCCGGATCAACGCTTCCGACATCTGCATCAACACCTGCAGCGCTTCGGTTTCATCCTCCATCGCCGCCAGATCGACGACGGGGTAATCGAATTCGGGCTGAATGCCGCCGTCTTCGCGCCGCAGGCTCGCCGCCACGCCGATCACCGCCGGCACCCCCTCCAGGCGGCAACGCCGGTACAGCGTCACCGGCAAACGGCTGCTCGGCACCGGAAGGCCGAAAAAATTCACAAAGCAGCCGCCGTCGGCCACCTTGGTATTTTGATCCACCAACAGCCCGACGCTCGCGCCGTCCCGCAGCGCCTTCCACGACGCCCGCGCCGCGCCGGAAGAAAAAATGATGCGCACTCCGGCATTTTTCTCCCGGTTGCCGTTGTTCAGCAGCCGGTTCAAATACGGGTTGCGCATCGGCTTGGCCACGGCGGCCAACTCCAGCCCGGAATAATACGGCGCCATCAATCCGGAGGCCTCCCAGCTTCCCAGATGCGGATTGACGAAAATAATCCGGGTTCCGTCGGCGACGTGCCGCTTCAGCTCACGGTCGATCCGCTCCCCGAGCCGGGTCCAGCGCTCCACCCGGCGCGGCTTCCCGGTCATCCAGAAGAACTCGAATAAATTGTAAAACAAGTGAAACATGCTCGCCCGCGCCGTCCGCTTCACCTGCGCGTCCTCCCAATCGGGAAACGCCGCCGCGATATTGGCGCAGCAGATCCGCCGCATCCCGGGCACGAGACCGTAGCCGATATGGCCGAGCAACCACGCCAGCGCCCGGACGCCGCCGTGCGGCAGCAGCCGCAGCAAAACGTACGGCACCAACACCGTCACATACTCCAGCCAATGCCGAATATTCCGAAAAAACTTCTTCACGGCTCCCCACTTCATTACTTGCACCGCCGGCGCGGCGGCCGGGAAAAGCGTATCGCGCCATTGCCCAGCAACTGCACGCCGTTGGCGAAAAGCACATTATTTGCCGCCTGCATGGCGATATTGAACGCCAGGTGGAGACGGCTTTCATCGCAGCAGATCTGCCGCGCCGCCACCTTGGCCACCTTGATCCGCCCGTCCGGCAACACATGCAGCAGCCCCCAGCCGTCGGCCAGTTCGTCGGCCTCCAATTCTCCCGCCGGAAGCGCCATATACAGATAATCGGCCACTCCGGCCTGGCGCACCGCTTCGATCCGGCTGCCTTTGAACAGCGCGTGCTGGATTTTTCCCTGGCGCCGCAGCAGCTTGTGATAATCCGAATTGCGGCTGGAGGCATAATGGTAGCTGGAAAATTCCGTGAACAGCTCATCGGACACCGCCAGCTCCGGTTCGGTCTCGCGGATATGCGCTTCCAGGCGGATCCGCTCTCTCCGCAACTCCTTCAATTCTTTCATCAATTCGGCCGCGTCCGCACAAGCGGGCACACATTCGGCACGGGTGCGAAATATATCCACCGCCACCGTCCGGCTCAGGCGGTTATGTTTTCCCTGGGACTCCACCCAGAACGCGGCGGCGTCGGCCTTGTATTTGCGGATCCGGGCCGGCACCCGGAGCGCCAGGCCCGCCGGAGATTGTCCGGCCAGATATGCCAGTACTGCCTGCCGCATGAATTGGGGCGACGGCGGCGGCGGCGGTATGAAAAGATCCTCTTCGGCCGGAGGAGCCGTTTTTTTCTTTGCCATTACATTGTAGATTTCGTTACGATTGTTTTTTGCTATGCGAATACAGCTTCTAAAATAGTACAAAAATAATGCAATGTCAAATCGAAAGCCTTGTAAAAACACAATATCCGTGCTATTTTATCAACCGATTGATGATGAATTTCAAAATCCTGAAGGCAGAGGTAAATATGGCAGGTCATAGTAAATGGGCAAATATCAAGCATAAAAAAGCCGCGGCGGACAAGAAGAAAGGCAAAGCTTTCTCCAGTCTGGCCAAGGAAATCATGGTAGCCGCCAAGATCGGCGGCGGCGACCCGGCGGCCAACCCGCGACTGCGCTCGGCCCTGACCGCCGCCAAGGCGATCAACCTGCCCAACGCCAATATCGACCGGGCGATCAAAAAAGGCATCGGCGAACTCGGCGACGTGGTGTTCGAAGAAATCATCTACGAAGGCTATGCCCCCGGCGGCGTCGGCGTCCTGATCGAATGCCTGACCGACAACCGGAACCGTTCGTCCAGCGACGTGCGTACCGCGCTCGACCGCTGCAACGGCAATCTGGCCAGCTCCGGCGCGGTCAGCCGCCTGTTTTCGCGCCAAAGCCACTTCATCATCGAAGGCGACAATGCCGATGAGGACAAGCTGATGGAAGTGGTGCTGGACGCCGGCGCCGAAGATATCCTGGTCGATGACGGCATCGCGGAAATCTGGGCCGCCCCCGACTGCTTCGAAGCCGTCGCGCAGGCGCTGGAAGCCGCCGGCATCGCCACCACCGAAGCCGGTGTGGTGCGCCGCCCGGAAATGACCGTGGAGGTCAAGGACGTCAAAATCGCGGAGCAGATTCTGCGGATGATCGACCGGCTGGAGGAGCTTGATGACGTCCAGCAGGTGACGGCCAACTTTGAAATCGCCGATGAAATTGCCGACCAGCTGGACGGCGACTGATTCCGGAGCAATTTGGGAACGCCGTCACGGGCAACTGTGGCGGCGTTTGTTTTTCCGGCATCCGCGGATGAAACTTTGCTCCATGGAAAAGTTTTTTCTCTTTTTTCCGGGTTGCGCTATTGCTAAATCGGGAAAAGCTGTCTATAATATATTCCAGGCATGGAGAAACACGCGGGGAGCTTAAGGAGTATTATATATGGAAACGAAAAAGAAATTGAAAATGGCCGGCGGGACCGAGACCATTCTGATTGTAGACGACCACGAAACCATCTGGGACTTCCTGATCGAAGCACTGCAAAAACTGGGTTATTCGGTGCTTCTGGCGGAAAACGGGCTGGACGCGGTGGAAATTTACGCCGCCAATCCGAACCAGATCGATCTGGTGCTTCTGGATATGATCATGCCGAAAGCCGGAGGTCATCAGACCTTTTACCGGCTCCGCGAACTGGATCCGGAAGCGAATATTCTCCTGTCCAGCGGCTTCGTCAGTGAAGCGGAAGTGCATGATTTGCTGCGGCAGGGCGCCAAAGGCTTCCTGCCGAAACCGCATCGACTTACCGATGTCACCACGGAAATACGCCGGGTGCTGGACGAAAATCCGCGCCGGAAACCGGCGCACATATAACCCTCAGCGTAACTATCTACACAAAGGACCACCATGAAACATCTCCAGGGACTGCTTCGTTTTTTGCCTATCGCCGCCGTCGCCGCTTTCGTAAGCGGCTGTGCCGTCACTCCGGGCCCGGAAAGCTACGTTCCCACCGAAACCGTTCTGGTCGGCTATATCGACATGGAACGTCTGGCCCGAAACCCGCAGATTGAAACCGCGACGCGGATCATCGAGGACAGCACCGGGGAAGATCTCTGGCAAAGTGAGAGTCTGGCCCAATTCGGCCTGACGCCCGACGACCTGAAGCATCGGATGTATGTGTTCATCACCGATTGGGAAACCGAAGCCGGCGGCCTCGTATTGATCACAGAAAACGGTACCGCCCAGGATATTTTCGATCGCGTCAGCCTGGCCGTCGCCGATTGGGACGATGTGCTCGCCGGCACGATCGACGACAAAGCCGCGCTCGGGATCGACGATGACATACTGATCGCGGCCGGTCCGGACGTGCTGCTGCTCCTGTCCGATGTCGATCCCGAGGAGATTCTGTCGCATACCGGAGCGAATCCGGCGCTGAAACAGCTTCAGGCTCCGGAAATTCTGGCCGCGTGCCAATTCGTTCCGTCGGAATTCGATCTGCAGGAGGAATTGGAAGGGCTGCAATCGGGCATCATCATCGTTTCCGAAACCAACGGCGATTACGCCATTCACGCCAAAGCCACCATGGAGTCCGTGGAAGTGGCGGTCAAACAGCTGGAAAAGCTGCGCGGCGGCCTGATGCTGCTGAATCTGATGGCGGCGCAGAATCCCGAAGCCGGCGCCTTGTTCAAGCAGACCCGGGTGAACCGGGAGGAAAATGTCATCGTTCTTGACGTCACCGACGCCGGCAGCGCCATCAGCGCGATTCTCAAGGCGCAAGCCGAGGGTGATCCGGAGTGGATCGACATTGACGATATCGAATTTCCGGAAGAAGCCGGCGAGTAATACCGAAAAAAACGAGGAGAATAAGCATGAAAAAAATGATGATGTCGCTGTTGGCGGCCGGAAGCGCATTGACGCTTTTCGCCGGTTTCCTGGATAAACCGGTGGTTCCGGCAAGTTATGTGCCCGGCGATTCCCGGATGGTCGGCTTCGTCGACTCGCAGCGTTTTTTGGATAATGCCCAGATGCAGACTCTTTTCGGAGAGCTGAAAACGCAACTGGGATTCGACGTCAACAAGGAACTCGAAGACAGCCTGGCGGCGGAAAATCTGAAGCTCGATGATATCAAGGGGAAATTCTATTTCTTCGATATCGTTTCCGCGGAAGCGGGCGAGGAAGCGGCAACGCCGCAGGCCATCGCCGAAAGCAGCGCTTTCGGTATCCTCTTATTGACCGAAGGCGGCAAGGCGCAGAAGCTGTTCCAGCAGAGCGTCGATGAAGTCAAAGCCAAAGACGATGAGTTCGAAGAAACCCCGCTCGGCGGGTTCGCGACTCTGACCGATCCCAACGGGAGCATGGTGCTGCTGACGCCCGACGCGCTGTTCTTCTTCCGAAACGCCGAAACCGAACAGATCGAAGCGGTTCTGAAGGGCGAAGGCAAGAATCCGCTGGCTGACGGCCTGGCCGCCGAAGCGACCGTGCTGACATTCCGCGGCAAACCGGACCCGAGATTCCAGGACAAGGCGCCGATGACGTTCACCGACCTGACGATAACGGAAAAAGCCGGTGATATGGACGTCCTGGTCCATGGCGAAATGGAATCCGAAGACGCCGCCAAGGAACAGATGAAAAGCATCCAGGCGCAGATGGCGCAACTGCAGATGTTCGCGTTCCTGAAGCCGGAGTTGGCGCCGATGATCCAGCAGATTTCCGTCAAAAACAACGGCAAATCCATCGACGTCAGCATTCCCAAGGCCGTTTCCATGACCCAGAACCTGCTTCAGGCCCTCGGCGCCGCCCAGCAGATGCAGCAGCAAATGCAGCAGCAAATGATGCAAGGCGCCACCAAGTAACAACGAAATAGACCGCGGCTCCATGTTGACACACGCAGCCTGCTGCTACCGGCCGCCGGAAGCGGCAGGCCCGACGACAGGCGTGGGTCCCCGCAGGGGTAGCAGGGGACGATGGCGAATCGTCCCCGGAGGCGCCCGCCAGCCATGGCCGGCAATAACGGCGGCTTTGAGGTAGTCTGGCGGGTTTAACGCGGCAAACAACGCTCCCCTATCCTCCAAAAGTCGCGGAAGATGCCGAAGGCATCTGGAGCAGAGGTGCAGAGAACGCAGCGCGAAGCGCAAGGGCGAAAAGTAAGCTCGCGTCAGCGAGCGTAACGCGGGTCACCCTGCCGGGGTGGCGTGGAGGGCGCTGGAGCCCTCCACATCTCCCCCTTCTCCCCTCCCCAAAAATGCAAGGATTCCAATATGCTCCCGCCCAGATTTCTGCCCGCTCCGCTTGAGGGGGTGATGCACCCGGCGTTTTGCGAAGCGGCGGCGCGGTTGCGGCTGGTCGACGGCTGGCTGACGCCGTTCTGGCGGGTGTCGCAGGGGGTGGCGCGGACACGGTACTTGCAGGAATTTCTCGCGCCGTTTCAATGGGCCGGCGTGCCGGTATGGGTGCAGCTGATGGGGGTGGACGCCGCAGCCGTCGCGGCCACCGCGGCGCGCTTTCTCGAGCTGGGAGCGGCGGGAATCAATCTGAATTTCGCCTGTCCGTCGCGGCAGGTTACCGGCGGCGGAGCCGGAGGCGGCGCGTTGCGGCACCCGGATCGGATGCTGGAAATCGTTTCGGCATTGCGCCGGGAGCTGCCGGAGGCGGACTTGAGCCTCAAGCTGCGGACCGGCTGGGAGTCGCCGGAGGAATACCGGCAGTGGCTGCCCGAATTGCTCGCCACCGGGAAACCGGATTGGCTGGCATTGCACTTCCGCACCGTCAAGGAGCAATATGCGCCGGTGGCCGACGCCGAAGCGCGTTGGCGCGGCTTCATCGAATCGGCGGCGCCGGTGCCGGTGTGGATCAACGGCGACCTGGCAAATCGCGTGGAAGCGGAGAAAGCCATGACCACGACCGGTGCCGCGGGGGCGATGGCGGGGCGCGGCTGGCTGCGCGATCCGTGGTGGTTCCGGCGCGGCCGGGAGGACGCCCCCGCTCCGGACGAGGCGCGCCGCCGCTTTTTCGCCGCCGCCACGACCGCGACGGCGCCGCTCACGCGGGGGCAGACCATCGAACTCGGAAAATGGTTGTTCCGCCGGATTCTGACCGAAGCGGAACTTGTAAAAATCCGGGAAGGAAATTATATTGTCCCGGAGGCATTTTCATCATGATGATTCGATGGGCAATTCTGCTGTTATGCGTGTTTTCTCTGCCGGCGGCAACACCGGAAAAGAAGGCTCCGGAATTTCATACCGTCACCGGCGAAATCCTGAGCCGTTCGAAACTGCCGCCGGCGGCGGCTTCGCGCTACCCGGATTGCCGCTATACCGCCGAATTCCAAGTGGACAAGAACGAGTTCGGCATACCGGCGAAGATCACCGTGATCCTGCCGGGGTTCCGCGACCGCAAAAATACGCCCGAAGCGGCATTCCGTGCCGGTGACCGGCTGGAATTGTCGGTGGCACCATTCGAGGATATGAGTGAAACCGAGCAGACTGCCCGGATCGCGGATACGTTGAACGACCTCGCCCGGCCGTGGTATTGGAGCAGCCGGGCGGCCAAACTTCCGGCACCGGAGAAGCCATGAGCGAACGCCTGACCCTGGAATTGATTCTGCGCCCCGAAGTGCAGCGGTTGCTGGACCACTTCGCGGCGGTGATGAAAGTGCGGACGGTGTTTTTCGCCGCCGACGGCAGCGTGCTCGGCTCGGGGCGCCAGGCGGAGAATTGCGAATACTGCCGCCTGATGCAGGCGCAGGTGTTTTCGGTCGAAGACTGCCGCAAGCTGGATGTGCAAATGCAGCAGGCGTGCCGGAAGAGCCGCGAGCTGACCTGTTACCGCTGCCACGCCGGATTGCACGAATTGATTGCGCCGGTGTTCGCCGATGGGCAGATCGGCGGTTACATCATGTTCGGCCAGTTTCGCTCGACCGGTCAAATGCCGAAAGAGGCCGCCGCCAACCCGGAGGCGGCCAAGGCGTGGAACGAATTGCCGGTGTATGGGGAGGCCGAACTCGACGACCTGATCGGGTTGTTTCGGATGCTGGTGGATTATGTGGTGGCGCGGGAATTGGTCGGCTGGCGCGGCGACCGGCGCATGGAGTTGGTCGAACACTATCTGGATGTGCACCTGACCGAACCGGTCCGGCTGGCGGCATTGGCGCGGCACGTCGGCTGCAGCAGCTCCGGGCTCACCCATTGGCTGCGGGACAATTACCAGTGCTCATTCAAGGAGCTGCTGATCGAAAAACGTTTGAAGCGGGCGGAACAGCTGTTGAAACATCACCCGGAGATGAATATCGGCGAAATCGCCAACGCGGTGGGCTACGACGACCGGCATTACTTCAGCCGGATTTTCCGGCGCTACCGCGGCGCCACGCCGAGCGCCCTGCGCGGCTGAAAAAAAGAGGAAGGGGGGTATTTCCGATGCAGATGCGGACGATAACGCAATGGTTCCTGTTTTTGTGCGGCGCGACCGTTTACGGCTTCTGGCTCCACACGCCGGCGGCGCGGGGTTACGCCGTTTTCGGCGCCGCGCTGTTTGGGATGTGGCTCGGAGCGATTTTCGCGGTGGCGGACGCGGAGGGCAAACGCGACCGTTACCTGATCGTCGTTTCTGTCCTGCTGATGCTGGCGGCGGCCTGGATCGGCGCGAAAATCCGCTTCGACGCGGCGCCCTACCAACCGCCGTTCCAGATTTACCCCGACGGCCGCCTCCTGATCATGTCGCCGCGCCACCTGAAGTGGGAAGAGCACTGCATACTGTGGCTGTGCCTGACCGCTTTCGGCTGGCTCGGCGGCTTCACCGCCGCGGTCACGCAGAAAAACGGGAAGCATACGCTCGGTTTCGGCGCCGCGCTTTTGTTCACCGTCGTGGCGGTGCTGCCTTGGCCGGCGGTCGCCGTCTGCGCCATCGCCGGGACGCTGCAGCCGTGGGAGCCATGGCTGGGGCATATCCTGCTGCTCAGTGCCGCTTTCGCTCTGGCGCTGGAGCTGCTGTTGCTCATCATCGCCGGATTCCGGCGCACGGCGCGGACACGCCGCTGTTACTATACCCTGGGCGTGACGGCATTGGCCGGTTTCGCGTTGTGGGGGATTGCCGAAGCGTGCTTCCAATGGGACGTGCGGCAATTGCGGCGCGAATACCCCTACCGGGCGCAGGTGTTGACACCGGAAGAGCAACATACGCTCGCATTGTTCCGCCAGGTGCAAGAAACCGAGCGCGCCTATAACAAAACAATGTATCCCGAAAACAGCCTCGACATAGCGAAGTTGGCGGAGGCCCTGCAGAAGCCTGGCGGTTTGCCGCAATTGCCGAAACCGGCGCCGGTTCCGCCGTCCAAAGGCAGCGAACGCTGGCTGCCCAGACGTTTCTCCGCTCACAATGCCGAACCGGCACCAAACATCATGGTATTGGGCTCCGAATATGTCGCTCCGTTGGCTACCGAGGAATACAAACTGGAAGCGCTGGCGCTGGACGCGTCGGAGGAGTGCAACGCATTTTTCGATGCATTCGAACAACTACTGGCGGAAGAACACCTGGTCCTTCCCGCCGACTCCGGATCGCCGATAGCGCTAAGCTCGCTGTCCTCGATCCGGTCGCTGACGCAATGGCTGGTCGGACGCGCCCAGTTGCGCCACTATGCCGGCGACACCGCCGGCGTCGTTCACTACCTCGACCGGACCTTGCGGATGGGAGAGCTGTGGTCGGATGACATCAGCCTGATCGGGCAACTGGTACGGGTCGCTCTCGACAATATGGCGTTGTCGGCCATCGTCGCATTGGGGCCGGAGGGCCCCGAATACGCCGATACCTACCGCGGCTGGCTGCGGCGCGCCCAAATGCGTACTTACGAACAATTGGGCGAGCCGGACATCCTGGCCTCCGATTGGGATCAGGTGCTGGCGGGAGGAATGATGTTTCAACATCCGAAACAGCCGGCGACGCTCTTGAGCTGGTTCCTCAATCCGTTGACCTTGCGCTTGTTGGCACAGGAATTCCGCTATGGCGAACAGGCGCAGGCGCAGTTCGATCTCGTCCGGCAACAGGTGGCCGACGGCATTCCGTTGGCGGAAACCGCCGCCAAAGACTTCGCGCGGGACAGTGCCCGGAAAACCGCCGAAGCATTTCTGACGGCGGAGGCGCGCCTCCCGATCGCGCTGGCGTTGAAGCTGTACCGTTCGCTGCATGGCGAATACCCGGAATCGCTCGACCAACTGGTCCCGGAAATTCTGCTGCGGCTGCCCAACCTGCCCGCGACCGGCAAGCCGCCGACCTACAGCAAGATCGAGAATTACTTCGAACTCGACGCCGCTTCCCATCGTCAGGTGCTGCGCCCGGTGGCGGATTACTGACATGAAATGGCTTCCGACCGGCGGCGGATTGGCGGTTTTCGGCCTCTGGCTGGCTGTGCCGGCGGCACGGGAATACGCGATTTACGGTGCCGGCCTGCTGGGAGTCTGGCTCGGGGCGGTCTCTGCAATGCCGGATCGGGAGGGCAAACGCGATCCGTATGGCATGATCCTCACCTTTTGTCTGCTGCTGCTGACGGTGCGGATCGGCGTCAGAATATGGTTTGCCGCAGCGTCTGGCCATGCTATATTTCACTTTTTTACCGACACCCATTTGCTGATGGTGCCAGGAAGCGTATACAGGCTGGAATCCACCCTGTACTTTCTGACCTGCTCCACACTGGGATGTCTCTGCGGCGTCACCGCTGCGGCAGTCGGCCAAAACCGGCGGCAAATTCTTACGTTCGGAGCTGCATTGTTGTTTGTCGCCACCATGGTATTGCCATGGCTGGCGGTCGCTGTGTACGCCGCGGCCGGCCCCCCGGACAGTTCTTACGACTGGTTGAAGCACATTCTTCTTCTTGTCACCGTTTTCACGTTGCTGCTGGATCTGCTGCTGCTCACCTGCGCCGGATTCCGGCGCGTTTCCCAAATGCGCCGGGCCTGGCGGATCCTTGCGGCGACGACATTGACCTGCTTCGGCATCTGGGTCATGGTCGAATTGTATTTTCAATGGGATGTGCGGCAGTTGCGGAGACAATATGCATATCACCCGGTGGTATTGACCCCGGAGGAGGAGCATGCCGTACGGTTGTTCCTGCGAGTATATGAGCAAAAACAGACCTACGACCGGTTCCGGCAGACCGCCGGAAAGTTGAAGATTTCCCCAACACGCTCCGCGGAACCGGCTCCCCCCCGCATAACGTATGCCCGGTGGCTGCCCAGGCAGGCAACTCTCTCCGATATGCTCACCGACCAGAAGGAGCTGAAACCCGCTCCCGAAGAGTACAAACAAGCAACGCTCGCCATGGATGCGACCGCGGAATGCAATGCATTTTATGAGGCATTCGAAACGCTTCTGAATGAAAATCTCCTGCGCACCGAACCGGTGCCGGAAAACCCGCCGGGGCTGCTGGTCCGCTCCAAACTCGAAACGTTGACAGAGTGGCTGACCGGACGCGCCCAATTGCGGCATTACACCGGCGATACCGCCGGAGTCATCCACTATCTCGACCGGGCCTTGCGGGTGGGCGAACTCTGGCCGGGCGACCCAAGCCAGTATGGCCAATGGAACCGGTACCGTATCGACCAAAATGCGTTGGCCGCCATCGTCACATTGGGACCGGAGGGAGCCGAATACGCCGACCGCTACCGCGACTGGCTGCGGCGCGCCCAACTGCGCCGTTACGAGCAATTGAGCGAGTCGCAGGTTCTCGCCGCCGATTGGGATTATGTGTTGTCCGGCGGTTTACCGGAGCAGCACCAAACCCGGCGGGCGGGATTTCCCGGATGGTTTCTCAATCCACTGTCCTTGTGCCTGCAGGCACGAAAATTTCGTGAGAGCGAACTGGCGCAGGCGCAATTCGCTTCCATCCGGCAGCAGGTAGCCGCGGGGATTCCCTGGGAGCCGACCATCATTCCAAACGACTACCGCAGTAGCGCCGAAAGCTTTCTCTCCGGCGAAGCGCTGCTCCAGACCGCGTTGGCATTGAAGCTGTACCGTTCACTGCATGGCGAGTACCCCGATTCGCTGGAGGCATTGGTACCGGAATTGTTACCCCGGCTGCCCAATCTCGCCGCAACCGGCAAGCCGCTGCTCTATTACAAACTCGGCAGCGGTTTCGAACTCAACACCCCCTCCGGGCAACATCAACTGCGCCCGGTCGCAAATTATTAATCAGGGAGGCGGCAATGAAACCTCGGAGCACAATACAATGGAGCCTCTTCATCGCCAGCGCGCTGGGGTATGAGCTCTGGCTCGTTGTCGCGCACTATCCGGAACACGCTTCCGTCGGCGCCGCCGTATTCGGCATGTGGTGCGGCGCCACTTTCGCCGTCCCCGGCGCGGACGGCAAACGCAACTGGACGCTGCTGTGGTTGTCGCTCCCGCTGACGTTGGCGGCGGCCAATATCGGCGCCTGCTTCTGGAACTCCATTTTCGGCTGGGGGCCGGGGGATGTCGTTTTCTGGACCATATTCACTCTGATCGGCTGGATAGCCGGCCTGGCGGCGGCGGCCACACAGCGAAGCTGGAAAGGCACCGTGGTTTTCGGCCTTGCCCTCCTGCTGGCCGCGCTGGAAGTCATTCCCTGCCTGCCGATCGGCCTCCATGCTCTGGGCTTCAAGCCGGAATTCTATTCCCGGTATCTGAGCCTTTATCTGCTCTCGTTCGGCTTGGTGCTGCTGGTCGCGGTCGTCCTGCTCGCCTGCGCCGGATTCCGGCGCCCTCCCCGGCCGCGCCGCGCCTGGATCATCCTCGGCTGCGCCGTGCTGCTGTCAATGCTGACCTGGGGAGTTGCCGAAGCCCGTTACCGCCTCGAGTTGCGGCAACTCCGCTCCCGCTTTCTCAATCATCCGGCGCCGACGCCGGAAGAGCGGCATACCCGGGAATTGTTCGACCGGGCGGCGGCGGCCGGTCAAAGCTATTTCGCATTGGCTGTCAAGCATGCCGGGTATCTGCTATATCCATCGCCTCCCTACTGGGAGTTCGTGTTCCAATGGTATCATTCCGGACCCGCCAAAGAACAAGCGGCCATTTTGGATTCGACCGCCGAAGCCGATGCCCTGTACCGCGCCATCGAGGAAATGCTGCAACAGGAGTCGCTGCCGCTCACACCCGACGACGAAACCATCCGCCCGTTGAGTTTTCACCCGCCGTCGGCGATCCGGATGATGACGGAATGGCTGGCGTTCCGGGTATACCTGCGGCACACCACCAGTGACAACGACGGCGTCATCCGCTATCTGGAACAAATGGTCCGGCTCACCGAGTTGTGGCGCGGCGACCGCAGCCAGCTCAGTCAGTCCATTCACTACCAGATGGACGCATCCACTCTGAAAGCAATTCGCAAATTCGGGCCGGACGGGCCGGAATACGCCGGGTATTACCGCGACTGGCTGCGGCGTCTCGGCATGCGCCGCTACGAACAATTGCTCCAATTGCAATACCTGGAGCCGGGCGGCAAGAATATGATCTGGATGTATATGCGCTGCGGCGCCGGGACACCGCCGTGGAAGCATTGGTATATGGACCCTCTGGACGTCCGGGAGTTGACGGAGAAATTCCGGCGCAGCCTGGAGGCGCAGCAACAATTCCCCGACCTGCGCCGGAAAGCCGCCGACGGCATCCCCCAACAGAAGGATTGGACGAG
Organism: Victivallaceae bacterium; assembly: GCA_031549115.1. Taxonomy (GTDB): domain Bacteria; phylum Verrucomicrobiota; class Lentisphaeria; order Victivallales; family Victivallaceae; genus JAVBQJ01. The sequence goes on from JAVBQJ010000136.1 coordinate 18,294, forward strand.
ACACGATTACGACGCCGCTTTGGGTTTCATCGCCGAGGAAGCATACCTCCAAACCGCGCTGGCGTTGAAGCTGTACCGTTCGCTGCATGGCGAATACCCGGAATCGCTCGACCAACTGGTCCCGGAAATTCTGCCGCGGCTACCCAACCTGCCCGCGACCGGCAAGCCGCCGACCTACAGCAAGATCGAGAATTACTTCGAACTCGACGCCGCTTCCCATCGTCAAGTGCTGCGCCCGGTGGCGGATTACTGACATGAAATGGCTTCCGGTCCGGCGGAGCTCCTCTTTATAAAGCCGGAAAAACTCGACTTTTGCCGGATTTCCGATTTGACAATTCCTTTGGCTCCGAATATATTAGCCTTCGGGGTCGTTCACTCCGACTCCACGTCGGGTTTCCCATTTTTTGCACGAATAAAGTTGAGAGCAACAAAACGATACAGGAGGCTTCCCGTGAAAAGCATCGCCATTTCCCCCACAAACGGCATGTGGAGTGTAAAAAAGAACCCTTTTCTCGATGATTCCGCACCCGCGGGCACGACCGGCCCGTCGGTAACCGTATCGGCCGAAGCTGTCGGCTCCGCCAATACCGCGGGAGTGCCCGGCGGCACCGCGGTGGAACTCTCCTTCCGGAACTCCGATTTGAGCTCCGCGAACTTCACCGGTGTCGCCTCCACGTCCCGTCGAAGCGGTACTTTGTCCGTGGTCGAAGCCGCCGACACCGTTTCGCTGTCGCTCCAATCCCGCGCCGCGGTATCGCGCGGCAGCGAGTACATCGCTCCGGCGATGACGGCCGTCCCCATGTCGGCGGCGGCCGCAATCCAGGTGGAAGTCCCGGAAGAAATACAGTATACCGTGGCGGCGGCAAGCTCCCCGGTGCTGCTGCCCTATGAAATGCCGCGGGCGGAATACATGTACGGCTGCACCGCCACCGTCGTGGCGATGATTTTCGCCTATTACGACCGGAACGGTTATACCGTCAACGGTCAGACCTATTCGACGGTCAATTTGATCAAAGGCGGCGAAGCGGAGCTCAACTCGCGCGGCCTCGACGGCGACAGCGGCAATATGAATTCGTTCAATACGCTGGTGGGAAAGGCAACGGCATCGGAACGGCATGTGGCGGAGTTTTTCAATCAGACGCCGGAAACCGAGCTCAAAAACACCTTTGTCGGTGACACCAACGAAATCGACCAGTCCCGCTGGGACTGCCTGGCCGACTATATGGGAACCAACCAGATGTGGCGCGACAACGACGATTACAGCTCGCTGGTGTTTCTGAATGTCACCCTGGGCGAAATCCGGCAATGGACGGAAACCGCGACCTTTACGTACGGCGACATCGTCCGTGTGATCCCGGTGAAGATGATGGACTACTCCTACGGCCTGTCGCTCTATGTCGCCGACATGGGCAACTACCGGTTGCACGATACCCTGACCGCGACCTACGACACCGATAACAACGGCGGCATTTTCACCTTTGAAATGTACAAGGCGGAAATCGATGCCGGGCGCGCGGTACATATCGGTATTGAAGAGCACAGCATGGTCGGGTACGGCTATGACGCCGCCACCAAAGAAATCATTTTCGACGACACCTACGAATCCGGCAAACGGATGAAGTGGGGAGGCTCGTACTACTATGCCGGCGCCAGCCGCAAACTGCAGTCGATCAGCACCATCGCATTCGACACCAGCTATCTCTACGCGCTCCCGACCGTGACCGGTTCGCTCGAGTACCAGATGACGCGCCGGAGTGCGAGTTCGAAGCTCGAAAACCTGACCGCTTCGGCGCAGAAAACCGCAACCACCCAGATTCTCTACACCGTCTCCGGCGTCACCGGCGGATCGCTTTATCTGGATGTCAACAACAACAATATCCTCGACGACAACGAGAAAACGTTCAGCGTCGGCAGCTTCGCCCAGAGCGACATCGACAGCGGCAAGGTGAAATTCCTGTTTGCCGACGGCTCCAAGGCGGGGACGGTTACGTTCAAAGTCGCCAACGGCCTGGACTCCGACAACGGCCAGTATCTGTGGAGCAGTGCCTTCCAATACCAGATTTTGGGAAAGAAAAATCCCGATCCGGTCACCATCCACGCCCCGACAATCGACGGCAACAACGTCACGCTGACCTGGGACATCGCCGAAGCCGGACTCAAATATGAGGTCCAATATTCGCTGACCGCGGATTTCGCCTTGTTCACCCAGACCACGCTGACGGTCGGCGAGTGGAATTTGAATCGGATGGCGGACAATCTGTACTACTGGCGGGTCCGGGCGGTCGACAGCGACAAGGACGCGAGCGAGTGGGAAGGCTCCAGCTTCCGCGTCGACACCATTGCCCCCGGAATTCCCACCATCAAGGCGCCGCAGGTCACCAACGGCAATGTCTTATTCCAGTGGAACGCGGTCGACGACGCCTCCAGTGTCTCGTATGAAATCGAATACAGCCTCAATGCCGATTTTTCCGGCGCGAAAAAGCAGGTGGTGACCGCGACGCAGTGGCTGCTTACCGGTCTGGCGGACGAGATTTACCACTGGCGGATGCGCGCATTCGATGCCGCCGGCAATGTCGGCGAGTGGACCTCGAAGAGCAGTTTCCGGGTCGACACCACCGCCCCCGACCAGGTCGCGGCGGAAACCCCGAAGCTGTACGGCACCCGGGTGGAATTCCGCTGGAGTGAAGTCTCCGACGTCTCCGGCGTCGTTTACGAGCTGGAATACGCCGACAACCCGGACTTCACCGACGCGGTCCGCACCGTCGTCAACGGCAAAACAAAATTCGCCGTCAACGACATGCCCGAGGGCCAATACTATTGGCGCATCCGCGCCGTGGACGGCGCCGCCAACGCCGCGCCCTGGACCCCCGGCGCGGCATTCCTGGTGGACACGATTCCCCCGGCCATTGAAGACGTTTTCGTGCCGGCCTACTCCGAAGACGAGATCGTCTGGCACTGGAGCGACGCCGTGGAAGCCGGCGGACTGGCGTATTACGAACTTGAATACGCCGCCACCAGCAGCTTCACCGATTCGGTGACGCTGCGTTTGACCGACACCTCGTATACCCTGACGCAGCCGCCCTCGCAGCGCTACTTCTGGCGCATCCGCGCCGTCGACACGGCGGGGAACGCTTCGCGCTGGCAGATGGGAACGCCGTTTCAGGTCATCGCCGAAACCGGAAGCGACTTCGAAACCGCGCGGGAGATTACCTTCAACCGGGCGCACGAGGAGCGGTTGGGCGGCGAAGACCTGGCCGATATGTTCAAGGTCACGCTGACCGCCGGCAAATATGCGCTTACCGCCAACGGCGTCGACACGCCGCTGCGGGCGGACATCAAAATGTACGATGCCGACGGGAAAAAGATATTGCTGAAAGGCAGCACCAAAAAGACCGGTTCCCTGGTCACCAAAAGCATCGTCCTGGAGGCGGGTACCTACTACATCCTGGTCGCCAGCGCCGACAAGGGCAAAAGCGAAGGGCTGTACAGCCTCAAGGTCACCGGAGAAACCTTCGACAAAGCCAATCAGGCGAACGACGACGAAATGACCACTTCGCCCCTGGTCTCGGTACCGGGCACGCAAAGCCGCCTCGAACCGGTCGCGCTGATGGCGGACGAGTGGGTCGGCCTCGGCGACGCGTCCGATTTCCGGCGTGTGGATATCACCACCGCGGGCAAATACGACTTCACCCTGACCAATCTGCGCGACACCGCCAAATTGACGGTGTTCGGCACGAACGGCAAGAAGCTCAAGAGCATCACCGTGAAAGCCGGTTCCGCCAAAAACGCGATCACAGGCTTGCTGCTGAATTCCGGGCTTTACTATGTCCAGGTCGAAGCGCCGGGAGCGAAAAAAGCCCAGAACACGCCGTACAGCCTCACGTTGACCGGCGAAACGTTCATCGACGCCAATCAGGCGAACGACGACGAGAGGAGCACTTCGCCCTTGATATCGGTCCCGGGCACGCAAAGCATCCTCGAACCGGTCGCGCTGATGGCGGACGAGTGGGTCGGCACCGGCGACGCGTCCGATTTCCGGCGCGTGGATATCGCCGCCGCCGGCAAATACGACTTCACCCTGACCAATTTGAGCAATACCGCCAAACTGACGGTGTTCAGTGCGAACGGCAAGAAGATCAAGAGCCTCTCCGTGAAAGCCGGTTCCGCCAAAAACGCGATCGCCGATTTGCTGCTGCAATCCGGGCTCTATTTTGTCCAGGTCGAAGCGCCGGGAGCGAAAAAAGCCCAGAATACGCCGTACGACCTCACGTTGACCGGCGAAGTATTCAACCGCGGCAACACCGCCGACAACACGGCGGCCACGGCGACGCAGTTGGATTTGAGCGCCGGTGTCCGGGACGAGTGGGTCGGTTACGGCGATGAAATCGATTATTACCGCTTCTCGGTCTCGGCGGAAACCGCCGGAAGTTACAGCTTCCAGCTGACCGGCGAGGCAAAAATGGCCAATCTGACGATCTATCTGGATCGCCCGGACAAAACGCCGAAGCAGTTGAAGCGCGCCACCATCGGCAAGGACGGCACCGCCGTCATCGGCGGCCTGGAGCTGGAAGCGGGCAATTATCTGGTCGCAGTCGCCTCCGCCGATAAGGGAAAAGGCAAGAAAAACACGGCTTACGATCTGGCAATCGAGTTGCCGTCGCCGACCGTGCCGCTGGTGCCGGAAAGCGCTTCGATGCAATTGGCTTCGCTGCCGGATCTGTCGGGGGACGGCCTGAATTCCGGCTGGGGCCTGGATGCCGCCCTGGCTCCGGAGTTGAGCTGCGCCTCCAACTTGCTTGACGCCAACGATGAGGAGCGCAAACGCAGCGGCCTGTTGGCTTCGGCGTAACGACCGGATTCCGATCCCGGAAGATATCCGGCGCAATTCGTGGAATTTCGCCGGATATACGTTCCGGGAGTGCTAAGAAAATGAATAGGAGATTATGAACACTTTGCTGAAAACACTGGGTTTGATTTTCTCGCTGTCGTCCGCCGTTCTTCTTTTTGCGGCCGAAGCGGCGGATTGGGAGTCGTCGGATGAAAATGTTCAAGCCGTCACTCTGGGATATAAAAATTCTTTTTTGACCGAGAATCATTATTTTTTCCAATACAATCCGCGTCTGCTCGATCACGGAGGCAAGAAACTGCAAAGCGCAATCGACCGCTTTTACCAGACCCTGCCGGTGGCGGAGCGTTTCCTCCAAAATAACGATGCCATCGAAGTCCCGATCTACTTTTCGACCTGGTTGACTTTGTACCGGAATATGCCGCGCTTGAAAGGAAAAGAAGACGTCATCGACCGCCGTTCGCCGGTCTACGCTTTGGCATTACTGGCTGGCGGCGAGCTCGATGAAGCGTTCGTGCGGGCGCACTTTATTTTGGCGGAAACTCCGGATGATTACGGCGCACAGTTATTGCTCGGTGTCCTTTCGATTCGCAATAAGGAAGATTTTCCATACCTGGAACGTGCTTTCCTTGCCAACCCGTACAAAGCGCTTTGCTTTTTCGATTGGCATTTGAGTACCGTCGCCATCGAGCCGCAGGAAGAATGGGATTTTGCCCACGCCTATTTCACGATGCTGATGAAACATCGCGATCTTTTGCGCGAATCGGTTTTCCCGCCGCATGTCGCCATACGAATTCTGGTGGGAATCCGTTCGAAATATCAATATGCGAACGAACCGTTCCCCGACTATCCCTCCTTCCAGGCGGAAATGGAAGAACTTGTCGATATCCTTGGAGCGAATATACAACCTCGAATGATTTCACCCTCAAATCCGGAAATTACCGTACCGCTCTAAACGGAATAACCATTACGGAGGATACCGATCGAAATGAATGAAATATCACTGAGAGTGCACCTGACCGGAAGAACCATAAAAACAACATTGGTTATTGTCGGATTTCTGTACTGGCTCTATGCCATCTGCATTACGCCCCGGCTCATAACAATGTATAATGCCTTTCACATTGATGAGGATTACGCGCTGTTCTTTCATTGTATAAGAGTTGCGCTTCCGCTTCTGGCATTCATGCATATTATCGGTATCATGCTCTTCCATAAGAAAAAGAATATATTGCTCCCGGCAAAATTTTCATGTCTGTTCCAGTTATCGATCATGGTACTTTACGCTATCGTGTTTATGAAGTAATAGGTTTTGCGTCATAAAGAGGTCTTCCATGCGTTATTTGACTCTGTTTGTTCTCGCGGTTTTATTGGGGCTGACGGCGTGCCGGACCCCCTCCGATACCGCGCCGGGAAACGTGATCCAAACGGGACCGAACAGCCAGACCTGGTACGGCGAATCCGACACGGTGGAGTGGGCCGCGCCGTTTTTCAACGTCAAACCGGACGGCGGGCCAAGCCTGGCGGCCTGGGAAGTCACGATAAACTATGGCCTGAATCCCGAGAAAAACAACTTCCTTGCCATCGCCGGACTTACGACAATCAAGGCCCCGCTCTGGAAAGTCGACCAGCAATATGTCGGCTTCCATCAACAACTGAGCGATTGTTTTATTTTCGGCTTGACCGAAACGGAAGTGGACGGAAAAATTATCCTGAAAGCCAAATGCCTCGTTGACGCTCCGTTTACCATGGAGCTGCCCGGCAACTCGCCATCCACGGTCACCCGGGGATTTTACCATATCTTCGAACTCGAGGCGGTCAGAGACAAGTAAACAGCGAACCCGTTGATGCGGCAGAGGGGAAAATATGTTTACGCCAAAACAATTGCTCCGTATCCTTGCGGGGCTGCTGACGATTCCATGGGCCGTATACGGTATCTCCGAATCGGAGCTGCGCTCCCGGTTGGCCCGGGACCTCGACTGGAATGAGCGGTACTTCAGTCTCGAGATGACGCCCGGCGGCGAGTTGAAAAAGTTATCCCTCCAGATGGAAGATATTTTTTCCGAATATGAGTTTTACGACGGCCAGGGCGGCCAGCGCGGCTATCATCTCAAGCGCAGCGAATCCGTTTCCCTGGAGTATTTCGGGCAATATCCGGAATTGGAATATCTGTGTTTGACCGGCATCGGGACGGTGGATTTGACCGGATTGCAGAATCTGAAGCGTCTGGCCAATCTGGACCTGTACGACTGTACCGTCATCGGCTTGGAATCCGCAATATCCGCCAGCCTGAAAAAGCTGAAAGTATCCCGAATCGCCGACTCGCCGGAGCTTGTCATCGGCCCCGGCCTCGAAGCGCTGGAGCTCTTGAACATTTCCGACCGCAACAACCACAACGTGCATCCGGAGTCATTGCGGGGAAAAAACATCCGCACTTTCATCATGTCCGCATACCAGGGCGGCGATTTTTCCTTTTTGCGGGATTCGGGCGTGGAAGAGCTCTATTTGACGTCGATTGACCGCTTATCGTTGGAGGACTTGCCGGATTTGCCGTTGCAAAAATTGGTGACCGGCCGTTTTACGGTGGTCACGGATCTGCCGGCATTGGCACGCTTCCCCGCGTTGCGCACATTGGATGTTTTCGGGGGAGTTGTCCATTCCCTGCCTCCATTGCGGGATTTGAATCGATTGGACGATCTCACGCTGTGGAGCCAGATGATATTCCCGCAGGAGGAGGCTGATGCTTTGCTCCAACTGCCGCTCCGGAAGCTGCGTTTGCACGGGGTCGGCTTTCCGGATATGGCGCCGGTCCTGATGATGCCGGTGGAGCTGCTGTTCCTGGACAATGTCGTGGTGCCGGAGGATTTCCTGGATCGACTTGGAAACAATGAAAACATCCGGTTCCTGGGCCTCAACGCGCTTCGGCAGTCGGAGCGCCTCCCGTTCGCGTCCGACGATCTTCCGTGGGATAAACTCGGCGAATTTTCCTGGCTGACCGGCTTGGATATTTCCGGCATCGGAATACGTGACGTGTCCTGGATTGCGAAACTGCCCGGCCTGCAGATTTTACTGTTGCCGCCGACCATTGCGGATCTGGCATTTCTCCGGGATCGCTCTTTGGAGTTTCTCTATGCTCCGGGCGTGGCCGACTTGGCGGCGGAATGCCGGAAATACAATATCGAAGTCCGGAACCCCGGCTGGCGTTTCGACACCGCCAACCCCGCCGCCTTATACGGTTACCGACCGTACGATTTCCGGGAGAAAAGGTAATAACACTCTCCGTTTTACGTTTGCAACCTGCGAAATCTTTCGCCTTTACCGCCTCCGGATTTGCAATTCGTCCCGCTTTCTGTTATAGTAATTTCGGAGAATTACCACTACGAAAAGCTGGAGCAACATATGAAATTACCTTTCCATTGCCAGACCGCCGCCATCGGCGCCATCCTCGCCATTGACGTTCACGGCGCAGATTTTCCGGTTCCGCCCGCGAATTCCGCGACAGTCGTCCTCCAGCATCACGACGCACAGGAAAATCTCACCGGGCTGGAAATCAAATTGTGGGACGACCAGTATCAATACCACGATTTTCCCGGCAATCTTTTGTATTCCTCTCCTTTGCCGCCGCTGGCGCTGGATACGGCCCAATTCATCGTCCCCCGGCTTCCGGTTTTCGGCGAAACATTGCAATGGCATTACCCGGAAGCCGAGGAGCATCTCTCCAGACTTCTCATCGCCGACATGGGAGGAGTTTATTTCAATACTGCCCGATTTCCGGTCCTGACCGATCTGGCGATTCTCCATGCCGGCGTTTACCGGCTGGAGCAAATCCATGCCCCCGTCCTGAATACCTTGATTTTGGCCGGAGCCTATCCGTTACCGGAGGACGGACACACATTAACTCTGGAGGAGTATGATACACGTTTTCCCGAGTCCAGTTCGAAGCTTTTCGGCGCGCCGCCGCTGTGTTTATCGCCCCAGTGGACGACACTGGAGAATCTCCGGTTGGAGCAAGTCCGGGACGGCGACTTCGATTACTCCAGTTTGCACACGGTCCCGCTCAAACGCTTGCAGCTCACCGATTTTGTCGCGAAAAATCTGGACTTCCTGGCCGGGATGCCGTTGGAGTTGCTCTATCTGGCGGGAAACCCGGCGATCGGAAACGGCGATATGCTGGCGACACTGCCATTGAAGCGGCTGGCGCTCGACCTGGCGGGTCTGCGCGATTACCGCTTCCTGGCCGGTCTGGAACTGGAAGAGCTGGAGCTGAAGGTTCTGGATATCTCCAATTTTTCTTTGGACCTGCTGAAGAACATGAAGTTGAAGAAGTTAAAAATTACCGGCAACCGGCAGTTCAATATCGGCTCTCTGGCCAATCTGCAATCGATGCCGCTGGAAGAGTTGACGCTGGAAAATGTCGCCGTTGACAGCTTGGCATATCTTTCCCGCGAATCCTTGTCTTTGCTCGACATCGACAACTGCTCTTTGAAGGATATGAATGTATTGGAATCCGTGGCGGCAATGAAAAACTTGAAGTATTTGCAACTAGGCCCACTGTACGACGCCGCGAAAAAACCCGTGCCTCCCGCCGTGAATGCAACCTTGCCATGGAATCTGTTGGGAGATTTGCCTGTGGAGGTCGTATCGGTTTACAACGCCGATCCCGCATTTTGCGGGCAGCTTCCCCATCTGCATTATCTGAACCTGATGGGTGATGACGCTTATGCGCCGGAATTGCAGGCGCTGCAAGGAAGAAATTTCGAATCCCTTCGAATTCCCCGGCAAGTCGACTTACGGCAATTCCATATTTCCGCCAAAAGATTCTCTTTCATAAAATAGCCGGAAATGCGACCCGGCCGCCACCCCCCGCGGCAGCCGGTTTTACGGCAAAAGCCGGTCCGTCATGTTTTTCTGTATGTTTCACGCGTTCATCCCCCCGTGAGCTTCAATAGTGAAGTATTTTATAAATAAAACAAAAAGCAACATCAATATTTTGCTTAAAAAATTTTATATCGACACAAAACAACACACAATCCTCACACAAAATCAACAAAACAACTCTGTTTAATTAAAAAAATTCAGTAATTATACAGAAAAACGATCACTACGGAAATTCATTTTTTTATATAATAAAAGTCATTTTTTTATGTTTTACCGCGTTTAGCGATTTGACTTTACTTGTTTTATGTCTTATTTTCTAGATAAAACAAAGTTCCGACACAGGAATCGCGACAAACAAAACATATAACCGGAAAGGTCAATAAGTTGAAAACCTTGAATACCGCCGTCAAACGCCACGTTCATCCCCGATTTCACGGTTCCTGGGCTGCCGATTGGGAGTACACCCGCAAGCAGAACAGCAAACGCTTCGGAACCCGGCACGAGCTCGATGACGTTTCCAGTTCGGAGCCGCACCTCGTTATCACCTTCACCCCGGACCAGCAAATCCGGATTGAATCCAACGGAGCGGAATTGCCGCACTCCATCCAGATCATCAGTTCGACGCTCAGTTCGATTTATTCGCTGATCCTCCTGCAGAGCACCACGGCGCCCTTGAAGCTGCTGTTCATCTACCACAACGAGAATCTCCTCTGCCGGATTATTTTCACGGAACGCAACGGCCACTTCGAGTGTTTTCACCCCGCGACTTACTTTCAGCGCCTCCCGACTCCGGCCACCAACACCATCGACTGAGCCGACCGCCGCTTCCGACCAATTGTCGGCTTATCTCCTTTGGGTTCAACTTCCTGCTTAAATTTCAGTATTTGCTTTATTTCATACCATCCCACCCTCTTTTTTTTCGACGACGATTTGCAAAGCATGCAAACTATGATTATATTTGCCATGTGACCCTTACGACAATCTCATCTCAATGGAAAGATTGAAGCCATGGAAAAAGTGAAGTTATACTGTGCGGTCGGCAATCTGATCGCCTGCCTGCTGTGGTCGGCACTGGTATTGCATTTCCTGTATCGGGTCCTCGCGCAGATACAGCCGGTTCCGGATTGGGCTTTGGCCGCAGCCTGGAGCTTGTCCGGAGTGCTGGCGGTCACCGCGCTCTTGATCCTGCTTTGCGCCATCCGGCGCTGGAAAGTGCTGTTTTTCTACGCTATCGAGCTGTTGCTCGTCATCGCCCTGCAGGCCATACCGGTCATCGTGCTGGGCCGCGTCGTCGAAAAACTCGGCTGACGCCATGCGCGGACGCCGGAGCATTCTTTTCGCGTTCCTGCCGCTCACGGTGCTCCTGGCCGCCGGTCCATTCCTCTATCCATTGTTTTCGCCGTGGAGCCGGATGAATTGCCGGATCGACTATGTCGACATCCACTCGGGACGACTCCGGCAGGAGCGTTATCTGTGGTGGGTTCCCGTATACGCCAGGGAAGCGGAAACCGACTTCAGCCGGAAGCTGTTTCCGGACGGCAATTACCCGGAACCCGACTGGCGCATCGATTCCTGCTACGACCCATACCTGCGCCATTCACCGCACTATGCGCACCACGGCACACTATGGCTGCTGCGGCAATTCGAAAATAACGATCCGGCTTTGACCGAAGCGGAGCTGCAACCGCTCCGGCAACGCATTCTCCGGGAGCTGCCGCACGGCAAGCCCGAACTGCCGCGTTTGTAGAGGCAGGGTACAATGGTAGCGCTGTTCGCCGCCGGTGCGGCGGGTGTGGTAATATTGACGGTGTATGCGGGGCCGTCCCCTCCCAACCCGGATCGCTTGCCGCTCGACTTCACGCTCACAGGTAAGCTATGTATGCAGCTGAGGGGGCAATTATGATACACCGAACCGGAGGAGCTTGTTTTTATTGCCGCACCAGAACCAACTGCAATAGCTCCACCGTGCTTCCGGGACGGTTCGCCACCTTGAAGTGGAGATCGAAAATTCCCGTCCGGTGAATTTCTTCGTTCAATATGGATTCCAACTGCAACTGGACTCCCCAGTCTTTGGAAAACCAAACGATGTGTTCCGGTGTCAAGGTGACCGTCGGGACTTTGATCCAATCGGTTTCCCCGGACGGCGGCAGCGGCAGCAGAAAATTGTGGTTCAGCTCCGGGGCCTCCGCGCAGTAAACTCCACCGGGAATGGCGGCGTCTTCCGCCGGATAAGGCGTGCGGATGGTATTCGATTCGGTATACCGGTGCGCTTCGGTTCGCAACGAAAAACTCGAAGGCGGTACGACAATCAGCCTTTCGCCGGAAATGTTTTTGAATTCCGGAGGGACGGCAAAGCCCGGCGCCGGGCCGTGATGAATCAGGACAACCTCCTGCAGCACGATTTCCGCAGCCGCCGGCCGCTTGATCCGCAAATACAGGTCGCATTGCCGAATCCCCGGCGGCAACAGCAATTGGAGCGGAATCTGGAGCCCCCAGTCGTTGCCGATCCACAGCGCCTGGCGATGTTCCAGAATCAGCCCCTTCCGGTGAATCCAGCCTTCGGTGGGCAATTCGGTTTCCACCCAGGAAAAACTCTGGTTCAGATTGAAAGGCGCACCTTCGCGGAATGCGCCGGCGCGGTAATCGCTTTCTGCGGGCAGCGAGTAATGAATTCCATCCTCAGTACGACGGTGGCTGTCCAGTTTGATCTGGATTTCTTCGGGCGACAGGACAATGACTTTTTCCGGCGCGAAATGGGCAAACTCATCCGGAACGGGCTGGGGCCGGCTCAGCCGGAGCAGCTGTTCGACATCGGCTTTCGCAATGTCACGCCAATACTTCACGATGTAAGGTTGGCGCTCCAACTCCCGGGCCAGTGTTTCCGCCGCACGGGCGGCGCATTCCTCGGCGGTCGGCATGCCGTCCGGAAATGAAATCTGACGGCGGCGGAAAACGGTCGCCCGGTCGACACTGACCCGGGCGGCGTTCACCCGCTGCAGCAGTTCCCGGTCGCCCGCGACTGCTGCGACGGCTTCGTCGAACAAACGGTGGGCTTTCTGTAAAAAGCCGGCGTCGAGATAGGAATAGTCGTCGACACCGGCCCGCCAGCCGATGAAATGATCTTCGGTGACGGCCGTCAGCTCCCGCAGGTATTCTTTCAGGAATGGCGCCGCCGCGCCGTAATAGCCGTCGAGGAAGAGGGCGATGAGCGCTTCGACGTCGGCTTCGGTGTTTTCGAGCAGCTTGCAGCGGAGCCAGTTTTTCAGCGGAAAGAGATGTCCGTCCAGGTAGGATTCATCTTCGACAAAGACTCCCTGGATGCCCAGTTGTTTCATCAAGCGGTAGTTGGTTTGAAATCCCCGGATATCTGCAACGGGCAGGTCGTTGGGAAAGGAGTAGGTTTTGCCGTACTCCCAAACCATCGGGAATGGCGCCAGTTTGCTCCACGAAGTCAGGAATTCCAGTTCCCGCGCATTATTGGGATGCAGCAGATCATGGGCGTGATCGTTGAATTGAAGGCAAATCCGGATCGCGGTGTTGGGGCGCGGCGCGATGCCTTCACGCGGCAGCTCCCGGTAATATTCGTAGGCGAGGGTTTCAATGCGGAGGTCCGGAAATTCTATCGCCACAGAATCCGCGACGGTGTTGACGAACCGGAGCAGATAGCCGCTCTCGCCGTATTGACGCCGTTCCGCCGCACAGGAGGGACATTCACACGCGCCCAGCGAATCGTTGGGGGTGATACTGTAAAAGTACGGCGGGGGGACGCCCCGGAGCGCCGCGGCAATCCGGTCGTTTTGGATATGTTCGCGCAATTTATTCTGGAAAATCGCCGCCACCTCCGGATTGGTCAGACACAGTTGTCCGCCGATGTTCCAGGCTTGGTGGCGAATGCGTTGTCCCTGATATTCGGTGAAATATTCCGGATGGGCATCGAATTCGCTCTCCGGGATATAACCGCTGAAGGTATGGCAGTGGGCAGGCGATCCGAACGCCACCGCGCCGCCGGTCGTCGCCCGGCCGCCGCCCTGCGCCATGGCGCCGTTGATCCGGTTTCTGGCGAAAAAATCGCCGGTATCGCAATCAAAGTAGAGGTCGCGGTAGGCAAAGGACGGGGTAACGTCACGCTCCAGCCGGTCGGGAATCATCATAACGTCCACCCGCGGGATGCTTTCCGCCTGCGGCGTCCACCAGTGAACGCCAAGGTAATTTTCCAGGAAGTCGTAGCAGCCGAAGAGCATGGCGCGCGGCGAGTTCCCCGCGATGACAATGTCTCCGTTTGCCTCAGCAATCCGCCAATGCTCCCGGATATCGTTGGATTCATCGTCGAAGCGCAACCGGAACGCCGGAGCGCCCGCGGTGTTTTCATCGACAATCGGCAGCCTGGCTCCGGTCGCCGCCTCCAGATAATGCTGAAGCTCAGTCGCCGCATGACGGACAACGGGATGCGGCGAAGCCTGGATCACGAAGTCGCTTCGACCATGATCGATAACGGTCAGGGCCGCCAGGTGAGCCGTCAAGCCCAGAAAGGCACCGGCGAAACAAATGGATTTTATAATATTCATGATATGGAATGAGTTGGTGTCACAAACCGAGGTCGACCGAATTGGGGTAATCGCCGTGAAGAGCCGCAAATTGCATATCCGCGACATGGCCGTCCAGGAAAAGCAGGTTTGCCTTTGACTGGTGGAGGAACGATACCGTGTTCCATTGAAGCGTGTTCCAGACCTGGGATATCCCGGGCTGCGGATATTTGTAGATGTAGACGCTGTCGCTGTAGTGCCCGTCGGCCATGGCGGTTCCCACGGAAAAGCTGACGGGGATGGAGCTGCGTTTCCGGCTGAACAATGTGCCGTTATACACGTAGTTATACAGGATGTCCGCTCCGATACCGACGCCGTAAATGGTATTGGCCGGGCAGACAAAGGTGTTCGAGGCGCTGTTCAGTCCGGCGCCGTCCCCGTGGGCATAACTCCAGAGCGTGGTCGCCCAATGCGGTTCCCAAGTCCAACTTTCATAGCCGATGTAAAAGTCGTCGCTGTCGTTGACGTACATCTCATGGATCAGTCCCGCCTGTTTCAGATTGCTTTTGCATTTGACGCTCTGCGCCGCGGCACGGGCCTTGGACAAGGCCGGCAAAAGCATCGACGCTAAAATAGCGATGATGGCAATGACAACCAAGAGCTCAATAAGCGTGAATGGTTTTCGACTTGACATAACAAATTCTCCTTGGGTTGATGGATTTTCGGAAAAACTTTTCATGCGGATTCGCCTGGTTTGAAGACCGGTTCCACGGCGACAGTGCGAACCGGCTGGCCATGGAGCTCTCCATCGACCAGGGCGGTCAGTTCGCGGCCGGCATGGGCCAATCTCAGGTCCATGGTGGTGATCGAAAGCGGGAAATCGTAGTACATCCAGGCATTGTCCATGCCGGTTATCGCCAGGGACGGCGCCGGGCGGCCGGCCGCGGCAACACCGGCGATGGCGCCCACCGCGCGCAGGTCGGAAGAACAGCAGATCGCGGTCTGTTCGGGAAAAAGCTCCAACAGTTCGCGGGTATAACGCTGCGCGTCCGCGCGGCTGCCCGAGAAAAACCGGCATCGCTCGCGGCGAAAGGTGATGCCCGCGTCACGCAACGCCGCCCGGTAGCCGCGCAGGCGATGGGAGTTTTCATGATCGCCGAGGAACCCGATGTCGCGGTGCCCCTTACCGATCAGGTATTCGACGATCCGGTACTGCGCCAACTCGACATCCAGCCATACCTGGTTGATGGCGCGACTCCGCCGGTGGTGCTTGGCGAAAACCGCACAGGGGACGCGGTTTTTCAAACAATGTTCGATCAGCTGTTCGAAATATTGGTATTCCAGAAAGACGAATGCCGCCTCCGGCTGTGCCGCCAGTGCGCGAAAGGCTTCGATCGCCGGCCGGGTCGGAGTGACATGGACCCGGTATCCGAGTTCCCGCCCGGCGTCGATGATTCCCTTGAGTATCTGCTGTGCCGCAAACCAGTTTTCCGGGTTGGCCGAAGGGTCGAAAATTTCGCTCTCCGAAACAATGCAATAAATGCTTCGCAAGCCGATCGCCTCCTGCGTCGGCGGCGCCCCGGCGGCCTCCCGGACAAAGGTCCCTTTTCCCGAAACGCTGTATAGAAGCCCTTCCTGAAAAAGCGGCTGCAGCGCTCGGCTCAAAGTCGCCTGGCTGACCTCGTAGTGCTCCATCAGGAATTTCACGGTATGAAAACGGCGGTCGGAAAAATCGCGGCTCCCGATCTCCCGGCGCAACAGTTCGGTCAATTGCTCGTGTTTGTAAACGGTCTTCACTATTCAGAAACTCTTTCTTGTAAAACGTATCGCATATCGATATGATTCTATTATAGCAAAAATCAGAATAAAAGTCAATAGCGGAAGCGAAAAAAATGCAATTTTTATTTCGACAATGCCCCGGCGTCCATCGCCTGCCGCATCGGCGCGTCTTACCGGACGGTAAAATTTCAGGGTTTTGCCGATAGAGTGTGCGCCGCCGGCACGACGGCGTGAAGATGATGATACCGGATCGCTCCGCCGCTCGATTTCACGTTTTTGCCGCCATCGCTCCATGAGGTCCATTCCGGACGGCACTCCCGCTTTTTTGTCAATCTGTTCGATTTTGCTCCATAAAATGCCACAAAAAGGACGTTAATTTTCGAAGAACAGTTGACTTCCCGCTCCAGTTGCCCTATAATTAAAGCAGCATGGGAGCTGGATATGATACAAGCCGGAAAAATTACCAAATCGCAACAGATCGTCACGGCGCTTGAGCAAGCCATCGACGCCGGGACATTGCCGCCGGGCGCCCGAATCGAAAGCGTGCGCGAGATCGCCGCCCGCTTCGACGCCAGCCTTTCGGTGGTCAACAACGCGCTGAATCGCCTCGAGCGGCAGGGGCGCGTCATCCGGCGCCCGCGTTCGGGCGTTTATGTCAAATCCCCCGACCACACCGGCGATCCATTGAACAACACCGTTCTGGTCTGCATGCCGCTGGAGGGGCACATCTGGGGCGCGCTGTTCAGCCTGGTGGTCCGGGCGCTCAATACCCGCGGTCTCAGCGCCGTGGCCGTCCGCAACGACATGATGATCACCCGGACGCCGCAGCCGGAGCTGGCCGAGCACATCCGGCAGTTGACGCAGGATGCGCTGCGCGGCGCCATTGTGATGGGGAGCGATTACTGGAAAAATCCATTTCTGGAGGGGTATCCGCGCAGCAAAACCGTCTTCATCTTCGAACTCGATTACCCGGAGATCTGCGGCAACGGCGTTCTCGTCGACTACGAGGCCGCCTACCACGCGCTGACCGCGCACCTGATCGAAACCGGACGGCGGCGCATCGCCTTTCTCCCTCCCCCCGAGGCCATGCGCGCGGGGCAGCGCCGGATGCTGCACTTCGACCAGATGTGCAACGGCTACGAGCGTGCGTTGCGCGAGCACGACCTGAGCGGGAGCTGCCGCTATTTGCCCGAATTCGAAAACAGCGACCAGCGCAGCATCCAGGCCGAACTGGCCGCCATCATCAATGGACCGCAGCCGCCCGATGCCATCATGTGCTACATGGATGCGATCGCAATGCGGGTGCTGAAAGCGGCGCAGCAATTGCAGATCGCCGTACCGCAAAAACTCGCCGTCACCGGATTCTATCACACGCCGTGGGCCGACTTCGCGCCGCTGCCGTTGACCACGGCCCGCTTCGACCTCGAAGCCATGGCGGAAAAAGCGGTCGATATCCTGCTCCGGAAGCCGGAAACGCCCCAGATCATCTATATGAAGCCGGAGCTGCGTCTCGACGCGTCTTCCGCACCGATACAGTAAAAAACAACCTCGAAAGGAAAGAAAATGAACCGCGGAAAATTCACACTGATTGAACTTTTGGTAGTGATTGCCATCATCGCTATTCTCGCCAGCATGCTGCTGCCGGCGTTGAGCAAGGCCCGCAGCAAAGCGCAGGAAATTTACTGCGTCAACAACCTGAAACAGATCGGCCTGGGCTTCGCTTTTTACCAGAACGACTACAACGATTATACCCTGCCGTGGGTCGCGCCGGTTCCCAATGTGGCATATTATTGCTACTTCTCCGCAACATTGAACCAGCTGTACAATGTTCCCCGTAAAGCGCTGCAATGTCCGGCCGAAGGCAACGCCAGCAGTGTCGATCCTTTTCCGATCGATGACGCCGTGCTGGGTTCCTACGGTTACGGCATGAACACAGACTGCATCGGTCTCGGGCCGATCGAAGACACCAAAACCCGTCAGGTATCGTCGATGGTGTCGCAAGGGTGGTCTTCGGATACCGTGGTGATGGTCGATTCCGTCACGACCAAAAAGCACATCTATTGTACTATGGTCTGGTCCACCGTCGGTGTGTTCCCGCTGTCGACGGACAGCACCTGGGTGCAGGTCAATGCCCAGCGCCACGGCATGCGCGCCAACACCCTGCATCTGGATGGGCACGTACAGGGCAACACGGCGCAGGCGCTGGCGGCAAACGAGAAAGATTCCGGTTCGGAGATGAAAAACCGCTTCTGGTACCCGAAAATCAACAACCCCACCAATACCCCGACCTGGTATTGAAGGAAACAAGATGGATCAGGCATTCAATCTCTTGCTGGTTGCGGTCATGTTGGGCGGCTTCGCCCTCCTCCGCACCTGCAAAAAACGCCAAAAAACCTGGCGCCACGCATCGCTGTATGCGGTTATGACGCTGGTGGTGCTGCTGGGAAGCTGCGGTTTGTTTCTGTGGCACAACTTCCTGCATGACGCGGTCACCGACGCCGGAACGATGGCGCTGGAGCGCGCCGAGATGCAATGGCATGCGCAAGGCCGGCACATGGCGCGGATGGCGGCGGCGCTCCGCCGAAGCGATCCGGCCGCCGCCGACGCCATTCTGGTACTGCATGGCGGCATGGAGAACCAGCAGAGCCGCCTGGCCGCCTTCACTATGGCGATGACGGCGAACGGGGTGCCGCCATCCGCGCTCGAATTCCGGGTCGTTCCGGTTTCGGGGCCCCGCGCCGGGATCGCGCCGGCGGAGAGCCTGGTCACGGTCAATGACCTGAAAAAAGCCATAGGTGATTTTTCCGGCGGCATCGTGATTTCACTGCTGGGGGTGCCGCCGGATGCCCCCCACAGTCGTTTCGACTTCACCCGCCGCGGCAAACAGCGCTTCTGGGCCGGAGGCGACGCCACCAATAACAGCCCGGAAATCCAGCAGATGGTCCGGGCCGGCCGGATCGGCGCCGTGATGCAGTCGCGCCCCGATGCGCCGCAATTCGGCGAATCCTATTCCGGCGATCCGGAGAAGGCGTTCCGGCAGTTCTTCGAGCCGGTATACCCGGATTCCGAAAAAATTTTTTATAATCAATAGTTTGGAGATATGCAATGCATCCGTTCCCGCTTCTTTCAACCCTCCTGGCTTGCGGTGTTGCCGTGCTGGGCACAGCGGCGCCGTTGGAGTTAAGCAACGACCGCTTCAAAATCGAACTGGCCGGCGCCGAGCACGGCATGGGCGTGCTGCGTCTGGAAGACCCCGGCCGCGGTACCACCTTCTGGCAGGCCGCCGCCGCCAATCCGCTGCTGTGGCGCGTCGACCTGACCGCGCCCGGTTCCGATCTGACCGCGCTTTCGCGCGACAACCGCGACGCCGCCGTCTGCCGGGTGGTCGAACACACCCCCGAACGGCTGCGCGTCCACTGGAGCGGCTTCGCCGGATTGGAAGACACCCTGACCGTGGAATTGACCATACAGCTCGACGCCGACGGCAAATCGAGCTGGGAGGTGATTCCACAGTTGACCGGAATACAATACACCCTGGGCGCATTGGTGTTTCCGTGTGTGGAAAACATCATCGATCCGACACGCGAAAAAATTCTCTTTCCGGTCGGCAACAACGGTAGCCGGATCGTCAATACCGCGCTGGCCGGGACCTACCCCTCGTACGAAGCGCAATTGCAGTTCTTCGGCTTCCTGCAGCCGCAGGGGGCGCTGTATATGGGGCTGCATGACACCGACGCGGCGGTGAAATTTTTCGAACTCTCCGACCGGCTGCAGTTGTCGGTGGTCAATTACGGACTGGACATGTCGGTCGCCGGGCAATCGCGCGCGCCGCGTTATCCGGTGGTGATGGCGCCGGCGGCGTCGCCGTGGGAGTGCTGTGCGCTCTATCGCAACTGGGCGACTCAACAGGCGTGGACGCAGCGCGGCAAACGCAGCGAACGCGACAATCTGCCGCCGCGCGCCGACGAAATCGGGCTGTGGCTGAATCTCGACGGCGATCCGGCGCCGATTGCCGCCGAAGCGCTCCGGGAAGCGGCGCGGCAGAACACCCCCACCGCGGGCCACTGGTACTGCTGGATGGTGCACCCGTTCGATCACCATTATCCGGAGTTCTTTCCCCCCAAGGAGGGCTTCCGGGAAGCGGTACAGGCAATGCGTGGCGCCGGCATGTTCGTCGTCCCCTACTTGAACGGGCGCTTGTGGGATACGGCGCTGGCGAGCTTCGAAACCGTGCGCCCCGAGGCCTGCACCCGGGTCGACGGCACCGCCATCATCGAAAACTACGGCTCCGGCACCACCCTCGGCGCGATGTGCGCGACTTCGCCGAGCTATGGAAATATGCTGCTCGAAGCGATCCGGATATTGGCGAAAGAATACGGCGTCAACGGCGTCTATATCGATCAGATCGGTTCGGTGGCGCCGACGATGTGCTACAATCCGGCGCACGGGCATCCGCTCGGCGGCGGCGGCTGGTGGCAGCAGGCGTACCGGAATATGCTGAAGCCGGTGGTGGACGAATACGGCGATCAGCTGCTGTTCGTCACCGAAAACGGCGCGGAGCCGTACATCGACAGCTTCGACACCTTTCTGTTGTGGGTTCAGGTCTACACCGACGACTTTCCGTCGCTGGTTGCGGTTTACAATCAATACGCGTGGTACATGTGTTCGCTGACGCTGCCGGAGGATGACATGCCGTCGTTCGCCGGGCTGATGAGCCGGTGTCTCTTGTGGAACATCCAGCCGGGGTGGCTGCGCTGGCTGTACGGCGCCGATCTCACCAATGTCGCGGACGCCGAAGCCAAACGCGCATATATCGACCGGGTGGTCCGGATGCGCGGCGCGGCACGGGAGGTGGTCGGCAATGGCCTCCCAACCGGCGATGTGATTTTCACACCCACCGCCGAAACGGTGACGCTGCGCTACCACCGCAACACCAATTACGGGCGGCTGCCGGTGACACCGGGGGATTTCCCGTCCTATTACGGCGTCTGGTGGCGTTCGGAAGACGGTCTCAGGGGCATGGCGTTGCTGGCGGAGCTGGCCGGACGCGAACAATCCGCTGCGTTCACCGCCGATCCGGCGGCGTTCGGCGGCGGCGCCGTCGGACAATCGGTCTACCGGGTTTACGAAGACGGCCGCAAAGAGCGGGTCGGCGCGGCGCCGGACACCATCCCCGTCACCCTGGCGCCTTACGATCTGCAATGCTACATTCTGGAGTGACCATGACCGATTTTCCGGAGAAACCGGCATTTGTTTTCGGCACGCAATACTACCGGGCGCCGACGCCGCTGCCGGCCGAATGGGCCGACGATCTCGACCGCGTCCAGGCGCTCGGCCTGAACGCGATTCAGGTCCGGGTGCAGTGGCGGCGCAATGAACGGCGCGAGGGCGAATACAGCTTCGACGACATCGACCGGCTGTTCGAGCTGGCGGCGGCGCGCAAGCTGCCGGTGATCTTCAAGTTTCTGATGGAAAACGCCCCCGATTACATTTATGAAAAGTATCACGGCTTCCGTTACGGCCTCGACGGCCATATCATCCGGCCGGGGGCGCACGGCGCCTTTTATGTCGGCGGCTGGCTGCCGTGCTTCGATCACCCCGCGGTGATCCGGCACGCGGAACGATTCGTCGCGGTCATGGTCGAGCGTTACAAAAACCGCCCGGAGCTGCTGCATTGGAATGTCTGGAACGAACCGCGCAGCAAACCCATCGGCGAATGCTGCTGCACGCATTCGGTCGCGTCGTATCGGCAATTTCTGCGCGAACGCTTCGACGGCATCGAAGCGTTGAACGCCTGCTACGGCAAGGCGTGGGAGAGCTTCGACACCGTCCAGCCGCCGGCGATGCCGCACGACTACGCCGAGCTGTATTTGTGGCGGCAGTGGAGCTGGCAGAGCGTCTACCAGAGATTGGCGTTCATGGCGCACGCGGTCCGGGCGCTGGACGCCGAACACCCGGTGATGGCGCATGTCGGCGGCTGCAATGTGCTGCAGGACGCCGCCGGAGACGGCTCCGACGATCACTTGAATGCGTCGCTGTTCGACTTTTACGGCTCCAGCCTGCCGGTTCCGGAACGCTTTGACGACCCGTTGAGCCGCTGCCTGCCGTTTTTCACCTGCGACTGGCTGCATTCGGTATCGCCGCGCTTCTGGGTGTACGAGTTGTATCCGGAGTGGGGCGACTGGGGCGAACGGACGCAGCCGGCGGACTTCCGTTACAAGGTGGACGCCTGCCTCGCCAGCGGCGCCAAGGGAATTCTGTTCTGGCAATACCGCGCCGAACGCCTCGGTGTGGAAAACGACCTCGCCGGTATCGTCAACATCGACGGCAGCGCCAAGCCGATCACCGCCGAAGTCGGCAACTGCGCGTGCTGGGTGGAGGAGCACGCCGATTTCCTCTCCCGGGCGGAGGCGGTACCCGATCCGATCGGCATTCTCTATTCGCGCCACAGCGACCTGATCAGCCGGATCGAGGCCACCGGCGTCAACGCGCCGGACCTGCGCGACTTCGAATTGCGCGGCTCCTACACTTACAAGTTCAATCTTCAGGGCGTCTATGCGTTGTTCCACGAGCTCGGCTTCGCGCCGCAGCTGGTCGACGACCGCTTCCTCGCCCGCGAACTGCCGAAGCTGAAGGTGATTTACCTGCCGGAATATTACATCGTCACCCCCGAGGCGGCCGAGGCGCTGCGCGACTTTGCCCGCAACGGCGGCACCGTGATCGCCGAAGAAGGACTGGCGTTGCGCGATGCGCAGACGTGGCTGCAATTTCCATGGCCCGGCAACGGCTTCGACGCCGATTTCGGCATCCGGATCACCGAACGCTTTGCCACCGCGAAGTTGCGGCAGCCGGTTTCCGGACTTCCGGCCGGAGATTACTTCGCCCGGATCCAACCCGAAACCGGGACCGAAGTATTGCACCGGACCGGCGACGGCAGCCCGGCGGCAACCCGGCGCGGCAACTGGATTTTCCTGGCCACCGACCTCGGCATGGCCTACTTCCGGCACCATGCGGAGCGCGGCGGCGAATGCCTGCAATGGCTGCGGAAGCTGCTGGAGTTTTCTTTGCCCGCCGCATACGAGCCCGGCGTCGCCCTGCGACGGCTGCAAACCGAAACGGAACGCATGCTGTGGGTATTCAACCGCAGCGGCAAGAGCTGCGAGCAGAGCGTCGACGGCCGGGAAGTCCGGGTACCCGCCAACACCACCGCGACGTATCGTTACCGCCGGGAAGAGACCTGCCCCACGGCGAAGCCATCTTGATCCAATCTGTTCCAGACGCCAAGGCGTTTTAGGGCCATTTCGGGGAAAAACAATTGACTTTGTTCTATTCTTATATTATACTTAAAGCAAAAATAGACAGATACTGCCGGCCGCTCCATCGCCCCGCACCGTATCCAACGAAAGATTGTTCGCCATGAAAGACCAACTATCCATCGCCATCATCGGCGCCGGTTCGCGCGGCGCCACATATGCCCGGTTGGCCCACGGCGCCCACGCGGGCCGCTGCCGGGTCGTCGCCATCGCCGAACCGCGCGAATTGCAGCGTTGCGAAATCGCCGAACACTGCGGCATCGCGCCGGAACGCCAATTCCGCGATTGGCGCGAACTGGCCGCGCAGCCGCGCCTGGCCGACGCGGTGATCGTCGCCACCCAGGACCGCGAACACACCGAACCGGCGCTGGCGTTCCTGCGGGCCGGCTACCATCTGCTGTTGGAAAAACCGATGGCGCCGACCGCGGCCGAATGCCGCGCCATCGTCGCCACCGCCGAGGAGCACAAACGCATCGTCGGCGTCAGCCACGTGCTGCGCTATACGTCGTTCTACCGCAAACTGCGGGAACTGCTGCAATCCGGCGTGATCGGCGATCTGGTCAGCTTCCGGCATTTCGAAGGGGTGGTCTACTGGCATCAGGCGCATTCGTACGTCCGGGGCAACTGGCGCAACACCCGGGAGTCGTCGCCGATGATTCTGGCCAAATCCTGCCACGACCTGGATATCCTGCTGTATCTTACCGGGCTCGGCTGCCGGCGGCTGAACAGCTTCGGTTCGCTGCGGCACTTCACGCGCGCCAACCAGCCGCAAGGCGCCGCCGACCGCTGCCTGGATTGCCCCCTGGCGCCAAGCTGCGTGTATTCGGCGGTGACCTATTACGGCAAACATCTGGCCGACGGCAACCACGACTGGCCGCTGAATGTCATCACCGACGACTTCACTATGGCGGGACTGGAACAGGCGTTGCGCGAGGGACCGTACGGCCGCTGCGTCTATGCCTGCGACAACGATGTGGTGGATCACCAGACGGTGAATTTCCTGTTCGACAACGACGTCACCGGGACATTCACCATGACCGCCTTTTCCGAGGAGGGACGCGGGCGTGAAAGCGAATTCTTCGGCACCCACGGCATCATCCGGGGCGATACCGCGACGATCCGGGTGCACCGCTTCAACGGGGAAGAGACCGTGTATGACATGACCGAAACCAACGGCATGCTCGACGGCGGCCACCTGGGCGGCGACGCCGGGCTGATCCACGATTTCACCGCCGCATTGCTGGCGGAGGACCCGAAGCTGTTGACTTCGAGTCCGCAGGTGTCGCTGGCGAGCCACCTGATGGCGTTCGCCGCCGAAGAGTCGCGCCTGGACGCCGGAAATACACGGGAAATCGAAATCTGACTTGAAATTTACAATTCCCGTGTTATTGTGAATAAATCGGCAGTATCAGATTAATACAAAATCAGAGAACGAAAATGAAAAAAATCGTATTTCTATGTCTGGCATGGATTTGCTGTGTCGGTTTCGCTGTCGCCGCCGCCGGGAAAATTCAGGTGGAGGAGCGTTATATCACGGACGTTCCGGCGATGGAGGACGCGACCTTTTTTTCGTGGACCAGCCCATACCCGACCCGGGGTATTTACTATGACGGCCCCGAATACCAGGGCAAACCGAGCAAGGTATTCGCCTTCGTCGGCGTTCCCGAAGTTCCCGAGGGGCAAACCGTCCCCGGCATCGTGCTGGTCCACGGCGGCGGCGGCACCGCGTTCCGCGAGTGGGTCGAACTGTGGATGTCGCGCGGCTACGCCGCCATCGCGATGGATCTGTGCGGCTGTATTCCGGTGTATGCTCCCGGCACCCGCAGCTGGCTGCGGATCGAGTCGGGCGCCGGTCCGGACGGCTGGAGCGCGTCGTTTGCACAGCTGGACCGGCCGCTGCCGGATCAATGGCCGTATTACGCGGTCAACGCCATCGCCCGCGCCCGGACCCTGCTCGGCAGTTTGCCCGGCGTCGACGCCAACCGTATCGGCATCACCGGAATATCGTGGGGCGGCTACCTGACCAGCCTCACCGCCGGAGTCGATTCGCGTTACACCTTCGCCGCGCCGATTTACGGCTGCGGCTTCCTGCGCGACAAATCCGCCTGGATGGAAACTTTGCAAGCTCCGGAACTGGCGCCATGGAACGAACTCTGCGACCCGGCCGCCTACCTCGGCGACACCGCCATCCCGGTCGTGTGGGTCACCGGCACCAATGACGCCGCCTATCCATTGGAATCGCTGGAAAAGAGCGCCGGACTGGTACCCAGCCCGGTCACCCGCTCCATCACCTTGCGCATGCCGCACGCCCATGGCGGCGCGGGCGAATTGCCCGAAGCCATACGCATCGCCGCCGACTGGTTCTGCCGGAAAGAAGGCGCGCCGCTGCCCGAAATCACCACCGCGGAGCTCCGCGGCGGCGTCCTCGAAGTCACCGGGCGCGGCAAAATCCCGGTGACAAGCGCCGAACTGCTTTTCACCCGCGAGCGCGAAGCCGCCGACAAAAAATGGCACGAATTGTATTGGGAAAGCATCCCCGCCGCCGTCACCGCCACCCCGGAGGGTTTTTCCGCCACGGTCGCGGTCCCGGAAGACGCCACGCAATATATGCTCAACGTTTATGACGGCCGCGATGTGCCGTCAAGCACCCGGCTGTTCACCACGGCCCAATAGGAGACCATGTTCATGTCCGATTCGTCTTACCGTGCCTACGGCCGCTTTTCCGCGGACGGCCGCGAATTCATCATCACCCGGATGGACACGCCGCGCCCGTGGCTCAATTACAGCTGGAGCCGCCATCTGTTGATCGATATCGACCAGCGCGGCACCGGTTCGAGCTTTTACCGCGACGACGACGGCAACCGCTCGGTGCCGATCAACCGCCGCTTCCTCTATCTGCGCGACGGCGCCACCGGCGAATACTGGACGGTCGGCTGGGGCGACATCCGCCGCGACGGCGCCGAATACCGCTGCCGCCATGGCCTGGGCTATTCGGTGCTCGAATGCCGTTACCGCGACTGGGAGTGCCGCTGGAGCATCACCGCCTGTGCCAACGACACCGAAGTCTGGCGCATCGAAGTGGGCAATCGCGCGGCGGCAAAGCGCGAACTCGAAGTCTATGCCGGGGTCGGCTTCGAACTCGGCGGCTGGGTCCCGTACGGGAGTCTGGAAAATTACGCCGAAGCCGAAGCGCTTTCGCCGCACTTGATCTACGCCGACAACAGCTACGACCATGAGCGTTCCGGCATCCGCAACGACGCATTTTTCGGCGCCAAACGGCAGCCGGACAGCCTGCAGTGCAGCAAGCGCCGCTTCCTCGGCGACCTGTATCGCGACTGGGGCCATCCGCAGGCCGTCATCGACGGCGGCGAACTCGACGGCACCCGGGCGATGAATGAGGAGATGGTCGGCATCATGCACTACCGGATCGCGGCGGCGGCCGGTGCAAACTGGTCGGCCGATTTCGTCAACGCCCCCTGCTTCGACGAGGCGGAAGCGCAAAAGCTGCTGACGGGAGCCGATTTCGATGCCGCGATGCATGCGCATGCCACTGACACCGCATGCTTCGACCGGGTGGATTTCGAGCTGCCCGATCCGGAATGGAGCCGTTTTTTCAACATCTGGGGCAAACAGCAGTTGCTGCTGCTGAAAGATTACGCCCGGATCTTCCTGATCGGCTTCCGCGACACCTTGCAGGACGCCGCCGCGATTGCCGCGTACGCGCCGGAATTGGCCGCCGATTCGATCCGCAACACCCTGCGCCACCAGTACGCCGACGGCAGCACCCTGCGCGGCTGGTGCCCGCTGGATACGCACAAATACGGCGACGGCGGCGTCTGGATCGCCCCGGCGCTCGCCGAATACCTGAAAGAAACCGGCGATTTCGCCTTTCTCGAAGAAACGGTCCCCTACTTCGACGGCGGCGCGGGAACGGTGTGGGAGCATTTGAAACAGGCGTTCGCCTGGTTCGAAGCCAACCTCGGCAGCCACGGCTTCCCGAAGCTCTACTTCGGCGACTGGAACGATTCGCTGAACATCGGCCGCGGCGGCAAGGGCGAAAGCGTCTGGATCGCGCTGGCGCTGATCGTCGCCTATGACGAGGCCGCCGCCATCGCCCGCCACGCCGGAAAAACCGCCGATGAACGCCAATTCGCCGCGGCGGCCGAAGCGATGCGAACGCGGGTCGAACAACTCGCGTGGGACGGCAACTGGTATTTGCGCGGCTTCAACGATGCCGGCGACGCGGTCGGCGGCCACCGCAACGAAGCCGGGTCGATTTTCAGCGAACCGCAGAGCTGGGCGGTCTTCGCCCGGATGAACCCGGAGCGGCTGCGGCTGGTGCACCGGGCGGTCGCCGAACGGCTGCGCACCCCCACCGGTCTCACGGTCTGCGATCCGCCGTTTCTCAAATTCGATCCGGCTTACGGGCGCATCACCAGCATGCGGCCGGGGTGGGGCGAAAACGCCAGCTGCTACTGCCATGTGACCGCGTTTCAGGCGGTCGCCGACTGCATGATGGGCGACGGCGAAGCGGCCTGGGCCAGCCTGGAATCGATCGTGCCGTTCAATCCGGCGTTGCCGGTCGAAACGAGCCGCCTGGAGCCCTATGCATTCTCCAATATGTTCCGCGGCCCCGCCAACGTCCGGTCCGGGGAAACCTTCAAAGGCTGGACCTCGGGCACGGTGCCGTGGGCGATGCGGGCGATGACGCATTATGTGCTCGGCATCCGCCCGGATTACGACGCATTGACCGTCGATCCGGTGTGGCCGAAGCATTGGGACCGCGTCTGTGTCCGGCGGCAATGCCGCGGCTTCCACTTCGACATCGAACTGGCCAACCCCGACGCGCTCGCCTCCAATGAAGCCCAATGGCACTGGGAGCTGGACGGCAAACCATTCACTGGGAACCGGATCGCCTTTGCCGAACTACCCCCCGGAAGGCACAGCATCCGGGGAATATTGCGCAAGTAAAAATTACTTCCGGAAGCTTGCGGTTCCGGCCGGGACCGCAAGCTCTTTCCCATTCACCCGCAGCGTGTACGGCAAGTTCGATTTGGTTTCGATCACGCCATCCAACGCCACCAGATCGGTGACCACGTCGCCGAAGCGCAGATTGCGCACGCCGACCGCGCCCGCGACCTCCGGCAACGCCCACTCCACCGTGTTGGTGAAGGCATTGACCCCGTGCACCCCGATCACGTTTTCGATCAGAAGCGAGATCGGTCCCAGCGCCGACCAGCCGCAGAAATCCTGGCGCACCAGCCCGCCGTCGTCGTCGCAGGTGTTGGCCGGACGCGCCAGCGTCGGATGATAACACTCCCACACCGTGTGCGGCTCGAAATCCCGGAAGGTCCGGTACTGCTGATCGACGATTTTCACCGCGCAGTCGCGCGCCAGATCGTAGGCGCCGTATTGCTCGAAGCCCTTGATCGCCATATACGCCGTCGGCAGCCACACCGAACCGCGCCAGTACAACCCGGTTTCGGCGTTGAAGTCGGCGTCGTCGCGGGACAGCGTCACCAGCGGCACCGCACCGCCCAGCTTCTCCGGCGACCGCACGGCGGCGAACATGCGCTGCGCCTGCGTCATGTCCGGCATTCCCGAAAGCAGCGGCCAGAACGACGCCGGGGTCGTGACCTTGTAAAAATGCCCGTCATCGGCGTCGATATCGAAGTAGAAACCGTCCGGTTCCGACCAGTAATTGCCGTTGACGGTACCCCGGATGGCGGCGAACTTCCCGTCCCATTCGCGCGCCAAAGCCTCTTCCCCGATCAGCTCGGCCAGACGGGCGATGCAATACGCCGACAGCCCCTGCTGCGCCAATGCGTCGATCCACAGCATCCGCGGATTGTTCGGGCGCGGCATATAGGCGTGTTCGCCGACGCGGCCGCGCGGCGTATTGTCCATCCCGGAGCGGCCGCCCTCCCAGAAGAAGCCCTTCGGGTGCTTCATCAGACAGGTCGGATTGCGCACATAAGGCGGCGTCACCGGTGTTTCCAGCGCCTCGAACCAGGCGAAATGCTTCTGCAGATACCGCGTTTCCAGCAGCAGTTCGCGGACATGCTCCAGGTCGCCGGTGAAGAGCGCATTGCAATACTCGGCCCAGGCGAAAAGCGGCGGATTGTCGGCGATGTGGATCACCAGTTGCGCCTCACGGCCGTCGGGCGCATTCCGCGGCACAATCCGGGGCAGCGCCCTGCCGCCGTGCAGCACCTGGTAAAAGTTATTCAGCGTCTCCACGCCGGGAAAACGCGACGGCGCGTATTTGCAGAACAGCGCCATGAAGCAGGTGTCCCAGATCCAGATATCGGTATCGCAAAACGCCTCGTCCATGTACGGCGTCTGCGGCATTCCCGGAATCGCTTTCAAGTGGTCGTGAACCAGCTCCCAGCTCCGGCGGTACAGCTCCAGATACCCCGGATTGGCGTCGTAAACCGGTTCCGGGATCGCATCGCGCCACGGTGCGGCGCAGTCAAAAATCTTTGCTTCCATTTTCCTGTCTCCAGATGAATTTCTTTTACAATAACTCCGCCTGACCGGCTTTGCAACCCTTGGCAGAACGCCTTCGGCGTGATATAGTATGAAAAATTCAGTTATGGAGAGGCTGTCATGAATTCCTACCGCATCATCAAAATGGCCGAATGGCCGCGCCGGCAGATGTACGACTATTACCGGACCTTCGACTCCCCGGCCTACAACGTCACCGTGATGATCCCGGCGCAAACGCTGCATCGCTACGCCAAAGAGCACGGCGAATCGTTTTTCCTGCTGTCGCTGTATGCAATCCTGCGCGCCGCCAACCAGGTGCCGCAGATGCGCCAGCGCGTCGTCGACGGGAGCCTGGTGGAATTCGACCGCATCGCGGCGATGACGCCGGTGATGACGGGCGAGGAGATGTTCCGCCAGGTCTGGTGCGAATACGAGGCGGATTTTCCAACTTTCCGGCAGCAGGTGGAGCCGCTCGTCGCGGCGGCCGGGGCGGGCGAACCGGCGCCGATGCCGGAACACGGCGAAGACTTTTTCTGTGCCAGCTGCAACCCGTGGACGCACTTCTCCGCGGTGACCCAGGCGGATTATTCCTTTCACCAGTTCGTGCCGATTCTGGCGTGGGGGAAAATGAGCGCCGAGGGGATCGTCCCGGTGGCGTGCAAATTCAACCATTGCCTGATGGACGGACTGCATACCGGGCGCTTTTTCGACAACGTGGAAGCCAATTTCGGGGCGCCGGAATCGCTGTACCGGGCGTTACCGATTCCATAATTTCCGGAAAAAAACGCGAAAAAGCACGGCGATTTCAGGCAAATAATTTGCATAAAGCGAACAATGGGGTTACATTATGCATTCTTGAAGTGTATTTTGCGACAACTATAACATAGGAGCACCCGAAAATGTACGCGATTATCAAGACCGGCGGCAAGCAATACAAAGTGAAAGCCGACGAATTATTGGAAATTGAAAAGCTCGACCTCGAAGTCGGCGCCAAAGTGACCTTCACCGAAGTCCTCGCCGTGGGCGAAGAGGGCGCGAGCCTGAAGGTCGGCAGCCCGCTGGTCGAAGGCGCCAAGGTCGAAGCCGAAGTGGTCGATCAGTTCCGCGCCAAGAAAGTCTGGGCGTTCAAGATGAAGCGCCGCAAGAGCTACCGCCGCACCATCGGCCATCGCCAGAATTTGACCCGGGTCAAAATCGTCGCGGTCCAGGCTTAATCATTCGGGAAGGATGCCGGCATCATGCGGTATGATGAAAACCATGCTTTGATCGAAAGTGTCATTCCCGGACTGCCCCTGATCAATCGCGGCAAAGTGCGCGATATCTACGATCTCGGCGACAGTCTTCTGTTCATCGCCTCCGACCGGATCAGCGCGTTCGACGTGGTGATGCCGAACGGCGTGCCGAACAAGGGCAGAGTATTGACCCAGATTTCGCTCTTCTGGTTTGAACTGATGCAGTGGATGCCGAATCACCTGATCACCAGCGATGTGACCACCCGCGCGGAGTTGCGCCCCTATGCGGCCGACCTCGCCGGGCGCTCGATGATCGTGAAAAAAGCCCGGGTGCTTCCGATCGAATGCATCGTCCGCGGCTACCTGGTCGGCAGCGGGTGGAAGGATTACCGGGAAACCGGCGTTGTTTCCGGCATTTCCCTGCGCCCCGGCTACCGCCAGGCGGACAAGCTGGACACCCCGTTGTTCACCCCGTCCACCAAGGCGGAAATCGGCGACCACGACGAAGCCATCAGCTTCGAGCGCACTGCCGAAATCATCGGCGCCGATTACGCGCAGCAATTGAAGGATCTGTCGCTCAAGATCTACTCCACCGCCCGTGACTATGCCGAAACCAAGGGCATCATCGTCGCCGACACCAAGTTCGAATTCGGCGTGGTGGACGGCAAGGTCATCCTGATCGACGAAGTCCTGACGCCGGATTCCAGCCGCTTCTGGCCCGCCGATCAGTATCAGGTGGGAACCAGCCCGGTCAGTCTGGACAAGCAGTTCGTCCGCGACTATCTCGAGACCCTCGATTGGAACAAGACCGCGCCGGGCCCCGAACTTCCGGCCGATGTCGTCGCCAAAACTGCGGCCAAGTATCTGGAGGCCTACAAGGTGCTCACCGGCCGCGATCTCGCAGTTTGACGGCTTCGTTATCGATTCCTCACAGGCCCGCCGACCGGCGGGCCTGTTTTGTTTTATGGCCTTATTTCCCGCTGCCGGTGGTGAAGGTGTAATGGTAGTCCTTGAGCAAGCCGCCTTCGGCGGAGAAGAACCCCAGCAACTTCTCCAAGTTCAAATAGATGTCGTAGGTCGTGTCCGGCTTCAATTTGACCGGCAGTACGACGATGGTGCCGTCAACATTGTAGAACGGTTTTGACGTCGTTTCCGGAAATGTCGCAATGCCCTTCGTGCAAAACGCGTAAGAATTGCGATTCATCGGCCGGTCGAACGTGACCGTGATCGCGTTCGTGGCCGGATCGACACCGGTCGCGCCATTGACCGGAAATGTGGCCGTCACCTCCGGCGGCACGCCATTGTATTGGCGTTGCAGGTCTTTCACCAGAAATGGTTCGATCAATTCAGCCAACGAATCGTTGAGCACCAGATTTATGCGCATCTCGGCACAGCCATCGGCTTCACTGACCGTTTCCGTCGAAACGAATTGCTTGATGTAAGCGGCAACCGCTTCGGCGTCATTCCCTCTGTCGTTCAACGATTTGAACAGGAGTTCGGTAACTTTGCCTTTCTCCAATGACGGCACGGAGGCCAGGAGCGACACCAGATATTGTCCGTCAACCAGACGAACCACTATCTGCCGCTTTCCAACCGCATCGAATGCACAGAACACATCATCAGGGTTCACGGTCATATCGGATTTCTGCGCCGCATTGAATTCATACGGCAAATCGCGCAAGTAGGAGGCGAAGGTATCCCGGCCCAGTTTCTTCACCTCCATGATATTGCCGAATTTTTCCCGGTTATACCGCTCATACTCCGCCATCGTCTCCGGCCGGGCCGATTGCACGACGGTGTAACCGCCGGACTCGTTACCATCCGCTTTCTGTACTGCGCCCGTATACGTTATCGCCCGGGTTTCGGCCGCCAACAGCGCCATGTCCACCATCTGCCCGAATGGACCGGGCAACACCTTCGGAACCTCCATCTTTCGCAACAGGCTCAAACCGGCGTCATCGATCAGAGTGCCGTTGATATAAAGGGTAGTAACCCGGTTGGACGGCAATTCATTCAGAATGGACGCGTCGAATTGCGCCGCCTCCCCCTTGCTCTTTTCCGCCGCCGACAGCTCCGGCACGATCGACATGCTCAGAGCGAATATTCCCACGATACCGGCGAAAATTCCGGCCAATTTCCATTTGCTTCGTTTCATCGCCAACTCCCTGATTCGCAATTTTAAGGTTTTTGCCGACGCGCCCAGATGCGCGCCGCCGCCGGACTCTGGACTGCTCCGCAACTGGAAATCCAGCAGGAGACCGGCATAGCCGGACAACCCGGCCTTGTCCAACTGCAACAACTGCCCGACTCTTTCGTCACAATCCAGTTCGGCGATCAAGCACCAGCGATTGGCGGCGATCTTCAGAAATGGATTGAGGAAAAAGATATTGCCGAGCATGGTCAGCAAAAACGCGGCCGGATTGTCATACCGCCGAAGATGACCCAGCTCATGAATCAGGATCATTTTCAGCTGCTGAACCGAGTACATTTCGCATTCCGTCCGCGGGCAAAGAACCGCCCCGCCGAATCGGGTGCCGAAACACGCCGCCGTCGGCAGCCAACCGCCGCCATCCAGCAACGCCACCGGCACATGCTCCATTCCGGCGAGCCGTTTCGACTCGCGGAATGCGTCCCATACCCGGCCGGAGGTGATCGCGACGCACCTCCGGACCCGCCCGCGACCTATACAATAGCGGCAGATCTGCTTTGCCGACAAAAACGCCGCTATCATACCATAACCACTTAAAGCCCACATCACCCAATTCCGGGCCGGAGCCTGCGCCGGGGCCGCTTCCGCGCCACTCACGCCGCCGACCACCGTCACCGGGGCCGCCTCGCCGAACCAGCTGAAATCCATCGCCGACGCTTCGAGTTGAATATGCCGCCAGGATTTTTCCTCGTCTATTTCCGTCCGTCCGGGAGTGGCGGGCAGGTATTCGAACGGCAGCAGCACCGCCAGCAGCAGCACACCATAGACGATCCGCCCCCGGGAAAATACCAGCTTCCGCCGCAGCAGCGTTTCCAGCAGCACGACGATCAGCGCCGCCGCCGCCCCGCGGATGACGGTATTCACGAGATACAGAAGAATCGCGGTACTCATTTCCCCAGCTCCTCGATTTCTTTTTTCAACTCGCTGATATCCGACTCGGACAGCTTGCCGCTGCGGACGAAAAACGACAGCATCGACCCCGCCGCCCCGTTGAAAAACTTCTCCGCCAGAAGCCGGCCGGTCTGTTCCAGGTAGGTCTCCCGTGGAATCAACGGCGTGTACTGGTAGTTGCGGCGGCTTCCGGCTTGCTTGACCGCGCCCTTTTTCAGCAGCCGCCCCAGCATGGTTTTGATCGTCACCGGCTCCCAGGGATTGCTTTCCTGAACCGATTGCACAATCTCCGGCAGCGTCAGGGGCGCCTTTTCCCACAAGGACTTCATG
>JAVBQJ010000058.1:0-12702 GCA_031549115.1 Victivallaceae bacterium
AAAAAACGATTTTGCAAAGACAGATTGCTTCGAACCTCATGGACGCATGGGTAAGGGAGAGTTTGCTTTGAAAAGGAAAGATTTTACAGAAAATACAAGAAAAGTTGCGAAAGCTACTTGACAAAACCTATCATAGAAGGAAAAAATATCATGCCGTTCATCGACATCCATGCCCATGCGTACCGGATTCCGGTGCCGTTCGTCGTCCAGTTCTGTTCGCCGGCTGAATTGATCGCCTGCTACGACCGCTTCGGTGTCGCCAAGGGGGCGCTGCTGCCGATCGTCAGCCCGGAGATCTATTCGCCGCAGTCCAACGAAGACATCCTGGAGATGGTCGCCAATCACCCGGACCGGTTTTTCGCCTTCTGCAACATCGATCCGCGGATGCTGAACAACAGCTGCCACGCGCCGCTGGACACGGTGATCGCCTATTACAAGGACAAGGGCTGCCGCGGCATCGGCGAAATCATGCCGAATCTGTCGATGCGCGACCCCCGGGTGCAGAACCTCTTCGCCTGCGCCGAAAAGGTCGGCGGCATGCCGGTGACCTGGGACAGCGCCGACTACCCCGACGAAGACTTCGGCCTCTACGACGAGCCCGGCATGCCCTATTTGGAGCACTCGCTGCAACGCTTTGAAAAACTGGACTTCATCGCCCACGGGCCGTGCTTCTGGGCCGAAGTCGGACGCCTGCCGCGCCCGGCGATGCGCAAAACCGTATTCCGCGCCAACGGCGAACAGGTCGGCTACAACCCGCCGCAGGGAAAAATCACCGAAGAAGGGGCAGTCCCGCAGCTGTTCCGGCAGTACGGCAACCTTTACGGCGAACTCTCCGACGCGTATTACGCGCTGAAGGGCGACGAGGAATATTTTTCCAGGTTCCTGACCGAATTCGCCGACCGGTTGTTCTTCGGCTCCGACGCCTGTACCAGCGAGTGTCCGTTCAATACGCTGCACTTGCTCAGCGACTGGCGCGAACGCGGGCTGATTTCGCAACCGGTGTTCGACAAAATTTCGCACCGCAACGCCATCGGTTATTTTCACCTGTAACACGGGAGCATTGCCATGACGCCACATTACACCATCGACGGCAACGGGTTCCATATTCAGGGCTCGCGGGAGAAGTTCAACCGCGTCCTCTATGGTTCGCACAAAAACGACCGGAAGCAGGAAAAGTTTTTCACTCTGGCGGGCGATCTGCCGCTGTTCCAGGCGGCGGTGACCGACTACGAGAAGGATCTCTTTTGCTACTACGCCAAAAACGGGCTGCTGCAAAGCGGCCTCGCGCTGACGCCGGCGCATCAGGTCCCGTACTTTTACTCCGCGGAAGCCGATCTCGCCAGCGCCTGGTTTCACCACAGCGAAGACATCGAAGCCACCTTCCGCGACGGCGCCATGCATTACCGTTTGAGCCAGGTGTCGCCGTGGTTTCCGAATGTCGAGGTCGAAATCTCCGCGTATCCGCTGCTTCCCGATGACGGCATGGCGATCGTTTACCGGATCCGCTCCGAACAGCGGGTCTGGTTCTGCGCCGGCTTCGGCGGCATCACCGGCTTCCTCGGCCGTTTCGAATATCCGATGATCTCCGAACGGGAGTTTTCGGCCGAAGACTCCCGCGGCAACCGGGTCCGGTTCGGACACAACCAGGCGCTGATCACCTCGCCCCACGGCAGCGACATGCGCATCGCCGCCGGTTTCGACGCCGAATTCGACTGCATCGGCGCCGAAACCTTCGCCCAGCCGGTGCCGTCGCGCTTCCTCGCCCCGTGTCCGACGCCGACGGTGGCAGCGGGGCAGCTGGTACGGCTGCGCCGGGTGATCGGCGCGGACGAGGAATTCCATGGCACCCTCATTGTCGCCCGCAACTGCTCCGCCAAGACACTGGACAAATACCTCGCACTCGGCGACAAACTGCCGCAATTTCTCGCCCGCGAAATCCATGCCAAAACGGCGGCGCTGACGCTGATTACCCCCGACGCGGTGTTGAACCAGACGGCGAAAAGCACGCTGGTGGCGCTCGACGCTTCGTGGCACGGGCGCACCTTCTATCATGGCGCCCACGGCTATCATACGCCGTTCCTCGGCTGGCGCAACTGGTATGCGCCGACCGTGATCGGCTGGCTGGACCGGGTAAAAACCGCGATCCTGTCCCATCTGGAAACGCAGAAGCATGCCGATCCGGCTCTGGAAAAGGTCTGGTACGACGGCGGCGACCGTCCCGACCTCGACCATGAGGGCACTCAGTACCACCACCTGACCGATTCGCACGGCAATCTTGCCGCGCTGCTGCACCGCGACGACATCTACAACATGCAGGAGGTGGCGCTGGACATGATGCTGCATTATCTGGAACGCACCGGCGACCGCAAGCTGACGGAGCGGATTTTCGACGCGATGGCGGCGATTCTCGACTTCGAGGAGCGGATCTTCGACCCCGATCATGACGGGTTGTACCAGAACTTCCTGAATACCTGGATCTCCGACGGCCACAGCTACAACGGCGGCGGCTGCGCCCAGGCCAGCGCCTACAATTACAGCGCCAACCGGACCATGGCGCACCTGGCGCGCACCATCGGCCGCGATCCCGAAGTCTTCGCTGCGCGCGCCCGGCGCATTCACGCCGCGGTGCAACGGCACTTGTGGCTGGAGGACGCCGGCGTCATCGCCGAATTCGTCGACACCGTCGGCAACCGCCTGGTGCACCCGGAGCCGGAGCTGAATACGATTTATCTCGCGGTCAGCAACGGTCTGCTTGACCGGGCGCAAAGTTCGCGGGCGCTGGCCTACACCCGGACGCTGCGCCGCACCCGGACGCGCCATGGAGGCGAATTGGTGCATTCGTCGAAGTGGCTGCCGAAAAAGTATTCGACCTACGGCTTGTTCCCGTCGGAAAACGCCTGTCTCGCGCTCGCGTATTTCGACAATTACGAAAAAGACGAAGCGTGGAAAATCGTTCAGGGCCTGCTCGACGCCTACGAATTGAGCCGCAATCCGGGGCTGGTGCGCCATGTGCTTTCCGACCTCGGCGGCGCCGACTGGGGCGACTTCGACTTCACCGACACCTCGAGCAGCTGGCTGTGGCTGATCCTGTCCGGGGTGTGGGGGATCAAGTTCCATCTGGAGGATTCCCGGATTCACATCACCCCGGCATTGCCGGACGATTGGGAGCACGCGTCGGTCAAAGTCCGGGATTTGAGCGTCACCCGGCACCGCGAAGCCCGGCGCGACACCGTCACGGTATATTCGGCGCTGAAAGCCAAAAAACAACTGCAATGCTATCTGCGCCGCAGCCGGATCGAAGGCGTGTATGTCAACGGCGAAGCGGCCGAATACACCCTGCTCCCCGTCGTCGACGGCTGTCTTTTGCAAGTGACGGGCGACGACGCCGAAATGATCTGCGAAATCGTCTACGACGGCGGCGAACTGCCGCAATTGTGTCACAACGACCTCTCCGGCGCCGCCGGTTCGACCGTGATCGTGGAGGCGGCGGCCGGCGTGATCACCGGTTGCGACGCGCCGTTCGCCGCCGATATTCAACACGACGGCAAATACCTCCGCCTCACCCTCGGGGAACGCGGCGGCCGCGCTCTGGTGACCATGCGGGCGGGCGACGTCGAAGTCCGCCGCAGCTGCGACATCGAAGCGATACCGGCGGCAATGCCGGAGTGCCCCGCGCTTGCGCCCGCCGGCGCCGTACGCGACCTCGATCTGGCGCCGTATTTCAATATGGCGTTGACCGAAATCTATCAGCAGCGTTATCTGGCGCCGCGCCCGGAGGGTTATTCGATCGGCGCCCGCGTCAATGGCCGTTATGCGTGGGAGTGGACCCACACCGGCCATAATTCCGTGATCGTCGACGATACGGCGCTGCGTCAAGCCCCAAGCGGCCGTTACCCGGTGTCGGGAACGCCCGGTTTTCCGACTCCCGCCAAGGGGCCCAATGCCGCCTGCGTGTCGGTCTGGGAAAATTATCCGACCGAACTCAAAATCCCGCTGCCGTCGGTTTCGGGACAGTCGCTCCATCTATTCTGCATCGGCGCCACCAACGCGATGCAGAGCGGCGTCGTCAACGCCGTCATCCAGGTGACCTACACCGACGGCAGTATGCAGGAGCTCCCGCTGGTCGCGCCGGACAACTTCGACGACTGGCTGCTGCCGAGCTGGCTTGCGGAAGAGCGGATTTTCTACTTTTCCGACCTCAACCACGGCCTGCGTCTCGTCATCCCGCTCACCCCCGGCAAAGTGCCCGCCGAGCTGGTGCTGCGCGCCGTCGCCAACGAAGTTATCCTCGGGTTGCTCGGGGCGAGTATTTGTTGATGGGGGTAGTTGTGCGCCGCGGGTGCGGCTTTGAGTGTGGAGAATTATGATAGTGGAGACGGGGCCGCAGTGCGCCCCGATTCACGTGAGGGCTCCGCCC
This sequence comes from Victivallaceae bacterium, assembly GCA_031549115.1. Taxonomy (GTDB): domain Bacteria; phylum Verrucomicrobiota; class Lentisphaeria; order Victivallales; family Victivallaceae; genus JAVBQJ01. The sequence goes on from JAVBQJ010000058.1 coordinate 4,418, forward strand.
CTCCCAACCCCGATGCGCTCAAGCGGCGCTCGCCTTACACGTTTTTTCCGCCAATTGGCGGAAAAAACTTTCTTCGGTAACGAAAACGGTGACGCGTTTTCGTGAACGAACCCCTCAGCGGCGGCGGTGCCGGCGCCGTTCGCCGGGGGTGGCTCCGTGCCGCGCTCCTTGGCGCGAGCTTCGCTGCGCCAATTCCTAACGGCACGGTCGCGCCTGACCGGCGCTCCCCCGTGCGCGCCCACAAGTTGGGGTGTTGCAAAGGGGGCACGGCAATGGCTTCTTCAGCGCTCGGTCACGCCCGCGATCATCGCGAGGATATTCGGGATCGGCGTGCGGGCCTGCAGGTTGTGGCAGGAGGCGCAGATGTAGCCGCCCCCGTCCGCGCCCAACGTATCCAGCAGCATTTCCACCTCACAGGCGACCTCCGCCGGCGTTCCGAACGGCATCACCTGCTGGGTGTCCACGCCGCCGTGAAAGACCAGCTTCGCACCGAATTGCGCTTTCAGCCCCGCGGTATTCATCCCCGGACAATTGTGCTGAACCGGATTGAGGATGTCGATTCCGGCGTCGATCAATCCCGGAATGATCGGCGCGAAACCGCCGTCGGAGTGATAAAACACCTTCATCCCATACTCGTGAACGATCGCGCACAGGCGTTTCATCCGCGGATAAATGTGTTCGTGCCAGCAATCCGGCGCAATCATCAACCCGTTCTGGCTGCCCATATCGTCGCTGCAATAAACACAATCCAGCAGCCCCTTCATCCGCGGCAGCCAACGCCGCAATGTCTCGGTCTGAATCGCTTCGATCCGGTCCAGCGCCGCCGCCGTCAGCTCCGGCGTCAACGCCAGATCCAGCATCGCATTTTCCAGTCCGCGCAAGTGCGAATACACCTCGAACAGCGAAATGAAACCGCCGTACGTCGCAAATTCACGTCCGCTTTCGCGCGCCGCCGCCTCCGCGAAATCGTAATCGAAGCACGCCGGGTCCGGCCACCACGGATACGCCTCCAGATCCCGCTCCGATTCCAACCGCGCCAACGGATTGGCTTCGACGTCGTAGTACACCGCGCCGTTGACCTCGACTCTGGTCGTCACCGCCCCCCACAAGCCGCGCTCCGGCGCCACATTGCCGCGCCGCCGGTAAACCAACGGAACATTGACGATTTTGTCCACCCCCATCCGGCGGAAAAGTTCCAGGTCGTCTCCGGTCCGGAAGTGCCGCTTCAACTCCTCCAGCACCTCTTCGGTATACCAGAAATCCACCGGAATCCGGTCCGGCTTTTCCCCTGCCAATATCGTCTGTATCCGCTCTTTCGCATTCATGATTTTATCTCCGGTGTGTACCGTTTTGGTTTTGAATGTGATAATTTTTATGGTGGTTTCGGGGCCGCATTGCGCCCCGATTTACGCGGGGGCCGTGCGCGCTCACGGGTGAGTGGTATTGCGAGGGGGACGCGCTCACGGGTGAGTGGTGCCGCAGAGGTGCGCGGGGCTGTGGCATTCGGCAATGATCTCCGCCATGAATCCGGCGAAGCCGTGGCAGCAGCTGCAATTGTCCGCCGCCATTTCCCACAACGTCCCGGTCGTATCCGCCTGGTAGCCGAGGAAGCGTTCCGCCTCCTCGGCTACCACCTCGTACATTCCCGCCGCCCGCAGCCGGTCGAAGCGCAGCATCCGTCCGACGAACATATTCACCTCCGCCAGCTCCTCCGGATTCGGGCGACGCAAAATTCCGTCGCGCCACTCCCGCCAACCGCCCCGCGAACAATCCACCACGCCGCAGAAATCCGCCAGATACTGGCAGATTTCGCTCGCCCCCTCCCCGGCCACCAAACCGTCCGGCGTCCGCACCGCGTGGTCGATGAAGTAGCGTCCATTGAACGCGCGCCGGACGATCTCCCCGGTAATCGCATCGGCCCGTTCGCGCCAATGCGTTTCGCCAAGCCACTTCGCCGCCAACCGCAGCACCGCGCAATAGAGCATATTGGTCGGGAAATGCACACCGGAAATATAATCCTGCGCCTTCGACCACTCGATGATATTCCACCCCGGCAGCTCCTCGAGCAAACCGAACTCATTCACATGCGCTTCGAAATTCGCCAGTGTCCGGCGCAACCGGTCGGCAAATTCCCGCGGAAAATCACGCCGTCCCCGCCGGATATCGCAATATTCCCCCATTTCCAGCCAGAACCACAAGGTCCATTGCGGAATGTATTCGCCGTGATTGCCGTCCGCCGGATAACACATCGGCAGCTGCCCGGCGGGAATGCCGTCGAAGCTCTCCGGCAGCAGAAAATTCTCCAGAAATGTCGTTTCGACTTCGCTGGAGCCGGTCAGGAACCACGCCGCCCGGGCGGTGAAAAAGCTGTCGCACAGCCACGCCCCGCGCTCCCGGCCCGGGCAATCCATGAACGTGTCCAACGTGTTCTGCCGGAAGGTCTCCACCGCGGCGCGGTACAACCGCAACCCGTTCGCATCCAGCCCCTCCGGCTCCGGCCGCAGCAGCTTGCGATCGAACGCGTATTCGCGCATCGCCACCGCTTCGACCTCGGCATGGCCGGACAACTGCAGCACCGCGAAATAACGCGCGGTATACACTTCGAAGCTTTCGAACTCCAATTCCTGCCCGGCCGCCAGACGCAGCCGGATGAAATTATGCGCCCACCAGAAACGCTGGATCGAAAAGACCCCGCCGGGCCCTTTCAACTCATCCCAGCTCAACACGATTTCGCAGTCGCAGAGCGCCCGCAAGCGGCAGCGCCAGAAGCCGGTACAGTCGGCGCCGAGATCGTAATAGGTGTAGGACTCCGGCTCGCCGGCTTTGCATCCGCCTTCGCGCCACTGAAAATCGCGCGCCAGGCGGTCGCGCAGCGCATTCGGATCGGGAATCGAATCCTCGATGCGGGTCAGTTTGCCGCCGCCGATACGCACTGCCGGAATCAACCCGGTCAGATCCGGCAGCGGCACGCCGCGCGGCAGCCATCCCTGTTCCGGCGCCCCCGTCGCTTCCAACCGGCCCGGACGCAAACCGGTGCCGTCGCCGCGATACCAGCCGAGCTGTTCCGGGTGTCCGGCAAAATCGTAGCTTTCCATCCGGTCGCGCTGAAACGACATCTTCGGCACCTGCCAGTCGCGCGCGTCGAGGTGAAAGACCTCCCAATCCGATGGCGCAGCGATCAAAGCACCGGCGGCATCGTAAATACCGGCGGCCACCCGCGGCGCGGCTTTCGGAATGTAAAAATTGCCGGTCGTATAGGCAACCAGCTCCAGGGTCAGGTCATTCCGCGGCCGGGTCAGGAACCCGGCCAGCGCAATCTCGTCGACGCGCCCGAAGCCGTGCGGTGAACGCGCCGGTCCGTACGCGGCGACCACACCGTTGACCCGGAGCCGGTACAGCCCCGAAGTTCCGATCCGGAGCGTGTACGCCCCGGCGCCGAGCACGATGCCCATTCCGAAGGTCAACGGTACGGTTCCATCCTTTTCCGGGGCGATCCACACCCCGGGTATATTCTGCAAAAAATTCGTCATTTCCTCTCCGGTAAGCGGGTCGCCAGCGCAATCCCGCGACTCTCGTTCGATCCAAGCCGAAGCACCGCCGCGTCTTCAGACGGCGCCACCGCGCAATAGTAGTGAAACAATTGTTCACCCGTCGCGATCACCCCCGGTTTGTGGGCGTAATGCGAGTCGATTTCCCCGGCGTTTCCCGGTTGCAACAGCGGTTCGGCGAGTTTTTCCCAATGCACCAGATCGCGGCTGTACGCCGCCATATCGCAGGCGCGATCCTCCGTCATATTGTAGCCGTAATAAAACATCACGAAGCCGTCGTCCCACCGGAACACCTGCGGGTCGGAGGCGAAATCGGCGTCCGGCGCCCCCGCCGGGCCGACCGTGACCAACGGATTGTCCGGGTGCTTGTGCCATACCTTCAGATCGTCGCTCCACGCCATTCCGATCTGTTCCTTCCACGGCCACTCCGTCCGGTCCTTGGCGTTATAAAAGAGGTAATATCTGCCGTCGTGGATAAACAGCGACGACTTGTACAGCGTCGCCCGTTCCCAATCCATTTCCGCGTACAATACCGGCTCGGTCAGCTCCCAATCCGTCAGATTGCTGCTCCACGCGAGACCGATCACCGCCTGCCCGACTTCGTACCCGGCCTGCGGATACGCGTGCCAGGTCGCCAGATAGCGCCCCCCGACCGGAAGCAATTCGCCGGAACCGAACAACTCCGGATCGCGCAGAATACTGGTCAACGCCACATTGTACTCGGTGATTGATCCGGCCGGGCCGCGATCCAGCACCATACCGAGCTTCCGCCAGTGAATTCCGTCGTCGGAGTCCGCCCAGCCGGTCCGGTAGCCGGTACCGTCGAAGCCGACGTAGGTCATGTACAGCTTTCCATTCCACCGGAACGGAAACGGCGCATCCGTGGCGTAACTGTCGAACTCCCCGGCGCGCCACGACGGCGCCAACACCAGAGAACCATACTTATACGGGGTCGCTACCGCCTTCGCCATTTTCGGATTCATATTTTCTCTCTCATTACTTACTGTCCGGCGAAAAAACTTCCGGATTTGATTGCACCACCAGGACCTGCTCATTGATATTGAGCCGGAAAGTCCCGAATATGCACTACAATAGCACTTTCCCGGCAGTTTTGCAATGCGGTCTGCGACACCGTTCGGAAGAGGCGAAAACCACCATTTCCGGATTCATTTTCCCGTCTCCCACCGGTAAACATGAGCCGCATTTTCGGTAAAACGGTCGGAAAAAGCTCCGCCCGTCACCGGAATCATCCGGCCCGCCTCCCCGCCGTCCCAAAGCTGTACGCTTTTCACCCCGGCGGGAAGCCCCGAAAAGGTCGCCGTCACCTCCGGCAATGCCGTTTTGCCGTTGCCCGGATATACCGCCACCAGCGCAAACGCCGCGTCGCCGACCTGCTTGGCCAATACTTCCACTCCCGGCACATCGCAGGCCACCGCCACCCGCCGGTCCGAAGTACAGAAATCCATCAGCGCATTGACTTCGGCGATCACCCGCCGGACCGCCGCCCAGTGCTCCGGCAGCCGGATGAACAGCGGCCCCTCGACATCCGGATAGGTCATGGCGAAGAAGAACAATCCGCGCACGTCCAGCGCCAGCGCCTGCATCACCATTGCCCGCATTTCCACTTCGCCGGGCAGCCGCTCATCGTGCTGATGCAGCTGCAATACCGCCCAGTTCACCGGCTTGCCGCCGATCTGCGCGGCCTGCGAAACCCGGATCGCCCGCGACACCTCGGCGATATCCGCCGGTCCGTTTTTCGCCACCGGGTACGGATCGAAGGCCATGATGTCGGCCGCCTTCCGGTAAACCGTGAAACCGGCGTCGGAGCACTCGACGATCACCGTCGGATGTTTCGGGTCCCGTTCCTTGATGTATTGATAAAAATGATTCAACTGCTTCCGGGAGGTCCCGCTGGACAGCGGCTCGTCCGAAACGTAATACGCCGCCAGCGCCGGATGGCCGGCCGCCACGGCGAGCATGTCCGCGAGTTCGGCTTCGCGCCGGGCGGTCTCCGCCGCCTGTTCTTCCGGCGTTCCGGCGATTTTCTCCGCCGTCAGACCGTAGACATTCAGCATGACCTTGAAACCGGCCGCTTTCGCCATATCGAGGAAGCGCGCCACCCCGGCCACCCGCTCTGCGGCATTTTGCCCGGAAAACTGCGGCGACGTATAGCTTTGAATCGTATTGAATCCCGCGTCGCGCATCAAATCGAACATCTTCTGCCGGTTTTCCGGGGTATTTTCCCAGCCGGAATTGCGGAACAGCAACTCCGCGGAAGCGGCGTTGTCCCCCAGCAGCGAATACAGTCCGATCGGAAAAAAGCGTTTCCCGTCCGCGATCATAAACCCGGCGGCATCCAGATTTTCCGTCCGCCATTGACCGGCGAACGCCGCTTCGACGACCGGAGCGAAGTGTTTCACCTCCATTGTCCCCATTTCCGGCTCGGCCAGAAAGGCCAGCGATGCAATCCGGTCCACCTGAAAATCGGCGTCGTTCGCCGCCTTCCAGGTCGCGGCCGCCGGCATGAACTCGAAGTTCTGCCACACGCCGCCCTCCAGCCAGAACGGACCGTACATCCGTTCGATTCCGGCGGCGTCGGTCAGACTGATCTTCAGCGCCTTGCGCGGCCCGGCGCCTTTGGCTTCAAAGCCGACGATCTCCAACGCGCGCCAATCCGCCGCCGGTTCGAATTCGATCCGGTACGGCGCGGGCGCCGCTTCCTTGCCGCTGTTTTCCCACAAGCGCAGCCCGGATTTTCCGGTGATCGTCTCCCGGCCGGCGGCGGCCAGCGAAAAACCGATCGCCGCGGCGACGGCAACGGCCGGTATTTTTTTCAGCATCATATTCGTGACTTTCGCAAAAATTATCAGTTCCCGTTCCACAGCACATTGTCCGGCGCGGTCCCGGCCGGAGGAATCACCTTCGGCAGCTTCTCCGCATGGCCGTCGGCAAAGGTGGCATTGGCGAAGTCGCTGTGCCGCATTTCGAAATCCCGCTCGACTGGCGTGGTATTCGGATAGATGATTTTATCCTGGCTGTTGCTGTCGGCCACCAGGAACATGGCGGTGGGACTTTTGATCTGGGTAATCGTATTTTTCCCGTCCGGATTCCCCATGAACCAGTTGCTGCAGTAACCGATCTCTTTTTGCCACGCGGTAAAAGCGGTCCCCGACGGACACTTCATTACTTCCGCGCCGAAATAGCCCAATTCCGGGCTTACAAACGGCAGCCCCTCCTTCCAGCTCTTGTCCAGAATCAACGCATACCACCACACCCGGACATCCGTCGCCGTCGGATTCGCCACACATCCCTCCGGCAGATAGTCGTTGTAGTCATTGGCATAAAAGATAATCCCCAAGCCGACCTGCTTCAAGTTGCTGACGCATTTAATCGACTGCGCCGCCGCGCGCGCCTTCGACAACGCCGGCAACAGCATGCTGGCAAGGATGGCGATGATGGCAATCACGACCAACAACTCAATAAGTGTAAAAATCTGTTTCTGCTTCATTTTCCGTTTCCTTTCGTTATTGTTATCGCTCACGCCGAATCTCTTCCGATTAAAGTACAGGGGATGCGGATGACCTCCGGCGCCGGTTTTTCCGGCCTGGTCGCCATCCGGAACGCCGTTTCCGCCATCGCGCGCACCGGCTGTGCCACCGAAGTCAGCGCCGGAGAAGCCAACGGGCCGATTTCCAGGCCGTCCAGACTCACCACCGCGATCTCCTGCGGCACGGCAATGCCCATCCCCGCCAGCAGCTTCAATACCCCGAACGCCAGATTGTCGTTGAATACGAAGATACCGTCGCCGCCATGCTCGCGCAGATACGACTCCAACACATCGTAATCCTCCCTGGAGCGGGGGTTCTCCATATCGAAACAGCGCACCGGCAGGCCGTATTCCGCCAACTGGTTGATGAAACCGTTCTTGCGGTCGGTGAACGGCGCATACACGTAAGCGCTGCGGACGCCGACGAACAACATATTCCGGCAGCCGCGTTCGTACAACCGCTGCGCCGCCAGGCAGCCGCCCTGATAATGATCGGCCGAAATCACGCAATAATCGGCATTCTGCTGGCAATCGTCGAACGCGATCACCCGGGTCTGCGGCTTCAGCAACGGCTTCAGCAACGACTTGATCGCCGCATTGGTGCCGATATCCCTGGCCACGAAAGCCGCCTGAAAGGTCGCCTCCAGCAGAAACGACGGCAACGGGTGGCTGACGTCGGCGTAAAACAGCCGGATGCCGCGCATATTGCATAAATGCAGCAATTCTTCGTACAGCATCCGGTAAATATCCAGCTGCGCGGTCCGGTCGAGCGTGGTCACGAACACCATATCGCTCCCCGGATTCGCCGGGATATCGCCGGCGGCGGCGCCGATCACCAGCATCCGGCGGTTATCATCCCGCTTCAATACGCCACGCGCTTCCAATTCCGCCAGCGCCTTGCGCACCGCCACCCGGGAATGGTGGAATTCCGCGCCGAGCACCCGCTCCGACGGCAGTTGCGCCCCCGCGGGAAATTCCCCGGTGGTAATTCTGGCGGCAATCAACTCCGCCAGATGATAAAAGCGCGGCAAGCGTCCGGCCATACAGCAATATCCTTCTATGATAGGTTTTGTCAAGTAGCTTTCGCAACTTTTCTTGTATTTTCTGTAAAATCTTTCCTTTTCAAAGCAAACTCTCCCTTACCCATGCGTCCATGAGGTTCGAAGCAATCTGTCTTTGCAAAATCGTTT
>JAVBQJ010000079.1:0-21355 GCA_031549115.1 Victivallaceae bacterium
GTGTGGGGTGAGTCACCATTTTCTACTATGGGTGCTCCCCCCCTCGTCCAAACAGCCACCCCACCTCCCCAAACCTTTTCAACTTAATTTTTTGCATCGTTGGGCAAAATATGGAAGCACAATAATTCCCGGATGACCGTCAAGCATACACCCCAATCTTTGCAGCTCCGATTTATGAGTTGGATATGCCAACTCATAAATCGTGACACAAAAAGGTTTGAGGGGGATGAGGGTGGGGGTCCGGGGGAGGGAGAAGCAAGGCCCTTTCCTCAAAACGGGTTCCGCCCCTCCTCCAAGTTCCCTCTCCCCCTACAACCTGACTTGTTGGGCGGCGCGGTACATGGCGATGATTTTTTCGGGGGGGATTTCGGCCATGATGTTGTGGATGGCGGTGAAAATGTAGCCGCCGTGGGGGGAGAAGGTTTTGACCATTTGTGCGGCCTGGGCTTCGACGGCGGCGACGGGGGCCGACGGCAGTACGGTCTGGGTGTCGACGCCGCCGCCCCACAGGGCCAGGCGGCGGCCGGCGCGGGTCTTCCACTCTTCGGGAGAGTTGTCGCCGGCGGTCCATTGCACCGGATTGAGGATATCGAAGCCGCCTTCGATGACGGCGTCGAGGAGCGGGTAAATGGCGCCGCAGCTGTGGTAAAAGGTTTTGACGCCGGGGGCGAGCGCGTGGATACGGTCATTGAGGCGCCGGTAGTACGGCGTGAACAGATCGCGGTATACGGCGGGGGGCAGGATGGTGGAGTTCTGGGTGCCCTGGTCGTCGCTGTTGATCAGCATGATATCGACATAGGGGGCGATGCGCGGAACCAGCAGTTCGGCTTTGCGCAGCGCCGCCCGGATCAGGATTTCGTGAAGTTCATGGACATATTCGGGTTCGGTCAGGCACAGCATCGAAAAATTCGCCATGCCGCCGCGGAATCCCAGCATTGCCGAAACGCCGTTGAACAACATCGCGCGGTCGCCGCCGGCGGCCTGGGCGCGGCGGCAGTAGGCGGCGATTTCGTCCGCCGCTTCGGGGGTGAGGGCTTCGCGGTCGAGTTGTTGCGCCAGCGCCTCCAGATCGTCCTTGGCGCAGTCGCCAAATAGATCGATTGCCTGTCCGCCGTGTTCTTCGCTGAACACACAGGCGTTCGGCGGCATATGGGTGACGCCGACAAAGGGCATCGCCCGCTGTTCGATCGTGCCGCCGGCGAGCGTCCGGAAGCGCGACGGGTCCTGAACCAGCGCTTCCAGGCGGCCGTTGAAGTCATACGGATGCCACTGCTCCGGGTCGAACAATACATTGGCCGAGGCGGCGGCATTGACGCAGATGCAATCGCACTCCAGCGCGTCCAACACGTCGCGGTCGACCACCGCGATCATCTGCCAGGTGTCGTAAATCCGGGTCGGGCGCGGCGGCAATCCCAGCGCTTCGACCAGCTTCGGGTAGGCAAAAGCGCTGATCGAGGTTGATCCCATCCCGTCCAGATCGCACGGTACCCGGTCGGTTTCCTGAAAGTTCAGAGCGGCCAATACCCGCTCCCGGCTCGTCATCGTTTTCATGATATCGGAAATTCTCCTGTTGATTGCGGGGGGCGGTGGCTATCGTCTGTTTTTCGCCGCCGGTGTGGCGCCTCGTACGCTCTATGCTCCGGGAATCGCTTCGCTCTCCCTGCACCATCGCTACCTCGGGCGGAAGCGCTCACCTCCCGGTTCGCTTCCCTGGATTTCGCTCCTTTCGGGCGCCTGCGGCGCCTGGAGCGACCAGCAGAATTCACCTGCTGGACCGGTGCCTCCGTATGACGGAGTGCAGACCGCCGCTTCGCGGCTCTATTTTTACTATTTTATTTTTTTAATTATTTTTTTCTTTTTTTAATTTCTTCGCGCGCGATTTGGGTCCAGCGGGCGTAACGGGTCATGTCGTTGCTCACGGTATGCAGGTCTTTGGCGATGATCGCCGTATTCAGGTGCCCCGCCGCCTCCACGATCTCCCGGACCGACTTCCGGATCGCCGCCTCGCAGAAATCCACGCACATGAAACCCGGATTCGGCTTGCAGCACAGCACGTAGTTTTCACCGTACAGCTCCGCGCATTGACGCACATCCGACCACGGCGATACCGAAACCGCCCGCAGATTTTCCGCCTCGCGCACCCACGCGAAACGCTTCTCCACCGGTTCGCAGCAGCCGTAATACAACAAGCCGAACTCCTTCGCCAGCTCCCGCTGGTACGGCCAGATGAACTCCCCGAACATCTCCGGCGACACCCCCACCGTTTCCTGCGATTCCAATAAACCCCACGAATTCCGAAAGCCTTTGGCCTTCTCCCCGTCCCGCAGCGCCGGCAGCGCCGAAGTGAAGCCCAGATCGCCGGAGCCGACATGCCAGGCGCCGTTGTTGGTGTAGACGATTCCCAGCGCCTCCAGCTGCCGCATGTAATGGCGCTGCTCCTCCATCAGGAAGCGCATCAGCCCATGCAGATTTTCCGGATCGTCGAACATCAGCAGCATGAACTCCTCCAGCCCCACCAGATCGATCACCCGGTGGGTCAGTCCCGCGCTCCAGAAGAAATCCGCGCGCCGCCTTATCTCCAGCAGATCGCCGAATGCTTCGTCCGCCGCCGCAAACCACTGTTCGGTCGTCTCCCGGTCGAGATTCACCTCCCGGAAACGCAGGTGTTTGCAGTCTTCGGCCAGATTTTTCAACGGCGGCTCCGCCTTCCAGGAACCGGTCGCCTCCGCCGTCCGGTGATGCACGATTTCGACCCCGAGGCCGGAATCGGTGACGAAATACGGCGTTTCCCACCACGGATTCAACACGAAGTCGTCGCCGAAATGACAATGATGGTACCAATCGCGCTTCAATGCCCGCTCGAACGCGCGCGCGATTTCTCCGTCGCACATGAGTTCCAGATGCGTGTCCACCTCGCGCCACGACCCTTCGGGGTAAATCAAGAGCAAGGGATCGTCGGCCGCCGCCTCCAGATCGTTCAGGCGCCGCCACCGTTCCCGGCGCTCCGCCATGATGTCCGATGCGGCGGCTTCGGCGATTTTTCCGGCCGCGGCACGCAATATTTCCCGGTCCCGTCCTGTGATCATCGGATCGTTCCTTTTCCTACCGCAAACTCGGAATCGACATCGTCTGTGTCGGCCGGATCCCGTGTTCCATGAAATCACGCAGAATATTGCAGGCGTTTTCCGCAATCCGGGTGATGTCGTGCCGCACCGACAGAATCGTCCGCGGCCCCAGCAGCTCCTGGTACAGATTGCCGCCGAACCCCAGCAGTTTGACCGAGTCGGGGACATCCATCCCGAACTCCCGCAAGCAGCAATAGACATCCAGCGCAATGCTGGTGTTCGAACAGACGATGCCGTCCGGCGGATTCGCCGCGTTGCGCTCCCACAATTTGCGCACCTCCTCCTTGCCGGCGCCGTATTCCAGCGCCGACTTCTGATACAGATGCTCGCCGAATTCCAGCCCGTGCTCCAGAAGCGCCGCCTTGCAGCCGTCGAACCGCGGCCCCAGATAGTCGGAGTCCGCCCGGTGCCAGCCGAAATAGGCGATCCGGCGGCAACCGAGGCCGAGCAGCTTCTCGGCGGCATGGCGTCCATCCTCGAAATCGTCCGGCTTCACCGTATAGGCCTCGTAACCGCGCACCACTTCGTCGAGCAGCACAAACGGAATCTGGTATTTGACCGCCAATTCGGCGAGGTGAACGTCGCTCTCCAGACTGCAGCAGCGCAGAATGATCCCGTCGGCACGGTACTGCCGCAGTACCCGGATGGCGTCGCGCGCCTTGACCGGATCGTCGTCATGCTGCAGCATCAGGCACTTGTAGCCCCACTTGCTGATGTTGCGCTCGATCTGACAGACCATGTCGGCGAAGTACTGGATATCGAAACGGGGAACGACCACGCCGACGATATTGCTTTTCCCGCGGACCATCGCCTGCGCCAATGCGTCGGGATAGTAATCGCAATCGTCCATGATTTTCCGGATCGACTTCAGCGTTTCCGGGTTGACCAGCTCCGGCTGATGCAGCACATTGTAAATCGTAGTCATGCTGACTCCGGCCAGACGGGCGAGCTCCCGTTGCGTCATTGCACTGCCTCCGGCTTTGACCGGCGCAATTTTTTTCACCATAGCCTCGTCTCCCTGCAGCTGTCGGACGTAAAATTCCACACTTCCGTCCGGGAAACTTCTCCCGGGCGGTGGAGGGTCACCTCGGCATCGCGGCACCCGTGTATCAATATACGTCCATCCGGTTCGATGTCAATATGAATATCGCCATTTGTTTCAATTGCGCCGTCACGCCACAGATACACGATCTTCGGCTGCCGTTCCGTCACCTCCAGCGGGAAGGCCGCTTCCGGCGTATGCAGCACGGCCGGTTTGCGGTTGCCCGGCGTCGTCCAGTCGGTGTTGAGCAGCATCGCGATTCGGTAATGGCCGCAGTCGCGGACGTTCCAGAATACTTCGCCGGTGGCGTCTTCGACGTAAACTTCACCGCGGTGTTCGCGGCACAATTGCCGCAGCCACACCGCCATCAGTTCCGCCAGCGCCTCGTGCCCCGGATAACACCACGTGCACAGGGTATAAACCGTGCCGCGCCCGTAACGGAACCGGACGATCAGCGGTTTGCCGGTCGCCGCGTCGGCGACGACGGTTTCGGCCCCGGCCAACTCGACATCGGCAACGCGGCATGGACCATCCTCATCCGGGGTGAAGCTGAAGGTGCGCGAGCGCGCCGCGTCCCCGGATACGCCGGTGTATTTTCCGGAAAAGCATTCCCCCGGTCCCCGTACCCGGATGCCGCAGAATTCACGCAGGTCGCCGTCGCGCCATAGCGCCAGATCGTCCATATCGCGGAGAAATTCGCGCCCGGTGTGGGTCGAATATTCGGGCAGGCCGGCGAAGTAGGTTCCGCCGGCGGCGACAAATTCTTCGAATGCGCGCTGGTCGGCGGCGTTGGCCGTATGCCACCCCAGGTTCAGCAGCAGCCGGTAATTCTGAAAAAAACCAGCTCCGGCTTCCACCGGGATCTGGTCGAAATCGCCGTACGGCGTCCCCGAGAAAAAGAAGCGCCGTTTGTCCTCCTGTTGTCGCAATGGATGCGTGCTGGCGCCGGGCATCAGTACGTCCAACAGCTGATGCGACTTCTCCGGCTGCAGATGCGCCCATTCCGGCGCCGGATTGCCGAAGCCGCCCCAGACCCGGTAGGACGGGTCTTGCTCCGGGCCGCAGACGAAACCATTGAACGGCGCCGCGTTGCGGCCCTCGACCGACGCGATCGCCAGACGCAGTTCGCCCCGGCGCGGATGGGTGGCGACGAAACGGAAAAATTCCCGCGTCATTTCCCGCTTGCCCCTGGTCAGCGCGTCGTCCCACCCCTGCTGCTCCTCTTTGAACAACAAAAACAGACAGTCTTCCTCATAAATATTGCTCGCCCCCATCATCCACGGTTGGAACAACGACAGGAAATACTGCCCGAAGTGCCACTCCGGCTGGTACAGTTGCACCGGGTGCTGGATGGCGATATGAACGCCCCAGTCGCCCCGGCCGAAGGCACGGGAGCTCGGGCGCACCAGCGAACACAAATGCTGCGTGTGCGGCACCATGGTTTCGGCGCGGATGTATTCCAGCCCCGCCTGCATCAGATAGCGCGCTCCGCCGCCGGCGTCGCCGTAGGCGTAGCGGAAACCGGGTTTGCGGTTGCGTTCGACGTCGGCGCGGATGTGCGCCATGAAGCGCTCCGCCGCCTCCGCCATGGTCGCGGGCTGGTTTTCGGTCACGGGGTCGGAGGCGTAAACGCCGCCGGCGAATTCGTGCCAGCCGCCGTTGTGCATGTATGCGCCGGCGCCGCGCTCCAGCGCCCCCGAACGGTGGCAATTCACGCTCTGCACGTAAATGCGGTGGTCGCGGCAGAATTCGCCCCAGCGCTCCAACAACGCGTCATCCGGCGCCGGTTCGCTCATCGGATACGGGCGGAATGCCCGGAACACCACGGTGTTGCCCATCTGCGTCCGGGCGATGTAGTCGAGGATCCGGTCCATATCGCCGTTAGCGTCGTGCGGCACGGTGGTGAAGTCACAGCCGACCATCACCTCCGGCGTCTCCGGCGCCAACCGGTAAATCGCTTCGATGGTACCGGAGACATGATGGGTACCGTCGGAAACAGTGAGCGTGAGACTCACGCCGGATTCCGGCAGGGAAAACGTGAATTCATTCCAGCCGGAATTTGCGGCGATCGTCCGGGACAGCCCCGGGCCGGTCAGCGTCAGTGTGCCCTTCCGGGCGGCGAATACGCGCCCGGTCAAGGGGTGTCCCGCTAGTCCCCAGTGCGGCAGCTCCAGCTCCAAATGCCGGTAATGCCGGGTGGCGACGGTGACGCGGGACAGCCACAACGGAAACACCGGATCGGCGTTGCGCAGCGTCAATTGCCGGACCGGACGGGTGAGCGGCAAGCGGCACCAGACATCCTCCAAAAGCTGCAGCTCCAGGTCGTGAAAACGGAAGTAATGCTTCAAGTCCACTTGCGTGCCGTCATCCAGCGTCACTTCGAAGCGTTGGTCGTTGGCGGTGTAGTCGCGGTCGCCTTTGGCCGAGAGATAGGCGGAAAAATCGGTGCCGATCGCCACCGCCGGATCCTCCGGCAGCAGCGCCGGGTCTTCCGGCTTCAGGATCATCGCCTGAAAATGCAATTCCACTTCGGAGGCGTCGCCGGCGGGGGCGGCCGTCACCGGCAGCGTCAGGCTTTCGCCCGGATTCAGCCGCGCCAGTTCGAGGCGGCGGTGCTCTGCGCGCGGCAGCGGCAATTGCGCCGCCTCCCACACCGCTTCGCCGGGGCGCGGCGCCGGGCGGAACCACAGGAACCCCTTCCGGGTCACGGTGATGGCGCAGAAGCCGTACTTCCAGCCGACCGGCCAGACGATCCGCCCCGTCTCTTCCAGTTCGCGGACCGAAAACGAAAAGCGGCCGTAACGGTTGGTCAAGGTGAATACGGTGTCGCCGGCGCATTCGGCTGCGACCGCGAGGCCGCCGACGCCGCGCCGGGTATGTTCGCCCTGCCATGCGTTTCCGGTCACCGGTTCGGTTTCCGGCGAATAGACGATCCCCCACCAGCACACCGGATAGCGCAGCAGTTCCAATTGCATTCGGCACGCCGGATCGGAGGCGGTCAATTCACCGTCCCAGCAATACTCCGGGTGATACAGCCGGCGGCTGTACAGCATCTGGTAACCCCAGTCGATGCGGAATTCCACCTTGCTCATGCGTCATGCCCTCCGGCGCAGCCGGAAGCTGCGGATTTCAAACGGCCGCATCGCCAGCGCGAAATTGTTGTCCACCGCTAGCGGGGCTCCGGCCTCCTGCCACTCCAAAAGATCGCAATCGTGCAGCGTAAACGCCGGATCGACCCGCAGTGTACCTTCGGAGTATTTTCCGGCGCATTCGACCACGCGGACGATGGTATCGGCGGACTTTTCCGCCTTTTTGATCACTTCGATACGAATGCCGGCGGCATCGATTCGGCACGGCGCCTGCCACGGTTCCCGCAAGGCTCCGGCCACCGCCAGCGGCGCCCGGTTGAAGATCGCCGCCGCGTCGATCACAGCGGTCAACGGCTCTTCGGCCGCGTGCGGCAGGAACGCGTAACGGTATTCGTGGATGCCGCGGTCGGCGGTCCAGTCCGGGTATTTCGGCGACTTCAGCAGCGCCAGGTCGATCCGTTCCGGCGCGAGCGCGACGCCGTATTTGCAGTCGTTGAGTACGGCGAAGCCCTGTGCTTCGTCGGTGAGGTCGACGTAACGGTGAATCGGGACTTCGAATTTGGCCAGCTCCCAGCTGGTGTTCTTGTGCGTCACCCGCCTGACGTAACCGTATTGAATGTCGCAGACGGCGTCTTTGGCGCGGACATCGGCTTCGAATGCGACCCGCAGCATCCGGCGGTCTTCCTGCCAGTCGACCCGCTGCGCGATGGTCAATTGCTTCGATCCGGGTTCCAGTGCCGCCGTCATCGCGATTTCGGAGTTGCCGATGGTGAGCGCGAAGGTCAGCTCCATGCCGGTCGCTCCGTGGTGTCCGGCGGCCGACGCCGCCGCAACCGCGTGTTCGAGCGCGCCCTCCGGGTAGTAGATGTCGTGGTCCCAGGCTTCGTGAAGATTGGGGCGGTCGACGTACAGGGTCATCACGTTGCCGCGCTGACCGGAGCGCAGCAGCTCGCGCCGCCGCTCCTTGTCGAAGATCCGGGTGATTTCGCCGTTGGCGGCGAATTCGTAACGGATGCGCTCGTTTTCCAGTACCGGCGCATCGGTCGCCGTCACGGCGGCGGCATTTCCGGCCCGGTGCAGCACCAGCGCCGACAACGCCGGAATTTCGACCAGCGCTTCGAGCGTGCCGCCATGGCGGCTCTGCGCCGCCACGGCACCGGCGCCGGAGGCGGTGCAGCCATCCCAGCCGTCGCAACGGACGATGCCGCGCCACGGTATCGACAGGGTATTGAACAGGCTTCTGGCGTTATCGGTATTTGTGACCGGCACCGCTTGCCGCTGCAGACGATCGCAGTTGGCGCGGATTTCGTCGTATTCCTTCAGGGTATCGACGTAGACTTCGGTGATGGAGCTGCCCGGCAGGATATCGTGGAATTGGTTCAACAGCAACTTCTTCCAGTTCCAGTCCATAATTTCGGCGGCTTCCGGCGACTCCGGCAGCGCCGACAGCAGCACTTCGATGGCGGTGAGGCGCTGTTCGAGTTCGCGGTTGCCCTTTTTGACCCGTCCCTGGGTGGTGAAGGTGCCGCGGTGCAATTCCAAATAGAGCTCGCCGACCCAGCGCGCCAGCTTCGGCTCCAGCTGCTTCATCCGGTCGAAGGCCTCCTGCGCCTTGCCGAAGCGCACCTTCGGCGCGCCTTCGAGATTCCGCATCCGCAGTGCGCGCTCGATGTATTCGGCCTTGGGGCCGCCGCCGCCGTCGCCGATGCCGTACAGCGATACGAATTCATCGGAAACGGCGTTTTCGCTGTAGCGGTTCTGCGCCGGCACCAATTGGTTCGGATTCATCTCGGCGATGTAGGTGTCCTCGGGCGGGAAGTGGGTCAGAATGCTGCTGCCGTCGATGCCCTCCCACAGAAAGGTGTTGTACGGGAAGCGGTTGATCTGGCTCCACGAAATTTTCTGGGTCAGGAAGAAGTCGCACCCGGCCTGGCGGCAGATCTGTGGCATTGCCGCTGAATAGCCGAACACATCCGGAATCCAGACGTTGCGGACCTCTTCGCCGAACTCGTCGCGGAAGAAATTCTTGCCGTGGAGGAATTGCCGCACCATCGATTCGCCGGAGATCAGGTTGCAGTCGGCCTCCACCCACATGCCGCCCTGCAGCTCCCAGCTGCCGTCGCGAACCGCTTTTTTGACTTTTTCATACAGCTCCGGGTAATGCTGCTTGGCAAACGCGTAGTGCTGCGCCTGCGATGCGCCGAACACATATCCCGGGTAATGTTCGATGTTATACAATTGGTTGGCGAAGGTCCGGGCGCATTTGCGCACGCTTTCGCGAACCCGCCACAGCCAGCCGGTATCGATGTGCGCGTGGCCGACCGCGGTCACCGTCAACGCGCTCGCCATCGCCGGCGGCATCGCTTTCTGCAATGCGGCGCGCGCCTTTCCGGCATTGGCCGGGTTGTCGGCGAAAGCATCGATCGCGTCGGTCATCGCCGCCAGAATCCGGTGTTTGCGGTAATCGCCGTCGGCGATGGTTTCGCACAAACCGAGCAGGACTTCGAAGTCGAGCCGGAGGTGCCACACCGCCGAACGGAAAATCCCCGCCCGGGCGCGCCGGATCACCGGCGAAATGGTGCCGTGCGGGTGCTCCTCGTCCAGCTCCGGCGACATATTCATGTACATCCCGAACAATTGATTCGCCGCCCCTTCGATCCACAGATCGATGGTTTCGCCGCCCCTGGCCGCTTTCGCGAACGGGAAGAACTCCTTCTTGTACTGAACGTCGAAAATCGAACTCACGCTCAACCCGTAATACGGGACGCCGCCGTCGTCGTAAATCAACGCCTCCGAGCCGAAGTCGAACCACAGCACCACCTCTTCGCCGCGCCACGCCTCCGGGATTTGGCCGGTGACCTGAAACCAGGCGCTGTCCCACGGCTTGCCCCAGACTTCGCCTTCGCGTATCGGCACATACGTGCCGGCCAGCCGTTCCCGGTACGGTACGATTTCACCGCCCGAATTGCAGCACCGTATTTCCAGCGCTTCGGTGGCGGCAAACAACAGACCGGCGGTGCGTTCGAAAAAGAACTTCGCCCGGTCATAGTAAATTTGAAAAATCTTCTCGTTCATGAAAAAAACACTCTTCCGTTTTCTGTGTCTCGGTGGCCTGTGTCGTGCCTCGTCCGCTCTATGTGGAGATTGGACTGTCGCTCACGCTTCCTGTCCAATCTCCACCATCGCTACCTCGGGTGGCTTCCGCTCACCTCTCGGTTCGCTTACTTTACTTTCGCCCCTTTCGAGGCGGCTACGCCGCCTGGGGCGACCAGCGCTGTTCGCGCGCTGGACTGCGCCTCCGTATGACGGAGTGCAGAACCGCCGCTTCGCTCGCTACGTCCTGCGGACTTGCTCTTCCCCCTCGGGGACAAGCCCCTCGGTTTCGGCTTCGCCATCGGCTCTATTTTATTTTTATTGTTCGCGCTTCAGGGTCCACTTCTGATTCCGGCGCAGCCGGACGCTCCAGGTGCCGTCTTTCAACTTCGCTTGCGGCAATGACGACGTCACCGCGGCCCGGCCGAACGGGTTCGCCAGTTGCACCGTGCCGCCGTCCGCCGCCGTCGCCTGTATCGTCACTTCGACGGTCACGCCGTTTTCCCGCCTGGCGCTGACCAGGAAGCCCCCCGCCGCCCGCAACTGCGAAAACGACGCGTCACCCCACGACGCCGGCACATGCGGGAATACCCGGATCACCGTATCGTGCCCCTCCAGCAAGGTTTCCTGCAGCGGCGCCAGAATCCCGGTGGTTTCGGTATAAGCCCCCATGAAGCCGTACATCGGCAGCGCCATCGCCCGCAACAGACCGTTCGGCGTCCGCCACTTTTCCAGCATCCGGCGGATGTATTTCCAGTCGCGCCCCGCCCGGTAACAGGCGTTGCGCAATTCGATCAGCCACACCGACGGCAGCTTCCCGGCGTACCACAGCCGGGTATAAAATTCCGGGTCCGCATACGCGGGCGGATTCGGATCGCCGTAGCTGCGGATGTTGCCGTCGAAGCCGAGAAACTCCGGCGGGAAAAAGTCGCCGCGCGGCCCCAGGATCTCCGCCCACGGCCGCCGTTCCCGGCTCTGCCGGTCGATCTCCGCCGCCACCTCGTCCCAGTTGTCGACCGCCGGGCGCGGCACACAGGCGCAGCGCTTCACTTCGGCCAGCCGGTCGATCCGGTCCCGGCACGCGGCCTGGAATTCCGGATCGGCATTGAGCTCTTTGGCAGCGTATTCGGCCGCCGCCAGCGCGAAGCGGATATGCAGCAGGATCTGCGGCAGGTCGCGGTAGGCTTCCGGGTTGCCGGTGAAGCCGTCCTCGCCCTGGTTGGACGGGAACGCGTGATAAAAGCCGTCGTCTTCCAGCTTCAGGAAGTCGAGATAGAACTGGGCCAGCGACTTCAGCACCGGATAACCTTCGTTGCGCAGGAACTCCCGGTCTTGCGTGTACTGGTAACGCCAGAAATACTGGTGTCCGGCCCAGCCGGTCGCGTAGACCATCCGCCCCATCGGCGCGCATCCCAGAATATCGTCCTGCGCCTCGATCGGATAACCGGACAGTTGAATGAAGGTCCCGGCGCTGTTGTAATAACGCTCCGCGATCAGCCGCCCCAACTGCAGGACCGGCTTCATCGCGTCGAAATAGCTGTCGCCGACCTCGATCTGGTTGGCGGCGTAGTCGCCGTAAAACGGCTGCTGGAAATTGTAGTTCATGTGAAAGTCGCCGTGCCACAGATTGTAGTCGCCGACCGTCGACGGGAATGCCAGCCCCGGCGGCAGCTTGCCGCGCTTGTAAGCGATGCGGCGGGCATGGAGATTGGCGTACCACAGCTCCTCGACCAGCGGTTCGCCCGGAATCGAGATCGCGGAACGGCGCCAGAATTCGCGCGCCGCCTGCCGGTTGGCCTGGCGTTCCTGCTCCGGATCGCAGGCCAATGCTTGTTTCAACTCCTGCTGCAGCACGCTCCGCTCCGGGGAGGAGGCCACGGCGACGACGAAGCGCCCCCGGCTCTGCAATGTGTCTTCGGGCCGGTAGGCGATCGCCGCCAGGTGGCGCGAGGCCGCAAACGGTTCCGCACCGCAGCCGTCACCCCGTGCGGCCAGGCCGCAACGGAAGCCGCTGGGATAGGTCGGGTCGGCGGGCAGGCACTGTTCGATGTACCATTGTTTTTCCCCCAGCGCCTCGACCGCCGGCGGCTCCATCGGAGTGCCGCCGAGGTGCAGGAAGGCCGGGAAGATCGGCTTGCCGCGCAAGTCGTATTCCAGCCCGTAGGGCTCCGGCGCCCGGTCGGCGTGACGCGACAGCGTGGCGTAAATCGCCGCGACGTAATTTTCGCCCATGCGCTGATCCATGCCGTAGCCGGTCAGGCGGTAATCCACCGTCAGCGCGTTGGTTTCCGGCGCCATCCAGGCGGTGAGCGCGAGTTTGACGCCGCCCGCCCAGCTGCATTCGACCTCCAATTCGGCGGTTTCGATATGCAGCGTCTGCCGGATCCGGAAGTCATTCATCCCGATCGGATAATGCAGCGCGAACTCGCCGACCGGCTTCGGCGTCGGATAGCCCCGTTTCGCATTCGACGGCGGCACGCCCTGGCAGATTTCCTTCATCCGCTCCGGATTATCGGTGCCGTTCCGCGCTTCGACCGGGCCGCCGTAGGGGCCGCAGCACCAGCGTTCGTCGCGAATGCCCCGGGTCATTTCATCGATGTGCGCCGGCTTGGGGTCGATTTCATAATCGACGCGCCGGTCCCAGACGTCGCCTTTGCCGAAGCGCCAGATCAACCGTCCGGGCTGCTGATAAAAGCTGCACGAAATATCGCCGTTGCCCAACAGCAGCCCGTCGTCGACCACGTCGACCGGGTGCTGAATTTCAATCGTATGGTTTTTCATAGCCGGGGCCTTTCCTGCTCCATATTACAACGGCAATACGATCTGATCCACCAGATCGGTGCCGCGTTTCAATTTCACGATCATGCGCTCGCCCGAAATCGCGGATTTGGCGATGGAAGCGCTGCCGTCCTTGACCGTCAGAATCTGTTCGGTTTCCCGGCTGTCGCGCGCGCCGGTCTGGACGCTGAGCTCCATCTCCGGCGTATAGCCTGCGCCGAGCCGGAACACCATGTTGCCGGACTCCTCCACCGCCTCGATCACCGGATCGAACGCCGCCACCAGCGCCACCTCATCCTGCGGCAGCTGCATCTGCAGCATGCCGTCAATCACCTCCGGCATGGTGTCGTGCAGCAGCTCGACGTAGCGTTTGCCGTCGGCGGGTACGGCGAATGCCGCGCCTTGGTATGCCGCGCCGGTCTTGTTGTAGAGCGTCCACGCCGTGAGCTCTTCGCCGGGGAAGCGGTTGACATACAGACGCTCCGCGCCGCCGGCAACAAAGGGCTCCGGCCGTTCGCAGTTCAGCGCCCGCGATGCTTCGCGCAAGGTATTGGTCAAATCGGCGTAACGCGTATTCTGTTCATCAGTCAGGTCGCCGCGGCCGCCGCCGACGCCGTTGAAGAAGATGCGCCGGGAATCGACTTCGAAGGTGGTGTCGCTCATCCCCCATTCGAAATACTTGACCTGCGGCAGCACGAAACGGACGAAATCCAGATCGTAGTTATTGAAGGCCGCCGCATGCGGATTGGCGAAGGTCTGAATCCAGCACGCGTCCAGGTATTGCCCGAAGAACTCCGAGCCCATGAATTCGGTGAAAAAGTACGCCTCCGGCTTCGCCCCTTTGATCGCGTCACGCACCCCGGTCAGCAACCGGATCTGGTCGTCGATCAGGTTCGGCGCATGCGGATGCCCCGGATTGGCGCACAGCAGCACTTCGGCCGAGGTGTCCAGATACAACCCGGCCACCGGCAGATCGTGCGCCAGACGCACATACTTCGAGATCAAAAGATCCTGCCACGCATGGGCATGGGTGCACGGATTGAACGAACCCCAGTCATTGGCGCGCGCTTCCGGCGTCGGATAGTAGGCCAGCTCTTCGCGCTGCCCCACTTCACTGTCGTTGCCGGCCTGGCGGCTGCACAAATACAAACTCACCTTGGCGCCCAGAGCTTCCGCCTCCCGAATGCCTTTGATCATCCCGTCGCGGCTGCCGAACACTTCGGCGTATTCATAGTCGCCTTCGCCGGAGGCGATCTCGCCGGGGTTGTGCTCCTGCCACCACATCGCCAGCTGCAATTGGTGGTCGCGTCCGTCGGGGTTGATTTTCGAAGCCAGATCGATTTTGCCCGGCGTCTGTCCGAAGCCGGTTTCAAAGCCGCGGTTGCCGACCTTGCGGTGCACTGCGACGATGTTGTAGTCGTCGCGGATGCTTTCCGGCATCGGCGTATGGCGGAACCAGGTCGAAACCCAATCGCGGTAATCCAGCAACGGCGTCAGCACGTCGCCCGGGTGCACCGACAGCACCGCCGGGGGCGTTTCGCGCACCGCACCCTTCGCCAGCGTCTGCGGCAGGAAGACATTGGCCATCGCCGAACCGGCGCCGGAGGCGTCGAACGGCGTCGCCATCGGCGTCATCGGCAGGAAGTTGATGTTGTAGTTGACGCCGATCTTGCCGTTCTTTTTGGTCTTGCGCACGACGATGCCTTTGACCTCGCCGGCGGTGTCGCGGCCGCTCAGGGCCAGGCCGACGCCGTGTTCGGGGCTGAAAATATCGCTCATCTGGATCCAGCAGCGGTTGCCGTAGGCCATGCCCAGCTCGTAGCTCTTTTTGCCGACCCAGCCGGTGATCATCGGCCAGAAGTAGTAGTTTTCTTCGAAATCGGGGCCGATCGAAATGTTTTCGACCAGCGGCGCGGTCAGTTGGATCGGCCGGTCGGAGCCGCGGTTGGTCAGGGCGTAATCCAGGCCGATGTCGCGCCCGGAGGTGCATTCCACCTTGACCAGCATCTCCAGCGCTCGTTCGGCGTCGACCAGTTGGAAGGTCAGCGCCACGCCGTCGGCCAGCTCGGTTTCTTCGACATCGGCGACCCGGAATTGATCCGGCGCGACCGTGCCGCCGTCGACGGCGACGGAAAAGAGCGGCGATCCGGCGGCGGTCAGGCAATCGACGTCGCCGTATTTGTTGACCAGCTTCGCCAGCCGCAACCCGGAGGCGGTCGAGAACTCCGCCCGGTAGAAGCTGTTTTCGACCGTTACGGTTTCGCCGGTGCGCTGCCACTGTACCGCGGCGGCGTGTTCGATCTGATTTTTGTGCGCTTTGATCGTCGGCGGCAGGCCGAGCTGCTGCTGGGTGGCGTCGAAGTTTTCGGTGCACCTGGCCAGAATCCGGTTGATGTAATCGGCGCTCGGGAGTTGGTCGGAAATCCGGATTTCATCCAACGCCGCCTCGATGCCGCCGATAAAGGCGCCTTCGTTATAGGCTCCGGCGAAGTAGACCGGCTGATCGGATACCTGCATCGGCCCCGCCATGGTCGCGGAGGCCTGCAGCTTGCCGTCGACGTAGAGTTTGACGTCGGCGCGGTCGATCACCGCGAGGACGTGCTGCCAGAAGCCGGTCTTCAGGCACGGCTCGGTATTCAGCGACAGATATTCGCCGGCATTCCAGATTCCGAGATTGACCCGTGACGGATCCCACGGCACGATCAGCAGCGAAAAAGCGCCGTCCTGGCGCAGGATGAAACCGTTGACGTCATCCTCGTCGCGCAATACCCAGCATTCGACGGCGAGCACGCCGTTTTTTTCGGCTTCCCGCAGCGCCGGGGAGGCCGGAATTTCGCCATAGGCTTCCTCCTGGAAAAACATCGCCGCGCCATTGCCCGGCTTGCCGGCTCCCGTCGCCGCGGAGCCGGTGATCTGCAGGGGCTCGGCCTGCTCGAAAGAAAAGTTCACTATATCCTGCGCCATGGCTCCGGCGCCGCAGCCGAGCAGCGCTGCCATACAAATTTTTTTCCATTGGGATCGCATATTTTATTCCATATCGTGAAATTTGGTCTTGCGCGATGTTCCCGCTTCGCCGCCCGAAATTGTCAACGTTATCAATTTCAGTACACTATTATAGCGGGAAATACCGGAAAAGTCAACCGGTATTTCCGAAAAAACGGGATTTTCAGCAAAAAACGGGGTCAGTCCTTATCGATGTCGCACTTGTAATACCAGCCACCGGCCGGCCATGGGTTACCGACATCCGGCGTACCGTTCCACAGATCTTTGGCGGTTTTGGTGGTCACGTGCCCGTCGGCCCAGGCGACATTGAGGTCGTTGCCGCCGTTGTGCGCCTGCGAAGCGACCGATCCGGCGATGTCGGGAAGCATATAAGTGTCAGCCCAATAGGCGATTCCGGATCCGGTCGCCTGCTTCGGGGCATCCTGGTACATGATGGTGGTGGTTGGGGATTTCACTCCCTTGAACGAGGTGGTGGTTTTTCCCCAGCCCTGTCCGTATTCCCGGCGGTCAAACCAGAAGACCTGACAGGTGTAGGCGTAGCTGTAAACCCGGCTGTAAACATCCGGGTCCTTTTTGCCCTGGCCGGGACAACCGTACTTGATGAAGTCCTCCCCGCAGTACGGCAGCATAACCTCCAGCCATGTCGTCTGGTCGCCGGCGCCGGCCGGATACCATTGATCGCTGTCATTGGCATACATGTTGACGCCGAGTCCCACCTGCCGGAGGTTGCTGGTGCATTTGATGCTCTGCGCCTTGGCCCTGGCCTTGCTCAATGCCGGCAATAACATGCTGGCGAGGATGGCGATAATGGCGATCACAACCAGGAGCTCTATCAGGGTAAATTTGTTCCGCTGCATGATTCCGTTCCTTTCCAATTCGAGTTTTTGTTTCCGTTTTTTGTCGTTCAAACCGGCTGCCTCCGCAGTGCTTTACTGCGAGTGTTTCTGTATTTGATATCGTACTCAAATATCGTTTAAAAAAATTTGGCAACGTCATCAAGTTGCATCTATTACTAGTATAATGAAAAAAAAGTAAAAGTCAATAGCCGATTTGAAAAAAACCATCTTTTTTGCGGTTGATTCTCTGTCACTCCGCCACGTTCTGGCGGCGCCGGCATGATGCCAGGAAGTGTTCGCGCTGCCGGCGGTCGTCCAGCATATCCTCCTCGATCACCGGCAATTCCGGGAAACGGGCCAGGAAGGCGTTGGCGAACATGCCCCGGCCGCTATGCGCGGGAATGCCTTGGCCGTCGAATATTTTCACGTCCGCAAGGCCGCAGGATGGGGAGTTCTTTTTGAACACGAATCCGTCCAAGCCGGCGGCGGCCAGCTCCTCCAACCGCCGGTGAATGTATGTCTGCATGACCCCGGTCAGGTCGCGCTTGCCGTCGACAGTCATCAGCCGCGGATCGGCGGGATTGCCCTCTAATTGGATGGGTTCGCGCGGCACCGGCAGGCCGCATTCGAGCTCCGGGCATACCGGCACGTATTCGGCCTCGAGCCCCAGTTGGTCGCAGAGACAGGCGTTCCGTTTGTGTCCGCCATCGTAGCGTACCGGGTTCCCCAATAAGCAGCTGCTGACGCCCAGGCGAATCTTTTGCATTGCGCTCTCCTGCGTTAATGTGGGGGCTCCTCGCCCCCACACCCCCCGGCAGGGTCACCGACCCTGCACCTCTGCTGCGGATGCCTGCGGCATCCTCCGCGACCTTTTGAACGGGAGGAGCGCCTGCTGCCGCGTCAAGTCCGCCAGACCACCACAGAGCCGCCGTCCTTGCCGGCCACGGCAGGCGGGCGCCTCCGGGGGAAACTCGTCGTGTCCCCCTGCTACCCCCTTCAGGACCCACGCCTGTCGTCAGGCCAATCGCCTCGGATATGCAATACGTATTGGCTGCGAGACTCGACATGAATCGCAACTGTTGCTGCGTACCCATCCCAATACCGTCCACTCGTGAGATGCCCGCCAGCCGTGGTCGGCAGTAGGGGCGCCCCAGCGTGATGGCGTGGAGGCGAGGAGCCCCCACACTCTCCCTATCAACTAGATACCGATGGCGTTTTCGAGATAGGTGCGCAGCTGATCGATGCTGACGCGTTCCTGGGCCATGGTGTCGCGATTTCGGACGGTGACCGCGTTGTCGGCGGCGGAATCGAAGTCGAAGGTGACGCAGAACGGGGTCCCGATTTCGTCCTGGCGGCGATAGCGCTTGCCGATGCTGCCGGTGGAATCGAATTCGCAACGGAAGTGGCGGTTGAGGTCGGTATTGAGCTTCTCCGCGGACTCGTTGAGCTTCTTGGAGAGCGGCAATACGGCGACCTGGACGGGGGCGACCAGCGGCGGCAGATGCAGCACGATGCGGACGTCCTCTTCCATGCCTTCCTTCTGGGTGGCGGCGGTATCCTCATCGTAGGCGTTGCCGAGGATGGCCAGGAAGGTCCGGTCCAGTCCGACGGAGGTTTCGACCACGGTCGGCATCAGCTTGCGGCCGTTGTCGTGGTCCATATACTGAAGGTCTTCGCCGGAGAATTCGCTGTGGCGCGAGAGGTCCCAGGTGCCGCGATGGTGGATGCCTTCGAGTTCGCCCCAGCCGAACGGGAACTTGACTTCGATGTCGATGGCGGCCTTGGCGTAATGCGCCAGCTTTTCATGCTCGTAAATGCGGAAGAAATCGTCGCTGAACTGCAGCTTTTCGCGATAGTACTTGATCCGCTGCGCCTTCCAGTACTCAAACCATTCCAGCCCCTGTTCGCCGTCGCAGAAGAATTCCATTTCCATCTGCGTGAATTCGCGCGAACGGAAAATAAAATTGCGCGGGTTGATTTCGTTGCGGAACGCCTTGCCGATCTGGGCGACACCGAACGGCAGCTTCTGCCGGGTGGCGATCCGGACCAGATTGTAGTCGACGAAAATCGGCTGGCAGGTTTCGGCGCGCAGATAGGCGGCGTGTTCCTCGTCGAATACCGGGCCGACGAAGGTTTTCATCATCAGGTTGAATTCGCGCGGCTCGGTCAGATTCCGGGAGCCGCAGTTGGAGCAGACGGCGGTATCTTCCATCTGGTCGACCCGGAAGCGCGACTTACAGTAGCGGCAGTCGGTCATCAGGTCGCTGAACTGGTCGAGGTGGCCGGAGGCTTTCCAGACCCGCGGATGGCAGATGATCGAAGAATCCAATCCCTCGATGTTGTCGCGGGTTTCGACCATTTCGTGCCACCACAGCGCTTCGATCGCGCGCTTCATCCGGACACCGTACGGGCCGTAATCCCAGAAGCCGTTGATTCCGCCGTAAATTTCCGAGCTCGGGAAGATGAAGCCGCGGCGCTTGCACAGCGACACCAGTTTTTCCATCAGATCCAGATTTTTTTCCGCATCAGCCATTTTTGTCAATCTCCATTATGTAATTTGATGATGTAAAATTCAAAAAAACGGGCGCGCATGAGAAAAAAACGCATGCCCGTCCGCCGGATATGCCGGGATTCGTCCCCGGTTGTTGTGCTCAAATCAGGAAAATCAAACCGCAGAAAAGCGTCAACAACTCCAGCCAGCTCCCCGCCAGCGAAATGATGTTGGCGTCCACGCCGTCGAAATTCGTTTCGCAAAAAGTCCGCGCCAGCCAGATTCCGACAAAGCCGGCGCCGAAACTCACCAGCACCGCCACCGGCGCCAGGATGAAAAAGAAACACAAAAAGAAGCCGCACAGAATCCATATCTGCCCTCTGGCGCGCCGCTTCACCGGCAGAATCGCCACGCCGTCCAGCATCGACCGCTCCATCGCCAGAGCCCCCTGGCCGGTGAAGTTCATGATCAGCACCGGTGCCAGAAACCAACTCGCTCCGGCATGAAAAATCACCGCCAGCGCCGCCAGTTTCAGCAATATGACACCGAGAACGACCAGGTTGCTGGTGTTGCCGCGCAGCGAACTCCACTCCGGCGCCATCTGGGCGAACGCGGTGCGCCACGGGACGCCGGCAAACTTCAATTCGAACAGCGACGCGGTCAGCGCCAGACTGCGCCCCGAATCTTTCCACTCCAGCAATCCCAGTACGAGCAGGGCGAAAAGCACCATGGCGCCGATGTGCGGCAGAATCTGATGAAAGAGCGCCCCTGCCAGCGCCAATACCAGGCCGAGGCCGAGGCCGAGAGTCGGAAACGACCACATCACCGCCTCCGGCGCCTGCTTCAACGCCTCCTCGGAAGCGGCGGTGCCGCCAAGCTTCGGGTGGTCGATCAGAAGTTCCCATGCGGCTCGGAGGGCGGCGGGAAAGTGCGCGATAGTCATAACTTCACCTGCTCATGCGTTGCTTTCAGTCCGTGACATCAGGCTGATAATTGTCCGGTTGGTAAAGGTTTTTCTCCACCAGCCGGTATTGGTTGTAAAACATATTGCCGAAACCGATCACCTTGCCCTGGGCGAATACGACCGGCATGCATTCGTCTTCGGTGGTATAGCCGTCGTGCCACCGGGTGTAAACGTAGTAAAACCAGATATCGGGCGTGGCGCCTTCGAGGTCGGCGATCGGTTCGCCCATCAGTTCAAGCACCTGTGCCTTGCTCATGCCGACCCGGAGATCGCGTGCATGCTCCACGTTGGAAAACTGCGAAAAATAACCACAGCCGGCGACGGCGGCGACAGCGATTGCGAACAGCGTCAGACAACAGAGTTTCAGCATATTGCCGTTCCAGCGAGTAGAGTTTTTCACTATATGTTCCACTTTTTTTTCTTCCGGAAGCCGATCACGACTTGTAAATCCGCAATCCGGCGTTATAATAATAATGCATTTCCAGGGCGGTTAGCTCAGTTGGTTAGAGCGTCACGTTTACACCGTGAATGTCGGGGGTTCGAGTCCCTCACCGCCCACCAGTTTTCCCTCAATTCGCTTCCAAGAGTACCGTTTAGTGCCATATCGCAATTTCGAGAAGCTTTTTTGATCAAAAATCAGCTCAGGCCGGTAGTTTTGGTTCATTTGCTTTTCCTGTTCACTTCGCTTAAATTACGTATCGTAACACTTTACATCTGATTCGGCCTTTTGTCAAGCCAAAAAACAGAATCAAATCGAATCATGGAGGCAAAAAAATGGCGGGACGAACAATCAAACTGGCCACCGGGACGGTGTACCAGAAAGAAGAAAACGGCGTCTATTACTTTCGTTACCAGCTTGACGGTATGCGGAAAGCAATCAGCTTGAAGACGCGAAATCAAAAAGACGCCGTCAAACAAGCCGAAGCATTGGTCC
>JAVBQJ010000055.1:0-25537 GCA_031549115.1 Victivallaceae bacterium
AGGGGGATGAGGAAGGGGGTTCGGGGGAGGGAGAAGGGATCCCCTTTCCTCAAAAGGGGTCCCTTCTCCCTCCCCCGAGACACATTACTTCGCCTGCAGATATTCCTGCAGCGACTTGGGCGCGTTGCTGTGGTCGTTGCGGGCTGCGGCGATGCCGTCGACGCTGGCGCGGGCCGCGGCGATGGTGGTCATATACGGGAGCTTGTATTGGATCGCCCACATCCGGATGAAGCTGTCGTCGATTTTGCTCAAGCGTCCGGCGGGGGTGTTGAAAATCAACTGTACCGACTTGTTCTTGATCAGGTCGCCGATGTTCGGGCGGCCTTCGTTCAGCTTATGGACCTCGGTGCACGGCAATCCGAGCGCTTCGATGAATTTGGCGGTGCCTTCGGTTGCGACCATCTTGAAACCGAGTTCGTGGAGCTTGCGCACCACCGGCTCGAGATAGCGGCGTTCCCGCTCCGACACCGACAAGAGCGCGGTGCCTTCCAAAGGCAGCTTCGAGCCAGCGGCCTGCTGCGACTTGAAGTAGGCCAACGCGAAGTTGTCGGCGATGCCCATGACTTCGCCGGTGGCGCGCATTTCCGGTCCCAGCACCGGGTCGACTTCCGGGAACATATTGAACGGGAAGACGGCCTCCTTGACGCCGACGTGGCGCGGCTGCTCTTTCTTCAACAGCTCCTTGTATTCCGCCAGCTTGTGCCCGAGCATCAGGTTGGTGGCGATCCGGGCCAGCGGCACACCGGTGATTTTCGCCACGACCGGCACGGTGCGCGAGGCGCGCGGATTGGCTTCGATGATGTAAACTTCGCCCTCGCAGACCGCGAACTGGACGTTGAGAATACCGATGACCTTGAAGTCGCGGGCGATGGCCGCCGCGTGCTCTTCGATGGTTTTCAGCGTCGCCGCCGGCAGGGTGGCCGGGGGGATGGCGCAGGCGGAGTCGCCCGAGTGGATTCCGGCGAGCTCGATGTGTTCCATTACGCTGGCGACGAAGGTGTCGGTGCCGTCGGAAACGGCGTCGACTTCGCATTCGATCGCGTTGTCGAGGAAACGGTCGATCAGCATCGGGTATTCCGGGCTGACCTGAATGGCTTCGACCGCGTAACGGGTCAGCATGCCCTCGTCGTAGATGATCTCCATGCCGCGGCCGCCGAGCACGAACGACGGGCGCACCATCACCGGATAGCCGATTTTGCGGCCGAGCGCGAGCGCTTCCTCGAGGGAGCGCGCGGTGCCGCTCTCCGGCTGCTTGATGTTCAGCGCGATCATCCGTTCGCGGAAGTATTCGCGGTCTTCCGCGAGGCGGATGCCTTCGGGCTGGGTGCCGATGATGTTGACGCCGTTGTCCTTCAGCTCCTGCGCGATATTCAGCGGCGTCTGGCCGCCGAACTGGACGATCACGCCGTACGGTTTTTCTTTGGCGTAAATGGTCAGGACATCTTCGACGGTCAGCGGTTCGAAGTACAGCTTGTCGCTGGTGTCGTAGTCGGTGGAAACCGTTTCCGGGTTGCAGTTGACCAGCACCGATTCGTAACCGGCGTCGCGCAGCGCGAACGCGGCATGGACACAGGTGTAGTCGAATTCAATGCCCTGGCCGATCCGGTTCGGGCCGCCGCCCAGCACCATGATCTTTTTCGCATTGTCCGACACCGGAACCTGGTCCGGGGCTCCGGAGTAAGTCGAATAGTAATAATCGGCGTTTTCGACGCCGGAAACCGGTATTCTGTCGTAGGTGGCGATGCAGTTCAGCGCGATGCGGTTGTTGCGCACCTTTTTCTCCGGGACGCTGAAGAGGCGCGCCAGATATTTGTCGGAGAAGCCGAATTTCTTCGCCTGGATCAGCTGCTCCGCCGGCAGGTTCATAAAGCTGGACTTGGTCAGTTCCAGTTCGAAATCGGCCAGCTCTTTCATTTCACTCAGGAAGTACGGGGTGATCCGGGTCAGTTTGGCGGCGTCTTCGACGCGCAGGCCCTTTTTGAACGCTTCGTACAGATAGAAGAAACGCTCACTGCTGGCGAAAATCAGCTTTTCGCGCAATTGCTCCAGCGACATGGCTTCGATTTTTTTGACCAGCCCCAGGCCCGCCCGGCCGATTTCCAGCGAGCGGATGGCTTTCTGCAACGCTTCTTTGAAGTTCTTGCCGATGCTCATCACTTCGCCGACCGCCTTCATCTGGGTGCCGAGCTGATCTTTGGCTTTCGGGAATTTCTCGAAGGTCCAGCGGGCGAACTTCACCACCACATAATCGCCGGAGGGCTTGTAGTCCGCCAGCGTGCCGCCCTTCCAGTACGGCAGCTCATCCAGGGTTACGCCGCTGGCCAGCTTGGTGGACACCAACGCGATCGGGAAGCCCGTCGCCTTCGAGGCCAGCGCGCTCGAGCGCGAGGTCCGCGGGGTGATTTCGATGACGACGATTTCGTCGGTTTCCCGGTTGTGGGCGAACTGGACGTTGCAGCCGCCGGTGACGCCGACCGCGTCGAGAATTGCATAAGAATAATCCTGCAACCGCTTCTGCACCGATTCGGGAACCGTCTGCATCGGCGCGACGCAGAAGCTGTCGCCGGTATGCACCCCCATCGGGTCGACGTTTTCAATGAAGCAGACGGTGATGCGGTTGCCTTTGGAGTCGCGGACGACTTCGAGTTCGAGCTCTTCCCAGCCGAGCACGCATTGCTCGATCAGCACCTGGCCGATCAGGCTGGCGTTGAGGCCGCGGGGGGTGATTTCCCGCAGCTCTTCGACGTTGTAGACGATGCCGCCGCCGGTGCCGCCCATGGTGTAGGCCGGGCGCAGGACCACCGGATAGCCGAGTTCGGCGGCGATTTTTTCGGCCTCTTCCACCGTATAGCACGGCTCCGACTTCGGCACCGGGACGCCGAGTTGCGCCATGGTGGCCTTGAATTCGATGCGGTCTTCGCCGCGCTTGATTGCGTCGAGATCGACGCCGATGACTTTGACGCCGTACTTCTCCAGAATTCCGGCTTCATGCAGCCCGATGGAGAGATTCAGCGCGGTCTGGCCGCCGAGATTCGGCAGCAGCGCGTCCGGGCGCTCCTTGGAGATGATCCGCTCGATGCAGTCGATGGTCAACGGTTCGATGTAGGTGTGATCGGCCATGCCGGGGTCGGTCATGATGGTGGCGGGATTGGAGTTGGCCAGGACGATCTCGTAGCCTTCTTCACGGAGCGCTTTGCAGGCCTGGGTGCCGGAATAATCGAATTCGCATGCTTGTCCGATGATGATCGGCCCGGAACCGATGATGAGAATTTTTCTGATATCCTGCCGCTTCGCCATGTCGCGTACCCGATCCTTTCTGAAGTTGTACAAAATTGTATTGCGTCAGAGGTGTAATATACCACAAAAACTGCTCTTTGTCAACCGGAAGCCCGCCTTTTCCACGCTAAAAACATGTTGTGGCGGAAAGTCATACATTCCGGGTTTGCACAGGAAGCACATATGGCATTTGTATTTTTGAAAACCGTCGGTGTTGCGGTTGCCGGACAGGTATTTATACGGATGACGTTATTGGGTAGAGAAAAATCTGCATTTCTTGTCAAGCAAAATTTTGACAAAAAATAAAAATTTATCAACTTTTTCGATTGAATATCATCGGATTACAGCGTTTTTTTTGAGCGAATTCATGAATCCACTTTTGGCATGTAAAACAGTATATGGCAACAGGCCGGCAATTTTCCTGTTGACACGCCGCATTTTTTTGCTATAATTATACTAGCGAAAAAATAACTACGGAAGGGATTGGGATCATGAATAAATGGATTGCGATGTTGGTTGTTCTGGTGTGCGGCTGGCAGGCGTCGGCGCTCTATCAGTATGACGTCAATGCGGTTGCCAATCCGAATCAGACGTGGACGAGTGCGCAGTATTTGACTCTGACCGCGCCGGAGAGCGGCAGCATGTGGTTTGCCTCGTTCATCTCCAGTTATTACGGGGGAGTGTTGGATCTGGGCAATGAGGCCAATGTGACAGCCGGGAATTACGGTTGGATTGATGCGGATGGAAACAAGATCAGCGGCACCGGAGCTACCACGGAGTTTACTTTCACCAACAGCGTCGGCAAGAGTGTTACGACGATAGGCTACTATGTCGGCAACTTTTCGAAAGGCGATACGATCAATTTCTGGATCACCTCGCTGAACAATGAACTGGGGCTGTCGGATGGAAACGTCATGGAAGGCGACAATATCAATTTGATATCCCGGCAGAACAACTTGACCGACCTGGCCGGGAATACCCGGATCAATTTCGGTTATGATTCGGGTTCCGTGGAATTCATCGCGCTGGGCGAGAATATGTCGCCCGCCGGACAGCCGTTGCCGGGAGTGATCGCTTCTCTGCTTGCCGGTGCGGCGGTAGTGGGAGGCCTCCGGCGGCGGCGTAAACAGCAGAGCTGAAGTTCTTTTTGCAATAACCGGGCGGTAGTTCCACATGCTGGAGCTGCCGCCTTTTTCATTAATAAGGATACCGGATAATGTCTGAAATAAAAAAAATCACGCTTCCCGAGGAGCTTCGGGTCCGGTTGGATTGGTTCGACGGGCCCGAAATTTTCGGCGTCCGCGCCGAAAAAGCGTTGCTGGTCAGCCTCGACTTCACCAAACCGATGACTACGGAGACGCGGGAGCTTTTCGGCGCAGACGGCGATCTGTTTGATTTTTATACCGGGCAAGGTCGCGCCTCTTCCGCGCTTCACGAACACTTTCCCTGGTCGGCGCCGCGGATGACACCGCCCCGGACCGCGCGGTTCGACGGTTTTGACCCGAAGAACCATTTCCCGTTCGACCTGATCTTCGTCGAGCCGGAAAAGGAGCTGCCGCAGGTGCCTTATTCGTCGACCATCACCCACGATTCCGCGCTCGGCTGCTTCGTGCGCGAACGCTATGACAGTGACTGGGGCGCCTTTCAGGCCGCGCTCCGGCGGATCGGCCTCGCGGGAGGAATCGATTACCGTCAGTGCGAAAGCTGCGAGCGGCCGGTGCGCTCTTCCGATCCGGCAATCCGCTTCTGCCGCCATTGCGTACCGCGTCCGCCCGACCCGGAGGAGCCGTCCTGCTGTGATCTTTGGAAGGAACGGAAGTTCCGGGCGGAGCTGCCGCCCTGGCATTCGCTGGCAGAGGTCGAAAAGGCGATCCGGAAAACCAAATTGGTATGGCTGCTCCATTGCAACGGCGAACAGCTGGATTCCCCGGATTTCGCCACCGACGCCATCGGCTGGTTTTTCTACGAAGGGCTCTACGGCTGCTTCGAAGCGGATTTTTTCCTGGCCGGCGCGGCACTGACCACGGCGGAAATTCTGGTCAAACAGCACGGCTTTTCCTGGCGTTTGGAAAATGGAATCGCTTTCATTTCTCACCCGGCTGTAGATTCTCCGGTCAAGGTCGGGGATATTCTCGCCGACTACGGCTTTCAGCCGCCGGAGGTAGACAAGTATGGCAATACATCCGGTGATGAGCAATACGAATATGACCCCGGCGTGGACGACCTTTGCCGCTCCGCGATCGAGGTGCTCTCCCGCGCCGTCTGGCCGCCGCTGAATGTCGCGGAAGCATGCCGGCACGCCGAAGCGAATAATTGCGGAGATGTCAAAAAGGCGCTGAAATTCCTGCGGAAGACCGGGCCGGAAGGGCTCACTGTCGACTATGGAATGCTCACTTTTTCATTTCGATCGCCGGAGAAATCAAAGCGTTTCGAAACCGAATATTCCGGAAATTTTCAGTATCGCGGCGGCCATTGGGTTGCCGTTGTCGACGGCGCCGCCATCGAGGAAGAGGATTCCGTGGATGCGGGGCCGCCGGTCATCATCACCGCCGCCGAAGCCGGCGACATCGCGGTATTGCGGGGGCTGCTCGACGTTGAACCGAAGCTGCTCCACTGGCACGGCGGCGATTTCGATCTCGGCACGTTTTCGGTCGATACCCCGCTTGCCGCCGCCGCCGCCAACGGTCACGTGGAAGCGGTGCGGTTTTTGCTCGAACGGGGAGCGCGCCCATTTAAAAAGCCGTACCATCCCTGCTCCGCGCTGTTGCGCGCCTGCGCCAACGGTCACTTGGAGGTGGTCGAATTGCTGCTGGCGCACGGCGTCCCGGCGGAGCCTCCGCCGAATACGCAAAGAAAACTCGACGATATTCAGGAGGACGAAACGGTATCGCCGAAGCGGCTGCTCGCGATGGTGCGTGAGGAGTTCCTGGACGATGCACCGACGCCGCTCGAGGAAGCGGCCAAGCACAATCATCCCGCCATCGTGAAGCTGCTGCTGGCGCATGGCGCCGATCCGTTTCACGCGCAGGCCATCTCCGGCATGATTCCGTTTCACTGGAGTTATCACTTCCCGGAGGTTATGGAGGTGTTCCTGGATGCGGGAGTCCCGATCGATGTCCGGGATAAATTCGGCAAAACCGCGTTGCACCAGGCCGCGATTTTCGGCACCATGCTCGATTCGTTGCGCAAGCAGGGAATGAGCGAAGATGACGAGTTTATGGTCGAGCCGAAACGCTACCGGAAAGCGGTGGAACGCCTGATCGAACGCGGTGCGGACATCAACGCGCGCGACGACAGAGGCGAGACTCCCTTTCATCTCGCCTGTCACGACGGTTCACGCGAATATCTGCAATACTTCCTCGATCACGGCGCCGATCCCGATATTCGGACCGACGAAGGGAAAATCCCGCTCGATTACGCCGAGGAAAGAAATAACTGTGACGGCATTGAACTGTTAATGGCGAAATGAAGTTTTTTGGCGGGAGATATGCCGTTTGCACTTGAAAATATACGGCTTTCGCTTTATCTTCCCTTTGAAGTAATTCAAAAAAGGAGCCTGGTGCAGATGGACGCGATGGAATTTTCCCGCTTGCGGTATGGCATGTTTGTTCATTTCGGTTTGTTCAGCATGCTCGGGCGGGGCGAATGGGTGATGAACCGGGAGCGGATCGCGCCGGAACAAATGGAGGCGTTGGCGCGGCAATTCGCGCCGGAGCGCTTTGACGCGGAAGCCGTCTGCGACCTCGCGGTCGAGGGCGGGATGAAGTATCTCGTGTTTACGACGATGCATCACGAAGGCTTCCGTATGTACGATACGGCGTTGACCGGCTTCAACGCACCGGCGGTGTGCGGGCGGGATCTGGTGGCGGAAATCGTGGCCGCGGCCCGGCGGCGCAACCTCAAAACCGGCCTGTATCACAGTCTCAACAACTGGCATGACCAGCCCGATGCGGTCGCGGCGTTGGAGTCGAAAGAAGCGTATGAAACGTTCATCGGCAACACCTTTGCCCGGTTGACGGAGCTGGTGCGGCGCTTTCCCGGGATCGATATTGTGTGGTACGACGGCTGGTGGCCGTTTGACCAATTCGGCTGGCAAGCGGAGAAAATGAACCGGTGTCTGCGGGAAATCCAGCCGCAATTGCTGTTCAACGGCCGAAACTGCCTGCCGGGGGATTTCGGTACGCCGGAGCAGCATCTGACCGCGCCAGTACCGTGGCGGCCGTGGGAGGCGTGCATGACGCTGAACGACCATTGGGGATTTCATGCGCATGATCAAAACTGGAAGCGGCCGGCCGAGGTGGTGAAAATGCTGTTGACCTGCGGGGCCGAGCGCGGCAATCTGTTGTTGAATATCGGTCCCGCGGGGGATGGCAGCATTCCGGCGGAGTCGCTCCGGATTATCCGGGAGGTCGGTGCGTGGTTGCGCGCCGGCGGCGATGAAGCCATTGCCGACTGCGTGAAAATGCCGTTCGATTCGTTACGTCAGGCGCCGGGGCCCTATTGCGGCGATTGGGACAACCAGGGGATTTTCACCGCTTCCGGCAACAACCTGTTTTTCACCATGCTGTATTGCCCGGGGGCGGAGTGGACTTGCACCGGAGTGCTGACGCCGGTACGCCGGGTGAGCGTCCGCGGGATCGGCGATCTGGAATTCCGACAGGAGCTGGACAAGCTGACGATACGGCTGCCGGAGGCGGTGCAGACGGCGTTTGCCCCGGTGTTGAAGCTCGAATGCGATGCCGCGCCCGGCATTTACCGGACCGGCGGCCTCCGGGTACCGGCATGCGATCATACTCGCTATGACCCGGTGATGCCCGATATCCAATATTGATCGCATCAAACAAGCCCGCGCCCGAGCGGCATTCCAAGATACCGGAATGCCGTTCGGGCGCGGGCTTGTTTGGTTTATTTCCTACTTCTTGTGTTTCCAGGCCAGCGCGCCGACGGGGCAGGCTTCGACGCAGGCGCCGCAGTCGCTGCAGCTCAGCGGCAGCTCCCGGTCGAAGGCCGGACTGATGTAGGTAAAGAAGCCGCGGCGTTTGACGCCGAGCAGCGACTGGTTGACGATATCCTTGCAGGTCTTGACGCAGATGCCGCACTTGATGCACTTGCCGCGGTCCTGCAGGATCGCGGGGTGGCGGTTGTCGTAATCCACTTTCACGCGTTCGCCCTTGATCGCGTCGGTTTTGGCTTCGGCGCAGCGGGCGCATTCGCGCAGATCGCACTCGTGCTTCGCGGTACAGCTGCATTCGATGCAGCGCAGTCCCTCTTTGCGCATGGCTTCCGGTGCGACCGTCAGGGAAACCTCTTTGAAGGTGTGTTTGCGCTCTTCGATGGAAATCAGGTTCAGCGGCACCCGGTCGGCATTGGAAATGTCGCGGCGCAGCAAAACCACCTCGTCCGTCGCCATGCCGCGCCAGTAACCGCGCGAAACGTTGACCGGGTTATCCTGCACCATCGGCACACCGCGCAGATACTGCAGCATGCCTTCGCTCATTTTGCGCGCCATCGCGACCGCTTCGACCACGGTGGCGGCGCCGGAAACGCAGTCGCCGGCGGCGAAAATCTTGCCGTCCACCCGGCAATTCAGGGGGTCGGCGTCGAGAAAGCCCCACTTGTTGACCTTCAAACTCTTCGGCGCGGCGGTGCCCTGGCCGATCGCGGCGATCACCATGTCGGCGTCGATTTCGAATTCGCTGCCGGGCTCCGGAAACGGCTTGCGCCGCCCGGAGGCGTCGGGCTCCCCGAGCACCATGCGTTGGCAGGTCAGAATGTAACGGCCGCCGTCGCGGCGCAGGCCGGTCGGGGCGACGAGGAAGTGGAAGTGCACCCCTTCTTCGCGGGCTTCGCGGATTTCCAGCTTTTCCGCCGGCATTTCGGCCTCGCTGCGGCGATAGAAGCACTCGATGTCTTCGGCGCCCAGGCGCACCGCGGTACGCAGACAGTCCATCGCGGTGTTGCCGCCGCCGACGACGATGACCCGGCCCTTGAGCTCGCCGCTCCAGCCGTTCAGCGCCACCTGGCGGAGAAAATCGATGCCCTGTACGGCGAGCTCTTCGCCGGGGCAGCGCATGCTCGACGG
The DNA here is from genome assembly GCA_031549115.1 of Victivallaceae bacterium. Lineage (GTDB taxonomy): Bacteria > Verrucomicrobiota > Lentisphaeria > Victivallales > Victivallaceae > JAVBQJ01. Next base: position 9,359 of record JAVBQJ010000055.1, read on the forward strand.
CGCCCAGCAGCCGATGGTGATGCCGACCGCGTCGAAATTGCCGGTCAGCATCGCCAGCGACAGATTGTCGCCGAGGCGCTGGCCGAATTCGAACTTGATCCCCATCTTGATGAAGTGGGCGATTTCACGGTTCAATACCGCGTGCTTGGGCAGCCGGTATTCGGGAATGCCGTAGCGGAGCATGCCGCCGGCTTCCGACATCTGGTCGAATACCGTCACCTGGATACCCTGCAGACGCAGGAAATAGGCCGCCGCGAGGCCGGCCGGACCGGCGCCGACGAGCGCCACCTTTTCCCGGCCCAGCTCCGGCAGCTTTTCCATATACGTATCGTAATACAAATCCGCCGCCAGGCGTTTGAAATCGTTGATGTTGACCGCGGCGCCGAAGAGATTCTTGCGGCAATCCTTTTCGCAGAAGCGCGGGCAGACCCGGCCGATGCTCATCGGCAGCGGAATGCGTTCTTTGACGATCTGCAGCGCTTCGAGGAAGTTGCCGTTTTTGCCGGCGTGGACATACTCCTCGACCCGGGCGTGCGCCGGACAGGCGAGGGTGCACGGGGCTTCGCAGTCGCCGGAGTGTTCGCTCAACAGCAGCTCCAGCGCGGTCTTGCGCATCTCCTGAACCGCGGCGCTGGAGGCGTCGATCTCCTGGGCCGGGGCGGGGCAGGCGGTGCACGACGGGATGAAGCGGCCGGTTTTGACGTCGCGGACGACGCAGACCAGGCACGAAGTATTCTTCGACACCCGCGGATCGTGGCAGAGGGTCGGGATTTCCAGACCGCTGCGGCGCGCCACATCCAGGATTGTTTCGCCGGGAGCCGCCGAGACCTTGACTCCGTCCAAGATAAATTCAAAATTTTCCATGATTCATTGGCTCCTTCAGCCGCGGCTGCGGGGGGAAATCCGGGCGATCGCCTTTTTCGGACATATTTCCACACAGGTGTTGCAGCGGGTGCATACGGAATTGTTCACGATGAAATCGGCGCTGATCGCCTGCACCGGACACTTCTTGATGCACAATTTACATTTGACGCACTTCGCCGGATTGATCCGGATGTCCACCATCGAATCGCATTCGCCGGTGACACAGCTCTTCTGGCGCACGTGCTGTTCGTATTCCTTGCGGAAATAACGCAGCGTCGACAATACCGGATTCGGCGCGGTCTGACCGAGGCCGCACAGGGAACCGGCCTTGACCTTCTTCGCCAGGTCTTCGAGCTGGTCGAGATCGGACATTTCGCCGTTGCCGGCGATGATTTTGTCGAGGATTTCCAGCATCCGCTTGGTGCCGACCCGGCAGAAGGTGCATTTGCCGCACGATTCGTTCTGGGTGAACTGCATGAAAAAACGGGCGATTTTGACGATGCAGGTCTGGTCGTTCATCACCACCAGACCGCCCGATCCAACCATCGCGCCGACGGTTTTCAACGTGTCGAAGTCCATCGGCATATCGAGCATTTCCGGCGTCAGGCAACCGCCCGAAGGACCGCCGATCTGAACCGATTTGAAATCGCGCCCGGTGGCCTTGCCGCGGTTGTCGATGACGCCGCCGCCGATGTTGTAGACGATTTCGCGCAGCGTCGAACCGAACGGCACTTCGATCAACCCGGTATTGGCGACATGCCCCGTCAACGCGAAGGTCTTGGTACCCGGAGAATTCTCCGTCCCCACCCGGCGGTAGACTTCGGCGCCTTCGCGCAGGATCAACGGCAGGCTCGCGAGGGTTTCGACGTTGTTGATCACCGTCGGCTTCGCATGCAGCCCCTTGTGGGCCGGGAACGGCGGCTTCGGGCGCGGCGTACCGCGTTCACCCTCGACGCTGGCGATCAGCGCGGTTTCCTCGCCGCAGACGAACGCGCCGGCGCCCTCCATCACCGTCAGGTGAAAACTGAACCCGGTATCGAAGAGATTGTCGCCCAGGAGGCCCGCCGCCATCGCGTCCTCGACCGCGCGGTTCATCCGCTCGACCGCGAGCGGATATTCGGCGCGGACGTAGGCGACGCCATGGGTGGCGCCGATGGCCTTGCCGGCGATGACCATGCCTTCGATCACCGCGTGCGGATTGCCCTCCATCACCGAACGGTCCATGAACGCACCCGGATCGCCTTCGTCGCCGTTGCAGATCACATATTTTTCCTCACCCGGACTGGCCAGCGCGAACTTCCACTTTTGCCCCGTCGGGAAGCCGCCGCCGCCGCGCCCGCGCAAGCCCGAGTCGAGCACGGTCTGGCAGACTTCGGCCGGCGTCATCGCACTGATGGCGTTGCGGGCGCCGAAGTAACCGCCGCGGGCGATGTATTCGGCGACGTTGCCCGGTTCGATCATGCAGTTGGCCAGCACCACCCGCTTCTGGCGGTGGTAAAACGGAATTTCGGCGTCGCCTTTGCAGCTTTTGCCGGTGACCGGATCGACGTAGAGCAGTCGTTCGATGACTTCGCCTTTGAGCAGCGTTTTTTCGACGATTTCGGGGACATCGGAGGGTTTGACCCGGACGTAGAGGATCTGCTCGGGCTCGATATGCAGCAAGGGACCCATCTGGCAGAAGCCCTGGCAGCCGCTGCGTGATATATAGGTGGCTCCGGCTTCGGGGCGGTCTTCGTGTTTGAGTTCGACCGCGACGGGAAGGTTGACGGCTTCGAGCGCCGGGATCAGCGCGTCGCGGACCGCCAGCGACCCGTTGGCCACACAGCTGGTACCCGCACACAGAATGATCCGGCGGCGGCATTGCGCCAGCTTCGCATCATACTCCTCTTTGAACTTTTCCAGTTCGATCATTTGACCACCTCTCTCGCGGCTGCGGCTTCCTGCTTGACGATGTTGTCAATCAGCCGGTTCAACTTGTCCGGGGTCATCAGGCCGTGCACTTCTTCGTTGACCAGCATGACCGGAGCCATCCCGCAGGTGCCGAGACAACTGACGGTTTCAACCGAAAAAAGAAAGTCCGGCGTGGTCGAATGACCCTGGGAGATATTCAGCTTCTGATAAATGGCGTTCAACAGGCCATGGGATTTTTTGACGTGGCATGCCGTGCCGTCGCATACGGTCAGGCGGTACTTGCCCGGACGGGTCCGCTTGAATTTCGCATAAAAGGTCAGGACCCCTTCGACTTCGGCGGTCGGCAGTTTGAAATAGGATGCAACTTCTTCTATGGCTTCATTGGAAACGTAACCTTCATGATTCTGAACCAGCTGTAACGCCTTGATCAGATTCCCCCGATCACGTTCGAGGTTGGAAAGGTACCCGTACTCATTGGACATTTTGGATCGTACCCCGTTCTGTAATTTGCTCATTGCTGTCGCGTTGTGGGATTTACGCCGCCGAAATCCGCGTCCCCGCGGCCATGGTAAGCAGCTTCCCGTTGTTTTCGGAAAATTCACACATCCGAATACTATACCACGTTTTTGCGGCTTTTGCAACTTTTTTCGGGCGTTTTATTTCAATTCCTGCCCGCGATAGGGGATGCGGGCCCCGGCTTCGGGGTAGAGCCGGGTGAGTCCGGCCTGCCGGTCGTATTCAAGGCGGAAGCGGTTGCCGCGCCCGTCGGTGATGGCGCCGGTGATGCCGAGTTCGGCGCGCGACACCAGCAACTCCGTCGGCGCCGACACTTCGGCGCATACCGGCAACGCGGTGTTTCGCCCGAGTAAATCGACCGCCTCCTGTTCCAGCTCGGTCCACGGCGCGAACGCGGCGGCTCCGAGTTCGGCGGCCAATGCCGCCGCCTGCGAATTTGCGACCGGGAAGGGGGGCAAGGCCAGGCGGTTGATGCCGGAATACTCCCGCAGCAGCTCCCAGCCGTGCCAGGAGCCCACGGCGAAGTTGCGGACGCCCTGGCGGTAGGCCAGCGCGATTTGGTCGCGCTGGAATGCCACTTCGCTCTCCGGGATGAAGCCCGGAATGCGGAATTCCGGCGCGTATCCCGCCACCGGTGGAGCGACGATATGGTTCCGGCGGTCTTCCCGGAAACGGGCGAGGCCGGCGGCCCCGGCGGCTTCGGCGGGATCGCTTTGCAGCAGCTCCCGCGCCCATTCCCAGAAGGCGCGCCGCATCTTTTTTCCCTCCGACGCCGGCAGGAAATAGTTGCCGTCGACGGTTGCGGCGATGTTTCCCGCGCGCCACGGCTCCGGGACGCCTTCGCCGAATTCGCGGCACAGATCCTCCGGCGCCAACGCCTGATTGCGCGCCGGCTGGGCGCTATAGGGATAACGGAATTCATGGCCGCGCAGGCCGGCCGAAAGTCCGGCGGCGGTGAAGCGCAATTCCAGATCCACCGGAAAGCGCCCCGGCGGCAGCGCGTTGGCCTGGCGCCGGTAATCGAAGCCGTTTTCGCCGATTTTATATACCTGAAATCCGGCGGCGGCGGTAAACGCGCCGGGGAGGAATACCTCCTGACCACGCCTGGCGGAGACCGTGTCGCGGCGGCGGTATTGCATCCGGATCAAGGTCAAAGCGGCGCCTTCGCCGCCATCCGGCGGCACCAGCCGCAGCCGGTCGCCGAGGTGGAGCCGCCCGGTCAATTCCAACTGTATGCCATCGGCGCCGGCGCGGAGCACCCGTCCGACCGGCGTACCGAACACCCCCGGCGTCCGCGGCCGGGTCAGGCGGTCGAAGCGGCTGCGGTAAAAGCCGCCGCCGGGGTTGCGCGCGGCGGCGGAATCGAGAATTTTCCGCGCCTCTTCGTACGCGCTTTCCGACGGATCGTCGAGGACGGTACGGTAGGCGCGGACGCTTTTCCAGACATAATCGGGGGAGCGCAGCCGCCCTTCGATTTTGAGCGACGCGATCTTCAGGCGCCGGAATTCTTCGACCAGGCTCAGGCCATCGAGGTCGCACATCGAAAACCAGAAGCCGGCGTCTTTGCCGTCCGCCGCCCGGTAGCTGCGGCGGCACGGCTGTTTGCAGCGTCCCCGATTGCCGGATTCGCCGCCGAACCAGCTGGAAAAGAGGCAGCGGCCCGATAACGAGGTGCACAAGGAACCGTGAATGAACACCTCCAGCTCTACCGGCGTGTTCTTTGCCGTCTGCGCCACCTCCGCCAGCGTCATCTGACGCTCCAGAATCACCCGCCGGATGCCGAGCCGCGCCGCCGTCATGATGCCCGGCGTATTGTGGATTCCCATCTGGGTCGACGCGTGCAACGCCAGTGCGGGAAAGTAATCGCGCGCGAGTTTGAGAATACCGGGGTCCTGCAGGATGATCGCGTCCGGCCCCAATCCGGCCAGCCGTGCCAGCTCCTCCGCCGCCGCGTCCAGTTCGTTTTCTTTGACCAGCGTGTTGACGGCGACGTAAATTTTCCGGCCGAGCCGGTGAGCGTGGTCGAGCAGCGCATGCAGCGTTTCCGGGGTGAAGTTCTCCGCCCGCTCCCGGGCGTTGAAGCGGCCGAGTCCGAGATACAGCGCGTCGGCGCCGCCGTCGAGCGCCGCCAGCGCCATCTCCATATTGCCCGCCGGAGCGAGCAATTCCGGCCGGAACAGTTCACTCATGGCGCGCCGCCGCCTTGGCCGGGACGGAGCGCCCCCAGATGACCACCGCGATCAGGCCCAACACATAAGCCGTGGTCATGCCGGTGGCGAAGTGCCACCAGTCATGCCGGAACAAAACGATGATCGTCCAGATGTCGAGCCACATCCCGGCCAGCCCGGTCAGCAGCTTCGCCCAGCGCAATTGCCGCAGTGCCAGCAGCGCGAGAAGGAGCAGGTTGACACCGGGAATATACCACAACGCCCCCCACTTCCGGCCGCGCCCCGGCCGCCGTTCACCGGTAAAGGTTACCAGCGCCAGAAGATAGGCACCCAGCGCCAGGCCGCCGCCGGTGAGCCAGTAAATCTGCGCGCCGCTGCGAATGGCCTCGTACAAAAGCGGCAGCGCCAGCAGCTGCAGCATACCGAGGCCCAGAGGCCGCAAACTGCGGCTGATGCCACCCAGAATCAGCGCCAGAAAGAACAGCCAGTTGAATAACGGCAGACAGGCGCACAGCCGCAGCCGCGCATTCAGCTCCTGCCGCCAGTTTTCGAGCTCCTCCAACTCCGGCGCCGCCGGAGCTGCGACCGCTGCCGCCGGGCTGTCGAGCCGGGAACGCAGACTCCGGATCAGGTGCTGCGCCACCGACTCGAAGGTCTCGATGTCGATGTCGGCCGGAAAGCCGTCCGTTTCGTGCGCCGTCCGGTTGCGGATGCCGATGACGTAATACAGGCCGCGCAATGTGCTCTCGGGCAGCGACCGTTTGAGATCGGCGGTCAGCTCGCCGAGGCCGGTGCCGGCGGCGCCGAGCTGGCGCAGAAGCGCTTCCAGTTCCCGCGAATAATAGATGACTTTGCCGGTCTTTTCGATTTCCTGCTGCTTATCCATGACCAAGCTCCTCCCAGGCGGTGATTTCACGGAAATCCCGGGGCATCGGAATGGTCCGCGCCTCCGGGTGCTGATGTTTGAACCAGGTAATCTGGCGCCGCGCCAATTGCCAGGTCGCCGTCGCGATCCGGCCGGTCAGCTCTTCCAGTGTCAGGCGTCCGGCCAGATACTCGCCGATCGGCCGATAGCCGAGCGCCTGGTGCGCGGTCGGCGTTTCCAATAGCCCCGCCGCCAGCAATGGCCGCGCTTCGTCGATCCACCCATCACGGAGCATCTGGCGCGTCCGTGCCGCGATCCGGGCTTTCAATTCCTCGCGCGGCCAATCCAGATACCACGCGACGACATCATAACGCAGGGTACGTTCTTTGCGCCCCTGCAATTCGGCCAACGGCGTCCCGGTCAGCCGGAATACCTCCAGCGCCCGGATCAGTTTGCGCCGGTGATGTCCGAAGTGTTCGAGATCGACCGGGTCGATTTCGGCCATATCGGATTTCAGCCGGCCGAAGCCGGCGGGATTGTCGTATTCGCGATCGAGTTCGGCGCGCACTGCGGCGTCGCCGGGCAGTTCGTCGAGGCCGTACAGCCATGCTTTCAAATACATGCCGGTGCCGCCGGCGACGATGACCCGCCGGTTCCGCGCCTGAATATCCCGGACCGCCGCGTCGGCGTCGGCGATAAAGCTGTAAACGTCGGCGGGCTGCGCCATATCCCGGACATCGAGCAGATGGTGCGGGACCCTGGCTTGCTCCGCGCCGGTAGGTTTGGCAGTACCGATGTCGAGTCCCCGGTACAGCTGCATCGAATCGGCCGAAACGATCTCCGCGCCGAAGCGCTCGGCCAATTCCAGCGCCGCCGTGCTTTTGCCCGAGGCGGTCGCTCCCATGATGACCAGGATAGGTTCCATAACAATGGTTCAGGGGGTGTTGGATTTGGCCCGGGCCGGACGGAACAGCGCCGACAACAGAAAAATTCCCACTCCGATACAGATCGCGCAATCGGCGATATTGAATACCGGCCAGTGCCAGTTACGGAAATAAACGTCGAAAAAATCCACCACTTCACCGCGCCACATCCGGTCGATGGAGTTGCCGATGACGCCGGCGGCGATGGTGAAAATCGCGGCATAACGCTCGATGTACCCCTCGGTCAGATAGCGCAGGAATACGATTGCCGCGACCAATACCGCGATGCCGATGCCCAGCAGCAGCCAGCCGTACCCGGAAAACATACCCCAGGCGGCGCCTTTGTTGGTGACATAGGTGATGTTGAAAAAGCCGTCGATAACCGGCCGGCTTTCCCCGTAGTACATGGTGCGCTCGACCAGGATTTTGGTTCCCTGGTCAAGCAGCAGAAGAAAAGTTGTCCACAACAGACAACCGATGATGAACCGGCGTTCCGTCGAAGTCCGCGGTTGGATGATGCCTCTGGCGGTCCGTTCAGCGGAAGCGGAAGTCATCGTTTTTTTCCCGCACAGTTTTGCATTTGGTGCAATACATCGCGTGGGGGCGTACGTCCAGCCGGGCATCGGCGATCATCTGGCCGCAATCCAGGCATTTGCCGTATTCGCCGTCGAACAGGCGCTGGAGCGCGTCTTCGATCAGGTCCAGCACATCGCCTTCGGCGGTCATCAGCTGGAGTTCCATTTCATGGCGCGAATTATCACTGCCCATGTCGGCCAGGTGGGTGGTGACGCCGCGCTTGTCGGCATTGCTGCAATCCAGGGCGTCTTCGGCGCGAGTTTTCATGCTGCCGTGGACGAGGTCGCGAGCCAGCATCAGCGCTTCGTAGTATTTCCGTTCGCGAGCATCGAATTTCGCGATGCGTGAGTCTTTTTCGTTCATTTTTGCGCTCATACAGTCACCCGCAAAGTTATAGGATTACTATTCTCACCTGTTCAGGTCCTTTAATGTAACACCGATTTCCGGTTTTTCAAATTGATTGGCAAAAAAATCAAAAATGACTTGCAAAAAGCCGGTTCCGGCGACATATTATCATTTATGTGAATAATGATAATCCGGGGTTGGCCGGGCGAGTATAATCGAGGTGTATGATGGTGCGTTTTTATTGGTTGACCGGTCTCGCGCTGGCTGTGGTGCTGACCGTGTCCGGGTGCGGCCGGAAGTCTACCGCCGAGACGATGCAGATGGCCATGGAGGCGGCCGAAAACGGCAATTGGGTCGAAGCGATGAAATACGCCGGGGTGGTGACCGAACGCGATCCGGGCGATTCGGCCGCGTGGGCGTTGAAAACGATTGCCGCCGAACGTGCCGGGCAGCCGCGGGTGGCGCTGGAAAATGCCCGCCGCGGCGCCGAATTGTGCCCGGACAGTTACGCGGTGCAATACACCTATGGCCGTTTGCTGGCGGCGCAGCCGGGGCGGGAGGCGGACGCGCAGGCCTGTCTGCGGCGGGCGTTCAATTTGAACCGCAACGACGGAAAAAGCCTGGCGCTGGCGCTGCAGTGCGCCGCACGGTTGAACCGTCCGGAGGCGCGCGCGTATTATGACATCCTCGAACACCTCGACCCCGCGATGGCGGCGATGCCGGAAATTCAAAGCTCGGTGGGCATCTATTCGCTGCTGTCCGGCGATTTGCACGGCGGTCTCACCCGGCTGATCGAAGCGTTCAAGGCCGCGCCGGACAACCCGACGGTGGTGCTCAATCTGGCGCGGGCGCTGGATGTTTATATTCGCGAGCCGAACAAGGCCACCCCCTACTACCAGAAGTATCTCGAATTGGCATCCCGCAATCCGGAAGTTTCCGGGACCCGCACCGAAGTGGAAGCGCGGGTGCGCGAATTGACCCGGCGCAACCGCTGACGCGCGAATCCAAACTGGAGGCCTCGAACCGGATGGGGATTTCATCGGACTTTGTCGAACAGGTGCGGGAAAACTGCGACTTCGAGGAGCTGATCCAGGGGCGTTGCCAGCAGGTGCGGCGCAACGGCGCGCGCCAGCTGTTGGCGCTGTGTCCCTTTCATCAGGAAAAAACGCCGTCGTTTCATGTGAATCTGGAGCTGAAGCGTTATTATTGTTTCGGCTGCAAGGCCAAAGGGGATGTGTTTTCCTTTCTGATGGAGACCGAGCGTCTCGAATTTCCCGAAGCGGTGCGGTTTCTGGCGCGGCGCTGCGGGGTGCCGGAGCCGGAGGAGGTGCACTTCACCCCCGAAGAACGGCGCCGGGTTCAGGAGCGGCGCGACCGCAAGGAACGGCTGCTGGCGATGCATGCCGAATTCGCCAAATGGTACATGCAGATATTGCGCAGCTATCCGGATTCGCCGGTTCACCGTTATTTCCTGTCGCGCGGCTTGCCGTGGGATACCGCCGACCGCTTCATGATCGGCGCGTCGCCGGACAGCTGGGATGCGAGCCAGCGCTTCGGCTGCTCGCTCGGTTTTTCCGACGAGGAGATGCTCGACGGCGGCATCCTGGCGAAAAAGGAGGAAACCGACCGGGTTTACGACAACTTCCGCAACCGGCTGATGTTTCCGATCTGGGATGAAGCCGGGCGGGTGGTCGGCTTCAGTGCCCGCACCATCGAGGCGGATCACGGCGGCCGCAAATATGTCAATACCTCCGAAACGCCGATCTTCAAGAAGGGCAACATCCTCTATGCGTTGCCGTGGGCCCGCGACGGCTTCAAAAAACACCGCATGGCGATTCTGTGCGAAGGGCAGCTGGATGCCATCGCGCTGCATCGCGCCGGTTTCGATTGCGCGGTGGCGCCGCAGGGGACCGGTTTTACCGCCGAACAGGCGAAGCTGCTGAGCCGCTACACCCGCAAGGTGCTGTTGTGTTTCGATGCCGACGGCGCCGGGCGCAAAGCGACCATGGCGGCGCTGGAACACCTGCTGCCGTTGGACTTCGAAGTGCGCTCGACCGCGATTGCGGGCGGCAAGGACCCGGACGAATTGTTGAAAACCGAAGGCCCGCCGGGGGTGACGCGATTGATCGAACAGTCGGTGGACCTGCCGGAGCTGATCTTCCGCAATCTGGAGCAGCAGCAGGAGATCGATTTGAATTCCCCGTTCGGCAAAGATGAGGCGGTCAAGCTGCTCGAGCACCACTTCGGGATGTTGAGTTCCCCGGTGGTGCGCGATCAATATTGGCAATTGGCGGCGCAACGGCTCGGATTGGCGCCGGAGGTGCTGTATTCCGAATTGCGCCGGCTGCGGCTGGAAAGCGCGGCGGCGCAGCATCGTTCGGCGCGGCTGCGCCCGGAAGCCGGAGCGAAACCGGTGGCACAGGCGATGCGGCAGGCGCCGGAGGGAACGGGCGGCGCTCCCGTCTTTCCCGGCATGGTCGCGCACGCGGCCAGAACATTGTTCGAGATCGCGTTGACCGACGAAGCGGTGGCGCGGCGGGTGATGGATGAGGTGCCGCACGCGCTGCTCGAACAGATCGCGGTCGGCCGGGCGTTGAATTGGCTCGGCTCACTGAGCATGAACGGCGAATGGGCGGAGTTGCCGCACCGGCTGGAGGAGATGGTGCAAATCGCCGGCGACGATCCGGCGATCGCCAAAGCCGTGGCTACCGAGGCCTCGGTGGCGCCGGAAAAGAACGAGCGCGCGGTCGGCGACTGCATCAACGCGTTGCGGCAATATCACGGCAAGCGCGAACGCGAACGTTTGAAGCAGGCCGTCGCCGCCGCCCGCGGCACCCCGGAGGAAGCGGAGCTGATGCGCCAATATCTGGCCGCCGCCAAAGGCTGAGGCGTTGCGTCAGTCCAGGGATTTCGGGTCGATATCCTTGGGTTTTTCCTGCGGTTTGGATGTCGTGTCGGGATCAGCCGGCGGCGGCGAAGACAGGATGTCGTCCTTGGCCTTTTTGAACTCATTGACGGCTTTGCCCATGGCACGCGCGATTTCAGGCAGACGTTTGGCGCCGAAAAATAACAGCACCACCAGAAAAATCAACAGAATTTCCGTAAAACCGAGACCCATGATATCACCTACTTCCAGGGCAGTTGATGGCTTTGAATCACCGAATTCAAATAGTGATTCAATTGCGGCCAATAATCCGGACGGCACTCCGGCATCGGCGTTGCGTCGATACCGGCATTGATGATGGCTTCAAACAACTCCAGCGCTTTGGCCTCCTGCGGCGTGTCGCCATCCAACCCCGGCAGCAGGCCGTTTTCGTACAGATACGTCAGCTTGATCAGCACCGAGCACTCCGGCAGGCTCCACGGCGCTTCCGCTCCGGAGGCCAGATTCGCCAGCACGTGCTTGAGGCAGTCGTAAGTCAGCGGCATCGCCAGATCGTAGACGCTGTTGCGCAGCAGAAACGCGCCGATCTTCCCGGCGAAGTGAAAGTTTTCGGTCACATCCGCGAGGGCGCTGAAGTCGGCGGACAGTTCGAGGTGTGCCACGGTAAAGAGTTCGCTGCGGTCGCTCGGCGTGTATTCGACGTCGAGCTCCCGGAAAATATCCGCGCAGGGAAAACGTTTGGCGTCGACCTTGCGCGCGCCGTTGAGCAACAGCGACAGTCTGCCCGCGTCCGGGCTGACGCCGTTGACGATCAGGTCGTTTTCCCGGTACGGCGTTTTGGTGAGAACGATGATTTGTGTTTGCATATTTTCCATGTTGAGAAATACTATACGTCAATCATGTCTTAAATCAAGAAAAAAGCTTGAAAAAAACGGGGATTTGTGGTATATTCCTATGAATCATTTTATAGTGAAAACGGTGTGGCAGGAAAGCGAAAGTGGATAAAACGATGAATGCCTGGTTGAAGTGTGTGCGTTGCGGCAAAGAATACGATCTGTCGCAGGTCCGGTACAATTGCGAATGCGGCGGGGTACTCGATCTGGTGCGCGACCTGTCGAAAATCGACGGCCGGAAGCTGAAACGCGATTGGGAGGCCCGCTGGGGCGCCAGGCGCGGGGTGTACGCCTCCGGCGTCTGGCGCTACAAGGAACTGATTTTCGATCTGCCCGAGGAGTTTGTGGTGACGCGCCAGGAGGGCAACACCCGGCTTTACCCGGCCGGAAAGGCCGGAGAATATGCCGGTTTGAAGAACCTCCTGTTGAAGCACGAAGGCGAAAACCCGACCGGTTCGTTCAAGGACCGGGGCATGACCTGCGGCGCCACCGCGGCGAAATATTACGGCGCCGGCATTGTCGCCTGCGCCAGTACCGGCAATACTTCGGCGAGCATGGCGTCGTATGCGGCGGTGGCGGGTATGCGGTCGGTGATCTTCATTCCCGAGGGTAAAATCGCCTACGGTAAATTGGCGCAGGCGTTGGCGTTCGGCGGCAAAACGCTGCAGATCCGCGGCAACTTCGACGACGCGATGACGCTGGTGCAGGAGGTTTGCGGGGCGCTGAATATTTATCTGTTGAACTCGATCAACCCGTTCCGGATCGAAGGACAGAAGGCGATCGGCTTCGAAGTGCTTCAGCAGCTGGATTGGCAGGTGCCGGACTGGTTCGTGATTCCGGGCGGCAACCTCGGCAACAATACCGCGTTGAGCAAAGGCATGCAGGAGCTTTTTGAACTCGGCATCATCGACAAAATCCCGCGGATCGCCGTGATTCAGGCCGCCGGCTCCGCTCCGCTGAGCCGGATGTGGAAGAATCATACTCCGTATGCCCCGGTCGCAGACCCCGATACCATCGCTACCGCGATCAAGATCGGCAACCCGGTTTCGTGGGAAAAGTCGCTGCGCGGCCTGGAGTGGTGCAACGGTGTGGTCGAAGATGTGACCGAACAGGAGATCATGGACGCCAAAGCCTGGGTCGATGCCGCCGGCATCGGCGCCGAGCCGGCTTCGTGCTGTTCGGTGGCCGGAGCGAAAAAATTGGTGGATGCCGGTGTGATCGCGCCGGATGCGACGGTGGTGGGAATCCTGACCGGTTCGGTGCTCAAAGACCCGGACGCGGTGATCGGTTATCACCAGGATACGCTGCGCGACAAAGGCATTGTCGGAACTTATGCCAATCGTCCGGTGGTGATCGATGCCACATTGGAGGCGGTGCGGGAGGCTTTGCGCTGAACCGGCATCCCGTTTTTTTTGAGGAGCCAATAGAGAGGAAAAAAATAATGTTGATGTTTGCCAATGAGATTCTGGATACCGCCGCGGTGATGCGGATGACCGGCCGTCTGGATGCCAGCGAGGCCGATCAGCTTCCGGGTGCGTTTCAGAAGGTGTTCGAAGAACGGAAATGTGTGGTATTCGACCTTTCGGAGCTGGAGTTTCTCGACAGCACCGGCCTCGGGATGATGATTTTCTGCCTGCGTTATGCGCAGGAGCGTGAAGGCAAAATCGTGCTGCAGGTGGTGCCGGGACGGGTGGCGACTGTGCTCGAAATCACCCGGGTGCAGCGGATTTTCGATATTCACCCCTGCCGGGAGGAGGCGCTGGCCGCGTTGGGCGCCTGATACCGATTCGCGTGTAAACCATAGACCGGCGGCACGGAAAGGTTTTTGGGATCAGCGCCGCCTGAGCCGGATATTGTCGGCGAGAAGGGCGGCGGATACCCATGCCAGCGCCAGGGTGGAGGCGGCGAACACCGCCACCACCGGGCCGTGGCGGAATGCCAGAAAGCCGGTCAGCCCGGCGAATACCGCCGCCATCAGCCATGCCATATTCCGCAGCAATGGCAGAAGTTTGATTTCAGTCATAATATCCATCCGAAAGTTTTTTTCTTTCAATATAATCCCGATGGCGATATTTGTCCACTTCCGGATTGTATATTTCCCGGAATGCATGTATAGTATGGTCCGCTTTTTCCATATTGGAGGGAAAAGCGGGAGGTCCGCAGGCAATGAATCCGGTGTGAATCCGGAACTATCGCGTAACTGTGAAAAAGTTGGGAACCGAACCCCTTCCTTTGAGTCAGATCTTGCGCGGACCATTCGGCCATATCGGCCGGTGCGCGTAACACCAGTGTCGTGTCAACGCCAAATTTGCAGCAAGACAGCTTCATTTTGCGCCGAGCCGCCGTGCGCCGCTGATGCCGGTCGATGTGACCATCGACCAAATCAGCGGCCCGCGGCGGAATGCGCAAATGAGCTGCCGCGAAGCGGTTGCGTCCAGCCGGTCCCGGATTTGCGTTGCTCCGGTGCGGTCGTTACGTCGGTAGCGACCGACCGGATCAACGCAAACCGGTCTCCGGCTGAATCGCAATCTTGCTCCAAATTTGGCGTTGACACGACACCAGACAAGGAAGAAAAACATGCAGATTTACCCCTGCGCCGGGGAGTGCCGCCGTGTACTCCGGTCCTCTTTCACGCTCATTGAACTCCTGATCGTGATCGGCATCATCGCCATTCTCTCCAGCATGCTGTTGCCCGCTTTGGCGCAATCCAAGCGCAAAGCCCACGAAGTCAAGTGCGTCAGCAACATCCGCCAGCTGGCGATGGCCAACATCTACTACGCCAACGACGCGAACGACTATCTGGTTCCGTTGACCACCGACGGCGCCAACAAAGAGTGGTGGTGGGGTGTCAGCAACACCGACACCATCAACGGTGGCCAGGTGGTCATCGATCCGACCAAGGGGCCGATTTACCCTTATCTGGGCAACTCCAAAGAGGTGCAAATCTGCCCGACCATCCTGCAACTCTGTCCGAAAATGATCGAACCGGAGTTCAAAAGCTATGAAAAAGGGTCGGGCGGCTACGGTTACAATGTGTTGCTCGGGACCCACCCGAAGCTGTGGCCGGATAGCTTCAACGGCATGTTTGCGCCGTGGGGCAACGCCTCGGGCTTTCCGGTGTCACGGATCGAAAAACCCTCCTCGGTGGTGATGTTCGGCGACGCCGGAACGCCCTGTGACGCCAGCGGCAATGTCAGCTTTTCGCCGCTGGCGGCGTTGATCGGGCCATGCGGACAATTGATGCTGCCGGAGTCGGGGGCGGCGGTGCCGTACGGACACTTCCGCCATACCGGCTCCCGCGGCAACTATGTGTGGGCCGACGGTCATGTTTCCAGCCTCCAGTTGAAGAAAGTGACGCAATACGCCTCCTACAACCAGGTGAATCTGGGGTGGCACACCGATTCGAATGATGAATTCGACCCGTCGGACGGCAAGATTGAATACACCTTCTCCTGGGGGTGGTGAGCTCCGTGTTACGGTTTGACGGCGACCACCCGCTCGATCAATGCGGTTTTCGGGACGCCGTCTCCGGGTTTGAAACGGATCCACAGTTCCAGCGGACGGTTGCCGGCGAATGCTTCCAGGTCGCTCAGGCCGACGCTCAACGGCGTACCGAGCCAACCAAGGCTGCAACGGCTGCCGGGTTTGAGGTCGGAACCCAGCCGGTACCACTGGAAACCGCCGTCCTCCGGCACTTCGGAGGACGGTATTTCCGCCCGCAGCAGCTCCCGGCGCGATTTCAGGTCGTTGACCAGAAATACGAACGGCGCTTCGGATCCCTTCGGAAGCTCCAGCTTGTAGACATAGCCGGTAGCGGCGGAGAAGGCCAAGCCTTTTTTTGCTTAAATTTGGGTGCCAAGGGCCATTTAGTGCTGTTTCTGAGCAATCCTCCTTCGAAGAATACAAGGTCACTCCATATCCATTACTTTTGCCGGGAAGAACTGGATATGGCGCCGAAGAAGGTGAAGCTTGAAGGCGGTACGATTTCTAAAAACAAAACTAAGGACATTTATTATTTTTGCTATCAGGAATGATTGTCACAAACTGTGGTCAGCTTGAAAACCAAGAATCAAGATGATGCCAAGACGGAAACCGAAAGATACCATGTATAGGTGACAGGAAATCGGAGTAGAAAAAAACTCCTTTGTCAAGTAACTTTGATTAGTCCCATCAAAGCGACAAAGGAGGCACCGAAATGCAGAGAAAAGGTAACACGATCAGTCGGAAAAGTCAA
>JAVBQJ010000023.1:0-68054 GCA_031549115.1 Victivallaceae bacterium
AAAACGATTTTGCAAAGACAGATTGCTTCGAACCTCATGGACGCATGGGTAAGGGAGAGTTTGCTTTGAAAAGGAAAGATTTTACAGAAAATACAAGAAAAGTTGCGAAAGCTACTTGACAAAACCTATCATAGAAGGACAAAAGACAGTATGAGTCCTTTGGAGCCCCCCGGAATCATGCCGAAGCACGGCGGTTACCGCCGACTCCGCACCTATATTCAATCACAGGTGATTTACGAGGCGACCATCCGCTTCTGCGAGCGTTATGTCAACCGCAAAGATCGTACTTTCGATCAAATGGTTCAAGCCGCGCGTTCCGGAGTACAAAATATCGTGGAAGGGTCGGTCGATTCCGGCACCAGCAAAAAGATTGAATTCAAATTGACTGGTATCGCCCGCGGTAGCCTTGAGGAACTTTACCGTGACTATTGCAATCATCTGTTTCGGCACCGCCTTCCACTCTGGCCGGATGACGACCCGCGTCGCAAACGCGTGGCATCGAGCCGCATCGACACCCTGGATGACCTGCATAATCTGCTGGCCGACGCCGCGCCGTGGCAGGCCGAAGCGGAAGAGCGGTGTGCCAATGCCATGACCGCCCTGATCCGCATGACCTGTTTTTTGCTCGATCGCCAGCTTGCCCGGCTCGAACGGGATTTTTTGACCGAGGGCGGTATCACCGAACGGCTCTACCGCACCCGGAAAAGATAAAACTTTACTCCCGCACCCATGGCAGCAGCAGGTCGGCCAGGCGCCGGTAACCGGCGCTCGAAAGATGCAGGCCGTCGCGGAAAATGGCGCGGTCGATCATTCCACCGGGCGCCAGCTCCGGTCCGAAATCACGGAATTCGGCGCCATGCCGCGCCGCCGTCTCCGGCAGCCCGGCGTTGATCGCGGCAATCGGATAATCACCCTCGCGCGGCAGCAAACCGAGCAAAAGAATCCGCGCTTCCGGACAACGGATACGGATTTCCGCCAGCAATCGGTCGATGCCTTCGACCGCCTCCTCCGGCGTCGCCACCGGAAGCTGATGCAGATTGTTGGTGCCGATCAAAAGCACGATCTTCCGTGGATTGCACGCCAATTGGCCGCCGGCGGTGATCCGGTACAGCACATCCTGGATCATATCGCCGGTGACGCCGAAGTTTTCCGCCCCCAACGGCGCCAGTTCCCGCTCCCAGATCTCCAGACCGCCCCGGTGCGGATGCGAAGCGCTGAAGCTCCATAACTGGGTGATCGAATCCCCCAGGAACATCACCGGGATATCGCGCTTCGCGGCGGCAAGCGCGGTCAATTCCTGCCGCAAGCCGACCGACCAATCGTCGCGGACCGCCGGAATCAGCGCCGGGTTCACAACTCCCCCCGTTGCTTCAGCCCCTCCTCGACCCGGCTGAACCACGCGTCCATTGTCCGGGCACTGCCGCCCTCGGCATAGTGAGTGATGCCGCGTTGTTGCGCCAATTGGCGCAGCTTCGTCAGCAATCCGGCGGGCGCTTCCGTTGCCGGATAGTGATTCGGCCAGGTCAACTGCAAATACCAGTACGGCAGCCATAGCAATTCGACTCGTTCGCGTTCCTCCGGCGTCACCGCCAACGCATTCACCCGTTCGAGGGCCGCAACGGCGCGCCGGTAGAATTCGGGCGAGGTCATCTGCGACGGATCCCAGTAGGCGAAGCTGTGCCGGTTCGGATCGTCGCTCAATTCCAGCAACAGCTTCAGATATTCGCGCACCGCCGGCGCGGCGGCACCGTAATAACCGTCGCAGAATTCGGCGATCAATACTTCGGGATCGAGCGTGGCGTCCCATAACGTCCGGGCGATCAGGTACTGGCGCAATTCCGCCAATTCCCCGTCGGGGCTGTGCCAGTCGCCCAACACCAGAACGCCCAGGAGATGGCTCGACGCGTAACTCTGCAAGTCGCGCACCAGCGTAACCAGATAGGGATTCGGGGCGAAGTAGTGGAAAAAATTCACCGCGTAATGCCAGACGTGAATATTCGGGGTCAACGCCGCCCACGCCGGCAGCTCCCGCGATGTGGCAAATTCACATGTCATCGGTTCCGTAATTCCCGTCTCCGGACAGGCGAAGCCGTGCACGAAGCAGCCGGTATGACACAGCCGGATGATCACATTCGCCTCCGGTACCGCGTGCTTCGGCGCCCGCTGGGTATGCTGATAAGCCAGCGTCGAAACCATTTTGCCGGGAAACTCCTTCGCCACCTCCCGCGCAATCGCGTTGACGAAATAGACCAGCGCCCCGGAGGGCGAGCCCTCGCGCTCGTTCATCGCCAGGCACGCTTCGCATTCGCAGCCGTTCCCGCCGGTGCCGGCATCCATCTGCGACACTTCGACGATGTCGACTTCGGGGTGTTCCCGCAAATACGCCAGCACCCGTTCGGTGGCGACCCGCGACACTTCGGGGTTGGTCAGGCACAGCTGCGCGCCCTCCCAGGCATCGGTGATCCGCTTGCCGCCGCGCAGGCTGAAGTACTCCGGGTGGGCGGCGAAAAACTCATCCGGCGGGACGAAACGGAACATGGTGTGGACCTCCGGGAAATCGACTCGTCCTCCGACCGAATCGTCCAATTGGTGCATCCGTCCGTTCAACCGCTGTTTCAGGGAAATATCCCGGCCATAGGCGCCGGCGTACAGGACTTCACGCCCGAAAAAAGACGGAACGAACGCATAGTCGACCTCGGGCAGCACCGCCGCCGCAAAGGGTGGCCGCACCGTGCAATCGCCGGTGAGATAACGGACGCCGTAGAGCTGCTCCATCAATACATACACGCTGTAGATCTCTCCCCGCGCGTTGCCGCCGCGCAGAAACACCTCGCCGTCACGGCTGCGCAGCCTCACCCCGTCCGCCGCCAATGACCGCAGCTCCTCCGGCGCAATCACCGCCAGCGACTTCGCCGTGGGCCCGACATGCCAGCCGAATGCCGCCGGAGCCTCGTTTTCCCGCACGATCACCGGCTCGAAACCGGACAATTCGCGCAACTCCGTCTGCAACGCCTGCGCCGCGTACATGACCGGAAGAGCCGGGTCGGCCGGGACGATGATTTGCGCGTCGTTCCATTCGACGCCTTGCAACGCCAATGCCGCCATGAGTATCAATCCGAATAAAGCTTTCATTTTACCTCCAGAATATCATGAATCGCCACCGATTCAATCCGGCACTCCATGGTGCCGTCGTTGTATTGCCATGCCACCTCCCGCGCCCCCGGCTGCAGCCGCACCGACTGCGGCGCACCGCAGCGCAGCCGGATGACGGCCGGGCCCGACGGCGGCACCTCTTCGACCATGTGCAAACGCGGCGTCAGGCACGGATTGACCGCGCGATTGACCAGGTGCACCAACAGACTGCCGCCCTTTCGGCGCAGCGTCACCTCCACACTCGGCTGCGCCTCCACCTCCAAACAGTGCGGAATCGCCAGAGCCCGCAGCAATTGCGCGAAAAAGCGGCGCAGCCGGGGTTGATGCGTCTGGTAATAACTCCACATCAGATCGCCGTGAATACCGACGATTTTACCGGCGCCGACGCGCCGGATCGTCACCGCCGGAAACGGCGTCTCGTCTTTTCCGGGCTGCTGGTCAGCCAGAAACGGCGCGTAAGCCTCCGCCTCGCGCAACGCCACCGGCTGCCAACCCCCTCCCCCGGTCGCCGCCTCGCCGTCGACGGCGAGGAACCACGGCGTATGCCGGATGTCGCCATCCGGCGCCACTCCCAGCAACGCGCCCTGTGCTCCAGCCATGCGGCTGCCGCTCAGGATCGCGACCCCTCCGGCGGCGGCATAGCGCTCCAGCGCCACGGTCAATTCCGGCGTCAGGTCGTCCTGTTCGCCGATCGCCACCAATTTGTAGTCGCCGAGCCGTTCCAATAGGCGGTTTTCATCCTGAATGTCGACATGCCAGTGATTTTCCATCAATATATGCAGTGTGCCCTCGGCGGCGTGGAAGCCGTTGCCCATACAGTGCGGCAGGGTATTGTGCCGGAAGCTGTGCCCGTCGCCGTGCAGCACCACCGCCTCGGGCACCGATTCGGTGTGCTGGCTGAACGGCTGCCGCTCCCGGACGAAAGCGCCGACCCCGGCGAAAATCCGGTGCTGCCAGTCGCACAAATACCCGGAACGCTGCGGATCGGCGTAAATCAGCATGCCGCCGCCGCAGGAACCGACCTCGGCGGCTTCCTGGCACAAGCCGGCCAACTCCTTGACCTGGCGCGGAATGTCGTCGTCCGGCGTACAGAAGCCCCACGCCATCAGATTCCACGGCATGCCGTGCCCGGCCAGATAACGCCCCTCCATCTGGGCGCGTTCGCAGCCGAAGCTGGACATGAAGTCGCCGGAAAGGAAGTCGACCGGCACGGTTACCGCTCCCGGCTGGCGCATGCTGTACATCCAGTTGCTGCATACCAGGCACGACGGCCGGTGCCGGTGAACGGCATCGGTATAACGCCGGACATATTCGACGAAAAGCTCCATATGGAAGCGGCGCCACGCCGTCCACGCCGGATCGGTCCGCTCGACCGGCGCCGCCGCGATTCCGGTGCGCCGGGTGAATTCCGCCCGGCACCGCTCGCAGTAGCACTCGCGCAGCGCCCAGTTTTCGCCGTCGATCCAGAAGCCGTCGACCTCGTATTCATCGAGGATTTCCAGCAATTGCGGAATCATCAGTTGCTGCAGGTACGGCCCGGTCAGGCACGCGATGCCGCCGCCCGTCCGCGGCCGGTCGTAAATTCCCGCCCACGGATTCACCAGATCTCCCGCGGCGGTCCGCATGCCCCACTCCGGGTGGTGCGTGATCGCCTGATCGTCCCACAGGCCGGAATAGTGTACCAAGAGCGGGATGCCGAGTTTGCGGGTCACGTCGCGGTGAATCCGCAGCGCATCGCGGACGATACCGGGTGCCGCATAACCGACCCGGGTCGGGTAGGAGGCGAAGCCGGGGTGTCCCTTGCAGTCGCATTGGACGAAATCCGGACGGACCAGCCGCAGCCGCTCCTCCAGCATTTCCGGCGTCAATTCGGCGCCGAGGTTGTGGTCGAATGCGGTCGCATGCAGATCGTAATGCATGCCGAAGAAGGCGTCCGCCATCCAGTTTTTCACACATCGGGTCATAGTTCACCAGGGATCGACGTTAAGCTCGTCGAAAGCTTTCCACATATTGGTAAGTCTCATTGCATGATAGAGCGCGCCGTTGGTATAGCCGGAATAAATCGACGAATTATTGAAGGTCCGGACACTGCCGTCATTCCACAGGACATTGAACTTCGCCGTGCCGTGATCCGACGCATAATCCGGTATGAAACCATCGCTCAGGATGGTCTTCAGATCCGGATGGGTAATTCTCGTGGAAGCGCGATTGGCCTCGGGAACCTCCCACTCCGCCGCCCACCAGGGCAACAAATAATAATAGCTGCTGTAGGTGGTATTGTCGTCATAGCCCGGATCGTCGGGGAAGCGACAGCCGTTGGTGCCGCCTGACGGCGCCGAATACATCTTCGTATTGGCCGGACAATTGTATACCTCCTTGGATTTCAGGTACTCCTGACTGTAAAGCAGGCCGTGGCTGTAAAATTCGCCGACGCCGCAGATTTCATGCGGCTGCCAGGAGTAATGAGTGGTGAAACTCACCGGCAGATAGTCGTTGTTATCGCCCGCATACATCGTCATCGCCAATCCGAACTGCTTCAGGTTGCCGATGCACTTGGCATTCTGCGCCGCCGCCCGCGCCTTCGACAGCGCCGGCAGCAGCATGCTGGCGAGAATCGCTATGATAGCGATAACGACCAACAATTCAATTAGTGTGAATTTTTTTCTCATGCTTTCCATTCCTTAGCGTTTGGTGGTTTTCCGATTATCAGAACGCCTGAATCCTGGCCAAAGATTCCGCGCCCGCGTTGGTAAGCGAATCGCCGGCGACGAAGCGCGGCGGGATATTCCGGCACGGGAAATCGACCGTGGGCTGCCGCAGACGCTGCGTCAGCATCTCCCAGGCGGCACCGGCGATTTCCACCGGATCGAATTCGATCCGGGCCAGCGAAACCGGGAAGTGAAAGAAATTCCCGGTATTGGATTGGGTCAGTATCTGCAGCTCCTCCGGCACTTTGACGCCGAGTTCGAGCATCGCCCGCAGCGCCACATCGCAGAGGCCGTCGTCGTAGAAGAACACCGCGGAACGGCGCGACGCCCCGCTCCACCACTTTTTGAACGCCGCATAGGCGAAGCGGCAATCCCAGCTCCACGGCACCTGAAGCAGCCGCTCCGAATCGTGACGCACCATTTCCAGCGCCATCTCCCCGTGCTCGTCCGGCCCGGCGCCCGCATCGGCCGGGTTCGACTGCGACGCCACCGCGAAGTCATGCAGGCCGCGTGCTTCCAGCTCGGCTTGCGCCATCCGGCACATCGCCTGGTAGTCCAACAGAATGGTATTCGGCCCGCGCTCTTTTCCGGTCAATACTTCGACGGTGGGAATCCCCTCTTTCCGGAAAAAATCCCCCCAGCGTTCCAGCCCGGTCAGCGACAGCACGCCATGGGTATTCTTCAGCAACAGCTTCAATGTTTCCACCGAGTCGCCGAATTCGCTGATCAGGATCACCCGGTAACCGGCGCGCTCGATCGCCTCGTGCGCCGCCTGAAAGAAGCTGCGGTAGAAGCGCGAAACCGGACACGCCAGCAGCTTGGCATCGACCAGGAGCGCAATGTTGACCGGCCGCAGCTGTTCGGCGACAAACGAGCCGAGACGCTGGCGGCGTACGATCAAGCCTTCGGCGGCCAGCCGCGCCATCACGTTCTTGATGGTGATGGCACTGACGCCGAGAATCCGGCACAGCTCCGCATCCGCCGGGATCTGGCTTCCCGGACTCCACGTCCCGGAACCGATCTGCTGCCGGAAATACCGGTCCACCTGTCCGGATTTGGATAGCACCGCGCCCATTTTTCACTTCCCCGGTTGTCGTTTCACGCTGTCGATAGTTCTATTATAGCAAAAAAAATCTTTTTGTCAATAATAAAAGTATATTATATTCTTATATTTTACAAAAAAATTATCCTGCCTTACCAATAGACGATAACCGCCTGGCACTTTTGGGTTTCCGGGTTGTACCAGAGCTGCCGTGAAATTTCCTGGGCTTCATCTTCATAACGGTAGTGTTTGGAGTCGCGCCGCTCCCCGGCGTCCCACCATGGCAGCGAATCGACGGTGCCGCCGGGCGCCGCGCTTCCGCCAGCTGCAACCAACGAGAGCTCCCATTCCCGGATGATCCGGTCGATCACCTCCTGCGGGGCAAAGAAAGCCAGGCAGTATTGGGCGTCCCCACCCCACTCGTCGGCGAAAAAATAAACTCCGGTGACCGAATCCCCGGCGGGAAAGCCGAAACACTGTTCAAACCCCCGCCGGTTGGCTTTGCTGTCGGCTTTATCGACATCATACCGCGAACAGGAACACCAAAGCAGCAGCGCTGCCACAGCCATCCAAATTCTCATCATAACCGGTTTCCCATATTGTTCAGAGATTCCCTCCCGGCGTCAGCGCGGATACAATGGGGATTTGCGGTCCAGCGAAGAGCCCGGCGGCATCGAAGAGCGCGGCGGCCACGGGTCCTGCGACGGGCGCGGAGCCGGCGGCGAATACGGCGCCTGTTCCCGCGGCCACGGCGGCCATTCAACCTTGGGCTCAACCGGCTTCAACGGTTCGACTTTGCGGAGCTCCGGCGCGGGGTCCGGCACAGGCGTTTCCGCCGGTTTTTCCTTCGGCGCTTCCACGGCTGGAGGTGCTTCCACCGGTTTTTCCTTCGGCGTTTCCGCGGCCGGAGGCGTCTCCGGCGCGGGAGCGGCCGGCTCGACGACAACGACGGTTTCCTCCGGGGCGGCGGCTTCGGCGTCAGGCGGCGTTTCCGCTCCGATCACGCCGAGCCCCACGAGCATCATTCCAATTCCGGCAATCGCTTTCATAGCCCACCTCCGCATGTTGAAAACTTATTCTCCGGATTCGAGAAAATCCGCAAAGTTGCGGTATTGCTCCTCCAATTTTCCCAGATAGTAGGGGATATTTTCATCGTGTCCGCCGGGCTCCGCGTCGCTCAACAGCTTGGCATTGTCCACCACCGAAAGCTTCTTCTTTTCCCCGGTCAGAAAATAGGTCACCTGGTCACCGGCGCGGTAATCGCGTCCCGACTTCAACGCCAGTTCATAGGCGGCGCTGCGCCGCCCCGTCCCGGCCGTCAATTTGCGCTGATAACTCTCCGGCGAATCGTTCAGGGTTTCCGTTTTCGCCAGCTTTTCCAGCGGGATTTGCCGCGCTTCCAGGCGCGTCCGAAGCTCCTCATAATACGCCGGCAGCTCCGCCGCCTTTCCCTCCAGCAGCAGCCGGATGGCGGCGGCGACGAAATCGCGCAGAAACGGCTCCATGCCGCGCGATTTCAGCGCGGCGCCGGTGATGTCGACCCGGCCGTCTTCGCCGAGCAGCGCATAATTCTTGCTTTTGTACGAAAACATCGCCTGGTACGACGCGTCTAGCTCCACCTCGATTCCCGGCGGCAGGCAGCCTTGCAGCCGCGCCGCATAGGCGCCCTTGTCGGTCACCCCGGCGGGCGGCTGGAAATAAATGCCGTCGGTGTCCATCTCCAGCACCCCGGCGCCGGAATCGCGCAGGAATTCCAGCATGCGCTGAAGAATTTCCCGGCCGCGCGCCGTCACCCGCTCCGCCATCGCGTAATCGTTGAAGGTCCCCTGCGAAAAGCCGAGATAGCCGTAAAACGAGTTGATGGTGATTTTGAACGCGCTCTGTATCGCGTTGAAGTAACGCCGCATTCCCGGATCGGTTTCGGCGCGCGCCCGGTCTTTCGCCTCCAGCCGGAAGCGGCGCAGCGCCGCCAGCAGCCGAGGAAATTCAGCCAGTTCGTCCCGCGCCGGCACCCAGTTTTCGGCCAGAATGATCGACGGATACAGCGACCGCACGTCGCAATGCCAGACGTTGCGGAACACACCGGCGGCTTCCACCCGGGTCAGGGCGCCGACGAAGGGGCGCGACGCCTCCGGCATCGGCAGCGCGTGATTCCGGCGCAGGTATTCCCCGGTCAGCAACGCATCCAGACTGGTGCCGTTGCCGCGAATAACCACATCCTGGTACTTCATCGGGAAAATCTGGGTCTGGTAGAAATACGCCGGACTCAACAGTGCGCTCAACGCCTCGGTTTCCCGGACATCGTCGCGCGCGTAAGCCAACAATTCGCCGCGCCGGTGGACCCACGCATCATCGATCCCGGAGCCGTCCACATAGGTCCGGTCGGCGGCGGCGAATCCGAAGTGGCGCGCCAGATACTTGAGATTGTAGGATTCCAGATCGCGGTTGGCGGCATCGTAAAACATCGCCAGGTGCAATGTATCCACCACATGCCGCCCGTAAATTTCATAGCGGGTATAATTGATGAGCCGCTCCGCCACGCTGAAGCGGCTGGCGCGTTTGCTCAAAGCCTTCTTGCCGCGCCCGAGCTTCAGCGGCACCTTGCAGCGCTTGGCGCGCGCTTCGAGATACGGGAAATCGAAGCGGCAACAGTTGTGCCCCTCGATCACATCCGGGTCGCGTTCGATCACGGCGGCGACAAAAGCTTCGATGAGCTCCTTTTCGCTCATCGTATCCTGCGACAGCACGCACTCCCAGCCGGAGGAATCGCGCATCGCGATAATCACGATGGCATCCTCCTCCCGCTCCGGATTGGGAAAATCGAAGCCGGGCGAACACAGCGTTTCCAGATCGAATTGCAGCCGCCGCAGCTCCGGGAAACGCATCTCCCGGAACAGCCGGACCTCGTGCGCCGTCAGCGCCTGCTGATCCATATCCCGGATCGTCATATAGGGCTGCGCGGCATTTTTTTTCAAAAATTTCAGCGCCGATTCGTAACGTCCCTCATCGGCGAAGCGGGCGAGCCGGGAAAAGCGCCCGCCCCCCTCCAGCGGCGTCACCGCCACCGCGCCGGCGGGCTCCTCCGCCGCCCACGCGTCCAGTTGCCCGGCGTCGCTCAGCAGCGCCAGCGGCCGGAACGGCTCGGTCTGCGTCCGGAACCCGTCGCCGTCATGAAAAAAGAACACCGTCGAATCCGCAGCGGTTTCCACTGCCACCACGCGCTGTTCACGCGACCTTATCAACTCCTCCAAACGCATATTCGGGCCTCCTCCTGCCACAGCGATACCGGTTACTTCCGGTTCGGTTGAATCATCGGCCGGATGGTGTTCGCCGGCACCGTATTTTCGTGGTATCCGGCCAGCACTTCCATTCCGGGGCCGGAGGCGCGCAGCGGGACATTGGCGTTGGAGTGGCCGGTGGTCGTCCAGCGGATTCCCCACGCGGCTTCATCGACATCGGTTTTCACCCGCGCCATCCACGCTTTGACCTCGTCCGGGTCCTGCGCCGCGAACTTCTCCGGATCCAGCTGCAAACCGCCGGTCTCGTGGTCGGCGGTGACGACGATCAGGGTTTCCTCCGGGTGCGCCTGGGCGAATACCATCGCCTTGCCCACCGCGTCATCGAACTGCAACAACTCCTGAATCATCGCCGTCGCATTGTTGCCGTGGCCGGCATAATCGATCTTGCCGCCCTCCACCATCAGAAAAAACGGCGCATCCCCGGCGCCGAGGTAATCGATCGCCGCCGCGACGATCTCCGGCAGCCGGATTCCCGGCCCATCGATCTGAAACACGTCGGCGACTTCAATGCGCACCTTTTCGGCCGGACTGGCGGCGGCGAGCTCTTCCGGCGAACGGACCAGCTTATAACCGGCATTGGCCAACTCCTTTTCCTTGCCCTGGCGGGCTTCGTCGCTGCCGGACAACAATGCGGTTCCGCCGATCAGGTCGAACCCGGACGGGATGATGAAACCGGTGATATCGTCCACCTGGCCGCGGCTTCCCACTTTGGCGTAAAACGCGGCCGGCGTCGCGTGATTCGGGTTGACGGAGGTCAGAATCCCCACCCGCCAACCCTGTTTTTTCGCGGTTTCCGCCACAGAGACCAGCGGCTTCGAATCCAGATCGACGCCCAGCGCGCCGTTGAATGTCTTGGTCCCGCAGGCCAACGCGGTGCCGCTGGCGGCGGAGTCGGTCACTTCGCCCTTGGCGTTATGGGTGATCAATTGCCCGGCCACCGGCAGCGACAACAACTTCAGCGTTCCGCCGTTGGCCAGACGCGCAAGCTCCACCTGATTCGGCCCCATGCCGTCGCCGATGAAAAAAAACACATACTTGACAGCAGGCAACTCCGCGGCGACCGCCGCACAGCCCATCCCGATGGCCAATGCCATCGCCAGAAAAATCCGTTTCATTCGCCTTCTCTCCTTTTCTGTTGTCATTCAGGGAATACTCTAATATACCGTGGCACCGGGGAAGTGCAAATTAGGGACGGGCGATGTTTCCGGATTTTTTTGGCGAACAGGCATGACAACGTGCGGTCCAGCGGCGTTACTTCGCCGACTCCACCAACTGGCAGGCGTGGGCCAGGGCGGCTTCGCCGCCGCCGAGGAGGCGGGCGATTTCGCGGCAGCGGCCGTCGTAATCCAATGGCACGATGCTGCTGGCGGCATGTTCGAGGTTCACATCCTTGCTGACGGCGAAGTGGGCGTCGCCGCGCACCGCCACCTGGGCGAGGTGCGAAATACAGAGCACCTGGTGCTTGCGGGCGAGCTGGGCCAATTCGATGCCGACCTGGTGGGCGGTTTCGCCGCCGAGGTTGACGTCGATTTCGTCGAACACCAGAATCGGGGTTTCGTCGGCGTCGGCGAGAACGGCTTTGACCGCGAGCATCAGCCGCGCCAGTTCCCCGGAGCTGGCGACATCGCGCAACGGGCGCGGCGCCTCGCCGGGGTTGGCCGAAAACATCAGCTCGATCTGGTCCATCCCGTTGGCGCCGGGAGTGATCGCGGTAAATTCGATAAACAGCTTGCTGCGCTTGAAGCCGAGCTTCAGCAGCTTCGTCTGCAACTCCCGGGTCAACCGCTGCGCGGCCTCGCGGCGCAATGCGCCGAGCGCTTCCGCCGCGCGCGCCAACTCCTGTTCGGCATCCTGAATGCGCCGGCCGAAATCTTCGCGCAGCGTGGCGGCGCGGGCATAGAGCTCCAATCGCTCCCGGGCGTTGTCGCGGGCCAGCAACACATCTTCCAACGTCGGCCCGTAACGCCGCTTCAGGGTGAACAACGCGCTCAAACGCTCCTCCAGTTCGGCGAAGGACGCCTCGTCCAGATCCAGCTTTCCGGCGTAATCCTCGAGATCGCCGGCGAGAGTGCGCACCTCCTCGATCACCAGCGACGCCTGCTGCGCCAGCACCTCCGCCCCTTTCGGATCGAGACGGCACAATTCGGTCACCCGGCGGTAAACATCCGACAATTGATCGGCCACCGCGCCTTCGCCGCCATCCAGCATCGCCGCCGCCTGGCCGGCGAGTTCGAGAATGCTTTTGCTGTTCGCCGCCAACTGGTGGCGCGAAGCCACCTCCTCGTCTTCACCGGGCACGGGCTCGACCCGGCAGATGTCGTCGTAGGTCAATTGCAGCTCATGCGCTTCACGGGCCGACGGAATCAACGCCAGCGAACGGGCCAATTCCGCCTCCAATCCCTGCTTGCGCTCAAAGGCTTCCCGGCACGCCGCCACTTCGCGCTCCAGCGCGGCGAAGCGGTCGAGCAGCCGCAGCTGCCGGCCGCGGCTGACGATGGTATGATGCTCGTTGGCGCTGTGAATATCGATCAGGCACTCCCCGAGCGACTTCAGAATCTGCGCGGTGACGGCGCTGTCGTTGACGAAGTTGCGCGTCCCGGAGCGGGTGATCACCCGGCGCAGGCACAACTCCCGCGCTTCGGGGTCGAATGGAATCGCCGCCCCGTCGAGAATCGCCGTCACCGGCGCCGTCATCGCGGCGGGAACCGTGATCGAACACGCCGCCTCGCAGCGGTCGCAGCCGGTCCGGATCATGCCCCGGTCGGCGCGTCCCCCCAGCAGCAGCGCGATGGTGCCGAGCAGGATGGATTTGCCCGCGCCGGTTTCGCCGGTGACGACGTTGAAGCCTTCGCGGAACTCCACATCGGCGTGCTCCATCAGCGCCAGATGATCGATTTTCAACCAATTCAACATAATGATTTGCCGATAAATGAAAAAATTACGGTTTGTCGCTTTAAAAAATAACCGCCGAATGCTATAATATCAAGCAGAGGAGCCGGACAACATCATAGAATTATCGAAAAAAGCGGGGCCGTCCGGGCCCGGGAGGAGAAATCATTCATGGAAACATCCGAAAACCCGCAACCGGCCGATGCGGCCGGAACGATGGTTGCACCCCGGAAAAACCGTTGGCTCGACCGGTTCCTGCGGCCGAAAATGAACCGCATTTTTTGGATCCGGCTGATTGCCGTCGCCGTCGTCGCCTATGTGATTTTCGGGTACTTCCTGCTGCCCTGCGTCGTGGACGGCGCCAGCATGGAACCGACCTACAGCAGCTTCGGCCTCAACTTCTGTCTCCGCGAACGCAACGCCGGAGAGCTGGTCCACAACGGCGATGTCGTGATCATCCGTTATGCGCCGAAGGTTTTTTATCTCAAACGGGTCGTCGGCGAGCCCGGCGACACCATCGAATTCATCCGCGGCAAGCTGTATCGCAACGGCGAAGCGGTCGACGAACCGTATGTCAAATTGCCGTCGGAGTGGGATCTGCCGGCAATACACGTCCCGGACGGCATGTTGTTCGTCGTCGGCGACAACCGCAGCATGCCGGCGCGAATGCACAAATTCGGATTGGTGGAAAAAAGCCGGATCATCGGCGAACCATTGTGGTAATTATAGAAAGGAGCATCCCCCATGCGTCATCTCGGGAAAGTGATTCTGGTGTTGATTCTGGCCATCGCGGCGGGCTTGATTTACTGGTACGGCTTCCGTACGCCGACGGACCGCGAAATCCTGGCCGGACGGCTGAAGGCGTTGTGCGAAAATCTCGACAAGCCCCCGCAGGAAGGCATGCCGGTGGGCTTGATCAAAAGCGAGGCCGTCAGCAGAATTTTCACCGATCCCGTTGAAATGTACTGGCCGGAGACCATTCTTTCGGGTTCGATGAACGCGGTCGAAATCTCCGCCAACCATCAGCGCTTCCGCGCCATGGTCAACCGGGCGGCGTTCGGCGTCTCCGAGGTCGATATCAACGTGGTTTCAAAGGATTTCGCCACGGTGAACTTCACCGGCACCGTCGACGCCGAGCTCAAAAACGGCGAGCGCCTGTTCGAAGCACGGGAGATCTCCAGCGACTGGCTCAAGGTCGACGGCTCCTGGCGGATGAGCCGCCTGACCGCGCAGGATATCATTCGACGCTGATGATGCCGAAGGCTTCCGGGACGAAGTTGGACGGCACCAGCGTCGGCGACCAGTTCGCGTAAGCATCGCGTTCCGGCGTCTTGCAATGCCGGAAGACGTTGCCGCGGATCTGCGAAGGATCGGCAAATGCGGTCAGCGGCAGCGCCAATGTCGCAACCCACCGGCCGTCCTCCCGGACGATCACGATTTCGGCCGCGGCGGCAAATTCACCGGCGATATTGCCATGCGCAACGAATTCCGTCCTGCCGTCGCGATTGATCCCCCACTGCCCCGCGACCTCCGGATGCGCCGGATCGGGGGCCAGGAAAATTTCCACACAATCGCCGGAGAAGACATCGCCTGCGAGCTGCACCGCCCCGGAGTCGGGCTCCTCACAATGCAGCGTGATCAGCAAATTGCCCCCGGATGTCTTGAAGCTCACCCGCGACTCCGGCGCAAACGCCTCCCCGAAGCGTCCGGTCAACGGCAGCGAAACCCGCTTCGCCGTCACCCGCGTTTCCGCCGGTTTGATCTGCGTCCGGAGTTTTTTGAGCCGGTCGGCGTTGATCCGCTTTTTCATCAGCAGGAAAGCCGCGTCGTAGACATCGCCGTGATCGAAGCCTTTCAGCGACACGAATTCCACGTCCTTGTGTCCCGCCACCCGCTTCAGCATTGCCGCCAGCATCGCGTTTTCCTCCACCCGCGCCGGCCACTCGATATCGGGGTCGCCGACGTACAGTGTGATCGGCGCCAGATCGGCGGAAACGTAATACAACGGCGCATATTCATCGATCGCCTGCTGCTTCGGCTGCGCCAGGCCGGTGGTGCCGCGCTGTTCGTTCAGCACCTGCATGTGTGTGGTCATCTGCCCGGAAATCGGCATGACGCCGGCGAACTTCCGGTGATCGAGACCGTAAGCGGCCAGATAATCCGGGTTCATCCCGAGCATCGCGGCCAGATAGCCGCCGCCGGAACCGCCGGAAATGTAGACGGCATCCGGGTCGCCGCCGTATTCGGCGATATGACCGAATACCCATGCGGTCGCCGCCGCCGCGTCCGCCAGCGACTCCTTCGTCGTCGCCCGCGGTCCCGACAGGCGGTAATTCGGCGCCGCCACGATCAGGCCGGAATTTTTCAGCATTTCCGGGATGAATTTTTCCCCGCCGACCAGGCCGCCGCCGTGAAACCAGATCACCGTCGGGGCATTTTCCGCCTCTTCCGGATAATACAAATCCAGTTTGCAACGCTGCTCCAGATAGGCGGTATTGCCCGTTCCGGAAGCGTCGGGCTCATAATAGGAGATTTCTTTTTGCACATATCCGGCCGCCGCCCACCCGGCGAAGCCGAGCACCGCCACCATCGCCAGCCAATGGAAACGCATTCGTCCACCCCCTTGAGTTGATTATTTTAGTTGATTGTCCGCCGCCGGTGCGGCGGGTGTGATAATTCTGACGGTGAACGCGGGGCCGCGCTCTTCGAGAGTCGCGCCCCGGCAACCGCGGGGGCATCCGCCCCCATTCCCCCCGATCGCTCAAGCGCCGCTCGGCTTAGCGCGGCCTTGCCGCCGTCAGGACGGCAAGGCCTTAGACCGGTTCGCTCATTCCCTGCCGGTCATTCGCTCGCGTCTGCTCCATGGCCGCAGAGGCCACGGCGCTAAGGCGCCGGCGCCGCTCACGCGGCGTACCCGTACGCGCCCCCGAGTGAACGGCCTTGCGAGTAGGCGCACAGCCATAGCTCACGCCAAGTTACGCCGCCCCGAATGAACGGCATTGCGAGTAGGCGCACAGCCACGGCTCGCGTCAGGTTACGCCATCAATGCGGCGTGGCGTTTCACCATGTCGATCAGCACCAGCGCCGTCATCGCTTCGACCACCGGCACCATCCGCGGGCACAGGCACGGGTCATGGCGTCCGTGTACCTCGCAATCCACGACTTCACCCCTGACATTCATCGTCCGTTGCTTGCGCGCAATCGACGCCGTCGGCTTCACCGCCACCCGGAACACGATCTCATCGCCATTGGATATCCCGCCCAGAATCCCGCCCGCGTGATTGGTCGCAAATCCCATCGGCTCGATCGGGTCGTTGTGTTCGCTCCCGTACATCGCGCCGGCCTCGAAACCGGTTCCGAATTCAATTCCTTTGGTCGCCCCGATCGACAGCATCGCCTGCGCCAGCTCCGCATCTAACCGCCCGAACACCGGCTCGCCCAAACCCACCGGGGCACCGGAAATCCGGCACTCCACCACGCCGCCGACGCTGTCGAGCGCCATCCGGGCACGATCGATCTCCGCCGCCATCGCCGCCGCCATCTCCGGGTCGGCGGTACGGACCGGGTTGGCTTCAATCACCGCCGGATCGTACTTCTCCGCCCGGATCTTCCCCACCTGGATCACCGAAGCGGTGATTTTGACGCGGTAACGCTCCAGCAGCAGCTTCGCCACCGCCCCGGCCGCCACCCGCGCCGCGGTTTCCCGCCCCGAAGAACGGCCGCCGCCGCGATAGTCGCGGATGCCGTATTTCGCCTGATAGGTGAAGTCGGCGTGCCCCGGACGGAACAGCTCCGCCACATTGCCGTAATCTTTGCTGCGCTGGTCGGTATTGCGAATCAGCAGCGCCAGCGGCGTTCCGGTCGAACGCCCCTCGAATACCCCGGAGAGAATCTCCACTTGGTCCGGCTCGTCGCGCGCCGTCGTCAGCCGCGACTGTCCCGGCCGCCGCCGGTTCAATTCGTGTTGAATGGCCTCCACCGGGATTGCCACATCCGGCGTCACCCCGTCGATCACCACCCCGATTCCAACCCCGTGCGACTCCCCGAAGGTCGTCACCCGGAAACAATGCCCGAATGTATTCGCACTCATGAAAAATCCTCCAGAAATTCCGCCAGGCGCGCCGCCGAATTTGCCACCGGCTCGTCACGCACTTCGAAACGCA
Organism: Victivallaceae bacterium; assembly: GCA_031549115.1. Classification (GTDB taxonomy): domain Bacteria; phylum Verrucomicrobiota; class Lentisphaeria; order Victivallales; family Victivallaceae; genus JAVBQJ01. Next base: position 17,255 of record JAVBQJ010000023.1, read on the forward strand.
CATCCGCCCAGGCCCGGTAAATTTCGTGCCGCTGCGCAAACCAGATCGCAAAGCGCTCTTCGCAGCTGCCGTCGCCGGATGCCAGAAAGGGCGGCACGCCCCCGGCCGCAATCCGCCGCCAGACCAGCTCCGGCGGCGCATCCAGCCAGACTTTGACCCCCCATGCCAGATTTTCCGGCAACGCCGGGTTGGCCGGGACACCGCCGCCGAGCGCAATCACCGTTTTATTTCCCCCCGGACGCGGCTGCAGCAATTGCGCCACCGCCTCCGCTTCCAGTTGCCGGAAAAACGCTTCCCCTTCGCGCCGGAAAATCTCCCGGCATCCCAATTTTTCCCCCGAGCGCTCCCGGTACAGCGATTCGAGAAAGGCGTCGCTGTCGACGAAACGGCGGCCGGTACGCGCGGCCAGCTCCCGCCCCAGGGTGCTTTTGCCGCAATGCTTGATGCCGCCCAGAACCAGGGGGACTTTTTTCATCTCACATCACCGAGTCGGGCCGGACGATCTGCGTGCCGATACCGTGATCGGTGAACAATTCCAGCAGCAGCGAATGCGGCACCCGGCCGTCGATCATGTGCACCTTGTTGATCCCGGCCTGAAGCGCATGGACGCAGCTGTTGATTTTCGGCAGCATTCCGCCCGAAAGCACTTTGGCGGCGATCAGGCCCGGAATTTCCGTGGTACAGATGGTCGGAATCACGCTGGACTCCACCGCCGGATCGCGCATCACCCCCGGCACGTCGCTCATGAACACCAGCTTGCGCGCCCGCAACGCCTCGGCGATCCGGCAGGCCGCCGTGTCGGCGTTGATATTGTAAATCTGCCCGTCGGCGCCGCGCCCCAAAGGCGTGATCACCGGCGTAAGCCCGGCGTTCAGCGCGTCGAACACCGGATCCGGGTTGACGCCGAGAATGTCGCCGACAAAGCCGATGTCCTGCTTGTCGCCGGAGATCGGATCGACCGACCAGGTCCGCTCCGCCAGCAGCATGCTCTTGCCGGAAAGCCCGACCGCCCGGCCGCCGGCGGCGTTGGCCAGCTCCACCAGATTGCGGTTGACCTGTTCATGCAGCACGTCGTCGACGATTTGGATCGTCCGTTCGCAGGTATGGCGCAGGCCGTTGACGAAGCGAACCGGGATATCCTGTTTTTTCAGCTCCGCCGAAATCGCTTTGCCGCCGCCGTGGACGACGATCGGGCGAATGCCGATACACTCCATCAGCACGACGTCGCGCATCGTGCTTTTGACCAGCTCCGGGTCCTCCATCGAACTGCCGCCGAATTTAATCACCACCACCGCGTTGCGGAATTTCTGAATGTAAGGAAGCGCCTCGCACAGAATTTCCGCTTTTTTGATATAGGTCTCCAACATCGCCCACTGTCTCCTTAAGCCCCGGGTATGACCGGTTGTTTCTCTGCCACAATTGTTGCTTTACTATAATTCCACCTCAGGGAATCTGCAAACTGATTTCGAAGTCTATTTCGCCCTGAAACGACGGTTCGCCGGGCCGGGCCGGAATCAACGGATCGGCCTCGTCGCCGGAAAAAACGAACGGCAACGGCTGCGCCGGAGACGCCGTCACGCCGAGCTTCAACGTCATCCCCCCCCCGCCGTTGTCCGGCAGCCAGCTCAACCGCAGGCTGCGGCAGTCGAAATCGCGCAGGAAACAACGGAAAAATTCCGCCGTATGGTTCGAACCGGCGACCTGTGCCGCCACCTCCGGCAGCCGCAACGCCGTCCGAATCCCGGAGCGCAGCGTCATGCCGCCGAATTGCCACCCCTGACCCTGCAGCCAATGCCACTCCCCCTCCCCTTCGAGGCGCAGCTCCGACTCGCCGGCGGCGATGCCGAAGTGCCGGAGCGCCGCATCCAACCGGACATCCGCGACATCGAATGGATAAATTGTAATTTCGTCCTTTTCGGGCTGCCAGTTCACCGGCGCCGCCAACGTCAAGGTGCCGCCGCACCAGGCGCCCGAGAGCGCCGAAAAATGCCACTTCCCGGCATTATCGACCTCCAAACACATCGTCCCGGGCCCCCACTCGCTCAGCCGTTGAAACGCCAGTTCCGCCTTGCCCGCCGTCACCGGCTGCGCCAGCGTCGTCAGCTTCACATCGCCGGACACCCCGGACGCCAGCCAGCCGCCGCGGCCGAAGTCGGCGCCGCGCAGCTCCAGCGCCGTGCCGCCGCCGTTGCTATGCAGCCCCACCATGCCCCGCAGCGTCCAGCCGCTCCAGCCGGGGAAATACAACGGCAGCCGGTTTTCGCTCCACTCCGCCGCCGGCAGCAGCCATTCCCAATGCTCCTTTTCGGTCGCGAAATACAGCTCCGTGCCGGCCAACTCCCGCACCGCCAGCTTCCCGGATACATTCCAGCCGCCGTTGCCGTGGCGCGGCGTCCAATCGGTTTTCACTTCGCCGAGCGTCAATTGCTCCCAGCGCACATCCGGGCTTTGCAGACTTCCCGGCGCCAATACCGCCGGCGTCCGGTACAACCCGGTCGCAGCATCGGCTTTGGCGGCCGCGGACGGGCGCAATCCGGCATCGGGAAACTCCACCGGCAAATCCAGCACGGCGCCGCCGAAACGCAACCGCCCCTCCGGCGGCAGCGTCCCGGAGAAATCACGCAGCGTCAGCCGCCCCCGCCAACTCCCCGCCGTGATTTCGCCCCGCGCCAGCTCCGCCATTTCCGCCGTACCGGACCGCCCCCCCCAGGCGCCGCAGCTCCACTCCCAACCCCGGCCGGAAAGAACCGTCTCCAACCCCGCATAGCTCACCATGCAAGACTCCACCGCGGCCGAAAACTCCCGGACCGGGATATGCAATTCCATCCGGCGCGCCGTCAGCGGCTCTTCCGAACGCCATTGCACCTCCCGCCACAACGACTGCCATTCCACCCCGTCCAGCGCGGCCAGCTGTATCGTCAACTGCCGCGGCTGCAGCTGCGCCTGGTCGGCGATCAGGCTCCACTCCGGATCCGGGTGGCGCCACTTGATTTTCGCCGCCTCGATCCGCCAATCCGCCGCCAACGGGAAAGCCCCGGACAACGCTTCCGCCGTACCGGCCGACCACCCCGGCAGCAGCGGCGGCAGCAGCCCCTGCGCGGCTTCCCAGCTTCCGCTCCAGCGGTTGTCGCGCCAGACACCGTGAAAACGCAATTCCGGCACCGTCAGACGCAGCGCCGCCCCCTTTACCGTAACCGCCGTCAGTACCCCCGCCAGCGTCATTCCGGCCGCCGGATCGTATTGCGCCGTCCACGCGCCGGTACTGCCCTCGAGCGCGTCTCCCTGGTAGGTTTGGGCGGCGGCGCCCCGCAGCTCCCAGCGCCACTCTCCGTTGTGACACTCGCCCGAGAAGGCCGCGTTTTCCAGCGGGAAACCGGCGGGAAAATGCGTTTGCGTCCCGGCCGCCGGGGCCGCCGCTTCGCCGGTGGCGCGAATCCATTCGTCCGTCCCCTGTCCGGTCAGAGTCACCCGGCGGAAATGCAGATTCACCGGCTCCGGCCATGTCACCTCCCGCAGAGTGAAGCGCCACCCGTCCGGCTGCCAGATCAATTCCGCGTTGCCGCAGCGGATTTCCAGGCGGTCGGGTTCCGGTGCGCCGTGACGCTTCCGCCAGCTGCCCTGCCACTCCCCGGTCAACGCCTCCGGCGCCAACTCCAGCACCGGCTGCCAGGTACGCAGAAATCCCGGCAGTTCCCGGCCGGAAAAACTTCCCGTTTCCGCCTCCTCATCGATGACCACGCGCTCGCTTCCTCCGTGGTACTGGCGGGTACGCACCCAATTGCCGCTCTGCCGGTCCCCGGTCAGCAAATACTCGCCGAACGCATCCGTCGCGGTGACGGCGACGACGCGAACCGGCAATTGATGATGCAGCAGCCAACCGGAAAGCTCCCGCAATGATTCCGGCGCCAGCACGGCGTTTTCCAATGTCAAAATTCCCTGATTGACACTTCCGACGGGTGCCGTCAGCCACGGGTGCTGCGCATCGCCGATCCGGCAATCGCGCAGCAGAATCGACTCGCCGGCTCCGGGCCGGGGCTCGGCGCTCCAGTCGCCGGAAAGACTCCATTCCGCCGGGATCCGCAGCGCCGGATCGAAGAAGCCCAGTCCCAGATGCCACGAAAAAAATACCGCTGCCGCCAACGCCGCAATCACCAGGGCCCCAAGGCCCGCCAGGATCCATTTTGTCCGTTTTTTCATGTTATACTATACGGCTTTCCGGCATTAAAAACAAACCGGAATTGGCATTTTCCGAATTTCAGGTTATATTTCTAGACGAACGAGCTAAAATCAGATAATTTGGGACGGGTAATGAAAAAACTGTTGATCGCACTATGCGCCGCCTGCACTTTGCTGACCCTGTCCGGGTGCCGCAGCACCGCCTATTACCAGAATCAGGCCGTCAAAGAAGCCCGGGCATACCTGCTGGAAGAGGTGGGCCCCCAGTTGACGTTGCAGCAGCGCGAATATGTCAAATTCAACAAGCCGATACTGCTGGTTTCAAGCCTCTTGCCGGCGCCGAGCTTCGGCTACGAACAGGTCTGCGTCACCTGGCTGATTCCCGGAATCCAGGAGGCCTGTATGGTATATGGCTACGGCGACAAACAGATGATCGGCTGGAGCCCCAACCGGATCATCTGGCAGGATTTTTCGCCCTGGGACCAGAACCGGCAGAAGGCCGTCAAAAGCGCCCGGGATTACGCCATCAACAATCTGTTCTTCCCGCTGAGTGTCGAGCAATTCAACCGGGTTCGTTTCGATGCGCCGCAAATCATCATCACCGATTTCGACCTGATCGACGAATATGTCGGCGAGCTCGATGACACCGCCGTGACCGCATTGACGCAGCATACGAAAGTCCAGTTTTCGATTGTCTGGCCATTGGGCGAAACGCCGGAGCAGTATGTCGTCCTCTGCGGCCGCAGCGAACCGGACTTGAAAGGATGGACGATCGATTTCGGCGCCATCGTCACGGAAGAAGAATTGAAACAGCATACGCTGGACGGCGCTCCGGCCAGTTCGCTGGATGCGGTGAATTTCGTCGAAGTCGGCGCCATCCGATTGACGCCGGCGAACCAGTAGGGAGAACCAAGAATATGCGCAGTATGACCGGTTTCGGGCGCGGCGAATCCGCCGACGCCGCGATTGCGATTGAAATTTCCAGCGTCAACCGTAAACAATTGGAACTTCGCTTCACCCTGCCCCGGGATCTGAGCGGGCTGGAGACGGAATTGCGTTCCCGTCTCGTATCCCGGATCAGCCGCGGCGCGGTATCGGTCCGGTTGAATTTGAATCACACCACGGAAACCCGCGGCGTGCATCTGGACACCGAACTGTTGGGACGTCTGGTCACCGAAGCGCGGGAGGCCGCGCGGTTGCTGGATTTGAGCCATGACCTCAAGATCACCGACTTTTTGATGATCCCCGGTGTCATCGCGGCCGAGGAGCTGCCCTGCGACGATCCGGCGCTGCTGGAAGCCGTCGGCGAAGCACTGGAACGCGCGTTGGAGCAATTTCAGGCAATGCGGCATGCCGAAGGGCAGAATCTGCAGCAGGATCTGACAACACGGTTGTACTGTCTGGAAGAGCTGCTGACCCGGATCAAGCCGCTGACCGCCGATCTGCCCGAATTCAATCGCAAACGGCTGTTGGAAAAATTGGCGCAGGCGCAGCTGCCGGTGGACGCCAATGACGAACGACTGCTCAAGGAGGTGGTGTTTTATGCCGACCGCGGCGATACCTCCGAGGAGATAACCCGGCTGGAAAGCCATTTCGCCCAATTCCGGCGTTTCCTCGGGGAATCCGGCGAACCGGTCGGCCGCAGCATGGATTTCCTGCTCCAGGAGATGTTCCGGGAGATCACCACACTGGGCAACAAAGCGCCGGTTCCGGAGGTGTCGCCGTGTATCGTGGCGTTCAAAACCGAATTGGAAAAACTGCGCGAGCAAGTGCAGAATATTGAATAAAGGAGCCGGAGATGCGTTTTCTAAAGCGTTTGGCCTACTGGGCCGGAATGCTGTTCGTCCTGACCGGAATTATTTTCACCGCCCGGAATTTTCTGGAGCAATATCCGGAATTCGGACTCAAAGAATGTCAATGGATGAATGACTGGCTGGGCTTAACCGCGAAACCGTGGAGCGCCGGTGTGCTTGCCGCCTGCGCCTTTTGCGCGTTCGGATCCTATCTGGTGCTGGCGATGGAAAACTCCCGGTTGCGCCGTAAATTGCATGCGAAAAAAGCGGAGCCGGAAGAGTGATTTCCAAAATTGCGCGTTCGTTTCAGGAGCTGCGTCCCGGGTGCGGAGCCCGGGCTTTTTTTCTCAGCGTTCTGATCTGGGGTGTCGGCATCGGCTGCTTTTATGCCGCGCTGAACAACTACCTGGTCGAAATCCACCACGTGGATGAGCTGGAGCGGGGCTGGCTGGAATTTTTCCGCGAATTGCCGGGGCTCGGACTGGTTTTCGTGCTGGCGCTGCTGCACCGCGCCAGCGAATGGAAGATTCTCCGGATCGGTACCTTGATTTCGCTGGCCGGCGTCATCGGTCTGCTGATTCCGGCCGATCTGATCGCACTGACACTCTTGATCATGATCTGGAGCACCGGCGAACACCTGGTGATGCCGGTGCGCAGCTCGATCGCCATGCATGTCGCCAAACCCGGACACGGCGGAAGTTCGCTCGGGCTGGTGACCAGCGCAATGAATGCCGGCACCGTGGTCGGCAGTGTCCTCGTCGCGTTGATTTTTCAGTTCGGGCTCAAGGTGTTTCACTGGGACCGCCCGGAGGCACTCTATAACATCGTCTGGGTCCTCATCGCGCTGTTGATCGCCGCCAGTTTTCTATGCCTGGCGCGCCACCGCGACACCCGTTTCGAGGCCAAACGCCCCCGGCTGTTCTTCGCGTTGAAATACCACAAGTATTATGCGCTCGAACTCTTCTACGGCGCCCGCAAACAGATTTTCCTGACTTTCGCGCCTTATGTATTGATCAAAATATACGGTCTTTCTACCGCGGAAATGGCGCTCCTGGCGGGCACCTGCGCGGCCGTCAACATCTTCGGCGCGCCGCTGATAGGAAAAATCACCGACCGGATCGGCTACCGCAACGTGATGATCTACGACACCGTGCTCCTCTTTGTCGTCTGCCTGACCTACGGTTATGCCGGGCAATGGTTTGCGCCCGCCGTCGCGGTCTGGGTGGTATGCTTCAATTTCCTGCTGGACGCGGTGATCAGCACCGCCTCGATGGCGTCGAACCTGTACGTGCGCTCGATCTCCGACAACAAGGAGGAGCTGACTTCGACCCTGTCCACCGGAATTTCGATCAACCATATGATCAGCGTCACCGCGGCACCGCTCGGCGGCTGGATCTGGCAGCGTTACGGCGTGGAAACGCTGTTCCTCTTCGCCGCCGTCATGGCCCTCGCCAACTCGCTGTACGCCCTCACCATCCCCCGCCCGACGCACCGGCAGGCTTAATTTGACGGCAAAAAACAACTTCCGCGGCAATCGGAACTTGAAAAAACGTCAGCAACGGTTATATTTTCCGTACTAGACGGAGTGGGCCCCACAAGGAAGTTGCCCGATTACAACCGAGAGGATTTCCAAATATCATGGCAAAATGGCATTATCTGGTAAAAGGACAGAAGCAGGGGCCGGTCGACTCCGACCGCCTCTTGTCTTTGGCGGCGGCCGGCGTTATTCGGGAAGACACCCCAATACGCCCCGAGAGCGCGAATGAATGGGTGGAATTGCGCAATTCCGAGCTCGCTCCCCACGGGACGCCGTGCAAAATCATCAACGCAATCGGCAAACTCGAACGCATCTACCGTGATTTCCGCTTCTGCCTCGGCTGCGGCTTCGTGCTGTGGAGTCTGCTGTCGCTGAAAATCCTGACCATCCTGCCGGAGGTCGACATCACGGAACTGACCCGGATCCTCACGTTGATTTCCGATTCGAAAGTGTGGCTCATCATCGCCGCGCTGAGTGTGGTTTTCCTGTTGGGAACCCTGATTTCGTGGGGGCGGCTGCAATGCCGGATCTGGCACGTGATTCCGCGGGAAGACCGGCCGCTGTCGCCGTCCATGGCCGGTGTTCTGACCAGTGTGCCGGTGATTTCGGCGGTCGCCAACTTCTGGACCGTGATCCGCCTGAGCCGGACGCTGACCCGTCAGGAGCGGCGGGAGGGCGTGGTCGCCCAGCGGCCGAGCCAGGCGCTGGCATGGGTATATTGCATTCTCACCGTACTGACCTTGTCGCCGCTGTTTCCGCTGCTGGTGATGATATTTCTGCTGATCGTCTGGCTGGCGCTGGCGCGGCAGCAGAAGGAAGCGGCCACCACCATCCTACATCAACGGCTGCTGCAGGAGTAACACGACTCATGAATAAATGGCATTATCAAATTCACGGACACAGCACCGGTCCGGTTTCCCCCGAGGAATTGCGGCGCGAAATCGCGGCGGGGCGGGTAACCGGCCGGACCCCGGTATGGCATGAAGCGTTGCCGGATTGGATTCCTTTGAGCGAATCGGAGTTGGCCGAACTGCTGACCGAACCGCTGGACGAAAGCTGTATCGCGGGTGCGATTACTCTGCTTTTCCGCTTGTTCCGGGTCTACTGGCTGCTGGTATTTCTGTGCATCATCACCTTCCTGGTCGGCTTGAGCATGATCGCTTCGATGCTGAGCAATTACCGGGTGAACAACGAACTCAGCGATGGATGGCTGGCGGCCTCCATCAGCGTTTCCGGGGCCGCAATTTTGCTCGGATTGAGCGCCGTGGTGGTCTGGCTGGTAATCATTTACCAGGGCTGGAAAGCGATTCCTCCGGAATGCGCCGAAACCACGCCGGGGCGCGCGGCCGGGCTCCTGTGCATTCCCATGTTCAACTGGTACTGGAACTTCGTCGCGATCGCGGGCTTGAGCAAAGCGTTGAACGCCCAGCTGCAACGCGACGGCATCCGGACGGCGCCGGTCAGCGAAGCTTTGTGCAAAACCTATTGTGTGTTGCGGACTCTGGATATTTTTGCGGTCTTCACGCCGGTGGCGCTGCTGCTCGGATTGCTTCTGCCCGGCCAACTGTGCCGGGGCGCCTCGGCCATTTGGCAGAACCGCTTGCGCGAACGTCTCGCCGACGCCCAGGCGGCGGCCGCCAAACAGGAAAAACTACCCACGGAAGAAGGAGAAAAATAATATGGATACGCTGGAAACCAAACGTTGGATCGCCGCGGAGCTGAACAAAGGCGTCAGTCTCGGCGACATCCAGAAGCAGTTGACCGCAGAGTTCAATATCAAAATGACTTTCCTCGAACTGCGTTTGCTGGCGGCGGAACTCGAGAATATCGACTGGGCCAAACAGGATCCGGTGAAGCCGGAAAAGAAACCCGAAGATGCCGCCCAGGCCGCCGCGGTTCCCCAATCCGGCACCGTGGTGGAGATCAGCAAGATCGCCCGTCCCGGCGCCATGGCCAACGGTACGGTGAAGTTCCAATCCGGTGCCAGCGCCGAATGGATCGTGGACAGCTCCGGCCGCCTGGGATTCGACAAAGTCGACGGCGAACCGACCAAGGAAGACATGCAGGAATTCATGAAAGAGCTCCAGCAGATGCTCGGCGCCGGGAGATAACCCGCGTTGCGCCGGCGGGGGCGATTCCGTTTCAAGCTCTGGTGGTTGCGGCTGCTGCATGTGTTGCCGGCCGCGCTGCTGGGGCTGTTGTTGTTTTATTGGGTCGTCACCAGCTCCTGGTTTCTGCGTTACGCGGTGCTGCCGCGGCTGTCGCAGGTCACCGAAATGCCGCTGTCGGCCCGGTCGGTGGATTTTGAATTATGGCAGGGCCGTCTGACCCTCACCGATTTCGCCGCCGGGAACGAGGACTCCGGATTGTTCTTCTGCCGCGGCAAAACGCTCACCGCCCACCTCCGTTACCGGGAACTGTGGCGCGGCGTGATTGCGCTGGACGATATTTCCACCGCCGCAAGCGAGGTCCGCATCACCATTCCGGTCGGCAAAGCACGATCCGGCGCTCCGGCTGCTTCCCGGCGGTCGCCGCTGCAAGTGCATCTCACCCGCCTGGCGGCCTCGGATTCCCGATTGCAACTGATCTGGGAACACCAACTCACCGGCCAACGTTTCGATCTGCGGCTGCGGGAAATCGACGCCACTATGGATCAATTGCGCAATGGCGCCGTCAGCAAACTGGAATTCGCCTGCCGTCCAGACTATACGGACGACTGGATGGCGCTGCGCGCCGGGCGCGCCCACGGCGACTGGCAGCTGGAATTCGACGAACGCCTGCATCTGACCGGAAGCGACTGGTCCACCTTCCTGGAAGACGGCGCGGGGCGCTTCGGCGGCTTCGACTGGCCCGCTTCGCCGACCACGAGTCGGATTCAATTCCGGGACGACAAGTGGAACTTTGTGGAACTGCGGGGCAAAAGCAGCGCCCCGGACTATACCGGCAGCAGCTTCGATATCGCCGGAGCGCTGTCCCTGGATGGCTTTGCGGTCGCGGCGGGAAGCAAACTGCATTTGACGCCGCCACTGCTGCGGGACTGGTTCGGCGAAACCGGCGGCGCCATGAATGCCGACCTCACCGTGGAGGGCGCCGGAAGCTATCGCCGGCCGGCCGGGAAAATCCGCTTCGACTGGCGGCACCGGGGCTCGCTCGATTGGGCGGGAAGCCTTCTGGATCTGCCGCCGTTCCGTGCCGCCGGTGAGTTCCGTATCGAACTCGACCGGGACAACCGCAGTCTGACTCTGGCCGACACCGATATCACGGTCACTCCGGGCGAAGCCGCCGACGCGATCCGGCTGCAGGTCCCCACCGAACACCCGGTAACTTACCACTGGGGCAGCCACGCGTTCGCCGATCATGCCGGACAGATCCGGCTCCTGTTCCAACAGCTGCCGGTCACGCTGCTGACCCGGGTTTTTCCGCTGCCGTCCGGCTGGGAATTGGCCGCCGGAACCGCCTCCGGACAATTGTCGCTGGAGACGCTCGCCGGAACGCCGCAGCTCGGCGCCACCGGAGAAATCACCGCCGCCGCACTGACTCTGGAAACACCGGCAGGGCCCGGCGAGGCGGGCGACCTGTATCTGGGATTCGCGCTCACCGGTACGCAAACGCAATGGCGCCTGCCCCGTTGGCACTTATCCTACCGGCGCGACGGCCGGGAGCTGATGCGGCTGGACGGAAAGGCCGACTGGAATGTGCAAGAGCATGCCGTCGACTTCCGGCTCGAGGCGCCGCTGCTGGAAAAGGAATTGCTTCCGCCACAGCAGCAGGAACAATTCGAAGCATGGCAAGCGCGTCTGAAAATACAAGACCTGCAAGGAGTGATACAAGGGCGCTTCCGTCCGGGAATTCTGCATCTGGATCAGTTGGAATTCAATTCCGGACCGCTGCGCCTGGCGCTGGAGCCGCAGAATTTTTCCGCCGGCACCGGCTGGGACACGACCCGCTGGCGCCTGACTCTAGACCGGTGGCCAATGACCGAAACGGCAACGCTGTCCGGAAATGCCGGGCTGGAGTGGCAGCAGCGGCAACTCCGTTGGAGCGCCGCCTGGCATCTGGACAATCCGGAACGGCTCGGAGCACTCGACGGCACCTGCGACGGCGGCTGGAACGGAGACACCGGGCAATTGACGATTCATAAGCTGACCTGGGATGGCCCGGAAGCCGGCTCCGGGAGCGTGTTGCCGTTCGTCTGCGACTGGGAATCGCGCCGGCTGTTGTCGCCGCTGCAATTGGACTGGCAGGATTTGAAGCCGCGGCTGCTGCTGCCGCCGCTGCACGAAGGCATGTTGGCGGGGAAAGCGGTACTGTTGCAGGAATCCGACCGCTGGCAGGCGGCGGTCACACTGGAAAGCACGGCGCCGTTTTTCGCGCCGTTGCCGCAAACCGCCGACTGGCCGCTGGCCCCCACGGCCCACATCCTGTTCGAATGGCCCTTTGACAGCCCGGAAGTGGAGGTACGCGCAACGCTGGAACAGAATACCGGAAGCGAGGCCCCGCAATACGATCTAAATACCGAATTCCGCTGGAATCCGGCGACCGGCGCGGGCGCGGGCGAAATCGGCATCCTGGCGTTGCGCCCGCCGCAAAATCCCCTGTGGTCGCTGCATCACTCCGAGCTCAAATTGCAGTTCCGGCCGCACTATTGGGAGGTGACCGGACAATTATGGGCGGCAATTTCAGATTATCTGCAGGCCAGCGCCGAAGTGCGGCTGACGGCGACGCCGGAAGCGGTGACCCTGTCGCAATGCGACGGCCGCGTGACCACGCCGGCGGCGGAGCCGGCGCTGGTCTGGACGGCATCGGCGCACTGGGGCCTGACGGCGCCCGAACAAACCGACATTGAGCTGCGGATCAAAAAATGGAATCAGCCGCTGCTGCAACGCCCCGAAGATATTCTTTCCGGACCCGCGGCGGAAGCCGCGACGGCGACAACGCCGGCGCAGCCGTGGCAGTTCGATTTCGGGCCGCGCCTGTGGCAATGCCGTTTCCGCATCGACGACTTCACACCGGTGGCGGGAATCTCCGGCAAGGCCGACGGAAACTGGAAGGGCCAAGGCGGCGTCTTCGAGTTTCAGGCTTCCCAATTGAGCTGCAACGGCGCCGAGATGCAGTTGGACGCCTCGTTGTGCAACATCGCTGACGATTATCCGCAATTCACGCTGCGTCTCCTGGGCGTCAATCTGGATACGGCCATATGGTGGCAGTCGCTGTATCATCGTTTTTCCACCAACAGCGGCATCATCCGGCAAGTGGAAATGGAGCTGGCCGGAAGCGCCGCGCCCCCTCCCCGCTTCTGGGACGACCTGACCGGCCGTACCGAAATGCGGCTGGAAACCGTGGATATCGAAAACCAGTTTCAGCAAACCACGATCGGGCAATTGCTGTTTCTGCCGCTGGAAGCCTATCTGCGCATCCGTACGTTCCTGCCGGGGGGCTCCGGCGGCTGGATTCCGCAGGTGGGAGGTTTCAACCGGGATTTTCTGTCGCTGTTCCAGAACACCCGGCGCTTTACCTTCGACCGGGGAGCGATCCGGCTCACCGGCGCCGACGGTTTGATCACCGTGGAACAATTCGACTTTTACGGCACCGACATCGATCATCTGCAATTCGCCGGTACCGTCGGCTGCGGCAGCCGCCGGCTGCTCGATCTGAATTCCACCATCGACTTTCAGGGGCTGATCGTACCGCTGGAGCTCAGCGGCACACTGGAGGAGCCACAGGTTCAATGGGACGAAACCACGCTGCGGATTTTTTCCGACAACGCGGTTTCATGGAGTTCCCGCCTGCTCGATACCGGCGCCGAATTGCTCAGCACCGGCACCGAACTGTTTTCTTCCGGAAAATGAACCGGCGCCGCACGACACTAGTATCATAAAAAAAATTCGTTTTTTTTATGCGACTGGTATTGACTTTTTTGTATTACTTTGCTATAATACATACAAAACACCAAGGATTCTATAAAAAATGGCGATAATATACGATAAAATGCTACAATTATTATCCCGCCCGCCTTCACGCAGCGGACTGCGGCTGAAAAGCGAGCGGGAATTGGCCCGGATTTTCAACGTCAACCCCCGGAGTACGAATTACGCGTTGTCGCTGCTGGAAAAAGACGGCATCATCGAACGCCGCCAGGGCAGCGGCAGTTTCGTGCGCAAGATCCCGTTTCTGGCGCCGGCGCTGCCGGACGAACCGGTGAAGATCGATCCCTTTATCACCAGCGTCGAGGGCAACTGGCTGCAGGAGAGCGAAAAACCGATGCGTCACTTTGAAATCGCCCTGTGGGGTGTTTGCAGCGACGGCTGGGCGGACGCGGAATTGCGGCGGGGCATCATCGAGCGCCTGAAGCGGGATGGTCACGGAGTGACTTCTTTCGCCCCCAACACGATGCGCCGTCAGCTCGAGGAGTGCGGCCTCCAATTCGACGCTTCACTGGTTTTTACCCAGGCGATAGACGAGTTTCAAACCTTGGGCTTTCCGGCCAGCCATCCATTGCTTTACATCGCGGACGGCAATCAATCTTCGGTGGTGTCGCCGATCGCCCGCTATGATTTCTTTGAAATGTTCGATCGCGGCGCCCAATTGTTTCGCCAGAACGGCATCCGCCGGGTGGCCGGCATCGGCCTGTCGGATTATGCCCGGCGGGTGGACGCGGTGAATTTCGAGTGGGCCTGCCGGGTTCATCAGCTGGAATGCCTGCAAACCTTCGATTGCCGGCAGGAGACGGAGGCGGTTCGCGAAGCCGCCGACCGCATCTTTCCGGCGGGCCGGCCGGAGCTGTGGCCGGAGGGCCTTTTCGTTTCGGACAACATCATCATGCATCTGGTCTGGCCGTTTCTCTACCGCAACGGCCTGCGCCCGGGCGAGAATGTGGCGGTGATCACCCACAGCAACCAGGGGGATACGCTGCCGCCGCCGTATGATTGGAGCCGGCTGGAATTCCAGCCATACCGTTTCGGCCGCCACTGCGCCGAAACCCTGTTGCGGCCGATGCTCTTTGCCGGTGAAGACATCGAGCTGCTGGCCATGTCCGCCCACTGGATCGCCGGAGAAACATTGACTTTGAAGCAGAACCCGCGGAATGATAAATCCCGAAAAGGCAAAGGAGGTAACCGTAACCAGGAATGACTCTACGGTTGGCGTCGGATTTTCACGTTGTTGTAAAACATGTAACAAGGAAATTGACTCATGAAAAAATTCACTCTAATTGAACTCCTGGTTGTTATTGCCATTATCGCAATTCTCGCCAGCATGTTGCTGCCGGCGCTGGCCAAGGCCCGGAAAAAGGCGCAGGAAATTACCTGCGTCAGCAATCTGAAGCAGATCGGCACCGCCTGTCACCTGTACTCCGTCGACGACGGGTCGTATTGGCCGGTCACCGCGGGATTGCCGGGCTGGCCGCAGTTTCCCGAGGGGGAGCGCTATGTCAGCATCATCGGCTGGGGGCGAACCTGGATCAGCGAGGTGGAGCGCTACAACGGCTACCTGATCACCAATCTGGCGCAAGCCAATGTCCCGCAGGAAAGCTATACCTACAACCGGGTTTACCAGTGTCCGCTGAGTCAACATGTCACCGGTTATGGACAGACCTGGGAGCTGAGCAAGGATTTCTGGGCAGTGCACGAGCCGCCGCAGATAAGCTCCTGGAAGAGTCCGTCGAGCAAGTACGTCATCACCGACATCGATCTGTCCGTGGCGTCAAACCCGTACTTCTGGCAGGCCACGGTGTCGGGCGGCGGCGGCTGGCTTATCGATGAACTCCGTCATGACCGGGGCAACAGCGTATTGTTCGCGGATGGGCACGTCGCGGTCGTCAAGCTGGAGAACGGCCCCAATTTCCAATTGCTGGATAACTGAACTGTCGCCGAATCCGGGAGAATAGCGATGAAGAAATTTTGTTTGTGTGTTTGCCGGGTCGCCGCCCTGTTGCTGGGCGGAGCGGCGATGGCGCAGTGGGAAAACGCGCTGGCTCCACAGGGGATTCCGGTGGAGTGGCCGGCCGCGGAAGCCCGCACGATCGTGTTGACCGCCGAGGCCACCCCGCAAGAGCGGTTCGCGGCGCAACTGCTGCAGAATGCCGTCCGCAAGATGACCGGTGTCGAATGGCCGGTGGCGGCGGAAGCTCCCGCGGGCCGCGGAATCTATCTGGGAACCGAGGATGCTCTGGCGCCGGACGGTTACCGGTTGCGTGAAGAAAACGGCGACTGGCACTTCACCGGCGGCGTCCGCCGGGGACCGGTCAACGCGGTACTGGCTTTTCTGGAAGAGGACCTGGGTTGGCGTCATTACACGATTTTCGGTACGGAGTCGTTTCCCGACCTGCGCGGTAAAAAGCTGCACGTGGTACCGCGCGCCTACAATCCGCCGCTGGAGGTCCGCGAAGTCCATATCCGGGAGGCGTGGGATCCGGATTGGGTGCTGCTGAACCGGGCGGCGCCGATGTTCGATCCGATCGGACCGCAGGTGAACCGTGACGCCGGCGGCGTCCGCCATTATCCGGTGGGCGGCTGGTTCGCCCACTCGTTTGCCAGGCTGGCTCCCGATTCGGCGTTGCTGGCCGGGCACCCGGAGTATTTCGCCGAAATCAACGGCGTGCGCCAAGCCGGAAATATCTGCCTCAGCAACCCGGAAACGCTGAAGATCGTGGTGGCCAACGCACTGAAAATTCTGGACGCCCAACCGGACGCGGATCTCTTCGGCATCTCCCAGAACGACGGCGACAACGTGATCTGTACTTGTCAGGAGTGCCGGGCCGTGGCCGAAGCCGAAGGCGGCAATTGCGGTCCGCTGTTGAACTTCGTGAACCGGGCGGCGGAGCTGATCGCCCGGAAGTACCCGGACTGCAAGATATCCACCCTGGCCTACATGGAAACCTATCAGCGCCCGAAGACCATCCGTCCGGCGAAAAATGTGGTGGTCTTTCTGGCGACCGACCGGCACGCGTGGAACAATCCGTTTCATTACGTCGATGAAACCGACGGCTTCCGCCGGGCGCTGGCGGAGTGGAACGACACCGGCGCCGAAATTCACATCTGGGACTATGTCTTCGGCGACAACCAGCACTGGCTGAACCCTTCGCCGAACTTCGACGCGGTGGCATACAATCTGCGCTTTTATCTGCGGAACGAAAACGTCACCGGCATGCTGCTCCAGGACAATTATTGCAGCACCGGCGATTCCCGCGGCGCGCTCAAGAACTGGCTGATGACCAAACTGATGTGGAATCCGGACTGGGATGTCCGCGCGCTGGAGCGGGATTTCTGCTTCGGCTACTATGGTGCCGCCGGTGAATACATGCAGCAGTACAACGAGCTGCTGCGCCGGGAGTGGGAACGCTATCACGGTTCGGTGCGGCCGGCAAACCGGACCGGTTTCACGGTCGGTCCGGGGTTCCACGCCGAAGCGAAAGCCCTGCTGACGCAGGCGCTGCAGGCGGTCGCGGGCGACGCCTTCCTGACCCGCGAGGTGGAGCGCGAAATGCTTTGTCTCGACTATCAGGAGCTCAATTCCGGCCGCCGCAACGACGAGAGCATCGCCGCTTATCTGGCCCGCCTGGAAACATTCCGCGCCAAATGCGCCGAGCTGGGCATAGAGAGTTTCGCCGAGGCCCAGGCGCCGTCCAGCAAGTTCGCCGCCTGGAAATTCGGTCAACTGCGCCAGGAGCAGACTGTGGAGTATCCCGGAACCCAGTTGTATTGGCTGGACAGTCCACGGCTTTACGACCTGGGCACCACCAGCGCCCGAATCGTCGACGACGCGCTGGTGCCGGGCGGTTTCGCCATCTTCCAACCCCCGTCCAGGGATTGGACGGTTCAATGGCCGACCGGCGGCGATTTCGGCTTCGAAACCAAATACATGCTGCGGATACGGGTGCGCGCCGGCAAGATCCACCGGACGGACGGAACGGCGCTGTGCTTCGGGCTGCACCCCGACTTCAATTGCGACGTACCCGCCTCGGCGCTTTCGGAGGACGAATACCGTTGGGTGGAGAGCGGCCAATGGGTCAAGCGGCCGGCCGGACAAAACATCTACATCTGCCAGCCGGAATCGGGCGTGACCGACGGCATCTACATCGAACGGGCGGAATTCGTCCCGGAACCGGAGTGGCAAAAAGCCCACTCGAAATAACATAGCAGGCGAAAGAAAGGCCGCTTTCCGGATTAAAACGGAAAGCGGCCTTTTGGCAGCACCGGAGCCTCAGTCGGCCAGCGTGATGGTTTCACAGGCGAAAATATCGGCGGCGGAGGTACCGCCGTAAAGCCGGTACTCACCCGGATACACCGTCCAGCGCTTCGAACGCGGCTCCCAGCAGGCGAAATCGCGCCACGCCAGCGGCAATTCAATCTCGGTGGATTCGCCCGGCGCCAGCGTCACCTTGGCAAAGCCTTTCAGCTCCTTGACCGGGCGTTCCAACACCGGATCGACCGCGCCGACATACAGCTGAATCACCTGGCCGGCGCTGCGTTTGCCGGTATTGGTCACCGTGAAGGTCACCCAGACCCGCGGCGCCGCCGTCCGTGCCGACTCCACCGTACAGCCGGTCAACTGCTGCCGGAAGGTCGTATAGGTCAAACCGAAACCGAACGGAAAGCGCGGCGCGATTCCGGCCCGGTCGAAGTGGCGGTAGCCGATGAACATCCCCTCTTTGTAAACCGTATTCGGGTCATCTCCGGTGCGCTCTCCCGGATAGCTGCCGTTGGCGTGGCAGGCGTAATCCACCAGCCGCCGCCCCCAGGTACACGGCAAACGCCCGCCGGGAGCTGCTTCGCCGAAGAGCACCCGGGCGAGCACCGTCCCCGCGCTCTCACCGGCATACCAGGTTTCCAGCAGCGCGCCGACCCGGTCGATCCACGGTTCGACGGAAACCACCGAGCCGTTGACCAGCACCACCGCGCAGCGCGGATTGGCGGCGGCGAAGTCCGCGATCCAGGCGTCCTGTTCGGCCGGGAGCTGCAACCCCGGAATATCGGCGCACGGGACATCGCCCCACCCCAGCGCTTCCTTGTCGTAAAGGTGATGGGTGCCGCCGACGAAGATCACCGCGTCGGCTTCGCGGGCCGCGGCCAGCGCCGCCTCGCGCCCGGCGGTATCCGCTTCGCGCCAGCCGAAACGCAGCTGCGCGCCCGGCGTATAGTACGCATAATATTCGACTTCGAGCTTCGCGCCCGGCGCCGTCCCGGCGTCGAAGTGGTATTTCGCACCGATCAGCGAAGACTTCGCGGCGTCGATCACCGTCTTGCCGTCGAGCTTCACCACCAAGCGCCCGTGCTGGGCGTGGAACACCATATCCGCCGCCCCCTGCGACGGCGGCCGCAGAATACCGGTGACGCGCAGGGCAAAGTGCTCCTTCGGCACCTCCCCGTCGCTGCCGCCCGCGGTCTGCGCGCCGGCGCCGGCCCAATTCCAGATGCCCTCGGTGTCGGCGCGGGTGAACAACGGCTTGCCGCCGGAAGCCAAATCGGCATCCTCGGCGAAGTATTCACACGCCAATCCGGCGGCGCCAAACAGACCCACCGGACACAGGCTGTCGTGATCGAATTTCACCACCGGGAAGTATTCCACCTTGAAGCCGTGCGCCGCGCCGTACGCTTTGAGTCCGGCCGCCGGCGTCACTTCGCGGTCGGAAAAGACCGCGCCGGAACCGCCGCAAAATTCCAGAGTGCCGCGATGCTGCCGGAAATCCGCGTTGGGTCCGACCACCACCAGGCGCTTTACTTTCGCCGGATCCAGCGGCAGCAGGCCGTTTTCGTTCTTCAACAGCGTCATGCCGCCGAGCGCGACCGCGGCCGCCGTCTCCAACTGCTGCTTCCCGGCAGTTTCAGCCGTCGGTTTGGCATCGTCCATCACCCCGGCGCGGTACATCATCCGCAACACCCGGCGCACCTTCCCGTCGACCACGGTCTCCGGCACTGCGCCGGCTTGCACCGCATCCACCAACGCTTTGCCGAAAACCCCGCCTTCGGACGGACACCCCATCTCCAGATCGAGGCCGCCGAGCGCACAGCCGACGGTATGATGCGCGCCGCCCCAGTCGGAAACCATCACGCCGTCGAAGCCCCATTCGCCCTTGGCGATCATCTCCTGGAGGAATCCGCATTCGGCGGCATACTGCCCGTTGATCCGGTTGTAGCTCGACATCATCATCCACGGCTGCGACTCTTTGGTCACGATCTCGAACGCGGTCAGATACAGTTCGCGCAGGGTGCGTTCGTCGACTTCCGAGCTGCCGGTGGTGCGGCAGATTTCCTGGTTGTTGAGCGCCAGGTGCTTCGGCGTGGCGGCCACGCCGAAGCACTGGCAGCCGCGAATGTACCCGGCGGCGGTTTTTCCGGCCAGGAACGGGTCTTCGCCATAGTATTCGAAATTCCGGCCGTTCAACGGCGTGCGCATCAGGTTGAAACCGGGGCCGAGGCTGGCCTGCACATTGACGCTGGCGGCGTCGCGGCCGATCGCCTCGCCGTAGGCTGCGGCGGCGGCGGGGTCGAAGTTCGCCGCCAGCGCGATTCCGGCCGGAAGCGCGGTGGTCTGGCGTCCGTCTTCGGTACGGCCGGCGGCCAGACGGACCCCCTGCGGTCCATCGGACATCTGCAGCAGCGGGATTCCGAGCCGGTCGATCCCGCCGACCTCCATGGTGGTGCAGCCGTGGCACAAGTGGACTTTTTCCTCCAGCGTCAGACGCCCGATGAGATCGTCGATCCGCAGCTCGACGGGAAGTTTGCGGTTCTGGTACGGCAGCATGGTTTCCCCCTTACGTTTTTGTGCTTTCCATGTGGTAATCGGGATAATATACCCTCCTTTTCCCATTTTTCACCTGTCCATTCGGGAGAAATGCGTTGAAAAATATCATAGACCGGTCTATATTATGCACAAATATTATACAGGAGACACTCGAATGGAAACGACGCAACCGGAAGACTACGGACCGCACCTGATGCTGCGCATCGGCTCCATCGAGCGCCTGGACGCCTGCCGCAATGCGGAATTGCTGTCCGGTTTCCTGGTTGAGCTGGTCCGGGAGCTGGGGATGCGGATTCTGTCCGGTCCCTGCATGGGTTATGAAACCGGCGATCCGGCGCACGTCGGCCACTCCGGCGTGGTGATCCTTTACGAATCCCACGCGGCCATTCACACCTACCCGGAGATGCGGCAGGCATTTGTGGATATATTCTCGTGCAAACCGTTCGATCCGGCGCAGGTATTCGAGGTGCTCCGCCGTTATTTCGGCGGTTTCGAAGTCATCGAGGAAAATCTGCTGAGCCGCGGGGTGCACTGGCAGCACGATGCCCGCGCGGCGCTGACCGCGTGGCAGAGCCGGAAATAAGGCCATGAAGGAAAATACACATCATCGCCGTCTGCTGTTGTGGTTTTCTTTGCTGCTGCTCGCGGGCGGCATGCTGACGCTCTGGAACCAACGCGGTTATTTGCAAACCGCATATCTCTCCGGATGGATCCCATTCTCCTGCCCGACCTATGCGGCACCGGGGCCGGACGGACGCCTCGCCGTGGTCGATTCGACCCAGCGGCGGGTGCTGGCGCTGAACGCGGACGGGCAATTGGAGTTCATGGTCACCGGCGGCAGCCGGGACAGCGGCCGCTTTTTCAATGCCTTTAAGGCCATTCCCGGTCCCGGAGACAGCGTACTGGTGCTGAACAGCGTCCCGGACCAGCGCGGCGTCTACCACCGGCGCGAAGAAATCCTCCAGATTTCCCCCGACGGCACCGGCAAGGTGCTTTACCGCCTGCTCCACAATCCGACGCTGCCGGACCACACGCTGCTGCGTCACGGCCGTCTGCGCAGCCTCACCTGGGACGGCGAAATCCTCCGCTGGTTCGAATGCCTGCCCGAGGGGTTGGCGGCGCGGATGATGCCTCTGCCGGGAAGTCACGCCGTCACCGAAGCGGTATTCCCGGTGCCCGACGCCAATTGGCACGTCGCTTTCGCCGCCCGTGAAAACGCGGATTCCGCCGTCTATACGCATAAAAACGGCGGCATTTACCGCATCGCCGCCGCTTTCGACGCCCAACCGGAGCTGCTGTATGAGCCGGGCGCCGCGGCGCCGCCGACGCGCAAACCGTGGGAGGTGGTCTGTGACGGCGACGGCAATATTCTCTTCGCCGATATGATCGGCCGCACCGTCCGGAAGCTGTCCGGCGACACCGCGGTCGAACTCGTGCAATGGCCCGGCGGAGTCAAGGCGCCCGAGCTCTACCGGCTCGGCGCTGCGGGGAAACGCTTCGTCGGCTGTACGGAGTCCGGTATTTTCGAAAGCTCCGTCGACCGCCTGCGGGCGGAACCGACCATCGTCGACGGCGCGCCGTTGTCCCCGGCGCTGCAATGGCGCCTGGCGTTCGCGGCGCTCGCGCTGGCGGCGCTGCTGCTCGGCGCCGCCGGGAGCGCATGGTACGCATCGAAACTGGAATATGACTGGAAGGTGCCTCCGGTGGCATGGTTGTTCGTGGGACTGGTGGTCGTGATGGGAGTGGCGGCGTATGTGGCCGGCTCCGGATTGATCCGGGATTTTTCGCGGCGTAACGACCAGCAGACGCTCCGGCACCTGACCCAGTTGATCCGTTCGACCGCGGCCGCCCTCGACGGCGACCGCATCGGGCGGCTGAACCACCCGTCCGATTATATGAACGAAGACTACCGGGCGCTGCGCCGCGAGCTCGATCTTCTGTTTCCGGTCGACGCCGAAAACAGCGACGGCTTTTATTATGTCATCAACCGGGTCATCGACGGGCAGCTGTACGGGATGATCTGGCAGGAGAGTTCGATCGGGCTGTTCCATCCGTTCAACTTTTTCGATCCCGAATTCCCCGATTCGTCGTTCCGGGATGCGCAAGCCGGGTTGATCCGCACGGCCAATGTCGAAGATGTGACCGGCAGCTGGCTGTTCGGGGTGGGGCCGATCCTCGACAGCGCGGGCAATGTCGCAGGCTTGCTGGAGATCGGTACGGATAACTACGTCTTCGCCGCGCGCAACCAGAGGCTGATTCAGAGCACCATCCTGGATATCGTCACGGTGCTGATCGTGGTCGCGCTGGTGCTGCTGGAAGCAGTATATTTCTTCGAGTTGAAGCGCAAAACCAAACAGAACCAGCCGTACGACACCGCGGACACCACACCGGTATTTTTCACCCGCCCGTTCATCTTCCTTTACTTCAGCGCCAGTTCGATGCCGCTGGCGTTCGTGCCGCTGATGATGAAAGATTTCTATGCGCCGGTGCCGTTCCTCTCCGAAGGCCTGGTGCTGGCGCTGCCGATTTCGGTCAATATGCTCGCCTTCGGCATCGGCAACTGGATCGCCGGCAACCACACCCGCCGGGGCACCACCCGGAAGATCATCTACTGGGGATTATGGCTGTCCGCCGCCGGTTTCGCCGCGTCGGCGCTGGCGACCGGCATGACCGGCTTCGTGCTGGCGCGCGGCCTCGTCGGTCTCGGCAACGGCTTCGCCTTCATCGGCATACGAAGCATCCTGCTGCTGGACGATCGCAAACGCTTCAAGGACACCGGCTATGCGCACTTCTACGCCGGCATGACCGCCGGAATCAATGTCGGGCTGATTCTCGGCGCCCTGATCGCGGATGCCTGGAGTTACCGGACCGCCTTCTGGATTTCCACGCTATTGCTCGCCGGCGCGATCGGCTTCGAAATGAAGTTCATGCGCCGGATCGTCGCCGGATTCGCGGAAGGGACGGAAGCGCCGCGGGAGCGGTGCAAAGGTGTCTTCCGCCGCTTCATCACCGATCCACACGCGTTGGCGTTCATCTTTCTGGATATCATTCCAGCTTACACCATCGCGGCGTTCATGTTCTACTTCTTCCCCTTGTTCGCCGAAAGCAACGGGATGGGCACCGCCGACATCGGGCGCTGGATGCTGTTCGCGGGGGTGCTGACGATCCTGTTCGGCCCGACGCTGACGCGCTCGATCTCGCAAGGACTCGGGACCCGGCGCGGAATGTACTTCGCACTCACGGTATGGAGCGCGTCGATTCTGGTGTTCGCGGTTACCGGCAGTTTGGAAGGGGCGATCCTGACGCTGCTGGCGATGGGTCTGGCGGATGGCTTCGCGGCGCCGTTCTGCAACAATTATTTCCTGACCCTGAATGCGTCGCAGCGGGCCGGAGAAGAACGGGCGGTGTCGTATTTCGAACTGGCGGGCAAGGCCGGCGATACGCTCGGGCCGGTGATTTTCGCCTTTGCGCTGGGCTTCGGCCAGACGCGCGGCGTGGCGGCGATCAGCATGGCTTGCCTCTTGTTCGTCGTATTGCTGTACGGCGTGGACCGCTGGTATCACCGGAAAGGACCGGGATTATGAGCCTGAAAATCGCGTTGTATATCGGTCAGTATCGCTTCCCGTTGACACCGTCGGACATCGGCGTCGAATTCCTCGAAGCCATGCGCGCCGGGCGCCACCCCATCGGAGTAGTGCTCGCACATCCGGGCGATATCGTACTCCGGCTGGCGCACGAATACGGCTTGCCGACGCTGCCCTTGCCGGAGGAGCTGGAGTACCCGGTCGACCGGATGCGGCGGATTTTCGAAGCGCCGGAGCTGCCGCCGCATTTGCGTGCGTGGCTCGATGCGCTGCGCGGCTTCGCCACCGATGTCGGCATAGTTTACTGCGGCGGCTGGATTCCGCCGCAGCTGGCGCAGACGCCGCGGCTCGGCTTCATCAATCTGCATCCGGGGCCGTTGCCGGAATTCACCGGCTACGACCCGGAGAAGTTCCTGATCCTGAATCATCACGAGCAAGGCTGGGGGACGATTCACCATCTCGCCGACAAGTTCGACACCGGCAATGTGCTGCGCACCTCCGAGCCGGTGCCCCTGACGCCGTCGACCACCACGCCGGAGTTGGCGAAGCTGATTTCGCGTCAGTGCTTCAAGGCGCTTCCGGGCGTGCTGGACGAATTCACCCGCGGCATTCCGGCGGGAACGCCGCAGAACGAATCGCGCCGCGACTATGTGACCCGGCGGCGCGGCCACCGCGAGAGCGTGATTCAGTGGCGGCGCGATTCGCACGCCAAACTGGACGCGCGGCTGCGCGCGTTCAATTCGCTCGACGACGGCATGTGCCTCAAAGCCCGGCGGCAGGGACGGCTGCATGTGGTTTACGATCTGGAACTTCACGCCGGCGACTATCCGGGCAAACCGGGCGAGGAGATCGGTATTTACCGGGGACCGGGTGTGTATGAAAACGCGCCGCTGATCCGAACTCGCGAAGGGGTCGCGGCGGTGCTTTTCGGCGCGGCGGTGGCGACGCCGTTCACGGCGGTCGAACTGGCGCCGGAGCGGTTGATCCGGGCGGCGGAGCGGCCGCGCCGGACCGGAGCGGAATTTTTTGAAATCAGGAGCGAATCATGAACTGGAACTATTGGCGCACTTACTGCCGGCAGCGTTTTTCCATCCGGGGGCAGTTGCTGATGCTGGTGCTGGCGCTCAGCGTATTGAGCTCGTTCGTCTACATGTATTACGGTTACCGGCGCAACACCGAAGCACTGCTGCAGGGACTCGACGCGCGTCTGGAGCTGGCGGGCCGGGCCGCCGACCAGCGGGTGGCGAAGGGATACTTCGACCGCTGCGACCCGTCGCGGGCACAGACGATCGAATCGGTAACCGCGCAGCCGCCGGACGCGGAGACCGCGGAATTTTTCCGGCAGCTCCAGGAGCTCGACGACAACGCCGATCTGCAATATCTCTACGCGGTCATGCAAGACGACGAGGGCCGTTACTTCTTCCCGTTCGGCACTTCGGCGGGGTATTGCACCTACTACGACGACCCGGCCGAAGACATCGTCAGCACGCTGGAAGACGGCCTGCTGCGCGCCACCATCCTCGACGATCCGGAATACGGCCGGAGCCGCTCGGTGATCCTGCGCCGCCAGACGCCATCGGGGAAGTATTACGTGCTCGGCGCGGATATGCGCCTCACGGAAGTCGAAGCGGTACAGGACAAAGTACTGCGGGATTTCCTGCAGATTTCGGTACTGCTGTGCGTGTTGATGGCGACCTTCAGCTGTCTTTCGGCCTATCGCCTCAGCCGTCCGATCGAGCGCCTGAGCGAATTCACCGTCGGATTGCGCCGGTCGGAATTTTCCCGGGACGAGCCGATGCCGCCGGGGCTCCTGCCCGCCGACCCGGATAAAGCGCGTTCGGAAATTTCGCGGCTGGCGCTGAATATCGACCTCTTTCGCCATGCGCTGGCCGAAGCGGTGCAAAAGAAGGAGCGCGCCGAAAGCGAACTCCGGATCGCCGGAGAAATCCAGTTGAGTTCATTGCCGAAAGCGCTCGACGACGCATCGCTTTTCGACATTGCCGGCGAATTGAAACCGGCGCTGGAGGCCGGAGGCGATCTGTACGATTACCGGATACTCGATGGCCGTCTTTACTTCGCCATCGGCGACGTCTGCGGCAAAGGGATGCCGGCGGCGCTGTTCATGGCGATGACCCTGACGCTGATGCGCTCGGCGGTGCGCCGGGATTTCACGCCGGCGGAAATCGTGCGCTTCGTCAACGACAATCTGGCCGAAAACAACGAACAATGCACCTTTGTGACGCTGTTGTGCGGTATTTTCGACGCCGCCACCGGCGAGGTCGCCTACTGCAACGCCGGCAATTGCCCGCCATTGGTGCTGGCGCCGGGGGCAACGCCGCAATACGAACCCTTGCCGAAGGAGCCGCCGGTCGGCGTCATGCCGGGCCTGGCATATGCCACGCATACCTTGACGCTGGCGCCGGGCGCGGCGCTGGTACTCTACACCGACGGCATTACCGAGGCGGCTGCCGCCGACGAAAGCTTTTTCGGCACCGAACGGCTGCGGCAGACGGCGGCGGCCATACCGCCGAATGCCGACGCGCACGTAATATTCGACCGCATCCTGGGAGAGGTGACCGAATTCACGGCCGGCGCTCCGCAATCCGACGACATCACGCTGCTGGTGATCCGCCGCCCGGAGTAATTCGGGCTCAACGGGCAATCCGGGCGGCGTCGAATGCGCCGTCCAATCCGGCGATGGCGGGCAGCCACACCTCGCAGTAACAGCGGAAATCGAAGTGCGGCATCCCGGCGATCACATGATTGCAGCCGGAGACGCCGTCTTCGGTCTCCCACCGGATCAGCAGCAGATCCCGCGTCGCCGGATCGCCGGCGAAGCCGGGCAGCCGGACAATGGAACACGGCGCCGCCTCGAAGCGCGCCGCGATCAGCTCCTCATCCCGATTGACGCTGTGAACCGAAAAACGACCGCGGAAACTCCGGCAACTGTCGTTGACAATCACGACTTCGCGGCGCCAGTCGACCGCTTCGCCCACGGTCACCAGCAAATCCTGCTGGGAGCGCCGGACATAGTGAAACGCCAGCTTGCGGTTGAAGTAGTAGTCGACGACGGCTTCGGAAAACTGCGGCCAGCAGTCGATCAGGTTCCAGCACAGAATGCCGGTGTATTTCGGCGTGGTGCGTTGCAATTCGATCAGGAATTTGAACGCCTCCGCCTGATAGATCTGGCTGGCCAGCGCGAACTCCTCCACGGTTTCGGGCTTGAAACCGAAAAAGAGCTCGACGTGCTTCCGCAGCAGTTGAGGCCGGAAATCATACAGGTGGCTGTCCTCGCCATACGGATTGCTGCCGTGGTAATTCCACTGCGGATTGTTTTCATCGGGCCACAGGTATTCGGGGTCGAGAAAGCGCTTCATCGACGAAACCGCAGGGCAGCCGGGAACGCCGATCTCGCTGACGAAACCGGCCCGGGTCAGACGGTAAAAGTCACTTTTGAAGTAATCCCGGCTCCCCCACAAATGCTGCTCCGGGGAATGCCGCTCCGGGTTGTCGGAATGGAGCGCCACACTGCCGGGGGTGATATACGGCGAACTCCGCAGGAACGGCCGCCCCGGATCGTGACGGCTGCAAAACTCCGGCAGTATCTTCCGGGTCAGGATGTTGTTGGCCGGATCGTCGAGCAGCATCCAGTACGCGCTGCAGTCGCATTCGTTATCCCCCGCCCACAACGCGATCGACGGATGATGACGCAGACGCCGGATCACCGCGACCGCCTCGGAGCTCAACGCCTCGACAAAACCAAGATCACGCGGATAAACGCCGCAGGCCATCATGAAATCCTGCCAGATCAGGATGCCGCGCCGGTCGCAGAAGTCGTAAAATTCATCGATTTCATAGACGCTTCCGCCCCACATCCGCACCATATTGCAGCCGAGCTCATCCAACAGCTTCAGTATCTCCGGCAGACGCTCTTTGTCGCGTGAATGCAGCGCGTCCGCCGGGACGTGATTGGTGCCGTGAACGCGGATGGGAATGCCGTTGACCTTCAATTGGAAATCGGGTTCGTTTCCGGCGCCGATACACTCGTTGGCAACCAGCTCCACCAGCCGGAAACCGGTGGTGAATTCATGCCGCGCCAGCTCGCTGCCCTCCTCCAGGAGCGTGATTGTCACCTCATAGAGATTCGGGTCGCCGTAACCGCGCGGATACCAGAGCCGGATCGCGGGGAGCACCATGAATACATGCCCCAACGGCGCCAGCACGGCTTCCTCGTGGCGCCAGACCGAATCGCCGCAACGTCCCTCCAATACCAGCCGCAGATTCCGGCATTCACGGCGGCCGTTTTCAATTTTGTACTGGTAAAGCAGCTCCACACTTCCCTCCGGCAGCAGCCGCAACAGCTGCAGCCGGTCTTCGGCAATCCGGCAGAGGGGTACTTCTTCCAGCCGGAGCGAACGGTAAATTCCGCCCAACGGCAAACGCGGCGCAATATCCCACCCCCAGCTGTGCGCCGGCTTGCGAAAACGCAACACCTGATAATTGAACGGCGTTCCGCCCAGAATCCCCCCCTCCATCGGATAATCGTGCAGCGCCGCCGAAGGCGATGCGATTTCGATGGCGATATGGTTGACTCCCTGCCGCAGCAGCCGGGCGACCGGGAGACGATGCGGAATCAGCGCGTTGCCGATGCTCCCCGCATGTTCGCCATTGATGCTGATTTCGGCCAGGCAGTCGACGCCGTCCAACACCAGATCGATTGCGCCGGGAAGCTCAGCACAGACGAATTCCCGTTCAAAGCGCCAGCGATAGTATTCGAACGGACGCACCTGTACGGCATTGCAGCCGTAGAACGGGTCGTCGATAATTCCGGCGGTTTGCAGA
Organism: Victivallaceae bacterium; assembly: GCA_031549115.1. Lineage (GTDB taxonomy): Bacteria > Verrucomicrobiota > Lentisphaeria > Victivallales > Victivallaceae > JAVBQJ01. The sequence goes on from JAVBQJ010000023.1 coordinate 45,928, forward strand.
TCGATTTCGATGTTGCCCGGCACCGTCGCGGCCATTTTGACCTCGCGCGTCGCAACCGCACCCGCTTCGGGCGTACCGGTCAAGCTCCATTCTCCGGCAAGGTCAAGTTTCCACAGATTCATATTCATACCTTTTTGTAAAATCCATTCCATTCGACTTCCTGTTGTATTTCCACCGTAGTCCCATCCGGCAAAAACAACGTTCCTCTGCCGGCATCCGGCAATGTCACCTTCAGGATTACGCTATCCTCATGCTTACTCCAACTGATACGAATTCCACGGTATTCTATCGACAAATTACACAATTTTTCAGGGAAAAGCGGCCTTATGTGGAATCTTTTATTTCCCGGATCCTCCTCATCGAACCGGACTCCCCCCAAATAGCGAACGACAAAGGCGGCAAAGTCGCCGAACATGATATGGCATTGCGATTGACTGCCATCCCAATTTTCCCATAGTGAAGTGGCTCCCTGCAGCATCCAATTGGCCCAACCGGGTTCTTCCGGCTGCAAAAAGAACGCCATCGCGTCGTCGATGTAACCATGCTCCGCGAGCATGCGGGGAACCAATTTGGCTCCGATTACACCAAACCGGGCAGTATGTCCGGCCGCTCTTGCTTGTGTCACCAAAGCTTGAATCGTATTCTCCCGTTCCCTCTCCGGCACGATATCAAACGCAAGCGCCAAAGCCATCGCCGTCAATTCACCCGAGGCATAAATACCATTTCCCCGGTAAAATTCCTGATGAATGCGGGCCGCAATCCCGTTCGCGATTTTTTGATATTCGCCAGCGGCTTCACGGTCTCCATGCAACTGCGCTATTTTGCCGATGACTTGCGCTTCCCGGCAGCAATAACAACTGGATGAAAAGCGGCATGGCAGCATGTTGTCCCAATCGGGGGGGCACCAGTCTCCCAACCCCACATCCACCAGGCCGTCACAACGCAAAGACGAAATATAGTCAAAATGCGTTTGCAGGCGTCCGTAATGCTCCCGCAACAGCGAATCGTCCCCGGTAAAAAGAAAAATCTGCCATGGAATTTCCCACAAAGCGGCATCCCATGCCGGTCCACCTCCCCAATTAAACCCCCATCCCCCGCTGGGACAAATCCCGGGCAATTGCCCCGAGGTACGTTGTACATCGCCGAGCATCCGGAGCCAGGTGCGATAGGCTTCCGCATTATCCGCCAGGGTAAGTCCGGTTTGAACCGCCAGAGCGGCATCGCCGGTCCAACCGTTTTTCTCCCGGTGCGGGCAATCCGTCGGCAACCCCACGTAATTGCTTTCATACGAGTTTCTCGTACAATGCCACAATTGCTCCAACAGGGGCTCCGAGCAGGAAAATTCACCCAGTCTGTTAAAGTCGGTTCTGACCCTCCGCGCCTCTATCGCGGAAATTTTCGCCTGCCCGACAATTTCGATTTCCACATAGCGGAATCCATGATACGTAAATCGGGGTTCCCACTCTTCCGGTTCGCCGCCGCGCAGCGTATAGCGATCCGTCTGAAATTCACCGGCAAGAACACATTTCCCCAGGTGCGAGTTATTGATACCGGGCCCCGCGCCGCTCGGGAGTTCGCCATAACGGATAATCACCGTGGCGCCGCTTTCGCCCTGAACCCGTATCCGTGCCCAACCGGCCAGATTGCGCCCGAAATCATAAAGCCGGTGATACCGTGCTTCTCCCCGGCAAAGCACCGGAGCCAGCGTCTCGGTCACCCGGCATGGCGGCATGGTCTGCAATTCCAGTTTGCCTCCGGGACCCGGAACAATTTTTGCATTTTTCCACCGGGAATCATCGAATCCGGATTCGCACCAGCCGGGAAATTCCCGGCGGGCATCGTAGAATTCGCCGTTGCGCAATTGTTCAAAGACAATGGGCCCCTCTGTCGTCCAGCGCCAGGATTCATCACTGGCCAATATATTTTCGCCGTCGCACTCCAATTGAAATATGAATTTAGGCAAATCAACCCAGGAAGCCTTATCGAAATGCCAGACTTCCGCCGTTCGCAGATTGTACCAGCCGCTTCCCAATATCACGCCGAATACATTCTTGCCCGGTTTCAGTAATCGTGTCACATCATGGCGAACCCAATGCACCCGCGACTCGTAATGGGTGGGAACGGGGTCCAAAACCGCCGTCCCCACTTTTTCCCCATTCAGATACAATTCTCCGTAGCCCAATCCGGAAAATGATATGATACAGGACTGCGCGGGCTTCCGGTATTCGAATTCACGCCGGAAATAGGGAGCCGGCTGCGACACGCGCCAATCAAACGAGCAATTTTCGGTACCGATCCAGCGGCTGTCCCCATTCGCCCATCCAGAGATAGTCATACAATCCCTTCGTTGAAGTTCTATTTGGTTTTCAGCAGCCGGAAGTCACGGCCGGGCAATTCGAATCTGTTCGCCGCCGGTTTGCCATCCAACGCATTGACCAACGCCAAATCCGCCGGCAGTTCCACGGCAACCGGTGTTGCCGCCACATTGTAAACCACGATCAGTTCGGCGTTGCCGCGCTTCCAGCTGGAAACCGCCGCACCCTCCGGATAACGCGACAACGGATTGCGCCAGTACGGAATCCATTCGGCATCGGGCCGGTCGACGCCAAAGGCGTCCAGCGCATCCCACACCATCATGTTTCCGGCGATTTCACAGCCATTGACGGTGTAGACACTGTCGCCGTGCAGCAGCGTCAACCCGAGAATATCCGCCTGGGTGACATTGCCGTCGCGCATACCCGGATATTGGAGGTAAATCAACCCAGCGAAGTGCGAATGCGCCGCCCCGATCTGCCGGGTACAGGCGTATCCGGCCTGAAACAACTCCGGCGACAGCGTACTGTAATCGCGCGCGGTGGTCCACTCTTCGCCGAACACATTGACATCGATCCAGTTCATCGCCCACTCCAGCGGGCTGCCGTGTTCCAGCAACAGCCCGTCGGGGTTGTTGTCCTTGACCAGCTTCTGCATCCGCAAAAACTGCTCCCGAATCGCCAGGAACGGAATTTCCCCGTGGACTTCGCCGTTGTCATCGCGCCAGCCGCAACCGTGGAAACGGTTGGAGCACGGCCCGGTGGTGCTCATATCCATGTAGAAGCATTCGACCCCCTCCCCCAACCGTTCGACCACGCCGGACAGATAATAATCCGGCCACGAACCGTTGGAGCAGACCGTGGTAGCCGGCGTTTCGATCGGATGGTTGACGATCGGGTAACGGCGGAAGTCGGCCAGAAAATCATTCGGCGGATTCGGCGTCAGAGTGGTGATCAATGAATCGTACCACAGACACGGCATGCCGCCGATGCTGGCTTCGATGCCGCGGACATGGTTGCGGATTGCGTTGACGTTGCTTTGACGCGGACGCGGATTGCCGCTCTGGCAATCGGGGATGATCCAGCACGGCAGCTGCATGCTGGTGAAGTAGCCGCGCGGAATTTCCGGCGTTTTTTCCGGGCGCAGGAAACGGCCGGGGTATTGATTCAAATGGCTGGAGTGAACCCGGTTCGGGATGGTGTAATCCTCCAGCCAGTTGTTTTCGCCGGTATAGAATTGCCCGACCTTGCGCAAGCGGGCGCGATCGCCGATTTCACGCGCCGGAGTGAAAACAAAGCCGAACTGATAGTCCAATGCTTTGTCCAGCGCAACCGGCGTATCGACCAGGTTGAAGGTGAGTTCGAAGATATCGCCGTTTTCTTCCGCTTTGCTGTAGGCGTCGCGGATTTTCATGTTGCGCATCGACGGCAATACGAACTCCAGGCCGCGATCTTCGCCGCCGATCCAATACAACGAGTTCCAGCGGTTGCCGAAAATCCAGCCCTTTCCGGAAATATCCATGATAAACGGCAGCGACGGCTCCGGAATCGGCCGGTCGGTACGCGCTCCGGCAATCAACGCGTGCACACTGCCGCTGCCGCCCGCCCGGACGCTGCCGGTGGCGCGCATATAGCGGAGTTTTTCCGCCGCCAGCGGACACGCGACGGCCAGGCGCCGCAGCTCGACGCCGGGCTTCAACGGCGACAAGGTGATCTCATACCATGCCAGCGCGTCGAATTCAATGCGGATTTCGGCGGCGAGCTCGACTTCGTCCGAGGCGCCGCGCCACCGCATGGTCACGCCGCGCTCGTCGCGTCCGGTGATTTTCAACGCTTCCAGCGGCTGCAATTCCTGCATACCGTCGGCGGTTTCAATCACGAAACGCCACGCTCCGGCGGAGAAGTCCTCGCCGAACATCGCCACCGACTCCGGCAGCGGATTATCCTCGAAGGTCAGTTTGTGCTTGAATACCTCCACTTCAACGCATCCATTGTCCGCCACCGCACGCATCGGCCGCCACGGACCAAACGGCGCGGTAACTTCCCCATAATGTGCCGTCATCCATCCCGGCGTTTCCAATTGCGTGACCGGCGTTTCGATGCGGTACAACTCGGAGCCTTGCGCATCGAGCAACCGGGCAATGCCCTTCCCGGTCGCGCCGGGAACCAGATGTTGCAACGGCAGGCGCTCCTCGAACCATGCCTCCGTCACCGGAATGCTCTTCCGTTCGATCACGACGCCGTCGGCATCGAGCAATTCGAACTGAATCGAAGCCTTTTCCGGTAGCTTATCCAGCGTAATTTCTCCGAGCCAGACCAATTCCTCACGGCTGTAAACCGGCTGGACGTCGGCGAAAAACGGCTGACGCAATTCGGCGCACGCCTGAATACGCGCCACCACACCATCGGCGTCGGTGACCGTATAGCTCCACATCGCCGGATGGGCGCCTTTCACCTCCAGCTTTTTGTGCCAATCCAGCCGGTCGCCGGGAACTTTGACGGTTTCATCGACGAAGGTGGAGGAATAATCGCCGCGGTCCCACACCCGGGCGCTGAAATCAAAGCCCTTTCCGGTATATTCGCCGGTAAACGCCCCCTGCCCGCGCTCGTAGTTGTCGATCGCGCCGTCGCACCGGAACACCGGTTTGCCGGGCATGAATTCCAGCGTGCCGAAGGTATTCGGATCCGGCAGATGCCACTCGTGGGTGACCCCGGCCCACGAACTCATCCGGGTGCCGACGCTGGTGGTGCGGCTGTTGCCGTGGAAGCGCACCATCTGTGCCGGCAATTCCACCTTTTCCTTTGGCGCCGTCATATCCAGCGCCGTCCACGGAATCGCCATTTCCGCCTCCCAGACCGATCCTTCGAAAAAGCGGTCGGGGATGATGCGCGCCCGGTATTGCCATTCGGGGTTCCACTCGTCGCGCGGCCGGTTGTCCCATAAGTGATAACGCCACTCGGACTTGCCGCCCGCGCGCTCGATCATGAAACTGTACCAGTAGTGCTCCACCGGGCCCACCAAAGTGATTTGCAAACTGTCCACGCCGCGCATATTGGCATCGTCGTCGGCCACCCGCTCGATATTCGGATCGAAGTCCATCCGGCTGCGCAACGCGATATAAAGATTATCCGCATCGTACTTCATGCGCAGCGACAGCGCTTCGTCCGCTGGAATGCAGCGGTCGTCGATCAGGATGAACCCCGGCAGCACCGCCGCGTCGGCCCATTCGGCATCGTCGATCACCCCGTCGATGACCGGCTTGACGGCGGAATCGGAGATCCGCTGCTTCACGAATTCATTGCCGGCGCCGGCGGCGGCAAACGCCCCCAGGCAGATGCCGGCAAACAAAAGCATATAACGATTCATAACATGATCCATTTTCGTTCACACCTGTTTCGCCGCACAGCTCACCAGCCGCCGCCGTTCATGGTGACATCTTCGGTGATGGAGGTGACCCAGAATCCCGCCGCCGAACTCTGGTCGAGCGCCGCCGCGACATCGTCGGCCACTTCCCGCGCATTGCGGGCGGCGACGTGCCCATCCACATAACCGCAATTGGCCCGCCGGTTGTGGCGGCAATGAACGAAAGCATACGGATCGGCGCTGTCGGGCAGCCGATCCACCGCGTTAGCCTGCTTCAAAACCGCCCAATCATAATTGCCGTACCATCCGATGCTGTCGCCCAACAGAATGGTCGACGATGAATTTTTCACCCCGTACAGGTTGTAATAATGCTTGTATTCCCCCTCCTTGTACGCGTCCGGCCACATCCGGTTATAGAAAATCCCGAACGTACTGTAAACGGCCAAATCCCCCTCGGCCGCTTCCCAGGCGGAACATTGCATGGAAGCCGCGGTTTTCACATAGTCCAATTCAGACAATGCTCTGCTCCAGCAGTTAAAAGGCTGCCACGTGCACATCTTGCCATCGTAATCGTTGGCATAAAACGTACACCCCAGGACAGACTGCTTGAGATTCGAAACACACTTTGCCCCCTGCGCCGCCTTCCGCGCCTTGGCCAACGCCGGCAGCAGCATGCTGGCGAGAATCGCGATAATCGCAATCACAACCAACAACTCTATCAATGTAAAATTCTTTTTCCCGTCCATTCTCTTTGTCTCCATCGTGTTTTTTTGAGGTTATGCGGGTAAATCAGGCCGGCGTGTGTACCGACCCGCGTTCAATCAGCGAACAGGGGAGCATCTGATGCAGCAGCCGGCCGGGAAGCGGCGGACGCTCCGAAAGCAACTGGATCAGCTCGACCACGGCATCGGCCAGTTGGACCGTATCCTGCCGCACCGCGGTAATGCCGGGCGGCATCCATTGCATCATCCCGGGAACTTCGGCGGTGATCAGCGAAATATCTTCTCCGATGCGATAGCCGAACTGGCACAGAAAATAATAAAGCTGCAGCGCCCAGTCTTCATGCAGGCAAACCAGCGCGGTGGGATTCCGCTCCACCAGCAGCGTACGCAAAAGATCCGGATCGATCAAGTGTTCCCGGTTATGAATGCTCAGATGGCGGTCGTCGTACGGCAATCCGGCCTCCGCCAACGCCTGCCGGTAACCGCGCACGCGTTCGGAGGTCCCCCAGGTGATGCAGGGCGGCTCCACATAGACGATCTTCTTGTGCCCCCGCGCCAGCAGGTGACGCATGGCGGTCAATACCGCTCCGGCGTGGTCGGTGCAAGCGCTGTGGAGCCCCTCGGCCTGGCAATTGACGCCGATGATCGGAAAGTCGAAGCGCGAAAGCGTCCGGCCGATCTTGTGGTCGCCGCCCCATTCGAGCAGCACGCCCGCCACCATGAATTTGGCTTGCAGCAGCGAAAGATCTTCGGCATCGACGATGCGCGGCGTCAATCCGGCCCGGGAAATCTCCCGGAACAGCGACGCGGAGATCATGCTGGCAAACCAGGAGGGAGGCGCCAGTTCCTGCCGGCGCGGCACGATGATCGCGACGATCTCCCGGCGCGCGGTCTGCTGCGGCGTGTAGTTGAGCTCCTCGGCGGCACGCAGGATCAACTCCCGGGTTTCCCGGCGGACGTTGTTCTTGCCGTTGAAAACCCGCGAAACCGTGCTGGGAGAAACCCGGCAATGCTCGGCCAATGCGATGATGTTGGTATTGTTTGCCATGGTACCGGAATGCTCTTATATTATTTATGAAACTCTTTTATTAAATTATAGCCCATGACTTCCAAAAAATCAAGATACCGTCTCAACAAATCTTCATTTCATCTTGATTTAAGCTCAAAAATCATGCCGATTCATCCCGATTTTTTATGAAACATTTTCATGAAAATATTTTCACCTTTGCCATTTTTCGCATCAAAAACCCAAAAAAGCCGCCGTCTCTGCAATGGAGACGGCGGCGAAATGCCGGAAATGGAAGAAATTTACCGCACCCGTTCCAGCCGGACGCGGTCGACGGCAATGGCGTCGGCGGCAGTGCTGCCGGGGACATAAGCGGCTCCCTCCAGCTTCATCGATACCGAAATTCGGACGCGGTTGTCTTCGCCGGGGCGGTAGAAGTCGCGCAACCACAGCTGCAGCAACCGCGAATCGTGAATATACAGGTAGTCGAAGCGCCCCAACTCGACCTCACCGAGCTCGTACCAGTGAAACAGTCCATCCGCCGGCAGCGCTTCCCGGTCCCACTTCACCGGCTCGATGCGCTCCTTGAACTCCGCCACGCTGAAAATTCCCAGCGTGAGCTCCTTCTCGTGAAAACCGGCGCTGTTTTCCGGGGTGCCGAAAACCGCGGCTTCGCCGTGAAACGCCTCCGGCATCGCCTCGACACGGAGTGCCGGACTGAAAAACTGCATATACGGCGTCCCGAGTTCGATCACCGCCGCTTCGGGGTCAACCGGATTGCGCGCCATGCCGCCGAGACGGCGCAGCCGCTGCTCCAATTCATCGCGGAAGTTTTCGGCCGACGCCGGATAATAATACGCCAGCGCCGCGCGCGAAAAAGCTTCGTAATCCGCGAAAACACGCTCCGCATCCCAGCCGTCGCGCTTCATTCCCAGCGCCAGGTGCTGCAGCAGAGCCGCATAGACCGGGATGAATTCGCGCTCCACCGCCGCTTGCGCCAGCGAGCCGGGTTCCGCCGCCTGCCGCGCCCGGCGCAGCAGCGCTTCGGCGTTGCGGAAGAACGCTCCGTCCAGATACCCCCATAAGCCGATGCCGTAGCAGGCGAAGTCGATCTTTCCGTCCCGCGTCTGGCGCAATTGCAGATAGTCGTACCATGCGCGCATCGGCTCCGTCGCCGGACCATACATCCCGGCGAAGAACTCCCGGCGCAATGCGTCGGCATCGGCGTCGGGGTTGTCCAGCAGCTTATACCCCAGATAACGCTTCAACCCGAAAAAGCTCTGCTGCTCCGGAAATTCGCATTCACTGAAGACATCGCGGGCCTTGACATCGCGATAGAAACGCATATTCGGCTGCAGCATCGCGTCATTGACATACGGCGCCTGCACATCGGTGGCGAACAATACCCAGTAATCCCAGATCGCCAGCGTCGCCGCCTGTTCGCTCCAGCGGCGCAGCAGCGCGGCGGTCGCGGCATTCTCCGGCGCGGTCAACGGCTTCAGCGTATCGCGCTCCTGCGCGAACTCCAGCCCCATCGGCGCCAGATGGATGATCACGTTGGGCTCCAACTCCAGCTCCGGCACCGGCTGCAACGCGTACAGATAGGCAAACGTGCGGATCAGGATCTCCGGGTGATCGCGCCGGATCTCCCGGGCGATGAAATTGGTGAAGTCGAGCAGCGGCGCGGCGTAATTGCCGCCGTATTGCGCCGCCAGCGCCCGGCAGCCGGGGCAGACGCATTTGACGTCGTTGTCGTTCGGGCTCAAGTCGTAAATCACCGGATACGGCATTTCGCCCTGCCGGTCGTCCGCGATGTATTGGCGCAACTGCGCCAGCACCTTCGCGCGGGCCGCCGGCGCGGTCATGCAGATCTGCCCCGGTCCGACATTGTCGGTCGCGACCAACCGCACTCCGGCTTCGTTCATCGAAAAACATTCCGCGTCCCGCTCCGGATCCCAGCCGGAGCTGTAGTTGTAATAAGTGTGATGCTGCCGGGGGCTGCCGATGCGGAAGTAGCCGCCCAGCTCCGGCGGCGCATAGGTCAGCCCCTTGTTCCGCACCTTGAACGCGATCGAATCGGCGTACCAGTCCAGATTGTCGTAGATCTGCCGAATCCGGAAGTACGGCGCGCCGGTGATTTTTCCCTCCGGGACCGCGATGCGTTCGCTGGACGGCGCTACCGTGACCTTTTCATCCAGGAACCGGACACCGGCGAAGCGCTCGAGAAATTCGTAAACTCCGTACAGGATGCCGCGCTGCCCCCCGGCAATGGTGACGGTACCGGCGGCTCCGTCGGCGGAGATTTCCCACGCCTCCGGGTCGCCATCCTCACGGTACTGCAGCCGGATTTCCACGCCTCCCTCCCCGTCGACCGATTTCCCTCCGAAAAGCCACCGGCGCAGCTCCTGTGCCGCCTGCCGCACCACCGGCGGCGTATCCGCCGCAACGATCCGTACTTCCGGAGTGATGAACACTTCCGCCCCCGCCGCCAATGCCGTCAGCATTCCGGCGGCCACTGCAATCACCAATTTAGACATAATCTCACTTCCCCGTTTTCACAATCCACATCCGATCGGCGGCGAGCGCCTCCACTCCGGCCCGGCACGAGAGATAGACCGTGTATTCGCCATCCCCCGGCGTCACCGCCGCCGCCAGCGGAATCTGAATCTCGCAGCGCCACCCGAGCGCGACATAGCAGCTTGCGTCCGGCACCCGGAACGGGCCGAGCTTACACCACAGATAGCCGCCGTCCGCCGGGAACTCCGTCAACGGAATCTCCCGTGCCGCCACCGTTTCCTTGCGGTCGAACGACACCACCGACAGCGACACCCCGCCCATCTGATACTGTCCGGCCACGTCGCGATCCACCGTCATCGCCTCTTTCGTCGCCGAGCGGGAATCCATACACCGGTGCGCCTGCCCCATCGGCCGGAACCGGGCCGAAGTCAGATACGCCGCCAGCTTGCCCGCCGCCTCCGGAAACGGCGGCGCCGGCAGCGACATATTCCGAAAATCCTCCACCCACGACGCCACCAACGGTTCGAAGCGCGCCCGGTCCTTCGGTTCCGGGAAGTAAAACGCCAGCGACTCCGGCAGCAACCGCTCCAACAGCGCCAGATAACGCTCCCGGTCGAACGGCGGTTCGCCGCCGCCATTGTCGCGCCGCAACGCGCTCCAGCGCTGAAACAACCCCGCCAGCACCGGAATGAATTCCCGTTCGACGGCGGCGCGCTGCCGCGCGTCTTCCGTCACCGCCGCCGCCCGCTCCAACTCGCCGAGCACGGTTTGAAAAAATTCCAGATCCAGATAATCCCGCCGCTCCGGCGGCACTTTTCCGATCGGATAGCCGGCGCCGTCCTGCCGCCGGATCATATAGTCAAGGTAATTCCGCAAGTACGGCGCCGCGGCTTCCCCGTAGTATCCGGCGAGAAACTCCGCGGTCAGAAGGGCGGCATCGTCATCCGGGTCCAGCATCAGCCGTTCGCCGAGGTAGCGCCGCAGCGCGGTAAAGCTCCCCGAATACGGCCTTTCGGCCTCGACATAGAGGTCCTTGACGCCGCAATCCCGGTAAAAGCGCAGATTGTCCGGCAGTGCCGCCACATTGGTATAGGGCGCGGTGTAATCGGTGGCAAAGAGAATCCAGTAATCCCATACCGCCAACTGCGGCGCGATCTTGCTCCACGCGGCAATCCGCTCCCGCGCCCGGTCATTCGCCGGAGTAAACAGCGACGCCATGGTGTCGCGGTCTTCGTTGAATTCATACCCCATCGGCGCCAGGTGGATCACCACATTCGGCGCCGCCGCAATTCCCTGCGACGGCTCCTGTCCGTAGTTGTAAGCGAACGTCCGGACACTGACTTCGGGGTAGTCGTCGCGTATCCCGGCAGCGACGGCATTGATGAATTCCACCACCAATCCGCTGTAGGCGCCGTAGCGGGCTGCCACAGCCAGGCATTCGACGCAGACACATTTGTCGAGATTGTCATTCTGGCTGATGTCGTAAAGCACCGGCGGCGTTTCGGAGCGGCCGCTGCGATCGGCGGCGATGTAAGCGCGCAACTGCTCCGTCACCCGCTGCCGCAATTGCGGATTCGCGAGGCACCACTGTCCGGGGCCGGCGCTGCTGGTGCTCCGGCGCCGGACGCCGTGCTCATCCTGCGCGAAAAATTCCGGCTCGTCCCAGCTGGCGCTGTAGGCATGATAGGTATGGTGCGGAGCCGGTGAACCGATGGCGAAAAAACCGCCGAATTCCTTGCTCACAAATGCATTCGACGCGTTGCGGACTTTGTGCAATGTGCTCGCCGGCTGGGCATCGCCCCACTCCAGATCGTCGTTGATGTGGCGCAGCCGGAACGCCGGTTGCCCGGACAATTCGAAGTCCTCCCAGACAATGGCGTCCGTCCGCGGTACCACTTCGACCTCTTCGGCCAGGAAGCGGCAGCCGAGCTGCCGCTCCAGCAGCCGGTGCACCGCGTAGATCACCCCGCGCGGATAGCCGCCGGCGACAATCAGGTCGTCCCCGTCCGTTCGAACCAGCCACTCTTCCGGAGCCAGGGCGGCGCCATCGATCCCGGAAGAGCGCGCCGCCGCGGTGTCGCCGACATACAATGCCGCTTCGCTTCCGGCCTCCGTCTCGGTGACGACGGCAAATTCCCCTCCGGTCGCGCGGCCGAGGAATTCCGCCAATTCCCGGGCGGCGAAGCGCTCTTCCGGGCGCGGCTGCGCCGGAATCACGATCCGCACCCGGGGTTCGCCATGTTCAAATACCGCCACAGCGGCAGCAGCACCCAGCCAGATCAGCAATGCCATTACAATGTATAGTAACCTCATAGTTCTCCCTCATGGAAGCAAACGCCGCTGCCACATCGTCTGTTTTTTTAACTTATATTCCCGGACGCGATCAAATCGGCGTACCAGTGAAAACTCAGCTTCGGCGTCCGCTCCTGGGTTTGGAAGTTCACGTAGACCAGTCCGAAACGCGGCCGGTAACCATGGTGCCATTCGAAGTTGTCCAGCCAGCTCCAGTGGAAGTACCCCGTCAGCGGCACCCCCTCCCGGATCGCCTTGGCCGCGAACGCGAGGTAACTGCGCAGATACACGATCCGCGCCGGATCGTCCACCCTGCCCTCCGTCGTCATCCGGTCCGCCAGGAATGTCCCGCTCTCGGTCACCATGATCTCCTGCGGCCGCCACAGCTCCCACGCGATCCGCGGTCCCCAGTACATCGCCTCGGGCACGAAAAACAAGTTCGCTATACCGGTATCCTTCGGATCCTGTCCGGGTTCGAAAATCCGGTACCCCAACGGCGCCGTTTCATCGTGACGCACCTGCTTGCCGTAATAGATATTCAAGCCGAGGTAATCCATCGGCGCCCCGATCAGCCGCATGTCTTCGTCGGTGAATTCCGGCGCGTCCGGTCCCTCCTTTTCCAGATAGCTGTCCAGATATTCGCCCTCCATCACCGCGGTCAGGAAGTGGGCGTTTTCGTGCCGGAAGGCCGTCTTCGCCGCCTCGATATCCGCGGCGCCGCCCGAAACCGGCACCATGAAGGTGGAATTTTCCGCAATCGTCACCTTCGCCTCCGGCGCCACCGCCCGCAGCGCCGCCAGCGCGGTGCCGTGCCCCAGCAGCACATGGTGGCGCACCTGGTTGAGCTCCTTTTTCGGCAGCTTCACTCCGGGGGCGATCACCCCCATTCCATAGCCGACATCCGTACACGCCAGGAATTCGTTGACGGTGAAATAATTCTTGATCCACGGCCGCAATTCGGCGGCAATCCGGGCGACGTATTCGCCGAAGTACCGCACCGTTTCCCGCGACCGCCAGCCGCCGAAATCGCGCTCCAGCGCCAGCGGCAGATCCCAGTGATACCAGGTCAGGTACGGCTCGATTTCGGCATCGAGCAGACACTCCGCCAGCCGCTTGTAATAATCGAGACCGGCCTGGTTGATCGCGCCGCGCCCATCGGGCAGCACCCGGCTCCACGCCATCGAAAAGCGGTAGGCCTGCAACCCCGCCTGCCGCATCAGCGCGACATCCTCACGGAAGCGGTGATACTGGTCGCAGCTGACTTCGCCGGAAGCGTCGTCGGTGATCGCGCCCGGGCGCCGGACGAATTCATCCCAGATCGACGGACCCTTGCCGTCAACGGCGGCGGCGCCTTCGACCTGATAACTGGAAGTAGCGGCTCCCCAGACGAAGGATTCCGGGAATTCACGGGAATGCAAGCTCATAATGCAGATGTTCTTTCGGTTACAGGTTCGGATTTGCCGTCAGTTCGAGAGTATACCAGTTTTTGGTGTCGTTCCAGATGTCGAATCCGGCGGTAGAGGAGTTCCACAGCACCGCTCCGGCGTCGACGCTGCCGTCGCCTTTCAGCGAATTCATGCTCCGGGAGTGCGCCGCATAACGCGGCATGTTGATGCCGGAGTAAAAGAACATCTTCGTGTAATATTCACGGTCCGCAATCGTATCGAACGCGCCTTCGGCATAGGCCCAGTTGTCCCCGGAAATCAGCGTCCGGCTCGGATTCGTCAACTGCGAAGCCTTGTACAGCCGCTCCGCCTGCGTCGCAATCGGGCTGTCGCCGATGTGGCCGTTGTAGCCGTAGGACAGCGCCACCCGGTCGATCTGGGTGATGATCGTCGGCGATCCATCAGAAGGACACATCAGCAGCTTATTTTTGTAATCCACAGTGGGATTGGTCTTGTCACTGCTCAGGAAGCCGTCGCTGACCAGGGTATTGGCCCAGAAGCCGCCCCACTTGCCGTTGTCCACCGCCATCGTCCAGCCGTAGTAGTTGAGCATATAATCGTTGCACTCGGTCGAATACAGCGCGCAGCCGAGGCCGATGGTCTTGAGATTGTTTTTGCAGTAAGTCGCCTGCGCCGCCGCCCGCGCTTTGCTCAACGCCGGCAGCAGCATGCTGGCCAAAATCGCGATGATCGCAATCACCACCAACAGCTCAATCAATGTGAAATTTCTTTTCATCCCTGATCCCTTTCCGTAATTTACTTTGAAAGTTCGGCTTCTGCTTAAAAGTATACTGCGAAACGAAGCAAAAGTCAATTGTCAAAAACTATTATTTTTTATCACAAAAAGATGCAATGCAGAAAAAACCGATACAACCGCAGCCGGATATGCCGAAAGTCGGATCATGCCATTTCCTATTTTCACATTTGACGAACGAAAAATCCGGTGTTATAGTATTTTAGAACGACAACCCGGAGTCCATCCATGAATCTGCCGCAAGTATCCTTTCTCGGGACCTGTTACTACAAATCCGACGGCATCTGCCCGATCATTCCCAATGTGGTGCCGGACGACACCTTTTATATCGAGGTATTGACCAGCGGAAACATTATTTTCCCGGTAAACGGCGTCCGGCGGCAACTCGGGCGGGGAACCATTTTCTGGCACGAAGGCGGCGAAAAAAGCATCTGGGAACTCGGCGATGCCGGGCGCTACAGCGCTTTCGTGCTGCGGGGGAGCTATCACGGCGATTCGCCCCGCCGGCCGGCCCGGGTCAGCAGCTGGCTCGACCCCCAGGAGCTCGACCACTTCGCCTCGGTAGCGATGCGCGACGCCTTCGACGACGACATCGACAAGGATATTCTCGCGCCGTATCTGTTCATGCGTTTTTATTACGAAGCCTACCGCGGACTCGACGTCCCCCATGAAGCCGGCTGGCCGGTGGCGTTGGAGCGGGCGTTGTCGCTGCTCCAAAGCGCCGACCTGAAAGCGATCTCCGTCACCCAGTTGGCAAACTATGCGCAGATCAGCGAATCGCATCTGTTTTTATTGTTTCGAACCCACCTGAACACCAGCCCGCACCAGTATCTGCTCGACTACCGGCTCAAGCGCGCCAAAATTCTGCTCGCCGCCAGCAACCATCCGATCAAGGAAATCGCGCTCGACTGCGGATTCACCAGCGTTGAATCCTTCTACCGGGCCTTTCGCGCCCGGGTGCGTCAATCCCCCGCCATCTACCGCCGCAGTCACACCGCCATGACCCGGAGCGACCTGATCCAAAACCGCATCGACACGCTGGAATAGCCGGTAAGGCCGGTTCAATTCGCCGGAAAGATCGCGCCGAAATCGAACTCGCGGCGCAGGACCTCCATGACCTCCTGTTCGCGGCGGCGCATCCGGCGGCGCGGCGCGGACGCCAGATCGTCTTCGCCGGAGGCATGCAGCAGTCCGTGAACCAGATACAGCATCAGTTCGGAGGCATAATCGGAATCCGCGCGGACGGCGCCTTCGCGGGCGGCGACGTCGACGCAGATCAGGAGTTCCACCGCGACTTCGCCGGGAAAACAGGAATCCGGATCGTCGAGGTAGCTGAACGTGATCACATCGGTAGTGCCCTCGTGCCCGACCAGCTCCCGGTTGGCTTTCGCCATCGTCCGGTCGGTCACCCACAACACATTGAGCCCCCAGTCGCCTCCGGCATCCAGTCCGGCCAGTTCAGTTGCCCGTCGCGCCGCGCGAATCAGCCCGTCCCGCAGCGGATGCGGGTGGCGCGGGTTTCTCCAGGAATAAGTCACCTTCATCGTCATTTTCACTCTTCTTGTAAGCAATCCTGCTGTGATACATGGTGGTCAGAGTCCAGATGAAACTCTCTTTGATCTTGGCCAGCTCGGCGACGGTAAGCTGCGCGTCGTCCAACTGGCCGTCACGCATCCGGTTCCGGAATATCTCGTCGACCACCGCCTCGATCTTCGACGCGGTCGGCTTTTCCAGCGAACGGCAATAGGCTTCGCAGGCGTCCGCGAGGCTGACGATCACAATCTCCCGGTCGTGCGGCAACGGGCCCGGATAACGGTAATCCTTTTCCACCGGCGGCCCCTCGTTCTGGCTGGTCCGCGCCAGGCGGTAGAAGTGCAACAGATCGGTGCCGTGATGCTGCCGGATCGCGTCCCGGACCACCCGGCACAGCTTGTACTTGAGCGCCATATCCAGGCCGTCTTTGACGTGGTTCATGATGATCATGCTGCTCATGCGCGGCGACAGGGCGGTATGCTGATTGGCGGTGTCGATGTTGTTTTCGGTGAAGTACTCCGGATTGACGATCTTTCCGATGTCGTGGTACAGCGCCGCCGCCCGCGCTTTCAGCGGATTGGCATCGATGCACTTGGCGGCATTCTCCGCCAGGATCGCCACGTTCTGCGAATGCATCGAGGTCCCCGGCGCCCGCAAATGCAGCTCTTTAAGCAGCGGATGGTTGAAATCGCACAGCACCAAAAGCGACATGTTCGTGCTGACATTGAACACCAGCTCAAAGATGAAAATCAACGGCAGCACCAGCATGGCCCCGGAAACAATGCTGACGCCGGCGACAATCACCGTCCGGAGAATTTCATCCGGGTGATCGATCAGGATTTTGACGATATCGCCGTCCAGAAACCAGTACAGCGTCAGCAAGCCGAAGGTCCGCAAAAACAAACTGCGGTAGTTGGCCGAACGTCGCACCGCCAACCCCGCGACCGCGCAGATCACCAGCGCCAGCACCGCCTGCTGAAACGGCATCCGCAGCATCTGCGCGGTAATGACCGCGACGAAAAAACCGCCGCTCATCGCCACTCGCAGCCCCATCACCACCGCCAGCAGCACCGAAGCCAGCAGCACCGGGACCACACTGAAAATCAACCGCGGCGAAATCCCGTATTCCGCGCTCGCCAACTGAAAAATCTGAATATAAACCGAGTTGATGACCAGCGAAATCAGCACGATCGAACTCAACAGAAACAACTGGCGGTTGCTGTTGATCACATCCGGGTGCATGTGCCACAGATACAACGCGGAAAAGAGCACCAGAAACAGACAGAACGCCAAATCCCCCAGCAGCTCCAGATTGAAGTCCACCACCCGGACCTGGCTGTTGTAAAGCGTCTGATACTGCGCCAGGGAATTGCGGTCGTTTTCGCTCAGAAACGCATCGCCGGCGACAATCACCGCGTTGCGCTCCACCCGCTTCAGAATCGGTTTGACGTTCGTGACCGCCTGCTTCTGCAGCTCCATGGTCTCCGTATCATCGACGAAGAGATCGCCGTCGCGCCCGAACAATCCGGCCAGCACACCGCTCAATGCCGTTTCCACCGCCGGAATCCCCTCACTTTCGCCCGGAACCGCCTTCAGGATATGCGCCGCCAACTCCCGTCCGGCTTCGGCCGGCGTCCGCAGCGTTTCCATGGTCCGGAGCCGGCGGCGCCCGCGCGGGTCCTCCACCCGCACCGGCGTCTCGGGCGCAAATGCCGACCGGGTGGCCTCAGCCACCAGACCGGAATTCAGAAGCAGTGAAACGTTGGCGGTAAACTCCTGAAACGCGGTCGGGTCGTGAATCAGTTTCCGGCATGCCTCCAACGCCTGGCGGCCGGAGCTCAAATCCACCCCGGCCAGCAGGGCGTCGTCATCCTCCCTGGCTGCCACCCGGACGAAAAAATCCTGAAAACGCTGGTTCAATTGCTCCAACGCGGATTCCCGGACCTTCAGCACCACCGGTTCCCGGGCGGCCGCGGCCTCCTGCAGTTCCCGGGTGGCGGCGACATCCTCGTATTCGAAGTCAAAGGCGGCGAAGACCGTGCGCGGCGCATGCTCGTATTCGCCCCAGCTGAAGTCGATTTTACGATGCGCCGACAGCACCAGAAGCAACGAACAGGAGACCCACAGCAACAGCAGCACGAACACATTCATGACCCGGGAATTCTCCGCGGCCGAAGCCAGCGTATTGCCGGTACGGCGTTTGCGGGTGCCCAACTGCCCCTTTTTTTCCATCTGGCGCACGGCACGCCAACGGGAAACGAAGTTTTTTATCCCGTCGAACATAAGCGATCATTTCTCGGAGTAAGCGTTGATTATCTTCTCCAGTAACGCATTTCGTACCACATCGGCGGTGGTAAAGTGACAAAAAGCGATCTCCTCCACCTTCGGCAGCGTGGCCGCGGCATGCAGCAGACCGGAACGTTCGTTGCGGCCGAGGTCGTTCTGCATCGGATCCCCGGTGACGACACAGCGCGAATGAAACCCCATCCGGGTCAGAAACATCAGCATCTGGTCTTCGGTCGTATTCTGGGCTTCGTCCAGAATGATGAATGAATTGTTGAGCGTGCGCCCGCGCATGAATGCCAGCGGCGCCACCTCGATCGCTCCGCGCGCCATCAGCTGATGCGCCTCTTCGTAATCCAATAGATCGTACAACGCGTCGTACAACGGACGCAGATACGGCATGATCTTGTCTTCCAGATTACCGGGCAGGAACCCCAGCATCTCGCCGGCTTCCCGTGCCGGACGGGTCAGGATGATCCGGGTACAATTGCCTTTCAAAAACTCGGAAACGGCCATCGCCATCGCCAGATAGGTTTTTCCGGTCCCGGCCGGGCCGATCCCGAACACCACCGTTTTTTCCCGCATCGCACGCAGATATTCCATCTGCATCCGGGAGCGCGGCATGATTTCGTTTTTCCGGGAACCGACCACCAGGCGCTCCGCGTACAGCTCATGCAACGCGTCTTCGCGGCCGTCGCGCCAGGCTTTCAGTACCTGTTCGAAGTCCGCCTGCTCCATCTTGCGCCCGCGCCGCAGAAACATCGCGGTCAACTCCTGAAAGAACGCCACCGCCCGTTGCCGGGCGTCATCCTCTCCGGCGATCTTGACCCAGCAGTCACGAACCGTCAGTTTCACCTTCAACGCCTGTTCCAGCGCTTTCAGGTTCGCAACGATCTCTCCGGCAAATGCCAAATGCGGCGTCAATCCATGATCGAAATAAAAACTCTCTTCCGGCATTCGCACCCGCACCCGGTTATTTCTTGGTGGGATTCGGAATAACCAGCTCCTGGCCGATGCGCAAACGGTTCGGGTTGCCCTTCAACGTATCCTTGTTGGCATCGAGAATCTGCTGGTACAACCGGCCGTTGCCGTAGAACTTCTGGGCAATCTTGCTCAGCGTGTCGCCCTTGGCGACCTTGTAGGTGACGATGTCGGCACTAACCGTCGTAACCGCAATGTCCTCCTCCACCATATCCACGTCACCGGAAGCGAATTCGGTGATCACTTCGTCCTCCACAATCGCGGCATCCTGGAACGGCGCCGGATTGTTCAACTTCTCCAGCTGCGCCAGCTCCGCGGCCGTGTAGTTGTTATCGGCGCGGATGGTGTCCGGGTAGGTCTGCGGTGTCCGCCAGGACACATAATTTTCCTTGATGAAATCGGCCCATTGCTGCTCTTTCGGGCTCAACTGCGTCTGGGACAATTCCGGACGGCACCCCGCCATTCCAACGACCAGGGCCGCACCAGCACCAACCAACCAAAATTTCTTCATTCCCGCCTCCATCAAAAAAACCGGTTTGTTTTTAAATCTTCGCAGATGGCATAATATAGTACCTCGCCGGGAAAATAAAAGTCCGATTGCCGTAATTCCCCGACTTTTTTACAAAAAACCGCAAAAACTGCGCATTCTTTTGCCTCCGAAGTGATTGAAGCCGATTGAAAAAAGACATTTCGGTGATATAGTAATAAGGCAATTTCCATTAAAATATATTTGGAGGTATTCTCAATGGCAAAGTCGTATCATGTCGCGGTGGCGGGTGCCACCGGCGCAGTCGGCATCGAAATGCTCAAAACGCTGGAAAAGCGCAACTTTCCGCTGAAGAGTCTCAAGCTTCTCGCCTCGGCCCGTTCCGCCGGCAAAAAGCTGAAATTCCGCGGCGAGGACATTGCCGTCGAAGAACTCACCGAAAACTCCTTCAAGGGAGTCGATATCGCGTTGTTCTCCGCCGGCGGCGACATTTCCCGCCAGTTCCGCCGCTCCGTGGTGGACGCCGGCGCGGTGATGATCGACAACTCCAGCGCGTTCCGGATGGAAGCGGACGTGCCGCTGGTGGTGCCCGAAGTCAACCCGGAGGATGTCAAGCTCCACAAGGGCGTGATCGCCAACCCGAATTGTTCCACCATCATCATGCTGGTGGTGATGGCCCCGCTGTACCGCGCCAACAAGGTGGTGCGTCTGATCGCCTCCACCTACCAGGCGACCTCCGGCGCCGGCGCCAAGGGCATGGACGAAATGCTGCTGCAAACGCGGCAGGTGCTGAACGGCGAAGCCATCGAGCCGAAGGTTTTCGCGCACCGGATCGCCTTCAACCTGATCCCGCACATCGACGCATTCACCGACAACGGCTACACCAAGGAAGAGCTCAAGATGCTCCACGAATCGCGGAAGATGCTCCACGATCCGAATCTGATGGTGTCGTGCACCTGTGTGCGCGTGCCGGTGATGCGCGCGCATTCCGAAGCGCTGAATCTGGAGTTCGAGCGCGACATGACGCCGGAAGACGCCCGGGCGATTCTCGCCAAGGCGCCGGGCGTCACCCTGGCCGACGACCCCGCCGCCAAGCACTATCCGATGCCGGTGGACGCCACCGAGCAGTACAATGTGCTGGTCGGCCGCATCCGCCAGGATGTATCGCGGCCGGATAAGCGCGGCCTGGATATATTCATCTCCGGCGACCAGGTGCTGAAAGGCGCCGCCCTGAACGCAGTGCAAATCGCCGAAATTCTGTAAGAAATTACACACAAAAACGCCCGCAGCAATGCGGGCGTTTTTGTGTGCGAATTTATCTGGCATAGCCGTTCGGGAACTTCTGCCGCCACTTCCACGCCGATTCCACGATCGCGGACGCGGACTCGAACTGCGGCTGCCAATGCAGCAACGCTTTCGCCCGGTCGGCACAGGCGATCAGGCGCGCCGGATCGCCGGCGCGGCGCCAGCTCCACTTTGATCTCCCGCCCCGTGACTTCGCGGGTCACATCGATGATCTCCTTGACACTCAAACCGTTGCCGGTGCCGAGATTGTAATGGCCGCTCTCGGGAGCGTTCAACGCCAGCGCGTGCGCCTGCGCCAAATCGAGGATATGGATGTAGTCGCGAATGCAAGTGCCGTCCGCGGTATCGTAATCGTCCCCGTAAATCATCACCTTTTCCCGCTGTCCCATCGCCGCCTGAAGCACGATCGGGATCAGGTGGCTCTCCGGCCGGTGATCTTCGCCGAAGTTTTCACTCGCCCCGGCGGCATTGAAGTAACGCAATGCCGCATACTGAATGCCGTGGATTTCATGGTACCACTTCAACACCTTCTCAAAACACAGCTTGGACTCGCCATACGGGTTGATCGGAATCTGTCGGTCGTTTTCCCGGATCGGAATGAGCTCCGGCTGGCCGAATGTCGCAGCGGTACTGGAAAACACGATCCGCCCGATCTTGCCCTCGACCATCCCCTCCAACAGATTGATGCCGTATGCCAGGTTGTTGCGGAAGTATTTGGTCGGATTCTGCATCGATTCCCCGACCAGCGAAAACGCCGCGAAGTGCATCACCGCGTCAAACCCGCCCGTCCGGCAAACCTCCACGATCCGATCCCGGTCACCCAGGTCCCCCTTGACAAAGCTTGCCCGCGGATCCACCGCGTCCTCATGTCCGGTGATCAACGCGTCAAACACCACCACCGTGTGTCCCTGATTCAACAAATATTCCGTACAGGCGCTGCCGATATATCCGGCTCCGCCACACACCAGTATCTTCATTTTTTTATCTCCTGTTTATCTCCGCCCATCGGGTGCGCCGCCCCCGTCCCCCCGATGGAGGGCTCCTCGCCCTCCATACCACCCCGGCAGGGTCACAGGACCCTGCACCTCTGCTCCAGATGCCTTTGGCATCTTCCGCGACCTTTTTT
>JAVBQJ010000074.1:0-26006 GCA_031549115.1 Victivallaceae bacterium
CGGCGCCATCGGCGACCAGCGCTGTTCGCGCGCTGGACCGCGCCTCCGTATGACGGAGGGCAAACCGCCGCTTCGCGGCTCTATTTTATTTTTTTATTTTTTTGTTTTTTAAGAATTTTTTATTTCTTTAACAGTTCCAGCAGTTCGCGGCGGGCTCCTTCGATCGCACGGCCCTGGTGTGTCGGCGCCGTCAGCACCCGGTCCACCAGTGCGTCAATATGGGCACGCAACCCCATGTCGCCCTTTCGCTCCGCCAGCTCCGCCGCCATCTCCAGCAGCAGATAATCCTCCAAACCCGCCCGCCACATCTTCCAGCGCCGCCCCGCCACCACCCGGTCCTCCGTATCCAGGTAATTGATGCCGAAATTCGGCTTCCCCGTCTCCGTGCGGAACTCCACCGTCCGCGCCGTCCAGAAGGAACAACCGTCCACCCCCCATCGCCACGCCTGCCACGGCAGCAGCCGGTACGTCGACGGCGCCTGCTTCGGCATCGCATCGCACTGGTAAACCCATACCGGCAAACTCCCGCCCCGAATCAGGTTGCGCGATTCCTCAAACAGCGCACTGGTCATGTGGCTGGCAAACGGGCACCAGACCGCCAGATACGGCGCAAACGCCTTCACCACCTCCGGGTCGCGATCCAGCATATCGGAAAAAATCCGCACCCGGGGATTGTATGCCTGTATCGCTTTGGCCGAATCGAGAAATTCCTGGTGCAGTCTCTCATCGTAAATGTGCAAGTACCAGTTGTCGTATGTCAACCCCTCGGCTTCCAGCGCCGCCACCAAACGGTCCAGCCACGCGTTGAACTCCGGCTTCCAGCCCCCCGCCTCTCCGACGAACCAGACCTCGATCACGACCTCGAAGCCGCCCTCGCCGAAACGCTCCCGCAACCGCGGCACCAGTTCATGAATCCGGGTGAGGTCGGCGGGCACGACGGTATCGAAAAACGGAATCGAAAACACATTCACCCGGCTCTCCGCGAACAATTCCAGCATCGACGGATTCCCGGTTGAGCCGTAATCCCAGTTGTACACCCGGATCGGCATTTGCTCCGGCAACTCCACCGGATACACCGTCACCGCCAGATCGATGGCGCGGCATTCCAGCTTCCCGTCCGCCGGAGCGATCGTCAATTGCCCCGTATAGGTGCCGGGGGCCGCATCCGCAGTGGCAAAGGTGAGTTCCAATGCCGCCGTCTGGTTCCGTCCGACCTCCACCACCGGGATACTGCCCAACGGCACCGGGCAATCCGGGACATCATCCACCAGCCGCAACAGCGCCGGCGTGACCAGCGCCGCCGCGTCGCCGGTCACTTTCACCTCGAAACCCAACGGCCGGAGGGTGTTGTTGCGCAACAGCAAAATCCGCGCATCCTGTCCCCGCTGCGGCATCGCCACCGCCAACTCCATGGTGTTGTACGGCAAAAGCGGCGTATCCGCATTCACCACCGCCAACGTATCCGCAACCTGCCAGAGGTAATCCTCCTGCCGCAGCAAAGCGTCAGCCTCGGCCATATGAGCAACTTCCGCCAGCGCGACTCCGTTCTTCCCGGAAAAACGTTCGACAATATCCCGCAGCCGGGCATTGCGCGCGGCCAGCGCCGCCGCCTCTTGTTCCGGCAAATCCGCCGGGATCTCCGCCGGGACAAGCCGCCCCAGTTGCTCCGCCAGCTCCGGCGCCAACGCCTCCGGCGGCAACCGCGGATCGACGGGCGCCGCCGCCAGCCGCGGCGGCGCCGGATCGTAATCCGCCTCCAGCACGATCTGATCGACCATAGCCCAGGCGCCCTCGTAATTGTAGTCGATGCCGATCGCCGCCGAGATCATCTGATCCGGAGCGGAGCGGGTCAATTCCGCCGTCACGGTCTCCCATTGCAACGTGGTCCGGTTGTTGGCGCCGCTTTGTCGCGTCACCAACTCCCCCCAGGTGCCGGATTCGGCCAACACTACCGCCATGCAGGTCCGGTTCGCCAGCACCCGCGCGGTCAGGCGCAGCCGGGTGACTCCCTGCAATTGCGCCGCCGGCAGATCGAACACCAGGAATTGCCAGCTTTTCATCGACGGCATGGTCAGAAGCAGCGGCCCGTGCGACTGCCCCGGTACGATGGCATTCCAATGTTTCCCGCTGCCGTCGCCCAGGCTCTTCAGCTGCCACCCCGACGGCCAATCGCCGGAGGTGCTGAAGTTGTGACCGGACAAAACCCGTCCGTATAATACCGGCGCCGCCGTCAACAGGGCGGCGAGTAGGAGAAAACGTTGCCGACACTTCATTTGTTTCTCTTTCTATTTAATTACAGTCTAAAGCTCAATTATAGCAAACACATGCCGACCGTCTCCCGAAAAAATCCGGTCAGGCTTCCACTCCCAACGAAGACGCGCGTGGAATCAGTTCGAGCGGCAGGATCTGGCTGTATTGCGGCGACGCCGGCCAATGCTGCAGCAGACTGCCGATGGCTTCGCCCATAAGCTCCTGCTCGGCATGGATGGAACTCAATGGCGGATTCAGGCGTTGTCCGCGGGCGGTATCGCCGGAGCCGACCAGCAGGATATCCGATCCGACCCGGCGTTTGAACTCCTCCGCCACCCGGTAAACATGAAAAGCCAGCGAATCGCCGATACAGAAAATCGAAATCGGCGCATCGTCATGGCGCCGGTAAAAATCGCGGAAGGAATCGAGGAAGAATTGCTGCGGCAGCATTTCCGCCAGCGGATTGTCGGTATCGCAGGGGATCCGGTAATCCGGGAGCTGGCCGAAACCGCTCTCCCGCATGCTGTCGGCCCACCCCTGGTAGCGCTTTTGCGCCGACACCGGATGGGTATAGCCGAAAAACCACACCGGCCGATTGGCCTGCCGGATCAGATGCCGGGTCGCCAATACGCCGATGGAATAGTCGTCAAAGGTGATCGACGGAGCCGCAACCCCGCCAAGATAGCGGTCGGCCTGGAGAATCCGGGCGCCGCGGCGGATGGCCGCATTCAATTCCCGGACCACCCCCGGCAACTCGGGCGGCACCAATACCGCCGTACACTCCGGCGGCAGCTGCCGCAAGGTGTCGCACAGCAGTTCCTCGGATTGGTGCATATTCAACACCCGCACCGGCAACTGCCGCTGCCGGGCGAAGCGCTCCAACCCGCAGGTGATTTCCGACTCCATCAGGCTGTCGCACCAGCGCAGATAGAGGAATTGCCGGTCCTCTCCCCCGCCGGCGCTGCCGTTCTGAAGCCGCAACAAAGAATTCAGGAAAATTCCGCGGCGCGGCAGCTGCCGGACCGCACCGGCATCCTCGAGCGTCGACATCAGCGAACGGATGGTATTGCGCGATACCCCGAAGCGCGCCGCCAGCGCCACCTCGGTACCCAACGCATCTCCCGACAGGAGAGAACCGTCATGCATCTCTTCAATCAACCGCTCCAGAACTTCACGCTGGGTGCGGGGAAAACGACCGGCATCAAGTAGTATCATCGCTCCATCCACTCCGAATGTCTTTTTATGTCTATTTTAATTATACACAAAAAGACACAAAAAGTCAATAGGGAATGGAAAGAAAAAATAATATTTCCCGATTTTTACGCCAACACCAGCGTGGCATGGGTGATGAGCATGGACACCGGGACTCCATCCCGGAGCGTATCGCGATAATCGGCGAAGCGGCGATACAACTGCAGCCGGCCGGAAGTATTGCCGAGCAACACCAGCGGGACGGTCACGCTCTGCTCCGCGGCCGTTACCGGAACCACGGTAAGCGGTCCGGTCTTGCCGTCCACCGCCGCCACCAGCAGGACATTGCCGCTCACCTCCGGCGATGCCGACACCACGCCGAGGACCAGCTTGGTGGCACTGGCGGCCCGGTAGCGGAAGCTCAGGCAATCCCGCTGCGCGTCCAGGACGCCGACACATCCCCAATCCGGATCGTACACCGGCGACAGGAATTCGAAGCCGGGGATTTCCCGGGGTGCCGCGGCCCCCGCCGGTCCCCGCAGCGAAACCCCTTCACTCCACGTCTTATTGCGATAGAAGTAAACCAACCCGGTATCGGTGGCATAGTAATTCAACGTCGACGAAAAGCCACTGCCCGTCGGGCGCGCCGACAACAATCCGGCCTGATCGATCCGGATGCCGCTTCCCTGCGGCAATTGCACCGGCTGCCCCCACTCGCCGCCGCCGCGCCGGCTCCGATAGTGGCGGTCGTTGAGGGTTTGTTCGGTATGCCAGCCGGAATTTTCGTCCAGCCGGAACTGGTACTCCTCCGGCGCTTGGAGCAGCCCCTCCAATTCCGTCCGGGAAATCGCTTCCGACGTCGGGCGCCCCGCGACCTGAAAGGACACCGCGCCGAGTACCGTCGTGATAAAATCCTCCCCGGAATCCGCCAGAATCCGCAGTTTGAACTGCCACGAACGTTCCAGCGGCAGCATGGAGTTCAAAGTCGCGTCCGCGGTCGCCACCCGGAAACTCAACTGTCCGGCGGCGCGGTCGGCGGTTCCGCCGTTGCCCCAATCGCCGGCACGATTGACCCGGTTGGCCGCCGGATCGTCCGATTGCGCCGCCTGAAACAAACGGCTTCCGGTGGACTCCTCGTAGGCGACCAGGGCCACCCGCAACAGCGAATCGATCGCCAGCGCCTCCGGCACGGCCGGTTCGTCTTCGCCGGTGTTCTGAAAAAATTGACAGTTGACCACCACGATTTCATCGGGGTGAAATACCGGCTCCACCACGGACGCCGTCGTTTCTCCGCGCTCATTGACACATTCTCCGGCGGCATTGAAGTATAACGAAATGATCCTGCGACTCATGATACGACTCCTGCATGGTTAAAAACCGGGAGACAATCCCTCCGGCACCCACACCCCCGAAACGTCGCCGCAGTACAATTAAGCAATTACCGCTCAAACAATTACCTTCCCCCCCGATTTATGATTGTGCATTTGCACAATCATAAATCATACACAAAAAGGTTTGAGGGGGATGAGAGAGGGGGTCCCTTTCCTCAAAAGGCGGCCCTTCTCCCTCCCCCGGGGCACATATCACTCACGCCTGCAAATGTTTTTTGAGAGAGGTGGTTTTGGGGGTGGCGGCGGCGGGGTCTTCGGGCCAGTGGTGTTTGGGGTAGCGGGCGCGCATTTCGGCGCGGACCAGGGCGTAGCTGCCGCGCCAGAAGCCCGGCAGATCGGTGGTGATCTGTACCGGCCGCCCCGCCGGCGACAGCAAATGCAGCTGCAGCGGCACCGGCGGCATACCGGCCTGGGGGTGCTTGGCCAGACCGTAAAGCTCCGGCAGCTTCACCGCGACCGCGGGGACGGCTCCGGTGTAATCGATGGCCGGATGGGTCCCGGCGGGGGTGGTAAAGCGCTCCGGCGCCACCCGGTCCAGTTCGCTTTTGCGGGCATAATCCAACAATGAGGCCAGTGCGGCCGCCAGCGGCATATCCCGTAGCGGGTCGGCGGCATTGCGGATGAACGGTGCCAGCCAGCCGTCCAGTGTTTCGAGCAATCCGGCCTCGGATACATCGGGCCAGAGCTCCGGCGCGGTGCGGCGGACGAAGCGCAGCCGCGCCAGCAGCCGTTCGGACAATGCATCCCACGGCAGCACCGCGAGGCCCTGTTCCCGGACATATTGCACCACCGCGGTTTGCACCTCCGCCGGCGACGGCGCGCCGACCGGGGTTTCCGCGATGACGATGGCGCCCAGATATTTCCGGCGCCGCCAGCGGAACTTCCCGTCGGTCACCGCCAACGCGGCTGTTTCGTGCATGCGCGCGGCACAGTGTTTTTCCACCCAGGCGGCGGACAAACCGGCGGCCAGCCGGATCTCCGATTCGGCTTCCCCGCCGGACAATTCGGGGATTACCAGATACTCGTATTGCGTCAACGGCGTGGCGTCGCGAAAAAACGCGCCCCGTCCTCCGGTCAGCTGGTAACGCTTCTCCCCCGGCTGCGCGCTACGGCGGCGGGCAATCCGGTCGAACCACGCGGAAGCGGCAACTTCGGCGGCATCACAGGTCCCCTTGTCCCCGGTAATATGAAAACGTCCGGCCAATTGCCGCGCCAATACCCCGGCCTTGCCTTTGTCCGCCTCCGCCAGAGCGGCATTCAGATCGCAGCCGGGAACTCCGTTGCGGGTGTTTTCCGAAAGAAACGCCGCCAGACGGCAGGCCGTCAATCCGGCTCCTGCTCTCATTCCGGCCCAGATCAATTCGGCGATACGCGGATGCAAACCGGTGGCGTGCAGCTTTTTACCGTGATCCGTCACTTTCCCGTCATTTTCAATTGCACCCAAGTCCAGCAGAGTCCGGCGCGCCCGCAGAAAAGCCGCGTCGGGAGGCGGCGTTAGCCAGCGCAACTGCTTCGGATCGGCGACGCCCCACACCGCCAGCTCCAATGCCATCCCGGTCAAATCGGCCAGCAGAATCTCCGGCGGCGCCTCCGGCTCCCGGCGCTCGTGCTGCATTTTCGTCCATAACCGGTGACAGATGCCGGGCTCGTTGCGGCCGGCGCGGCCGGCGCGCTGTTCGGCATTGGCCGCCGCGATCGGAACCGTCCGCAGATGGCTCATGCCGGTCCCCGGATGGTAGAACGCGCGCCGCTCCCAACCGCTGTCGATCACGATCCGGACGCCGTCGATGGTAAGACTGCTCTCCGCCAGATTGGTCGCCAGCACGATCTTGCGCCTTCCCGGCGGCGCCGGTTCGATCGCCTGCTGCTGCTCGGCGGCGGAAAGCCGTCCGTACAATGGAAACAGCAATGCGTCGATGTCTTTCAACCGTTCGCAGCAGCGCCCGATCTCCGCTTCGCCGGGCAGAAACACCAGAATACTGCCCTCTTCGTTGGCCGCGGCATACCGGACCATATCGCAAACCATATCGGCCAGGGGGCGTTCGCGCTCGAACGCCTGGTAGGTGATTTCGACCGGAAAGCCGCGCCCTTTGCCGGTGACGACCGGCGCGTCGCCGAGCAACCGCGCCACCGCGGCGGTATCCAGCGTCGCCGACATCACCAGAATCCGGAGATCTTCGCGCCACGCCGCCTGCGCCTCCAGCAGCAGCGCCAGCCCGACGTCGGCATGCAGGTTGCGTTCGTGGAATTCGTCGAAAATCACCAGGCCGACCCCGTTCAATTCGGGGTCATGCTGAATCATCCGGGTGAGAATGCCTTCGGTGACCACTTCGATGCGGCTGCCGCTTTTGCTGTCCAGCCGGGTCCGGTAGCCGACCCGGCTTCCCGGCACCTCCCCCAGCTGCATTGCCAGACGGCGTGCGGCGGCGAAACAGGCCAGACGGCGCGGCTCGAGGATGATGATTTTCCGGCCGGCCAACCACGGCTCTTCGAGCAGAGCGAGCGGCAATACCGTGGTTTTCCCGCTCGCGGTCGGTGCGGAAAGCACCACATTCGGACACGACCGGAGCCGTTGTTTCAGCTCCGGGACGATTTCATTGATCGGATATCCGCCCATGCTGTTCAGGCGTTTTCGCCGGTCGGCGGCGACGGACCGACGCTGCGGCGGCGGTGATTTTTCGCCCACGGCGAGAAATAGCGCTCCGCGGCTTTGGCCTCCTCTACTGCCGCCGGGGGCACGGTGATCCGGGCGGAAAATCTGGCCCGCCACGGCATGATGCCGCCGGACGGATAATGCAGCACGAATTTAAATATGCCGCTTTTGGGATTGTATTCGGCGCGCTGGAGTTCTTTGGGAATGCCGCGCCAGCAGACGAAGCGGCCGTTGGCGAAAACCGCGTGGGCGCCGATGCAGACCGGACGGTCGTCCTCATCGAGCCATTCGGCGACGCGCTCCTCGCCGTTCATCAACGCCGCGAACCGGAGGTTGCGCCATTCCCGGAAGGCCGCGAATGAAAAAACCGCCACGCAAACCACGCCGCCGCCGATGGCGAGATACGGGTGGTCGGAATAGACCATGCCGGTGCACCACATCAAAATAATTCCGAGCGCGAATGCCCACCAGCCCCACTCCGCCCGGCGTTGTCTTTTGTCCATATTCCTCTTGTTGTAATTCCCGCTCCGGCCATGCGGCCGTGAGAGGCCGGCAAAAAACGGCCTGACTAACAATATAGAAGCGGATTTCACGAAATGCAAATGAAAATGGAATAATTGTTATCACCGGATTTCCCGCAGCGGCGCCACGTAGCCGTGACGGCCGCCGCGCTTCTGCCAGGAGCAATAGAGTTTGACGAAGCAGAGCAACGCCGCCAGCGTGAAAACGGCATCCCACGCATAGATATATTGGTAATTCCCCAGGTAATCGAGCAGCGCACCGCCGCCCAGCCCCAAAATACCGATGAAAACCGCCCGGAACAGCGAACAGGCCGAACAGAACTGCCCGTACAATTTTTCCGGCAGGATCGCCACGAACATCGGAATGGTGCTGACCGTCTGCAGCGCGTAAACCACCCCCAGCGTCACCGTCGCCACCAGAAAGGTGCCGCGGTCGTTGACCATATAAAAGCTCACCACATTGGTCGCCACCACCAGGACAAGTGCGCAGCCGTACATGCGCATGGGGTGGATTTTGTCGCTCAGCCAACCGAACGGCAGGCTGCATGCCAGGCCGATCAGGGCATAATAGCTCATGATGTCGCCGAAATCTTCCGTACTGATATGCAAGTGCTGTTTGGCATAAATCAGATTGTACATGCCCCGGCAGATCGTCGACACCTCGCTCAAAGTCACCGCCAGAAAAAACGGGTAATAGAAGCCGATGCTGTAGCACTCCTTGAAGTACAGCCGCATCGCGTCCATCACGCCGGTGCGCTCCTTGAAGTCGTCGACCGGCGGATAGTCCCCCTCGCGGACGGAAAAAAAGACCAGCAGCATGCTCAGTAAATACATCACCCCGATGCCGGTATACAGCCACCCCAGCGCCGTCTCCGACCACGGCAGCATCCAGCGCGAAAAGACAAACCACGCCCCCGAATTGACGATCTGAAAGAGCGCCATGAAGCGCGACATGAAAACCTTGGGCACCACATCCGGAAACAGATACCAGAAAACCGCCCCGGGGATCATGAACACCACCTGGTAGACGATTGCCAGCACCACCAGCAGCACGAACGTCCACTGATTGGCCGCCAGCGGCTCGGGATTGAGCCATTTGGCCAACTGCGGCGTCCACCCCAGCGCAATCAGCACCACGGCAATCAACGGCGCCGATCCGAGAATGAACGGATTGCGCCGTCCCCAGCGGGTGCGCAGCCGGTCGCTCCAGCTGCTGAACAACGGATTGATCCCCAGCGCCACCCAGTACGGCATGGTGGTGACGATCAGGGCGATGGTTTTATTGGACGCGCCGGTGGCGTGAAGCTGCAGCGGCATCAGGGTATTAAATAGATTCTGGATGGTGACGAACGAAAATACCCCCACCGAGAGCAAAGTCAGCATCACGATAAACCCCGGCCACGAGTACCCCAGTGTCCCCACCCGGCGGGGCCCCGCCGCCGCCGGTAACTCCTCCACCCGATGGTAGCCGGAGAAATTGCGCCAATAAAACATCACTCTGATTTCCTTATTTTTCGCCGACGATCAGCAGCGTTTGCCAAGTCTCCAGGGTCAGCGGGAAGGCCAGCGGCCGGCCGCTGAACGCATCCCGGGGGTTTTTCAGCCGGCGCAAAAAAATCTCCTGCGGATTCCGGTTGTAATTGGAGACGTAGAGAATGACCGTTTGCGGCGCATCCAGATCGGCGCAATGCCACTCCACGCCATGAATGCTCCGCCCGTCGGCGCCGGTGATGAACGCCGGGGCGTCGATGGCGTTCCACGAATCCGCCGCCGTCATTTTCGGTAACTTTTTCCCGGCGATTTCATCCAGGGGTTGCCCCTGGTGTTCGCCGGAGGTCCCCAGCAGGATCACCCGCCCGCCCTGCCCGGCGAACTCCGCCAGCGCCCGCCGGGCAGCCGCCGTCAAAATCGGCGTCGGCACCACCACCAGAGTTTGCACGCCGCGATAATTCCCGGCAATCAACTGGCGCTCGTCCATGACCCTGACGCCGGCGCCGCGGAAAAGCGACTCCCGGTGCCAGGAACGCAGGTTATGCATATACCCGTCGAAAAAGGTCCGGCGGTTTTCCGGACTGTACAGCAGCGCCACCGGGCGCGGCCGCCGCAACAGCGCGTCGTAATAACGCTTGAACGCGCGAATTTTGGCGGCGGTTTGCGCATAAGTCAGCAGCAACGGCGCGTCGCTGGTCAGATCGTAGACATCCACCTCCGGGCACATCAGCCAGACACTGCCGGCGCGGATGTTGTGCATCACATTTTCCTGCATGACGAAGTCGGCGTAAGCCGCGGGCGTGCGCGGCGCGCCGATGTTGAAAATATGCCATTCGCTGTCGAATACGGCTTTGTCATAGTCATAGGATGCGAGCAGGTCCAGATAAATGCTCTGATGCATGACATTGGCCTGCAAGTCGCCGTCGCCGGTCCATTTGTCGGCATAGCTGTCGGTGCCGAGGATTTCGGTGAACTGCGCAATGCCGTAACGGTCGATCCCGGCGGCGTATTCGCTGGATGCGCGGTCGGGGTCGTGCAAGCCCAGCCAGAAGGAACCGTACTCATCGGGCAACACCTTCACATGGGTGGGCAACGCGCATTCGGACTTCACCGTATCATGCAGGAACCGGAAAAATTCGGTACCGACCGCCTGATTGAAGCACGTCCAATCGTAAAAACGCGGGGCATTTTCATAATCGTGCGCCATGATGTAGTTCATGAAAATTTCGTCGAAGGAAGCGTAGTCGCTGCGCCAGGCGGCGTTCAAAGCCGCCAATGTCGTGTATTTCGTTCGCAGATACTCCCGCCAGCGCCGCTGCATGGGCTCGGAGTAATCGGCGAAAAGCGATTCATTGCCCAGACAGAGCGAAACCACATTGGAATGTTGATTCAAGCGCCGCGCCGATTCTTTGAGAAAGGTTTCCGCCATCGCCAGAAATTCCGGGTCGATGATCGAAGCCTCCAGAAAGCCGTATCCGGCCACCCGCCCCCGCCATTCCGCCGCCGAGCCAATGGACGCCGCTTCCGCAGCGTCTTTCGGGTCACTGCCGAAGTAAGCCCCGCTCCATTCGGGATGGCGCTGCTTGAGATAATCGGGCGTGTAAGGCGCCAACAGCATATCCACTTTGAGTCCATAGCGTTCCAGATGACGCAGCGACGGCCCGATGCGGTTGACGTAGTAATCCTGATTGAAGCTCCCGTCGGGGCGCATCACCTGGTTGGGCCAGAACGAATCGGAGACCAGATTGAAGCCCAGTCCGGCCAGGTCCCTGGCGTACTGCCCCTGGTCCCAGCCGATCGCCCCGAAGTGAAAATTATCGTCCTCCGGGGTCAAGAAACCGGCGGCCTCCTCCGGCAAATCATAGGTCACATCCGCGGCGGCGTCCTCTTTTTCCATGGCCTCGACCATACCCAGCAAATCCCGGTACAGTTCATCGAAGTTGACCCGTTTGCCGATGTTGAGGCGGCGGTAGAGCGAATCGAGCACCACCCGGCAGACGGTTTTCCGGGCGGTATTCCGGCTGAACGTACCGGAATTGTTGACGCGGACGGCCAATTCGTCCTCACCGGAAATAATGCGCGTTTCCAGGGCTTTGAGTTTTTCGTAATCGACGTCACCGGCGCCGGGATCATACGCCGGAGCGGGGACAGCCGGGACGGCGTTGAAACAATGGATCCGGCGGTAAGTCCCGTAGGCGCAGATTTTTTCCGCATCGGTGACGGCATTGGCCAAAACCACCCGGTATTCGGCACCCGCCAGAGGCGAAGCGGAAAAGACCTGCAGATAACGTTGGCCGTTGACCTCCAGACGCGCCGTGCCGCCATCGATGACGACGACAAAATCAACCGCGCCGCCATCGAAGCGGTCCATCGGCAATGAAACCGCCCCGACGCCCCGGTATTCCAGCCGGAAACGGCCGCGCCGGACCAGATCCAGGGTCAGAACCGCTTCGCCCTGCGCGTCTTGCAGCTCCAGCACCCGGCCGTCGTACCACATGAATTGATGGATGAATGGCGGCAGGTATTCGAGCCGCAGCGTCAATTGCCCGTTGCCGACCTCAAAAGGCGGCAGCAGGATCTGCGCCTCGGAACCGGCGCCGATACCGACGCCGCCATTTTCATACCGCACGGTTGCGCCCGGCGCGGAAACGATTTCGACCCCGTCGGAAGCGCGGTTCAGGTTATAAGTCCGATCGCCTTCTCCGGCGCCAACAACGCCGGCAGCGGTCACAAACAGAAATACCGCCCAAAAATATTTTCGCATTTTCTTATCCTATCAAATCATCAATTATAAACTATAGCTTTCGCTTTTCCCATCCGCGTCGGGGGCTGGGGTGGAATCCTCCCGATTCAACCGCCTGCGCCGGCCTCGTCCGCTCTATGTGTAGACCGGATTGTCGCTCACGCTTCCAATCCGGTCTACACCATCGCTCCCTCGGGAGGAAGCGCTCGCCTCCGGCTCGCTTGCTGTACGTTTCGCCTCTTTTAGGCGCCTGCGGCGCCATCGGCGACCAGCGCTGTTCGCGCGCTGGACCGCGCCTCCGTATGACGGAGGGCAGACCGCCGCTTCGCTCGCTACGTCCTGCGGACTTGCTCTTCCCCCTCGGTTTCGGCTTCGCCATCGGCTCTATTGTTTTTATTTTTTATTTTTTTATTTTTTGGATGACGGGCGCGGCGGCGGTACAGTGTTGGACGAAGACCGCGGTTTGTTCGCAGTTGCCGCTGTCGACGGTATAGTCGCCGTGCGGATCTTCCGTATACGGCATCCACAAGCCCCGGTGGTCCCGCAGAAAGTCCGCGTAGTATCCGTCCAACTCCGCCGGGAAATGATGATACCACCACTCCGGGTAAAGATTTTCGGGCGAACGCACCGTGGCGCGCAGGAAATCCAGATGATGCCGCAACCGCGGCCAATCGCCGATGGCGGCGAAATGTCCCAGCTGCTGCGCAAAGACCTTGCCCAGCATCATGAAGTTGCGGGGCGCGGCTTCGCCGGTGACCAGCGTGAACTCCTCCGACCAGTGCAACGCGGTATGCCGCGACAAATGACCATACGCCTTCCGCCAGATCTCCGACGCGGCAAACGGCAGCCAGCGTTGGCAATAGAGGATGATCCAGTTGTCTTCCGCAACAAGCTCCTGGGAGATCAGGTTTCGGGCGCAACGGAAAAAACCACGCTCCCGGTCGAACAGATTCTCTTCCAGCCCCTGCTGCAATTCCGACGCCGCCAGCGTGAATTCCCGCTGCTCCGCCGGCATGGAAAAAATCTCCGCCAGCCGTGCCAGCGCGAGATAACCGCTGTACATGGCGCTGTTGGTGAATAAATCCAGCAACGGCTCCGCGCCGCCGTCGAATTGTTCGTTGTAGTTGCCGGCGTCAAAGAGCCGGTAACGCGCATGATAATGATGCTGCCGCACCGCCCGGAACATCTCGCTCAGTTGCGCGAAAAAATGGCGGTCGGCGGGATCCCGCTCCGGCAAAGACGCGCTTACGCAGGCCAGCAGCGCCCGCGCCAGATGGCCGGGAGTATCGATTTGAATGGTATTGGCCTTGACCGAACCGTCGCGGCGATAAACATGCGGCGGATAGTATTGTCCCGCGGGAATATGGTCCAATGAGAAGTGGAGAATTTTCCGGGCAATCCGCGGCATTTGGTTGAAAGACAGCGCAATGGCCGCCTCGGCAGTGTCGCGGGGATAATGGGTCAATCCGTAGCAGCAGATACCGCGATCTTCCCCGTAGCTGGTGGGGCAGAAGCCATTTTCCTCCACCCGCTGCGCCAGCGATTTGAGCGAACCGTAAAACAACGCATCGAGGAATTCATCGCCGAACTCCAGCGCGGCGGGACAACCGAATTCCCGCCGCAACTCCAAACGGGCGCGCAGCGCTAGTGTCGCGTCAACGCCAAATTTGGAGCAAGATTGCGATTCAGCCGGAGGCCGGTTTGCGCTGATCCGGTCGGCCGCTACTGACGTAACGGCCGCGCCGGAGCAACGCAAATCCGGGACCGGCTGAACGCAACCGCTTTGCGGCAGCTCATTTGCGCATTCCGCCGCGGGTCGATGGCTGGCGCGATGGTCACATCGCTCTGCGCCATCGGCGCACGGCGGCTCTGCGCAAAATGAAGCTGTCTTGCTGCAAATTTGGCGTTGACACGACACTAGAGCACGGCTGCGCGCCGGATCGATGGCATCGACTGAAACACTAGGGGACATAAATCATGCTCGGGTCAAAGAAGTTGTCTTTTTCAAGCTCGTCCGGCGACTGCGCGGCGGCATGGCCGTCGAGGAACCAGCCGTTGGCTTTCCGGTTATGACTGGCGCGCGCCTGAAGGGGCCTTTCGGTGAATTCAGCGAAAACACCCACGTATTGGACACTGCCGTCGAGCGTGGTGAAGCTATCGATCAGGTGAATGTATTGCGACGGATTGATCACATTGGTGC
This sequence comes from Victivallaceae bacterium, assembly GCA_031549115.1. Classification (GTDB taxonomy): domain Bacteria; phylum Verrucomicrobiota; class Lentisphaeria; order Victivallales; family Victivallaceae; genus JAVBQJ01. Next base: position 14,441 of record JAVBQJ010000074.1, read on the forward strand.
GCCCGTTGGCTTCTCCGTCCTGGTAAGGCAGCCGCGGGTTGTCGATGAAAATCGGGGAGTCGAAATTATACCACCACGCATGGGAAACAGCGCCGTAGGTGTGATAAACGGCATAGGGGTCGGTGTTGGTGTCGAAGGTGCTCGGCGGCCACGAGGGGCAGACCATCTGACTGGAGAAGGCCAGATAACCGTCCCGTTCCAGCTGTTCCCAAAACGTAATCCCGTTGACATACGCACCGGGCAGACATTTGGTGTCATTGGCGTACATGGTCAGCAACAGGCCGTTCTGCTTGAGGTTGTTGATGCATTTGATGCTTTGCGCCGCCGCTCTGGCCTTGGAAAGCGCCGGAAGCAGCATGCTAGCCAGAATCGCGATAATCGCGATGACGACCAGAAGCTCGATAAGTGTGAATTTTTTCATTGCCGATACCTTTTTTTGATGTTTGTTGTTATTGTTTTCAGCCATATTTCAATTTTTTTTGCCAACGGAGTCGCGGACGATCAGCTTGGTGGCCACGGTGCGCGCCCGGGGCAGCGGCAGTGCCGGATTGACCCGGTGCAACAGGACTTCCACAGTGTGCCGGGCGAGAATCTCGCCGGGCAACCGGATGGAGGTCAGGCGGGGCAGGCTCATCTGCGCGGTCGGCGCATCGTCATGCCCGATGATGGACAAATCCCGGGGAAGGCATTTTCCCAATTCAAAGGAGCGCTGCATGATGCCCAGCGCACACATGTCATTGCCGGCCAGCACGGCGGTGGCGCCGGTGGCAAACAGCTTATCCGCCAGGGCCACGCCTTCGGCAATGGTGCCGTCTTTCATCGGAATGACGATTTCGTCGCAGCCGTGCAACGCCGCCATTTTGCGGTACTCGACCAGGCAGGGGTCGCTGGCGACCGACAGATCGCAGCGGGTCCGGCTGGCCATGATGGCGATCCGGCGGTGGCCGTTGGCGACGAGGTATTCGAACGCTTCGCGCGTCCCGCTGGCGAAGTCGATTTCCAGTTTGGCCTCCTCGTGCCGCAGATAGGTGAGACACGGAACGCTGCCGGTGATGTTCTGTACGACGTTCTCATGCAGATCCGGCAATGTGTTGATGACGGCGTCGGCCATGCCGCGGGAAAATCGCTGCAGGAGTTCGACCCCTTCGATCTGGGTGGCGGCGATGGCCAGGATCATCTGCATCTGGCGCTTTGAAAGAGCGGCGCTGAAGGCTTCGACCAGTTCGGTGGTATGCGTATTCGCCAGCCCCGAAATGATGATGCCGATCAATCCGGTGCGGTTGGTGTTCATGACTTGGGCGGCGAAATTGGGCTTGTAACCGAGTTCGTTGACCGCCTGGTGGATTTTCCGGCAAAGCTCTTCGCTGATGGGGCGGGTGCCGCTGAGGGCGTGCGAAACGGTGCTTTTGGAAATACCCAAATGCCTGGCGACGTCGCTGATGGTGATGTTCTTTCCCATGTATCCAATTATCCGCGCTGAAGAGTTGATTGTCGGCTTTTCATCGAACCGGTTCGATTGTTAATATTATAGCTGATTTTTTTTAAAAGTCAAGAGTTCGGATTGAATATTTTATTTTTTTTCACGCCGGTACGGAGCGAAACGGGAAAGGAACGCGGCCGACTCCGCTTCATTTTCTTCGGGATTTTTTTCGGCAATTATGATTGTAATTACAATAATTTACGGTATATTGTCGTTTAATACTATGCAGTTTTTGAGGTTTCACGGATAACAGGAAAAGCCGGGTCAGGATATGCACTTTGGAATCATAGAAATCAACCGCGATGGTGAGCTTGCCACCAAGACCGGTTCGGTTTCCCGCCGCGGCGTTTATCTGGATGCCGACGAGGTGTGGCGTGACGCGTCTTCGCTGGATGTGATCGGGCTGGTGGCGGATACGCCTTCGACGGTCATCCACGATGTCGTTCTGCCGGCGCCATTGAAAGGGCGCAACCTGGAGAGCGCCCTGGCCTATGAACTGGAAAGCCGTCTGCCCATCCCGATGGACCAGGTTTTCTGGGGCTACCGGCGTTACGGCCGGGACAACACCCGTTTCCGTCTGTTCGCCATACGCAAAACCGTGGTCGACGCGCTGCTGGCACGGGTGCGCGAGGCCAATCTGAGCTGCGACTACTTCGTGCCGGGACAGGTGTTCAACGATGCCGAACCGATGAGCCGGGAGTGGTTGGACAACGAGCGGAATTTTTCGCCCGCGGAGCGCGTACTCCGTTATCTGCCGAGCGATCCGGCGGTCAAAAACCTGTCGCTGCTCCGGGAGGCGGTCATTCCGGCGGATATCCGGCCGGTCCGGCACCGCCGCTGGAAACGCCTGTACCAATTGCTGCTCGGGTTGCTGCTGGTGGCGGCATTCGGGGTGTTGTGGAACCGTTATGAGCGCTTTTCCGAGGACTACGACACACTGACGGAGCGCCGGCAGCAGCTGGAACACGATCTGGAGGAGGCCGCCGCCACAACGCGCACTCTGGTGCAGGCCAAGGAGCTGGCCCGTAAAATCACCGAAAACAAGATCGGCTCCACCGCGGTCCTGCCGCTGCTGGCGGATCTGAGCGAACGGCTTCCCGAATATATGTGGCTGGCCGGTTACACGCAATCGGGGGATATGATCGAACTGACCATCATGTCGACCAAAGACGACCCGGACCTGCCGCGGACGCTGAGTAAGTCCACCATCTACCAGTTCATCAATCAGCGCAAAACCACACGGCCGGAAGATCAGTCCACCACGTTCACCGTGAAGCTGAGGAGTCTGTTGCCATGATCAATCCGCGTTTGCGCAAATACATGCCGATGGTGCCGGTGGTTTTATTGCTCGCAGCCGCGATCTGGGTGGTGGCGATGTCGCAGCCGTATCTGCCTTTGGGCAGCTTCCGGATCCGGCAGGAGAAAGAAGCCATCGCCCGTACCAGCCGCAGCATCGAACAGGCCTTGAGCAGCAATCAGGCGCTGGCCAACGAACTTTCGGCGCTGGCCGAAATCCGGGATTACGCGATTCAGCTGCCGGACAAAGCCGCGGCGGTGTTGTTCCGCGAGCGCCTGGAAAAAGGCATCTCCGAAGCCGGATTGCGCACCCGGACCATGGGCGACGTGCGAAAAATCGACATCGCGGAAAATATTTTTCTCTTTGAAGTGACCTTTTCCGCCGACGGCCAGATCGGCGAACTGACCCGCCTGATGGATACTTTGTACCGGGATAAACCCCGGGTCTACTGGAAAAACATCACCATCAAGCCGAATGCCCTGACCCAGCCGGAATTCATCTCCGTCACCGCCACCTTGTCGGCATTGGGCTTCGTGCCCGACGATTCCGCGCTTTCCGCTTCGGATGAAGCGCTGGAAGCGGTTCCGGAAAGTGAAACCGTTCCCGCGGAAACACCGGCGGCGGAAGACACGGAAACGCCGGAGGACACACCATGAACAACCGCCGGATCATCATCATTTCCATTCTGCTGGCGACGGTCGCGCTGATTCTTTTCGCGGTATCGCTCTTTTCGGTCGAGCTGCGGACGGTGGCGCCGCTAACCGGCGCGGAACGCTTCGTGCTGGTCCCGAATCAGACTCTGCCGCCATTGCTGCCGCCGGTCGATCCGGCCGCGATGCAGGCGAAAAACCTGTTCATCCCGCAGCGGGGGCAATTGCCGCCGCCGCCGCCGGAAGTGAAGCCGGAACCGGCGCCGGATCCGGCCGCCGAGGTCGCCAAACTCAATCAGCTCGGCGCCTACCCCGACGACTGGCCGCGGCTGATGCTGACCGGCGCCATTCAGGAAGCCGACGGCTCCTGGCGGGCCATCATCACCGGAGGCAATAATTTCACCGTGGCCGGCGGCGACCGTTATCCCGGTTTTTACCGGGTGGGGGATACGATTTCAGGGAACCTGGTGCTGGCGGCGGTGCAGCCGCGCAGTGCGATCATTCAACAGGGCGGCAATGCGTTGACGATCCAGCTGGGCGTGAAGCCGCCGGATCCGCCACCGAAGAAATAGGCAAACATACAGGAGTGCAACCGATTATGAATTCGAATCTTTTCCAACACCGGCAGTGGTTGCCGTATCTGGCGGCGCTGCTGTTGTGGATCGCCCCCGGCTGCCAGGGGCCGGTGGACACGGAACCGGAGAATCCGGTTGAGGTATTGAGTCCGGAGATGCGGGCAAAGTGGTACGATGCCGCAGCCGGGCATCCGCCGGTCCCGCCCAAGGACCTGACCTCGGAAATGCTTGCCATTCCGCCGGCGCCGCTCGAAAACACCAAGCCGGACACGCCGTTTCCGATCTACAAGCCCGGCAAGGGGACCAGTTCGGAATACATCTCCAAGGAGCCTCCGGTCACCTTTGCCGGCGAAGAAAAAATCAAAGCCGATTTCAATTTCGCCAACGCGGCGTTTGCCGATGTCGCACCGGTTTTTGCCGGACTCCTGAATTTCAACTACGTGATCGAGGGCGCCGTTCCCGGGACGGTGACGATGTCGGTTCACGAGGAATTGACCCGGCGCCAGCTGTGGGAAATGTTCAAACAGCTGCTGGCGCTGTCGGGCGCCACCGCCACTTACGAGGAAAAGGTCGTGCACATCCGCAATACCGGCGCGGGTTCCAACAACCTGACGCTGGATTCGGTGAGCAGCGGGATCGAGCTCGGCACCTTCCTCTTGAAAAACATCTCGGTGAAAAATATCACCCAGCAGATCAACACCTTCCTGCCGCGCGGCGTCAAGGCGATCGAGCTGGAAGCGCAGAACAAGCTGATGGTGCTCGACAACAAAGCCACGCTGGCCCGGATCGGTGAACTCCTGGAGCAACTGGACCAGCCGAACCGCAGCGACTGGTTCAAGGTGATCCTGCCGTGCCACAACGTGTCGGCGGAACGGCTGGCCAAAGAGCTCGGCGAAGTTCTGCCGGTGCTCGGCTTCCCGGTGGCGGTGAACAGCACCGTGCCTCCGGCCGGCGCCATCCAGCTCACCAGCCTGGAGCGTTTGCAGGTGATCGTCGCCGCCAGCGCCAATCACGAGGCGCTGGAGGAGCTCGGCAAATGGATGGTCGTGCTCGACCAGGCCGACATCGGCGACCAGGAACGCGTTTTCATTTACAACATTCTCAACGGCCGGGCCGACGAACTGGTGAAGGCCATCGCAGTGATGTTCCCGGTTTCCGGCGGCCTGATCACCACCGACAAGGCCGGGGCGGTCAAGGCCGAGGATAACATCACCAGCAGCAGCAATCAACCGACGGCGCTGACCGAGGGTCCCTCCAGCGTCTTTGACGTGCCGGTCAAGGTATTTTCGGACGCGGTGCAGAACCGTCTGGTGATCCGCACCAAGCCGCGCACCTACGCGATGCTGAAAGCGCTGCTGGAACGCCTCGACACCATTCCCAATCAGGTCCTGCTCCAAGTGCTGGTGATCGAAGTGACGCTGAACGACTCGGTGCAGTTCGGGGTGGAGTTCATGACCCAGACCAGCATCGACGGTATGGAGAGCGACGCCGGAACCGACTACAAATACCTGCAACCCGGCGGACAGGAGCAGTACGGCGCCAAATACTGGATTTTCGACCCCGACGATCCGACGAAAAAATTCGGCTATGTCAACGCGCTGGCGGGCCGCTCCAATGTCAAGGTGATTTCGCGGCCGCAGGTGCTGGTCATCAGCCACAATCCGGCGACCATCTCCGTCGGCGACAAGGTTCCGATCATCACCGCGGAGGTGACCAACACCTCCAGCGCCAGCGCGACCGGCACCACGCTGATGCGTTCGGTCACCTATGAAAATACCGGCATCATTCTCAAGATCACCCCGCATGTGACCCGGGGCGGTCGCATCGCCCTCGATGTCGATCAGGTGGTTTCGGAGGCCCAGACCAATCGAACCTCCAACATCGACTCGCCGACCATTCAGTCGCGGGAACTGAAAACCGTGATGAGCCTGCGCGACGGGCAAACGGTCATCTGCGGCGGCCTGATCCGGGAAAAGGCGACCGACAACCTCGACTCAATTCCGATCATCAGCTCGATCCCGTTTTTGCGGCGGTTGCTCGGCAGCACCGACGTTTCGACGGTACGCACGGAAATGCTGATCCTGGTCACCGGGTATATCGTGTCGGAAGACACCAAGCTGGAAGACCTGCTGAAGGGGTATGAACAATCGGTGGACAGCCTGATCGAGTTCACTCACAATACGCAGGAGCAGCGGACACGCCAATTCAAGCACAGCGGGAATCTGGATTCATGGTTTTTCGAGTAGACTATCAGGACCGCGAAGCGGCGGAAAAGCGCAATGCCCGCCTGTGCGAGCGTCTGACCGGGGAATTTCCCGGCTATCCCGGCTTGCTGGCGGAGGGTATGACGCCGACGGAGGCGGATCGTACCCTGACCGAACGCGGTTCGATCAGCGAAAACGACCTGGTGAAGCTCTATTGCGATGTGCTCCAGGTCGAGCCGCTGGACGAGGAGGAGTTTTCGTTGCCGCCCAAACTGGAGGGAGTGGCGTCGGATTATCTGGTCGGGCACTGTCTGTTGCCGCTGCGCTGGGATGACGCCGTCCTCACTCTGGCCGCCGTCGAGCCATATTCGCTGGAGGAGCACGCCTATGCGCTCGAACAGTTCCTCGGCCGCCGGATCGAATTCGAACTGACCCGCCGGACGATGGTGGAGCGTATCGTCACCCGGCTGTATCTGGCGCCGGCGGAGGCGCCGGACCCGGCCGACCTCGAAGACGAAAACCGGCTGCTGCAATTGGCCGGCGAAGCCGGAATCGTGCGGCTGGTCAATGAAATGCTGACCCAGGCATTGGAGCAGGGAGCCAGCGACATCCATATCGAACCGGAGGAGGAGCAGTTCATCATCCGGTTCCGGGTGGACGGCCTTTTGAATGAATATCTGGCCATGCCGATTTCCGATTATCCGGCGGTGGCTTCCCGGATCAAGCTGGTCGGCGGGTTGAATATCGCCGAAAGCCGCCTGCCGCAGGATGGGCGCACCAACTTTCAATTGGGCCATTACGATATCGACATCCGCATCAGTACGATTCCGATCATGAACGGGGAGAGCATCGTGCTCCGGCTGCTGCACAAGGATTCGATGCGTTTCGACCTGCGGGAGCTGGGGATGAACGAGCGGCTGCTGGAACAATTCTCCGAACTCATCCAGATTCCGCACGGAATCATCCTGGTGGTGGGTCCGACCGGTTCCGGCAAAACCACCACTTTGTACAGCGTGATGCGCCAGCTCAACATCCGCCAGCGCAAGGTCATCACCATCGAGGACCCGGTGGAGTACCAGCTTCCGGGACTGTGCCAGATGCAGGTCAATCCGAAGATCGGGTTGAATTTCGCCGGCGGCCTGCGCCATATCGTGCGCCAGGACCCGGACGTGATTCTGGTCGGGGAAATCCGCGACCGCGAAACCGCGGACATCGCGATCAACGCGGCGCTGACGGGCCATTTGGTCTTGAGCACCCTGCACACCAACGACGCGGTCGGCGCGGTGGCGCGGCTGCTGGATATGGGGGTGGAATCGTTCCTGGTGGCGTCCGCGCTGGCCGGCGTATTGTCGCAGCGGCTGGTGCGGAAAATCTGCCTGGTCTGCCACGGCATGGGCCAACTGGCGGGGAGCCGGTGCCGCAATTGCGGCGGTACCGGGTATCGCGGCCGGACCGGGATCTACGAATTGCTGCTGGTCTCCGACGACATTCGCGACGCGGTGCTGCACCATGCGTCGTCGAGCGAAATCAACCGCATCGCCCAACGCCAGGGGATGATTCCGTTGCTGGAAGACGGCCGGACGAAGGTGGCGGCGGGAATAACCACGGAAGCCGAAGTATTGCGAACGGCGTCGGGGCTGCCGGGAGGGGCGTAGAATGGCGAATTTCCGTTATCTCGTGCTGACCAACAAAGGAGTGCAGCAGGAATACGCGATGGAAGCGCCGACGGAAGCGGAGGCGCGGCGGCGATTGCAGCGGCAGGGGATGCGCCCGATCCGTCCGCTGGGGATGAGTGAAAAGGATTTGCCGTCGTTGCCGGAAACGGCGCGGAGGCGCAAATGGTATCAACCCGCCGGCAAATTCGATGTCAACAATTTCACCAATCGCCTGGCACCGCTGCTGGAGGCGAATGTGCCGCTGGAGAAGGCGTTGGCGGTGATCGAGGAATCGGCGACCGACCCGAAAACGCTGGAGATTCTGTTTGAATTGCGGCGCGGTCTGCACGAAGGCAAGCGTTTTTCCGAGCTGGTGCGCAAAATGGACCGGGAATTTCCTCCGGTTTACGCCAGTCTGATCGAGACCGGCGAGGAGGCCGGCTGTCTGCCGGAGGTGGCGAAAGATCTGCGCCGTTTCCTGAGCGAGAGCAAAGAGTTTCGCGAATTTGTCGTCACCAGTTCGATCTATCCGGTGATCGTGATCGCGGTGACGCTGACGGTGGTGGTGCTGTTGTTTACCATTTTCATTCCGCGCTTTGCCAAAATTTTCGCCAATATGGGGCGGCAGTTGCCGGGATTGACGCAGGTGATGCTGAATATCTCCGACTTCATGGTGGCGTGCTGGTGGTTGTGGCCGCTGCTGGCGGTGGGAGCGGTGTTGTTGACGAAGGCGGCGCAGCGTCCGGGCAAGGTCAAGGATGTGGCCGACCGGGTGATTTTGCGGTTGCCGTTGTTTGGCGGGCTGGTGCAATCGATTCAGATCGGCCACTTCGTGCAGACATTGGCGATCATGGTCAGCCGTCACGTGCACATTCTGTCGGCGGTACGGATTGCGCGCCGGGCGATCGGGAATGTACAGATCCAACATAGTTTCGAGGAGGTTGAGGACGACCTGCGGGGGGGGAACAAGCTGTCGGACATCCTGGGGGGGAGTACGTATATGCCGTTGGGATCGGCGGCGATGCTGCGGATTGCGGAGGAGTCGGGGGAGATGGGGGAGATGCTGCGGCGGATCGGGGCGGAGCTGGAGGCGGACACGCGGTTGAAGGTCAAACGGCTGCTGGCGATGCTGGAACCGTTGATTATTCTGGTGCTGGCGGTAGTGGTGATGCTGGTGGTGCTGGCCGTATTCCTCGCCATCTGGGAGATGAACAAAATAAAATAATAAAAATAATAAAAATAGAGCCGCGAAGCGGCGGTCTGCACTCCGTCATACGGAGGCGCGGTCCAGCGGCGAATACGCTGGTCGATCCCAGAAGGGATCGAAATCCAGGGAAGCGAGCCGGGAGGCGAGCGCTTCCACCCGAGGTAGCGATGGTGTAGATCGGATTGGAAGCGTGAGCGACAATCCAATCTACACATGGAGCGAACTCTGGCGCCGCATCAGCGGCGAAAAGTAGACGACAGAACGCCGCACCGGCGGCGAATAACAGACGACAGAACGCCGCACCGGCGGCGAACAATAAGCGACAGACAATCAATATCGGAGGGCAGGAAATATGAAACGTCAATTTACCATGATTGAAATGGTGGTGGTGGTGGTCATCATCGCGAGTCTGGCGGCGGTGGCGACACCGATGTACTTCAGTTACGTGAAAGACTCCCGGATCAGCGCGGCCAAATTGCAGATCGACATGCTGAAGCAGGCAGTCAACGCCTATCGCATGAGCACCGGCAAACTGCCGCCGGCGGAGAGCGGACTGGACATTCTGGTCCGGAACGTCAATAACGACAAGAGCTGGAAGGGCCCGTTCATCGACGGCACCGCGATTCCGCTGGATCCGTGGGGGAACCCGTATGTTTACAAGGTGCCGGGTGAAAACGCCGATTTTGAAATCATTTCGTACGGCGCCGACGGGAAGACCGGCGGGGAAGGCGAAAACGCCGACCTCGGCTCCACCGGCACGGCACAACCGTAAACCGACGGAATACCGCGCATGAATACCGTCTCCCCGGCACACAGCTTCACCATGATCGAAATGGTGGTGGTGATCGTCATCATCGCCATTGTCGCTTCGGTGGTGCTGATGCGTCTGCCGAGCCAGGGGGGGGCGGAGTCGGAACTCAAACAGTGGCGGGAATACTTCCGGGAGCTGGCGGCGGATTACCGGCGCAGCGCGATGATGACACGTCAGCAGCTCGATATTCGTTATGACGGCTCCCGGCACCGGTGGATTTTGCCGCGGGAAGACGAGGAGGCTCCGGAAATCCCGAAAAACATGACCATTCAAATCGGCACGGAAGAGGCGCCGGAGGAGGAGGTCATGGTGTTTTCTTTTTTCCCCGACGGTCATATCAATGGCCCGACGGTGGTCATGGAGTTGGAAAAAAACCGGCTGGAATTGCGTCCGTCGCCGTTGACGGGAGCGCTGTTGATCTATTTGAATACCCCGGAAAAGGCCGAGGAAGAGGTGCCGGAACCGTTGTTCGGGAAGGACAAGTAAATGAAACGCCAACCGTTCACCTTGCTGGAAGTGGTGGTGGCGATGCTGATTCTTTCGGTCGGCGTCTCCGCCATGCTGTGGCAATTCGGCAGCGCGTCGCGGCGGTTGGAACAGAGCTGGCAGGATTGGCTGCAAACGCATGAATTAAGCCAAGCCGCCGAATACGTCCTGCTCGCCGGCCCGGAACAAAAACCCGACGAACAATTCCAGAACCCGGATTATCAGGTCGAAATCGAATATACCGACCCCGACCTGCCCGACGATTTCAAGCAGCAGACCGCCAATGTCCGGTTGGCCAAACTGATCATCCGCCTGCTCGATTCGCAGCGCGACGAAATCGACCGGCTGGAAATGGACTGCTGGAAGGATACCAGTGCCCATGAATTATAAACAATCATCGCCGTTCACTCTGCTGGAAGTGGTCCTCGCCGTCACCATCTTCGCCGTGATGTCGGGCTTGACCGCGATGATCCTGTACGCCATGCCGCACAACTGGAGCAACATGCAGGAGCGCGCCGACCGTCTCGCCGCGCTCACCCGCCTGGACAGTATCGCCGACCGCGCCATCCGCAACGCCGTGCCGTTCGAGTGGACCGAAAAACTCAGGGACGACCGCCTCATTTTCTCCGGCGATCCCCAACGCCTGGTCATCGCCTACCGCAAACCCATCGAACCGGGCTCCGGTTCCGGTATCGGTTTCCTCGCCCTCGGCTTCCGCGACGGCAAACTCCTCGCCCAATACCGCGATCAACCCATCGTCTACTGGGAGGAGGAAACGCTTCCCGGCACGCTCACCGAAGAAATCATCCTCGAGGACGTCAAGGAATTCAACTTCCGCTACGCCAAATGGGAAAACGGCAAATTGGAATGGGACGAAGACTGGGAAGAGAACAGCAACAAGCTCTTCCCCCCCGCCATCGCCTGGGACATCGAATTCGAGGACGGCCAGAAGGTCTCCTATTTGCGCCGCACCGCCGGCAACTCCTTCTACACCAGCTACGGGAGGCGCAATGAAAACAAAAGACGTTAGAGGCGTTGTTCATGGCTCTTGGGGAAGAGAGAAAGAAATTATTCGCGGCCGCATCTTTTCGGGGAGTGCGCGACCGTTTATTCTCGGCCGCGCCTCGATCACCGCGGGGGCCGGCCCCCATTCCCCCGGATTCGCTCAAGCGGCGCTCGCCTTACACGTTTTTGCCGCCCA
>JAVBQJ010000096.1:0-2681 GCA_031549115.1 Victivallaceae bacterium
CCATAGTTGGATGTATCTGTAACAACCCTGCATTTGCCGCCACCTTCTGGTCGCCGGTCGGCGCTTCATGGGATACGCGACTCTTGAATTTGCTGTCGTAAGACTTTTTCATAAAACGGCCCTTCCTGTTTTAATTTACAGGCCATTTTACTCTGATGCAAGCTGTCCAGTTTTCGGGGGGAACCGCATATTCCTCGGAGTTTCCACTCTGCTCGCCATCGGATTGTGTTTTTTCGGACTTCGGTGCGACGGACGCAAATGCGAGATCGGTAGTGGCGCCCGTTTGGTTTTGTAGTCAATCGAAAAAACAAACGGGCGCAAAATTACGGACTCTGCCGTCGGGTCAGAACGAAAGTTCGTCCAGGCGGACGATTCTGCCGGTATCTTCGGAGAGTTCGGCGCCGAAGCACAGCTTCATGGACTCGAAGGAGTCCGAAGCCGGGTTTTCGGGCGGAAGCCCCTTGGCGACCAACTCGATCACCCGCAGATTCTGGCCGTGGGTATTGTGGAACCACTCAAGGTCGTCCTTGGGGTCGAAGGTCACGGTTTCGGCGATTTCGCTGTACAGCCCCTCGGCGCGGTCTTCGAATTGCCAGCGGCGGACCGTACGGCGGAAGACATCGGTTTCAATGGCCCCTTTCGTGCCGCAGATATGATATTGCAGATAGTGGCCGTCGGTCGCCTGTTTGGCGAGGGTTTCGCGCAGCGGGTCTTCGTGATGGGTTTCGGCGATGTACATGATGAAGTTCAATGTTCCCACACCGCCATTGGCGTAACGGGTCAGAATCTGGTGGTTGTCGCGATGGTTGAAGTAGGGAACGACCTTCGGCGCCGACAGCGAATACACCGTTTCCGGATTCGAATTCATGAACCAGCGCTGTGCGTCCAGATAATGCGACAGCTTTTCGCCGATCAGAAAACTGCCGGTACTGTCGCTGCGCCAGTTGCCGCGCTTGTGAAATTCGCAGCAATAATAACGGCACTGAACATTGACCGGAGTTCCGATCAACCCCCGGTCGATCCATTGTTTGGCCTGCAGATACAGCTTCGAATAATGTATCTCGAAACCGATCTGCAGAAATCCTCCGGTTTCCTCCGCCACCCGCAGGAGGTGCGCCGCGTCGGCAAGCGTTTCTCCCATCGGTTTCTCGCACATCACCGCTTTCCCGGCCCGCAACGCCCTGGCCGCCTGCTCGACATGCACCGCGTTGATCGAGGCGATGCAGACCAGACGCACTTCGGGATCGGCCAGAATCGCGTCGAATTCCGCCGGAATGATCCCCAATTCCCGCGCCCGTTCCTCCCGCCGCGCCGGCTCCGGTTCGTAACCGTAAACCCGGTTCACATACGGCGACTCCTTCGCCGCCCCCACATGGGTCGCACCCATGCCGCCCAATCCGATGACTGCCACATCCATGATTTCCATCCTTCGTAATATTGCTATCGTTCAGCTTTCGCGCATCATCAACTCCGGGGGTACCAACCGGGAAACGCCGCGCCCCCCCTGAACCGCGGTCCGGATCGCCAGGCGCGCGATGTTCTCCTCGCCGACCGCGATCGAAGTCAATCGCGGCGTCATCATCTGCGTCCACGGAGTATTGTACAACCCCACCACCCCGCAGTCCACGCCGATCCGGCACCCCGCGTCCTGCGCCGCCCGGTAAGCCAGACGCGCATAATAATCCCCGACCGTCATGATTCCGCAACGCGCCGCCTTCATCTCCCGGTGCAAGGCCGCCACCACTTCCGGCTCCTGTTCGGACGCATTCGCCCGCCGGATCACCCGGCAATGACGGAAAAAATCCATCCCGGCCTCCTCCATCACCAGCTGAATTCCGTCCAGAATTCGGCAATCGTAGGTATCGAAGCGGCTGCCGTTCATCCGCCGCTCCACCTCGGGAAATTCTTCGAAAGTCAGCAACACAATCCGTTCCGCGCCGCCGGCAAAGAGATGCCGCGCCGCCAGTTCTCCGGCGCGCCGGTAATCGGGCATGAATACATTCGCCTCCGGGAATGCCGTTTCGCTCTCCATATGCAGCACGAAATTCAGGCTGCGCAGCTGCGGCTGCAGCTCCTTCAGCACCCGGAACGGAACGTGCCGCGAGCCTTCGACGATCAGCGTATCGTACCCGTCGGCCACATACCGGCGCAACCGGTCGCAACGTTCGGAATACGTCAACTCGTTGAGCAACTGTTCGTTGGTCAACGCCACCGGCGTCACCCCCAGCAGCTCGGCTTCCCGCAGCATCGCGGTGAAAAATCCATTGAACAGGTCGCCGGAGGTCGGCACGATCAAGCCGATTTTCCCACTCGCCGGCGCCGCCTCCGGTTTGCGCACGAACACCCCGCGCCCCGGCTCGGCGGAAACCAGACCCGACCGTTTCAACTCCCGCAGCGCATTGCTCATGGTCACATAACTGACCCCGAATTCCGCCGCCAGCTCGCGACACCCCGGCAACCGGCTCTCCTCGGGGTAATACCCCGTGGTAATCCGGTCGCTCAAGGTCAGCCCGATGCGTTTGTATTGTGGTTCCGATGGCATATATATATCAATTTGTATTATTTTAAACCTATATATATCATATCACATATTAACAAGATTTCAAGTGCGTGTCGGGACTTTTTGCGTTGGTAAGAAGTGTGGTGATTTTGATGGTGGAAGCGGGGCCGCATTGCGCCCC
>JAVBQJ010000047.1:0-18147 GCA_031549115.1 Victivallaceae bacterium
CACGCAGGCGGTCCATTGCATCGGTTCGACGCCGACGGCGATCCTGGGCGCACTGGAACCGGCGACCGCGGTGTTCTTCGGCGTGATGGTCTTCGGCGAACAGTTGACGCCGCGCCTGATGGCCGGTATCCTGCTGATCATCGTATCGGTGGTGCTGATCGTCGCCGGCAAAACCGCCGGCGGCAAATCCTCCGCTTCGGAAAACGCCTGAACAAAACCTATTTCGTATAAAAAATGATTTTTTCCGCGATCGGCTATTGACTTTTCAACGGCTTTATGGTATAATTGTAAATATGATTGTTAGTCGTACAACATTTTGGATTTCACCATGGCTCTGACGCAACAGGAAATCGCGAAAAAACTGGGCATCTCGGAAATGACGGTCTACCGGTGCATGTGCAACCATGGATCGGTCAGTTCGCAGACCAGAGAGAAAATCGAGAACTTCGTCCGTGAGTCCGGCTACCAGCCCAATTTGATGGCGCGCAGCCTGGTGCGCAAGAAGTCGTTCCTGATCGGAGTGTTGGTGCCGTCGCTGACCAGCCCGTTTTATCTGGAAATTCTCGAAGTGATGCAGAATATCTTCAAACAGCACAACTACCATCTGCTGCTGTCCAGTTCGAACGGAAATCCGGAAACCGAGGCCGAAGAATTGAATGTCTTCCGCTCCATCCCGGTGACCGGAATCCTGTGGTGTCCGCTCAACGGCTCCAAAAGCGCGCGCAATTGCCGCAAGATATTGAATCAGCAGATTCCGCTGGTCCTGTTCGACCGCTGTTTTTTCCCGGGCGAAGCCGCACACGACTACGGTCACGTGGTCACCGACAGCGCCGGCGCCGCCCGGCAGCTGACCGAATATCTGATCGGCCTTGGGCACCGGCGCATCGCTCTTTTGGCCGACAACCTCGAAGCCTCCTCCTGCCGGGCCATTGAACAGGGCTACCGTGCGGCGCTTGCCGGACACGGCATCGAGGCTGTGGAGCCGTTGCTCATCTCCGGCAATGGCGAAGTTACCGGGATCGAATTCGGCAAGCGGGCGCTGTCCGAGCTGATCGACCGCAATGCGCCGTTCACTGCAGTGCAGGCCGTCAGCGACGAAATCGCCATCGGTGTGATGGAGTCCGCCCGCGAGCACGACTTGCAGATTCCCGGGGATTTTTCCCTGGCCGGTTTCGGCGGTGTGTCGATCCTGCCCTATTTGTCGGTGCGGCTGACCACAATTCAGGAGGACAAGGCCGAAATGGGCCGGAAAGCCGCCGAAATGTTGCTGGAAGAGATCGAACAGTATGAAACCGATACGGCCGCGGAATCCCGACAAATCCAACTCCCCGGCACTTTGACGGAAGGAGCGTCGTGCCGGCGCGTGTAAGCCTTCTTTTTTGAGCTGCAATTGTTGTACGAACAACAAACCGTAAAAGTGAAAATGAAACCCGGATGGTATTTTTTACCATTCATTGTTGTACGACTAACATTCTCCACGGAGAAACGGGGGTGACACATGGTGAAGCGCTGGTTATGGGTGATGGTGGGAGTCTGGTTGGCCGGACTGCTTCCGGTTCGGGCTGAACAGTTGTTAACCACTGGAAATGCCGAACACGGCCCCGGTAACTGGTCCGGGCTCGAAGTGCTGTCCGGCGGTGCCGGAGACGGAAAGAATTGCTTCGCATTGGCGGCGCCCGAGGGGCAAACCGCGGTGTACCAGGAGTTCCTGGAAATCGACCCGGCTCTGGAATACAAGCTCGCGTGCCGGCTGCAGAATGCCGATGCCGCACCCGGCCGGGTATTGGTCGGATTCATTCCCTTCGACGCCAACAAGCAGCAAATCCGTGCCGGTGAGGTCAACGTCGCCGCCGGTACGGAAACCGAGCTGGCGGCGCCATGCCGTCCCGGTGACACGCTCCTGGTGGTGAAGGATGCGACCCGGTGGAGCCCGAATCCGGCCGCGTACGTCGCTTTTGAGGTCGATGATTCCGGCGGTTATGCCGATCTGCCCAATCGTACCATCACCGGGACACCGGGGATCTCGGCAGTGCGGAAAAACGGCGAGCTCTGGGAGGTCGTATTGACACAGCCGTGCGGCAAAGAGTACCCGGCCGGAACCAAAATACGCGAACATCTGGATTACAATACCTACATTTACCCCATCGAAGGCACGCTCCCGGCGAACTCCGGCTGGCGGCGCTTCTCCACGGTGATCAACGGTATCGCCTCGAATGCCGCCGCGACCGACCAATTCTGGCCGGGAACGAAATTCGTCAAGGTGATGATTTACAAGCTTGGCGGTTTCAAGCTGCTGGCCGATGACATCGCACTTGAGTCCGGCGCCGGAATGCAAAATGCCCAGGAGTTTTTCAATGGTTCGTTCGAGCGTTGGCACCGCGCCGACGCGATCCCGGAAAAGTGGGAATTGGCCGGAGCGCTGCTGCCGGATCAATGGCGGATCGAAGCTCGTCCGGATGGTCAAGGCCGGGTGGCGCGGCTGCTCAACTCCGGGGAGGGGGCCGCGGGCAAATACAGTCTCTTGCTGGACGGCAGCCTGCTCTCGGAATACATGTTCAAGCGCGTGACCGGGAAAAAAATCCAGGTGACGCTGCGGGCCAAGGGCGCGGGCGGCAAAGTCGAAGTCCGTCTGCGCGAATTCCGGGATTCCGGCGGCGAACAACCGTTCATCGATCACAATATGGTGGTGCTGTCCAGTGCGACCGGCAGCGATTGGGACACTTATACCGGCAGTGCGGAAATGCCGCTGCTGCCGACCTGGGTGGAAACCAATACCTTCTTCGTCGAGCTCATCGGGCAGGCTGTCGCCATCGACGAGGTGACGGTCGATGTGTTTGACGCGATGGCGCCATTCACACCGATCCGCTTCGAAATTCCATACACCGCCGGAATTGCCGTGGACGGCAGCTTCACGGCCGGGGAATGGGCGCGCTGTTCCGGCGCCGATTTCGGGATGCGCAACGTCGGCGGCAACCTGTCGCCAAAGCAGTTCGAGTACCGCGTGGCCGCGGACCACGACAATCTGTTGCTCTGTTTCCGCACCCCGTTCTCCGAGCCGCTGGTCACGGCGGAGCGCAGCCGCGACGGCAATGTCTGGGAGGACGATTCGTATGAAATCCACATCACGCCGAATCCGGGCGTCCCCGGACCGGAGGTCGCCTATCAGTTTATTGTCAACGCATTCGGTACCATTTACGATACGCGCAACGATCGCGGGGCGAAGTGGAATTGCGCCGGGCTCCGGGTGGCTTCCCATTGTGAAAGCGGGATGTGGACGCTGGAAATGTCCATTCCGCTGAAAGAAATCGGAGTGACGGCGGGCAGCGACTTCGCGATGAACTTCTGCCGCAACGTCAAAAACCCCCAGGGCTATTGCAGCCTCAGCGGATTCGGTTACTTCGAGTACGAAAAAATGCCGCTATGGCAAATCCGCGAGGATGCCGTGGCGGTATTCTGGGGAAACGGCGGCGGTAGCCGGCGCGATGTCCTGGAGCTTTTCGCCACCGTGACCAATACCGGAACACAGCCGGCCACCTGCGACGTCACCTTCGCCGTCGCTGCGGAGCAACGTATGGCGGAGGAGAATACCGTCCTGGATGTTCCGGCGGACGCGGTCCGCAGCGCCACCTTTTCCGTCCCGCATCCGCCCGCTGCCGGCCGGATCGGCATCCAGGCGGAAATTCCGGCAACGCACCGGGTGGTCGCGTCACAGCATGTCGATTTCGACACATCCTCGACTGTGCCGCCGGCCGAAAACACCATAATCCATTACCCATTGCAGCGCAAAATCGGAGTCTCCATTGGCGGCAACCAGCGTGACCGGGCCGTCGCCGCCACTCTGGAGATCGCCGGCGAAGACATGCCGCCTGAGCTGCAGCGCAGTGAAACCATCGAACAGGGCAGTACCGGAGCGCCGCAGATCCGCTTCGACTTTCCGGCGCCGGTGCCGGGCGATTATCGTGTGACCGCCACCGTTTTCGACCGCGAAGGCAATGCCATCGGCCGCAATACCTCGATCGTTACCGTGTCCGAACCTCCGGCGTGGCTGGGCGGCATGGCAGGAAAAAGCGACACCGTGACGGCGCCATTCACGCCGATTGAAGCGAACGGCAATGCGCTGTCCTGCTGGGGTCGTACCTATGCCATTGGCGGTACCGGTTTCCCGGACTCGATCACCAGCCAGGGACACTCCGTACTGACCGCGCCGGTGGCGTTGACGCAGAACGGAACGCCTGGGCAGGCCGGAACGCTCCGAATTCTGGAAAGCAAGCCGGATTTCGTCCGTTTCACCGGTGAAACCGTGTTTCCCGACTGTATGGTGACCGCGGAAGGCCGGCTGGAATACGACGGAACCTTGCTCTATGACATTACACTGCGGCCGACGGCGGAGCTGGCGAATTTGCAGCTGGAAATCCCGTTTCGCGACCTGAAGTATCTGCATACCCAGAATCTGTGGATGAGTCGCTATCCGGATGACGGCGAATACTGCGACGCCACTGTGCCGGTATGGACGCCGGAGTATGACTACACGCCGGCCGGAGCGCGCGAATACAACGGGTTGTACTTTCCCCAAGGGGACGGGCTCATCTGGTCCAGCCGGATCCAGACGCAGCCGCTCTTTTATTTGACCTTCGGCAATACCGAGTACGGCATTTCCTACTTCTGCGACAGCGAACGCGGCTGGTATCGCGATTATGCCAAACCGGCGATCGAAACCTACCGGCAAGGCGACGCCAGTACCGTCAGATTCAACCTGATTTCCAAGCCGCTGCCGAACCGGGCGGAGCGGCACATCCGCCTGGCTTTCGCCGCCACGCCGATACGGCAGAAAAAGGTCGGATTCAATTATCTCGATTGGTGGCCGCTCGGTTTCGGCGAATCCTCGCATATCAAACGCGGCATCAGCGGCCTGGAACCGACCGATGCGTTCGTATTGAACAACTTCCTCGACGCGGTCAGTCCGAACAAGGATGTTCCGATCCTGTTCTACAATGCCAAAGCATTTTTCGTGATGGGCGATCCGGTGTCGCAATATTATGCCGGAGAGTGGCGCACCGAACCCGGCGGCTCGTATGATTTCCGGTCGATGCTTCCGATCAAACGCTATGGAGTGAATCCGGACGATTATTTCGCGCCGGCCGGGTGCCTGACCCCGTCAAGAGTCGACTACATGACGGCCGGGGTCGACGCGCTGATGGTGAATGTCCCGCGCCTGGCGGGGATGTATTGGGACGAAAGCTACAGTGTCCCGTGCAGCAATCTCTTTCACGCCGCTTGCGGGTTCCGGACCGAGGACGGCACGATCCAGAGCAACAGCGGTTACTTCGGCATGCGCGAACTGGACAAGCGGGTCCAGACGGTATTGCAGAAGCACGGACGGCCGTTTCCGAACATGCTCGATCACAGTACGGAAATGATTCCGGCGGTCTATTCGTTCGCCGACATCAATCTGTGCGCCGAGCGCGGCACCAAGGATCTGGATTTCATCGACTACTGGGATCTGCCCCGGATCGAAAATACCGCCGCCGGGGCGTGGGGTGTCAACGTGATGTGGATTCCCCAATGGGAACAGGTCGTCACCAAAGGGGGACCCAACACCTTGGCCAACAACCGCTCCATGCTGGCGGCGCTCAAACTTTTCGACTTGAACATCTGGGACGCGATGTGGTGCATGCGCGACGTGGTGGGCAAGTTCCGCGAAATCGAAAACGACTTCGGCATTGCCGCGGACGATTCAAAATTCTTCGGCTATTGGCAGCCGGAAAACCGGAATGCCGTTTCCGGAATGCCGGTATTCGTCAAAGCCTCGTTCTTCGTCCGGCCGGGCAGGGGGGTGCTGCTCTATGTATCCAACCTGGACAAGGCCGAACAGAAGATTTCGCCGCAGCTGGATTTCCGCCTCTGGCAGCTGGATGCCGTGGCGGTGACCGACGCCGAAACCGGCCAGCCGGTTCCGGTCGACGGCAACCGTATCGAACTGACGGTCGGAGGGCATGACTTCCGCAATCTGCGGATCACGCCGAAACCGTAAATAAACGTGATGTTCCGGTATTGAATCAGAAAACATTTAATGGGAAAGCGAGTCGAAGATGAAGAAGAATTTCACCTTGATAGAACTCCTCGTTGTGATCGCGATCATCGCCATCCTCGCCAGCATGCTGCTTCCGGCGTTGAGCAAGGCCCGGGCCATGGCGCGTTCGGCCCAGTGCATCAATAACCTCAAACAAGGCGGGCTGGCGTTCACCATGTACGCCAATGACGAAAACGACCTTTTGCCGCATCTCGACGGCAATACCATGTGGGCCACGTTGATCAGCCCGTACATCGGCGGCCAGATCGGATACATGTATTTCGGCTCCTACACCAAGGACAATGCATTCATGACCTGTGCCGGTCCGGCCAATGGGCCGATCAGCGTGGCGCCGGATGTTTCGTTTCCCTTTTCATCGTTTTCCTATGGTGTCAGTTACAGCGAGTGGGCCACCACCGACGGGGTGCCGTTTTCCTGGTCCAGCTGGGGCGGGTCACTTCCCCTTACCAGGGTGAAGCCGAATACATTCCTGTGCGCCGACAACCGGCCGGACAACATTCCGGCATTCATCATGGCCTGCGATATACGCAACCATCCCGGTGCGCGGTCGTGGGACACCTCGTTCGCGATGACCGCCGGAATCGATTTCCGGCACAACAATTACGCCAATTTCATGCTGGCCGACGGCTCGGTGAACAAAGCCACACTGGCGGAACTCAAGGCCGACGGCAACACGCTTCTCACGACCAAATAAAGAACCGAAAGGAGTTCATCGTGTCTTTGGATTACCGTTTTTTCTGGACGTGGGATCACAGTACCAACTACTGTCACAATACCCCGGGCAACCAGAGTATCGGCGCCAACAACGACTACGCCAAAGCGCCGGAAGTCTTTCTCGAGGATTACCGGCGCGCCATCGACTGGTGCGAGCTGCACCACATCGACGCCATCGGTGTCGCCGGGCTGTTGCGCGACCGCCATGGCGGCGTGGACGCCGCGCGCCGGATCTGCGAATACGCCCGCGAACGCAACGTCCGGGTGTATATGATCGCCGGATTGCTCGCCTATGGCGGAGTGTATCATGAGGGCAACCATGAGTTCGCGCTGGAGAACTTTCTGGCCCGGCACCCGGAGTGTCTGGCACGCAACGCCGACGGCGTGCCGCTGATCGTCGATATTGCCGGGCAAAGCGGAACCAAACGCGTCCGGCATGCCTGCCCGTCGCACCCGAAGGTGGAGAAGTTCGTGTTGAAGTCGCTCGAATGGGTGTTTCAGGCCATCCCGGAGTTGGGCGGCATTCAGATCGAAACCGGTGACACCGGAGTCTGTCTGTGTGAAAAGTGCCGGGCCCGGCGGCAATATCCGGTCGCGGAAAACGCCTGTATGTCGTTCGAGGATATGGGGCTGTATTACCCCAAAGCGGTGGATGCCGTGCTGGCGGCGGCGCCGGACGCCTGGGTCATCTGCGAAACATACAACCACTTCAATGTCGATTCGGAAAACCGGCAGGACGCCTTCGGCGGCGGCATGCTGGAGTGGGCCTTCGAAGGGTTGGGAAACGTTTCCCAGGAAGCGTTTTTTCAATGGGTCTGCGATCGCTGGATGTTCGATGACAAGTGGACGGAGCATGACAAAATTCCGTTGCCGGGCTATCGCCATATCATGCGGGCGCATCACGGCACCTATTGGCTCAATTATCGGCACAAGCTGTCGCTGGACAACATCCGGCGGCAATGTGCTTTGAGCGTCCATTCCGGACTGCAAGGGGTTTCGATGTTCGGGGAGGGGTCGCCGTTTCACGCCAATGTGGAGTTCAATTATCTGGCGTTCGAGTATTTCGCCGAACACCCGCTGGCGGCGCTGGACGACTTTGCCGCCGATGTGATGGCGCCGCGCCTCGGCGGCGTCGAAGCGGCGCGGCAATACATTGAATTCGAGGCGACGGTCGACGCGCCGGAATTCATCCCCGGCGCGCTGGCCGGAATCGTCCGACGGCTGCCGCAGCTGAAGCAGCCGGAAGCGGAACGGCGCTGGCTGTGGCTGGGTTCCTACCTGGGTTCGTTTCTGTGGGAAGCACAAATCCGCGCCCGGGGCAAAGACGGCAACGTGTTCCGGCAACATTAGCCGCCCCGGAAAGGAGGAGCCGAATGCAATCGCAATTCGGCTCCGCTCTTACTGCAATGACAGTGCTTTTTGCCATAGTTGCCACTTTTGGGGTGTCATTTCCCATTCACAGTAAATGGCGATTCCGTTGATGGCGTTTCCCGGCTTTGCCGCCAGGATACCGGATAATGCGCTGCCGAGGTTTTCCACCGCCGGATGGTGGTAGCCGCTGTCGGCGTCTTCATACGCCGGAACGCCCAAAAGAAGTTCACAATTTGTTTCCGCAACCGCGTCGATCAGCTCTTTTGTCCATTGTTTCATCAACAGGATATAGAATTTTTCAAATTTGATGGCGGTGTCGTACATCATGACGGCAACCTGATCCGAACGCCCGGCGACTTCATGCAAATACTCCGGTTCCCAATGCACGTCGGGAAAGGGATGCCACTTCGTCGGCGGCGGATAGGCGGCAACGCTCAAGCTGCGTCCATCCAGGGCCGGGCGCAATTCGTCAAGCAATAACAGGAAGTCGGTATTGCCCGAAGGCATCGGTTCGATATTGACCTGAACTCCGGCAATGCGCGGATGGTTTTTCACCAGTTCCTCCACGGAATCGACAAAATTCCGGCGCCATTGGGGATCATGGACGCGGGCGGATCCTTCAAAAACACCGCCGATCCATGGCATTGCCACAATATCGTACTTTTGCGTATGGTCGAGGAAGCGCTCCACTTGTTCGGCATCATACGGGGCGATTCTGCCATTCATTTGCGCCGGACAAAGATGCGGATAAACGGTTCGGATCCGATTGCGCTGAAGTTTGGTCAACAGCGTCTCGATTGCGGCGTCGGTGCGGAAATTTTCTTTCCCGCGTTGATTGCGCTGAAACCAAAGATCATCGCCGAGCCAGCCATGGCCAATCCAAATGGCATTGTCGGGATAATCGACTTGCGTTGCCTCGTCTCCGGGTTGCCAGATGAGATAAACAAGAAAGGGAATCCCCAACGCCATTGCCAGGGCCATGAGAATCCGTTGGAGGCTTTTGCCGGTTTTCATTACGATTTCAGGAAACTTCATCATTTTACCAAAATTACGGCAAAAAAATGGGGTGGATGACCGGATTTGAACCGGCGACCTCCTGGGCCACAACCAGGCGCTCTAACCAACTGAGCTACAACCACCATCTGTCAACACACTTTAAAATAACCTCAAAATTATAAAAAGCAACCCCGCAATACAAGAATTTTCAAAAAAAGTCATATCCGCGTAACTTTCGCATTTTCCCCACTTGATAAATCCCGCTCGTGCGAGTACATTATAGGGATATATCGATGTAACGCATTATGCGGTTTATTACAGCAAACACCAGAAAGGTACGATCATGACTGCGATCTCTCCGCTGCAGAAGGCGCGCGCCGCCTACCAGCCCAAGCTTCCTCCCGCCCTGGCCACCGGCGCCAAAGCGAAACTCGTCGCCGGTGCCGCAACCTCCGCCGTCGCCGACGCCGACCGTATCAAAGCGCTGTTTCCCGCGACCTTCGGCAGCCCGACGGTCACCTTCGAAGCCGGCTGCTGCTCGTGCTCCTGCGAAGCGCCGAAGAGCTTCAACGTCGGTGTGATTCTTTCCGGCGGCCAGGCTCCAGGCGGCCACAACGTCATCGCCGGTATCTTCGACGGGATCAAATCGATCAACCTGGCCAACAAGCTGTACGGCTTCCTCAAGGGACCCGACGGCCTGGTCAAGAATGAGTATATGGAATTGACCGCCGACGTCATCGACGCCTACCGCAACACCGGCGGCTTCGATATGATCGGTTCCGGCCGCACCAAGCTCGAAAAGGAAGAGCAGTTCCTCAAGGGCGCCGAAAACTGCAAAGCCCTCGGCATCGCCGCGCTGGTCGTCATCGGCGGCGACGATTCCAACACCAACGCCTGTCTGTTGGCGGAGTTCTACAAGAGCCGCAACATTCCGGTTCAGGTCGTCGGTTGCCCGAAGACCATCGACGGCGACCTCAAAAACGAGCAGATCGAAACCTCGTTCGGCTTCGATACCGCCTGCCGTGTTTATTCCGAATTGGTCGGCAATATCGCCCGCGACGCCAACTCGGCGAAGAAATACTGGCACTTCATCAAGCTGATGGGCCGCTCCGCGTCCCACATCGCGCTCGAATGCGCACTGCAGAACCAGCCGAACATCACCATCATCTCCGAAGAGGTCGCCGAGCGCAAGATGACGCTGAAGGAGATCGTCGAGTACATGGCTTCGATCATCGCCGCCCGCGCCGCCAAAGGCTGCAACTTCGGCGTGGCGCTGATTCCGGAAGGGTTGATCGAATTCGTTCCCGAAGTCAAAGCGCTGATCGCGGAACTCAACGATATACTGGCGGACAACGCCAAGGATTTCGCCCGGCTCTCCGACGCCGACGCCAAGGTGCAGTTCATCGCCGAGCGTCTCTTGCCCGGCAGCGCCGCGGTATTCAACAGCCTGCCGCGCGGCATTCAGCTGCAGCTCTGCCTCGACCGCGACCCGCACGGCAACGTGCAGGTGTCGTTGATCGAAACCGAAAAAATGTTGGCCGAAATGGTCGGCACGCTGCTCAAAGCCTGGGCGGCGGAAGGCAAGTTCAAAGGCAAGTTCTCGAGTCAGGTGCACTTCTTCGGTTACGAAGGCCGTTGCGCCGCGCCGTCGAACTATGACGCCGACTATTGCTACAGCCTCGGCTACACCGCCGCCGCCCTGATCGGCACCGGCTGCACCGGTTACATGTCCAGCGTGCGCAATACCACCAAGCCCGCCTCCCAATGGATCGCCGGTGGTATTCCGATCACGATGATGATGAACATCGAACGCCGCCACGGCGAAGACAAGCCGGTGATCCAGAAGGCGCTGGTGCTGCTGAACGCGGCTCCGTTCAAGTTCTTCGCCGCGAACCGGGAAAACTGGGCGATTGAAACCGCCTACGTCTATCCGGGCCCGATCCAGTATTTCGGCCCGTCCGAGGTCTGCGACCAGGCCAGCAAAACCCTGATGCTGGAAAAAGGCGGTTGCTGAATCATGCCGCAGGTCAATCTGACAGCGATTGCGGCATTGGCCCGGCTGGAAATCGCGCCCGAAGCGCAGGAACGGCTGCAGCATGATATGGAGGCGATTGTCGGTTATATCGAGCTCTTGAGCGAGCTCGATACCACCGGTATTGAGCCGACCGCCCACGCCAGCGCGCTCTCCAATGTCTGGCGCGAAGATGTCCCCGGCACGCCGCCGGGGCGCGAGGCCATGCTGGCCAACGCGCCCGCGACGGTGCAGTCGGAGACGATCAAAGTACCCCCGGTATTGCCGGGGGAGGGGGAAAGCTGAGATGGATTTGACCCATTTGACTTTGACCGATCTGGCGGCCGGTCTCGCGGAAAAGAAATTTTCGGCGTTGGAGCTGGCCGATGCCTATCTCGATAGGATCGCGCGGCTGAACGGCAAATTGAACGCCTTTCTCGAAATCGATCCGGAGTCGATTCGGGCGCAGGCGCAGGCGGCCGACGAACGCCGTCAAAAGGGCGCCGCGCTGAGTCCGTACGACGGCATCATGATCGGCGTCAAGGACTGTATCGTCACGAAAGATGAACGCTGCTCCTGTGCTTCCCGCTTGCTGGAAAATCTCAAGTCGCCTTATGACTCCACCGTGGTAGCGCGGTTGCGCGAGGCCGGGTTCATCCCGGCGGGGCGGTTGAACATGGATGAATTCGCGATGGGTTCCTCCTGTGAAAACAGCGCTTTCGGCCGGACGGCGAATCCCTGGGATCCCGAACGGGTGCCGGGTGGCTCTTCCGGCGGGTCTGCCGCCGCGGTCGCGGCCCGGCTGGTGCCGGCGGCGCTCGGCTCCGATACCGGCGGTTCGATCCGCCAGCCCGCGGCATTCTGCGGGATCGTCGGCGTGAAGCCGACCTATGGCCGGGTGTCGCGTTACGGGTTGGTGGCCTTCGCCTCCAGTCTGGACCAGATCGGGCCGATGACGCAAAATGTCACCGACGCCGGGATCCTGCTGGATGTGATCTCCGGGCACGATCCGATGGATTCGACCTCGCTGCCGGCGCCGGCGGGCGGTTTCGCCGCCGCGTCGTCGACTCCGGGCGACCTGAAGGGCGTCCGCTTCGGCCTGCCGCGCGAATACGTCGAAGCCGAGGGCTTGAGTCCGGCGGCCCGGCAGGTATTCGAAGCCAACATCGCCCAATTGCGGGCGCTGGGAGCCGAGCCGGTGGAGGTGAGTCTGCCGCACACCAAGTATGCGGTGGCGGTATATTACATCATCGCCACCGCGGAGGCGAGCGCCAATCTCGCCCGCTTCGACGGCATCCGTTACGGTGTCCGGCAACTGGCCGACGATCTGCTGCAAACCTATCTCAAGACGCGCGGCGCCGGTTTCGGCGATGAGGTCAAGCGCCGGATTCTGCTGGGGACCTATGTGTTGTCGAGTGGGTATTACGACGCGTATTACCGCCGTGCCCAGCAGGTGCGGACGTTGATCCGGCACGACTTCGAGGAGGCGCTCCGGCATTGCGATCTGTTGGTGACGCCGGTGACGCCGACGGTGGCGTTCCGCTTCGGCGAGAAAAAAGATCCGCTGCAAATGTACCTGTCGGATATTTTCACCATTGCGTTGAATCTGGCCGGGAATTGCGGTATCAGCGTGCCGGGCGGAATCGACCCGGAAACCGGTATGCCGCTGGGCTTGCAGCTGCTGGCCCCGGCATTGGATGAAGCGCGTTTGCTGCGTACGGCGCGGATTTTCGAATCCGCCCGCGGCGGCGACCTGGTGCCGTCGCTTTAACGGCATCGAGTCCGGCGTATTCCTCGGGGTACGCCGGATGATCCGAAGTTCCCGGGGAGGGGGCTTCGGCTTTTTTTTGAGGGAAGAGGAGGTTTGCGATGTTTCGTTTGGCATTGGTGGTGTCGGCGCTGGCGTCATTGGTTTGCGGCGCGGCGGAAATCGGGGATAAGCTGCCCGTATTGGATCTGAAGTATCAGCTCAATGGGCCGGTGAAGTTCCCGATTGAAACGAAAAAGGATAATCCCGACGCGGAAAAACGGTTGCTGCTGCTGGAGTTTTTCGGCTCGTATTGGCCGGGCAGTACCGATATGGTGATGATCCTCAACGGACTCCAGGAGCGTTATGCGCCGCAGGGCTTGAAAGTCCTCGCCATCTCCGGCGAACCGGCGAAAAGCTTTGAAGAATTTGCCGGCAAACACCCGGAAATCAAATTCACCCTGGCCCGCGATCCGGATTATCTCGTGTCGCGTCAGACCATTCCCGGCGATATACTGTTGCCGGTGGCGGTGATTGCCAACGGCACCGGAAAAATCGTCTGGGCCGGCGACGCCGGCGAGGTACCGGACGCGCTGACGTCGATTTATGGCGGTACTTACGATGAATCCGCGCGCCGGAAGATCATGCCGCTCTATTCGGCGCTGAGCGCCGCCGTCCGCACCGGTTCGGTCAATGAAGTGGCGTCGGTCACCGAACGCATGCTGGATCTCGAACCGACCAACCTGGCGGCCATTCAGGCGCGGCTGTTCGTCCACGAAAGCAATGCCGAATTGGACAAGGGGTGGAAATTCCTGCAACGGCACCGGGAACGGAATCCGAAGGAGCCGTTGTGGTACGCGTTGAGCGTCAGCTATGGCGCCCGGAACGCGGAATATGCCGCTGGCGGCGTGGAATGCGCGCAGGATTTCCTGAAGCGTTTCCCGCAGGCCGGCGCCGAAGAGGTCACTTCCATGGCCTGGGATCTGGTGAACGGCTATGCGTATTCCCTCCCGGCACTGGAAGCGGTGCGGACGTTGATGAAGCAGGCGCCGCAGGATTCCTGGCGCGCCGAAGCCGTGCGGGCATTGCTGGGCTACCGTGAATGCAATCTGGAGGCGGCGAAAAAGCACCAGGACAATGCCGTCAAGCTCGCCTCCGCCGCGCAGGTGAATACGGCGCAATTAGAGGGATTGCGCCAAGTCGCCGCATTCTTCGCCGGACTGCGCTAAACTGGACTTCGATACAAAAAACACCGGTGGAAGCCGGTGTTTTTTGGTGTTTTGACCCTAATCGGCGATTATCGCGAAGCCGTGAGGTGCAAGCCGGATTTTCCCGGACGGCAGTTCCTCATAGCCGACGGCGTCCCATACCGTTCCCGACGGCCGCTCCCACTCGATCGGGGCTTCGGTGCCGGTATGGAACAGGAACCTTACTTTGTGCCGGTCCGATCGGCGCTCGCGCACGCTCAAGCCGAACGGCAGCAGCCGCGGACCGAAGCACGATTCCAACAGCTTGCCGGTAATTTGTACCGGCGCAACCGTTTCGCCGTTGGCATACGCCAATGACGGCGACGCCAACAGCGTAATCACGCTGCCCTTGCCGGCTTCGCGGCGGATCGCCGCGGCTTCTCCGGTCGACCAGCGGCCGAACACAACGGCATCGGCGGCGACTTCCCCGATGCAATACCAGCGTTGATTTCCCAGCGCTTCGCCGTCGATTCGGGCGGTTTCCCCGGCAATTTCCCAGCGTATTTTTTCGCGGAAGCCGCACAGTTCCGCCATTTCCGGTTGCGGCCGGTCGATGGCGACCCAGGTGTTGTCGTCGCGAACGGCAAACGGATATTCCACGATCAGCGTACCGCCGTTGTGGACGAATTCGCGCAAACGGGCAGCAAAAGCGGCGGAAACGATTTCGGTCGCGGTCACCACCAGGCAGCGGCGCGAACGCAAATCGTCATCGGCGGTGACGAAGTCGATCCCCTCCGGCAGCCGGTCATAGAGCACGTGGGCCGCCCGCAAAGACGGTTTGTAGAAGTCGAGCGCCGTGTCGTTGCTCTCATCCAGCATCTGCGCCTGGTTGAAACACTGAATCCGGGAAATCAGATCCGAACTTTTGTCATACAGCAACGCGAGCGGGGAGGGGGCGCGCCGGGTTCCCGCCAGAATCGCGCCGTGCTCTTTCAGGATTCCCGCGATCCGGTCGGCCGCGGCGCTGCGCTCCGTCGAACTGCCGTTGATTTCACGCAGCCCGTAACCGTTGGTTTCGTTGCCAACGCGTTCGCTGCGGTACTGCCAATAGGTGAAGCCGGATGTCCCGGTCGAAATCCCCTGCCACACCAGAAAACGCAGCATATCGCCGCGGCAGGGCCGCGACCAGTTGCCGTGCGACGGATAGAATTCATGGATCCAGAAGCCCGGATCGACCCGGCGCAGCCAATCGCCGATCAAATCGCCCTCATGGCTTTCGGTCACCGTCGCCGGACGCAGCGGCACCGGGAAACTCGTGCCGTAGAAGTCCGTAGTGGAGGCGTTCAAAAGATCGTCCGAACTGTCACAGACGCTGTCGGCGACCACCGAAGCGCAACCGATGTGGTTGAGCACCACCGCTCCCGGCGCGGCGCGGCGGATGGCGTCGGCGACATTGCGGACGTGCTCGGACACCGCCCACGCCGCCCACTGCCGCCACAGGAACATTTCCGCATAATCCGCCGCCGATTCGGGCGGCATCACGGTGTCGAAGGTGCTCCAGGCTTTGCCGAATTGCCGATTGAGTTCCTCGACGCTGCCGAAGCGGTTTTTCAGCCACTGCTGGTAGGACTCGGCCGAGTGATGGCAATGGCACTGCCCCGCCGGGCGGCTGCGCGGTTCGTTCCACGCGTCATAGAACCACAGCGCCGGGTGATTGCGGTAGCGCGAGGCGCATTGAAAGGTGAATTCCGCCGCCCGTTCGGCCACTTGCGGGTTGTCGAAGCACGGCAGCCAGCCGCCGACATAAAAAGCGCCGTGGGCGATCGGCGGAATCCGGACGCCGCTGAAACCGACCCGTGACCCCTCCAGCTCGGTGAACACCCAATCGGGGGCACACTCCAGAAGCGGCTTCAACACCACCCGCAAACGGTGCCGCTGCGCCAATTCGAACAGCCGGTCCAGATCGTCCCAGGTAAACGAATCGTAAATGCGCTCGTGGCTGCGCCATTGCGGCCGGTACTGAATATGGGTATATCCCAGACGGGCAAGCTCCCGCAAATCCGTATCCCACTCCTCCGGCAGCGGAGTGGGGGCACGGTAGTATTGGGTGCCGTAGGGGAAAAATTCGGTTTTCAGCGGATTGTCCTTCATGTTTTTCAGCTCTTTCTATTGAAACAATTGATCCAGAATCCGGGAGGTTTGTTCCCGGGTAATTTCGTCGGTGATCCGGAGCGCGTCCCCGGCCAGTTGGCGCAAAGCTTCTTCCTCTGCCGGACTGCGCTCCGGCAGCAGCAACAGTGCCTCCATCCGGGCGACCGGCTCCGGGTTGGCGGCACAATATTGCTGAAAATAGCGGTCGTTTTTCCGCTGCGCCTCCTGGTAACGGCGCGGCGCATCGGCGCGCCACGCGTCCAGGCGGTCGGCGGCAAGGCGCGCCGGAATGGATTCCGCGCCGGAAGCGTGAATCAGCTCCAGCGGCACGAAGTTCTCCGGGTCGAAAAACATGCCGTTGGCGAGACGGGCATACGTCGACACCTCCGGCGATTTCCCCTGGGCGTTGCGGCCGATATTGAAGTAGAGCTCCCGGTAATCCATATCCTCCGGCAGCAGCAGATAAGGAATTCGCACCTCCAGACGGTAACCGTTTGCGAAGCGCTGCAATGCCGCATTCCAATTCCACAACTGATTGGGCTCCGGACAGTCGTTCCAGTTCAGCGGACGATTGAAGCGGGCGCCGGCGGCGTTGACGATCAATTGAATCCCGCGGCCGTTCCGGTCGGTCAGGAAAATTTCAATGCTGTCGTCCTGCCATAATTCCCCCTGGTCGGCGGCATTGGCGATCAATGCCGCCGGATCCGGGTCTGTCGCTTCGAGCGCCAGATACACCGCGTCGATCCCGTAGGCAATGCGAAACGAGGTCGGCCGCTCCGGCGCGGCATGGTCGCCCAACCGATGC
Organism: Victivallaceae bacterium; assembly: GCA_031549115.1. Lineage (GTDB taxonomy): Bacteria > Verrucomicrobiota > Lentisphaeria > Victivallales > Victivallaceae > JAVBQJ01. Next base: position 17,074 of record JAVBQJ010000047.1, read on the forward strand.
ATGGAAAGACTCTCTTCGACATGTTGCCAGCCGGGGTCCGAAGCGAATTCGCCGTCCATGACCGGGGTCTGTTCCAGAAACTTCACCGGTACGGCCGCGACGGCAAACGCGGCGGCGATACCGGCGGCAAAAAGTATCGTTCTCATTGCAAATCCATGAGCTGCATAATGTAATTGATCATCGTCAGGCGAATGGTCTGCGCCGGGACGGAGTAGACCTCCAGCGTATCCAGCCACTGCCGGGCTTCGTCGGCAACGGCCTGTTTTTCCGGCGCGGCATTCCGAATCGCCTGCTGCAATGTGGTCGCGTAACGAATGTCGTCGAGGGCTTCGCGATAGGCTTCCCAGGCCAGCGTGTCGATGACGCCGTCGATGGTGGGATAGACAATGCCGATATCCCGGTGCAGGCCGTCGAAGTCGTTCCAGGGGTTGCCGAAGGCGCTGTAGTAGACGAACGGCATGCTGCCGTCGTAATCGTTCAGCCAGGTCAAAAGGCCGTAGTTGCGGCGGTAGACTTCGGGATTTTCCACCGCGGTCTGCGGGTGGCCGTAAATCCAGATCAGGTGTCCTTTGTCGTGCCACAGGGCCGCTTCGCGCCGGTCCGCCGGTCCGCCGCAAACCAACAGATCGAGCAGATCGCCGGCGACTTGAAAGGTATGCAGTTTGGTGCCGGAGGCGAACACCTTGCCGCCGTTCCGGTGAATTTCACGCCAGATCGTTTTCTGCTGTTCGACCGCATCCGGCTCCGCTTCGTCGACGGCATAAAAGTAGACTTCGCGATGGCCGTAAACCTCTTCGACGATATCGGAAATTTCCCGGACCCGGGAGGCGGCAAACGCCAGTCCTTCCGGGGAGCTATCCAACGCCACGTGAAGATTGTTTTCCGGCGCACTCAGAAACAGCGGCCGGGTCGCCATGCCGCTGTCGCGGCGCAACTCCAGGATGCGCCGGAATTCGACATCGACCTCCGGGTTCCGGGTGGTCCGGCTGTTCTTCTGCTGCTGGTAGGTTCCGGCATGGGTGACGCCGTGACCGGCGAGATTGCGGAATTCCGCCTCGATCTGCTCCCAGTTGC
>JAVBQJ010000016.1:0-46123 GCA_031549115.1 Victivallaceae bacterium
GTCCCGGCAACGCATGGCAGAGCTCATCTCTCGCGTGCCACGAAGCGGTCGCGTCCGCAACTGCCCCGGAGCGGCCCTCCGGTCGAGGTAGCTACGTCAGTAGCCCCCTCGACCGGAAAACCGCTCCGGATTCTTTGCGGAGACGCGATCATGGCAAGCCCAATTAGTCGCCGCATCAATAAACGCAACTACAATATGATATCAGGAAGGGAAGGACGGGAAATGGCCGATTTTGCCTTGTTCGGGACCCGGCGCTTTTTGCCGCTGTTCATCACGCAGTTTTTCGGAGCGTTCAACGATAATTATCTCAAGCAGGCGATCATCATCCTGTTGGCTTACCGGATGATGCAAAGCCAGGAAAACGTGGTGACATTGACCAACCTGGCGATGGCGCTGTTCATTCTGCCGTATTTCCTGTTTTCCAGCACCGCCGGTCAGTTGGCCGACAAATACGACCGCGCGAAACTGACCCGGATCGTCAAAGCGGCCGAAATCGTGCTGATGGTGCTGGCATTGGCGGCATTTATGCTGCAATCGCTATGGCTGTTGTTCGTTCTCCTGTTTTTCATGGGGGCGCAGTCCACCTTTTTCAGCCCGGCGAAATATTCGCTGCTGCCGCTGCAACTGCACGAGGATGAGCTGCTCGCCGGAAACGCCTTCATCGAAGCCGGGACCTTTCTGGCGATTCTCACCGGCACCATCGCCGGAGGCTTGCTGATTTCCGTGCCTTTGCCGGTGCCTTGGGGCGACTGCCTGGCCGGAAGCGTGCTGGTGCTGCTCGCAATCGCCGGGTATTGGGGCAGCCGCTATATTCCGCCCGCCCAGCCGCAGGCGCCGGAGCTGAATATCAGCTACAATCCGGCCCGGGATACCTGGGAAATCCTGCGCAGCGTCCGCCGCCAGCCGGTGGTGTTCCGCTGCATGCTCGGCAGTTCGGCCTTCTGGATGGTCGGAGCGTTGTACATGTCCCAGCTGCCGGCGTTCTGCAAAGGCATTCTCGGGGCCGACGCCACCGTGGTCACCACCTTCATGACCGTGTTTTCGGTCGGAATCGGAGTCGGCGCGGTACTCTGCAACAAGCTGCTGCGGGGGGTGATTCAAACCACGTATGCGCCGATCTCGGCGCTGGCGATGGCGTTGTTTACCTTTGACATTTATCTGGTCTGCCTCGCGCTCGAAGCGCCGGCGGGTGCCGAGGTCAGTGTTGTCGAATTCCTCGGCAACTTCCAATTCTGGCGGTTGATCTTCGATATGTTCATGCTGGCGATGGCGGGCGGGATGTTCACCGTGCCGTTGTTCGCTTTGATGCAGCACAAGGCCGACGAAAACGAAATGGCGCGGGTATTCGCCGCCAACAACATCATCAACTCGCTGTTCATCGTCGCCGGAGCCTTGCTGGTGGCGCTGCTGGTTCAAGTCTGCAAAATGGAGCTGGCGGATATCTTCCTGTTGATCGCCGGCTTCAATGTATTGACCGCAGTCTATGTCTGCCGCCTGCTGCCGGACGCGCTGCTCCGGTCGTGCATCCGGGCGCTGCTGACGTTGCTGTACCGGGTCAGGATCGAAGGGTTGGAAAACTTCGAAAAAGCCGGAGATCGCGTGCTGATCATCGCCAACCACATGTCGCTCCTGGACGGTTTGCTGATCATTGCGTTCATGCCGGAGAAGCTGACCTTCGCCATCGATACCTATATGGCGCGCAAATGGTGGCTGGCGCCGCTGCTGCGGCTGACCGACGCCTATCCGATGGATCCCGCTAACCCGATGGCCATCAAGTCACTGATCCAGGAGGTCCGGCAGGACCGGAAAATTCTGATCTTCCCGGAAGGGCGCATCACCGTCACCGGCACGCTGATGAAAGTATACGACGGTCCGGGTCTGATCGCCGAAAAATCCGGTGCCCTGCTGCTGCCGGTCCGCATCGACGGCGCCCAGTATTCGAAATTCTCCTACCTCAAAGGCAAAGTGCGGACGCGCTGGTTTCCGCAGATCACCCTGACCGTCATGCCGCCGCGCCGCTTCGAAGTCCCCGCCGAAATCACCGGCCGCAACCGCCGCCACGCGGTCTCCGACGGCATCTATAAAATCATGGCGGAAATGATGTACGAAGCCGGTGACAAACGCGAATCGCTGTTCAATGGCCTGGTCTCCGCCGCCCGGCTGCACGGTTCCCACCTGCCGATCGCCGAGGATATCGGCCACAAGGTGCTGAGTCTGGGCAGTCTGGTGAGCAAAAGCCGTATCGTCGGCAGCCTGGTCTCCGAAGCGGCCGGACCGGAAAAAACCGTCGGACTGATGCTGCCCAACTCGGTGGCGGCGGTGGCGACCTTCTTCGGCTTGCAGTCGTGCGACCGGATTCCGGCAATGATCAACTTCACCTCCGGTCCGGCGATGATCCTCGCCGGCTGCCGCGGCGCCGAAGTGAAAACCATCGTCACCTCGCGCCGCTTCCTCGAACAAGCCGGGCTCGTCCCGCTCGCAGGCGAGTTGGAAAATGGCGGCATCCGGCTGGTCTGCCTCGAAGACTTGCAGCACGGGCACTGGTGTGCCAAATTGCGCGGTATGCTGAAAAACTTTTTTGCCGTCCCCTCCCATGCCCGGCCGGACGATCCGGCGGTGATTCTGTTCACCTCGGGTTCCGAAGGAACACCCAAAGGGGTGGTGTTGAGCCACCGCAACCTGCAGAGCAACCGGCTGCAGATTCTGAGCACCGTCCCGATCACCGCGCAGGACAGATTGTTCAATTGCCTGCCCTTGTTCCACTCCTTCGGCTTGAGCATGGGCATGGTGCTGCCGATGCTGTCCGGGGTCCGGACCTTCTTCTACCCCTCGCCGCTGCACTACCGGATCATTCCGGCGCTGAGTTACATGGCCAATACCACTATTATCTTCGGCACCGACACCTTCCTGCGCGGCTATGGCCGGGCGGCGCACTCGTACGATTTCTTCAATATCCGCTTCGCGTTGTGCGGCGCGGAGCGGCTCCGGCAGGAAACCCGGGAGCTGTGGAGCAATAAGTTCGGCGTCCGCCTGTTCGAAGGCTACGGCGCCACCGAAGCCTCGCCGGTCATCAGCGTCAATACCGCGATGTATTACAAGCCGGGCACGGTGGGGCGATTGCTGCCGGGACTCACGGCCCGCCTCGAACCCGTCCCCGGCATCGCCGAGGGCGGGCGCCTGTGGCTCAAAGGCGCCAACATCATGCTCGGGTATCTGCTGGCGTCCCAACCCGGCGAATTGCAGCCGCCGCCGGACGGCTGGTATGACACCGGCGACATCATTTCGATCGACGACGAAGGCTTCCTGACGATCCGGGGCCGCGCCAAACGCTTCGCCAAACTGGGCGGTGAAATGGTTTCGCTCGGCGCGGTCGAAGACGCGCTCCGGCAATTATGGCCGAATGCCCTGTCCGGCGTGGTCGTCATCGACGATCCGGCCAGGGGCGAGCAGCTGGTGCTGGTCACCGAGCAACCCGACGCGGAGACCGCGACGCTGGTGCGCCATTTCCGGGAATCCGGACTCAGTGAGTTGTGGGCGCCGAAGCGGATCGTGAAGGTGAAAAACGCCCCCTTGCTCGGCACCGGAAAATTCGACTACGCCGCCGCGCTCCAGCTTGTGCAAGCCTCCGGCACGGCGCGGAACTGACCTGGATGTTGCATGAAGCGCCGGAAATATATCGCAAGCATTATGGATGCCAAAGACTTGCAAATACCGCAGTCGATAGCGGCGCTATCGGCGAGGATTTTCGCAAGGCTCTTGGCGCCATAAGGATGCGATAGATTTTTCGGCCATTCGTGCAATATCCAGGCTGATACGGAAGAAATGGTTTTTTTCGCGGTTTGTTGTTGTAAAAGCGGCTTCGCGGATTATATTAACCCGTAATTGTAATCACGAGGGAGCGATGCCGGAAAATCTGAAATCAAACAACAACCAGCCCGCGGGCCGTTTTCGGTTCCGCACGCTGTTTTATTTAACTTTCACTCTGTTGATCATTTTAGCGTTATGGAGCTATTCTCCGCAGGACACCGCGGCAATCGAAGGCGGCAATCAGTTGCCGTTGGCCAACTGGGTCGGCGGGCTCGGCGCCTGGATGTCCAGCGTGTTTTTTCATCTGATCGGCCTGGCCTCCTGGGTGCTGGCGGCAGCATTGCTGCTGGTGACGCTGCGCGGCTTTCTGCCGGGGCATCCGCGCAGACGCGGCGCATTCTGGGGTGTGCTGGCGTTGACTGTCGGGGCCATGTTCCTGTTCGCGCTGTCGCCCGGAGCGTTCGTCGGTGAAACCAGCCGTCTCGGCCTGGGTTCGGTCAACGCGCCCGAATCCGCGCTTTCGGGAGGCGTCATCGGCCAGGTGCTGGTGGCGCCGGCGTGTCCGGCCACGCCCACCGAACCGGCTCTGCCCGCCGGGGTGCTGCGGCATTTCCTCGGCGCGGTCGGCGCCGCCCTGGTCGGCTGGGTGCTGCTGACCTTCGGCGCCATTCTGATTTACATGGCGGATTGGCGCGGGATGATCTCCTGGAGCCAGGCGGATGCCGCCGCCGGAAGCCTGCTGGACAAAGTGGACAGTATTCTGAATCGGGCCGAAGCGGCGGCGCCCCCGGCTCCAACGCCGGCCTGCGCCGAAGCGGCAAAAACGCCTTCGCCGCCGCTGTCGCTCGCCGGTGCGTCAGCCGCAGCGGCACCGGAAGCACCGGCCGCCTCGGGCGGTCTATTGCGCAATGCGTTGAGCCTGCTGAAAAGCAAAAATACCGGAGCCGCAGCGACACCGGAAGCGCCGGGCGAAACCGAAGTCCCCGCCGCTGCCCCCGAAACACCGGTCGAAGCCGCTCCCGTTGCGGTTATGCCGCCGGAAGCGCCGGCTCCTGCCGTCGCCCCCGTTGCCGCCCCCGTTGCCGTCCCCACCCCCGCTCCTCCGCGGGTGGAACCGATCCGTACCGTACCGCCGGCTATCCGCGCCGCCGGTGTCGATCCGGATGGTTATCTGAAGCCGGAAACGCCGGCGCCGAACGGCCAGAGCGTCCGCCCCGACGCGGTAAAAAAATCCTGTGATGACTATGTCCTGCCTCTGGTTTCGATGCTGACCAAGGGCGAAGAGGGATGCGGCGAAGACCCGCAGGTGATCGCCCAATCCAAAGAGCGGCTGCAAAGCACGCTGGAGGATTTCGGCGTCAACGGCAATGTCTGCGGCCATTTGACCGGTCCGCAGGTCACGCGTTACGAAATCAGCCTTGCGCCCGGAGTCCGGGTCGACAAAGTATCGAGTCTGTCCGACAACATCCTGATGAATCTGCAGGTGCCCAGCATCCGCATTCTCGCTCCGATTCCGGGGCGCAATGTCGTCGGTGTCGAAGTGCCGAATACCAAACGGGAAACCATCACGCTGCGCAGCGTTTTCGAGTCCGAAGTCTGGCGCGGCCACAAGGGCGAAATCCCGGTGGTGCTGGGCAAAAACGTCTCCGGCAAACCGGTGGTGACCGACCTGGCCAAGGCGCCGCACCTGTTGATCGCCGGCGCCACCGGTTCCGGGAAAAGCGTATGCGTGAATTCGCTGATCATGAGCCTGATGTTCAAGTTCAAGCCGGATGAGCTGCGGCTGATTCTGGTCGACCCGAAAGTGGTCGAATTCATCTTCTACCAGACGCTGCCCTATTTGATCACGCCGGTGATCAACGAGTCCAACAAAGCGCTGCTGGCACTGCGCTGGGCCGTCAATGAGATGGAAAAACGCTACCGGATGCTGGCCAAGGTCAAAACCCGGAATATCAAGGAATACAATACCCGCGGCATCGCCAATACCGGCAGCATCGACGAGGCCGGCCAGCCGTTGCCGGAAAAACTGCCGCTCCTGATCATCATCGTCGATGAATTCGCCGACCTGATGATGGGCGACCGCACCATCCGCAAGGATGTCGAAACCGCGATCGCCCGGATCGCCCAAAAGGGGCGCGCCGCCGGCGTGCACATCGTGCTCGCCACCCAGCGCCCCTCCACCAACGTATTGACCGGCGTCATCAAAGCCAACTTGCCGACAAAGATCGCGTTGCGCGTCGGCTCCCAGATCGACAGCCGCGTGATCGTCGACCGCAACGGCGCGGAAAGCCTGCTCGGCTACGGCGACATGCTGTTCCTGCCGCCGTCCAGCCCCGAGCTGGAGCGCATCCAGGGCACCTGGGTCAGCAACGAGGAAATCGAAAAAGTGGTGGATTTCATTTCCGAGCAGGCCCAGCCGCAGTTCAACGACAACGTGGTCGCCGATCCCGAGAGCGAAGACGAGGACGAAGAGGGCGAAGTGCCGCGCGGCAAGGGCCGCCGGAAAGCCGCCTCCGACGATTTCGATGACGATGCCGATATCGCCGATGCTCCGAACTACAGTCCGATCGTCGAAAAATACCTCCAGCCCGATGATGACGACCTGGTCAAACAGGCATTGGAGATCATTCTGACCGAACACCAGGCCAGTACCAGTTATCTGCAGCGACGCCTCAGGCTCGGTTACAACCGCGCCGCCGATCTGATCGATGAATTCGAACGCCGGGGAATCATCGGTCCGGCACGGGACGGCGGCAACAAACGTGAAATTCTGGTTTTCGACGAACTCACCGGAGAATAAATCATGGATCACCCGAACAATACGGACGCAAACCGGCAGGACCTGCCGTTGGATTTCGATACCGCCCCGGCCACACCGGCTCCGGCTTCGGTGAGCCGCCCGGACGCCGAACCGGCGAAACCGGCGGAAACCGTTTTGCCTCCGGCGCCGCCGCCGCAATCGGCAATGGCGACGGAAACCAGCATGATCCGGCGGCCGACCCCGATCATCACCGGCAACCGGCGGCCGGATTCGCTGACAACCCAAACGATTCCGGAGGATATCCGGGTGCGGACGATTCCGGCCAGCGCCTTTCCCGGCACGGTGCGCAACCAGGACACGAAACCACCTTCGGTCCCTTTCGGCCGTTATCTGGCGGAACAGCGCAAGCGTCTGAATCTGACACTGCAACAGGTGGATGACGCCACCCTGATCCGCCATGATTATCTCGAATTTCTGGAGCAGGAAGCGCTGGACAAGCTGCCGCCGCCGGTCTATGTGATCGCCTATGTGCGCAAACTCGGCGTTTTTTACAAAATACCGACCCAGAAAGTCGAAGAGCTGGTCGGCGAGTTGAAGCGCAATCTGGAGTATTCCGTGCCCGAAACCCTGTTGAACCAACTGGAAATCAACACCGAGCCGTGCGAGGAAAACACCCGAACCATGCGCCGGATCCTGTGGATACTCGGCATCGCCGTTCCGGTCCTGATCGGATTGTTGCTGCTGATCATTTTCTTTACCGCCGGCCGTTCCAGCCAGGCTCCGGCCGACGTACCCGCCGGAAACCGGATGCCGGAATCGCGGTTGGATTTCCTGTTGGAGAAGCCGGTTTTCGCTCTTCCGGAATTGCCGGGCCGGTGATTTTATTGCAAAAACACAATTGACGTGCTATAGTAATACACGATGAAAATTTTAATTATTCATGGTCCCAATCTGCAGTTGCTGGGACTCCGGGAACCGGGAATCTACGGTTCGGAGTCGCTGGCGGGGTTGAATATCCGCCTGGCCGCGGCCGCGAAGGCATTGGGAGTCGAAATCATCACATTCCAAAGCAACCATGAAGGAGCCATCATCGACCGCATCGCCGAGGCGTATGACGGGAAAATCGACGGTATCGTCATCAACCCGGCCGCCTATACACATACCAGCATCGGTATCGCCGATGCCCTCAAAGCGGTATCCATCCCCGCGATCGAAGTCCATATCAGCAATATCCATGCCCGCGATTCCTTCCGGGCGCACTCGATGACTGCGAGTGCGTGTCTGGGGGTGATTGCCGGGCTCGGTATCGATAGTTACGAATGGGCGCTCCAGGCGCTGGTTCGTCATCTCAGGCAACAGCAATAATTTTTTGAAATTTATCAAAGGAATCAACGAATGAAAATCGAAGAAATCAAGACCATTGTCAAGCTGATGAGCGAAAATGATCTGACCGAATTCAAAATTGAAGCGGAAGAATATAATTTGTGCATCAAGCGCGGCGGCAGCGCCGTAGCGGTGCAATCCCCCGTTCCCGCCGCGGCTCCGGCCCCGGCTCCAATCGCGGCCCCGGCTCCGGCGGCGGCCCCGGCCCCGGCTCCGGTCGCGGCCCCGGCGACTCCGGCGAAGACCATCGATTCTCCGATTGTCGGCACCTTTTACCGCGCCAGCGCCCCGGACGCGGCTCCGTTCGTCAAAGTCGGCGACCGGGTCGGCCAGGATACCGTGATCGGCATCATCGAAGCCATGAAAGTCCTGAATGAAATCAAGGCGGATAAAACCGGCGTAATCAAAGATATTCTGGTGGAAAACGGCCAGGCGGTGGAATACGGTCAACCGTTGTTCGTGATCGAATAATTCATTACCCCGGAGAACGCATGTTTAACAAGATTCTGATTGCGAACCGCGGTGAAATCGCGTTGCGTATTCTGCGCGCCTGCAAGGAAATGGGCATAAAAACCGTGCTTGCCTATTCCCAGGCCGACGCGTCCAGTCTGCCGGTGCGCCTGGCGGATGAAGCCGTCTGTATCGGCCCCGCGGCCAGCAATGCCAGCTATTTATTGATCGACCGGCTGCTCAGCGTCGCCGCGATCACCGATGTCGACGCGGTTCACCCCGGTTACGGTTTCCTGGCGGAGAATGCTTATTTCGCCGAAGCCTGCCGGAAGCACAAGATCACCTTCATCGGCCCCACGCCGGAGGCGATGCGCGCATTGGGCGACAACGCGGTCGCCCGCGACACCATGAAGCGCGCCGGCGTTCCGACAACCCCGGGCAGCGAAGGGTTGATCGTCACCGAAGCCGACGCGGTGCGTATGGCGCACACGCTCGGATATCCGGTCATCATCAAGGCGGCGGCGGGCGGCGGCGGGCGCGGCATGCGCATCGCGCACAATGACGCCAGTCTGATTCAGGGGTTCCACGCGGCCCGTACCGAAGCGGAAAAAGCATTCGCCGACGGTTCGATGTACATGGAAAAATACCTGATCAATCCGCGCCATATCGAATTCCAGATACTGGCCGACAATTTCGGCAATGTCATTCACCTCGGTGAACGCGACTGCAGCATGCAGCGCCGCAACCAGAAACTGATCGAGGAGTCCCCCTCCCCGGCTTTGAATGCGCGTCTGCGCGAACGCATGGGTACGGCGGCGGTAAAAGCGGCCAAAGCGGCCAATTACAGCAACGCCGGCACCATCGAATTTCTGCTGACCGAAGACGGCAATTTCTACTTCATGGAAATGAACACCCGGATTCAGGTGGAGCACCCGGTTACCGAAGCGGTGACCGGAATCGACCTGATCCGCGAACAGATCCGCATCGCCGCCGGCGAAAAGATGACGCTGCGCCAGAAGGATGTCAAAATCTCCGGCCACGCCATTGAAATCCGCATCAATGCCGAAGACTCGTCCAACAACTTCATCCCGAACCCCGGCACCGTCAATCTGTTCGTGCCGCCGGGCGGCATCGGAATCCGTGTCGATACGCACGTATACTCGGGTTACCGTATTCCGCCTTATTACGACAGCATGATCGCCAAGCTGATCGTCTGGGGCGAAGACCGGTCGCAGGCGCTGGAACGCTGCCGCCGGGCCCTCGGCGAATTCATCATCGAAGGGGTCAAAACCACCATTCCGTTCGCGTTGCAGGTTATGGGCAACAAGGACTTCATCGCCGGGAAATACGATACCGGCTTTGTCGAACGCTTTATGAAAGGAACAACGGAACAATGAAACCGGTAAAGACAACCAATGCGGGAGCGAAATCCTCCCAAACAACTCTGGATCACAGCTCGGAACTGGGAGATATCCGGGTTCACGACAATGTGATTTCCTCGCTGGTGCGGCGCGCCGCGCTGTCGATCGAAGGCGTTTCCCGCCTGGCCGGAAGCACCCTGATCGACAACATCGCGGAAATCGTCGGCAGCCGCCGGATGCAGGACCGGGCGATCGCCATCATCAAGGACGAGTCCAGCCCGGACCGCATGACCATCGAAGTGAAGATCAACCTCAAACTAGGTTTCAAGGTCCGCGAAGTGGCCGAAGCCGTGCAGAAGACGGTCGTGGAGCAGGTCGAAAAGACCACCGGCATGACCGTAACCGCGGTCACGGTGCTGGTCCAGGAGATCGATGACGGCTCCGAAGACAAGGGCGAAGAGGAAGAAGAAGAAAACGAGGCCGGCGGCAATCCCCAGGCCTGATCGAGTCGGAACCGGCGTTTCTTTCCGTATCGTCGCGGCCGGAAGCGCCATTCTCTATTTCAGCGAGGTGCATTATGGCGAATTGGTGGGAAGAGTTGTGCCGTTGGTGGCAAGGATTCATGGGCGACAGTTTCGCGGCCGGTTATTGGCTGGCTGTGGCAATTGTCGGCAGCATTCTGGTTTTGTGGCTCCTCATTCATTTCCTTCTGTGGCTGCTGCTCCGGCGCCGTCGCGCCACTGCGGTCATCCTCCGCCATGGCAACGGTGATATCGAGGTCGCCGAACAGGCGATTTACCAGTGCATTCACGCTTTGACTCCCGATTTTCCGGACTTTCAGATTCAGAAAATGAAGCTGTACCGGCAGGGCAAGTCCTACATGCTGCGGCTGGAATTCGAATACAACGCGGTCAATGACAAACTTGCCGACAACCTGGATCGGTTCAAGCAGAAAATCTTCGATCGCATGAGCGAAGTGTTTCACATCCGCAGCATCCGCAAAATCAGCTTCAAACTGGTCGCCCTGAAAAGCGTTTCCCGCAAAGCGCCCGATGAACTCGCTGATATTGGCGTCCAATAGCCCGCGCCGGCGGGAACTGCTGGCGGCGCTTGGTTATGTGTTCCGGGTGCGTTCCGAACCGACTCCGGAATTGACCGAATGGCCGGTTCCGGAGCAACTTCCCGTATTGAACGCCCGGCGGAAAGCGCGGGCGGTCGCCCGGCAGGAGCCGGACGCGGTGGTAATCGGAGCCGATACGGTCATTCTGTTTCAGGACCGGATCATCGGCAAACCGGTTGATTCGGAGGATGCGGAGCGAATTTTGCGGCAACTGTCCGGCGCCACCCACCGGGTCTGCACCGGGATCTGTATTGTCGGCAACGGCCGTGAGGAAAGTTTTCCGGTATTCACCGAAGTCACGTTCAAGGCTTATACCGCAGCCGACATCCGGCATTACCTGTCCATCGTTCCGGTACTGGACAAGGCCGGCGCTTATGCCATTCAGGATCATGGCGATATGCTCGTCGATCACATCGACGGGTCGCTCTCCAACGTCATCGGTTTGCCGCAGGAGCGGCTGCAGTCGGCGCTGGCGGGATTTTTGTAAAGTTCCCGCAGGATAATTCGAGAAAAACTCGGAAAAAAATGCAAAAACGGGCTTGATACTGCGTCAATCATGGTTATATTATAAATGTGGTTACAACTTATAATAACATACGAGTTTGTATTGTGAAAGATTGAACTGAATATACGAAACCAGAAATGCCGGAGGGAAGTGGGTTGTATTTTGTGCATTACCCGCTTCTTTTGTTTTTGGGGAGGAGCACTTCTCCCTGAATCTTCGGCGCAGACATTTTGAAAGGAGGAGTAAGATGGCAAACGAATTGTTGACTATTTTGGAATACATCGAGCAGGAACGCGGTATCAAGCGCGAACACCTGATCAAAGCGGTGGAAAGCGCGCTTTTGACTGCGGCCAAGAAAAGCATTCACCCGGCCAGCAATTTGAAAGTGAAGATCAATCCCGAATCGGGACAGATCCAGGCATGGGCGATGCTCGAGGTCGTCGAAGAATCGCCGACCGTCGATCAGTTGCTGCTGGTGCGCGCCCAGGAACGCTTCCCGGACGCCAAGGCCGGTGACGTGGTCGAATGGGAAGTGACGCCGAGCAACTTCGGCCGTATCGCCGCCCAGACCGCCAAACAGGCGATCATGCAGCAGTTGCGCAAGGCCGAAAAGGAAATCGCCCGTGAAGAATTCGCCGATCGCGAAAATCAGATCCTGAACGGGATTGTCCGGCGTTTCGAATCCGGCAACATCATCATCGACTTTCAGAAAGCCGAGGGCGTGCTGCCGGTCCGGGAGAAAATCCCCGGCGAGCAATACGATGCCGGCGACCGGATCAACGCGCTCCTGTTGAAAATCGATACCGCCAGCGTCGGACCGTCGCTGATCGTGTCGCGGACGCACCCGGATTTCGTCCGGCGCCTGTTCGAACGCGAGGTGGCGGAAATTCACGACGGGGTCGTCACAATCATGGCTATCGCCCGCGAAGCCGGAAGCCGCTCGAAAATCGCGGTCAAATCCAGCGATCCGCGCGTCGATCCGGTCGGTGCCTGCGTCGGCGTCCGCGGCGCCCGGGTGCGCAACATCACCAACGAACTCAATGGCGAGCGGGTGGATATCGTCCCGTACGATGAGGATATCCGGAAATTCGCCGCCAACGCGCTGTCGCCGGCAGAGGTGCACTCCGTCGAAGTGAAAGCGGCGACCAATGAGCTGGTGATCTTCGTCACGCCGGAGCAGTCGAAGCTGGCGTTCGGCAAGAAGGCGCAGAATGTGCGTCTGAGCAGCAAGCTGTTGGGGTGGAAGATCAACATTCAGTCCACCGAAAACAGCAAGCCGGAAAGCATGGAAGAAAAAATCCGCAAGGCGGCCAAAGAGTTGGCCGTCTCGCTCGATGTCCCGGAAGCGGTCGCTCTGCAACTGGTGCAAAACGGTTATATTACCGTGGAAGGCGTCAAAACCGCCGGTTTGGAACAGATTCTGGAAATCCCGGGCATCGATGAAGCCGTAATCCGGACGGCGTTTGAGCATATGAATCCGGATGAGCAGTGAATTAGGAGGAGTTGATGAGAAAACTGAAGGTAAAAAATCTGGCAGAACAATACCGGATGACCCCGTCTGCCGTGATCAGCGAATTGATCCGGCTCGGCGTCGACGCGTCCGATATCAATTCCGCGATTCCGGGCGAAGCCCTGGATCGGGTCGAAGCTCACTTCGCCAAAATGAACGCGCCGCAGTCCGGCGGCGCCGGCGGAGCGGAGACGCGCGAAATTCACATCCAGGCGCCGATTATCGTCAAGAACTTCGCCGAAGCGTTGGGCAAGCGCCCCAATGAGATCATCAGCGATCTGATGAAGCTGGGCGAACTGGTCAGCATCAATCAGGCGGTCAACGAAGCCACCGCCCGTAAGCTCTGCGCCACCTACAAGGTCGAACTGGTCCTCGATCCGAAGGAAAAGACAGAGGCGAAACCGGCCGTCAAGCCGGTCAAACCGGTCCACCATGAACCCGAAAAACTGGTGGCCCGGCCGCCGGTGGCCACATTCATGGGACACGTCGACCACGGCAAAACTTCGCTCCAGGACAAGGTGCGCCACTCCAATGTGGTCGCGGGCGAAGCCGGTCGTATTACCCAGCATATCGGCGCCTCGACGGTCTCGCACCAGAGTAAGCTGATTACGTTCATCGACACCCCGGGGCACGCGGCCTTCACCCAGATGCGGGCGCGCGGCGCCAACGCCACCGACATCGTGATCCTGGTGGTCGCGGCCGACGACGGCTTCAAGCCGCAGACGGTGGAAGCGCTCCAGCACGCGTTGGCGGCCAAAGTGCCGATCATCGTGGCGATCAACAAAATGGACCTGCCGGATGCCGATCCCGACCGGGTGCTGCGGCAGATGCAGCAGAATAATCTGATGAGCGAAGACTGGGGCGGTGAAGTCGGTACGGTGCGGGTGTCGGCAAAGACCGGCCTGGGAATGTCCGATCTCCTGGACCGGATTCTCCTGGAAACGGAAATGCTGGAGTTGCAGGCCAATCCGAAGCGTTCCGCCGAAGGCGTGGTGCTGGAAGCGCAATTGGAGCAGGGGCTCGGCGCCACCACCAACGTACTGGTGCAAAACGGCACGCTGAAAATCGGCGATGTGGTTCTCTGCGGCGAGTATTACGGCCGGGTTAAATCGCTGATCGACGACAAAGGCAAGCAACTCAAATCCGCCGGGCCGAGTATTCCGGTGAAACTGGCCGGTTTGAACGGGGTTCCGGAAGCCGGCGATCAGTTTGAAGTCTGCAACAATGAGAAAGAAGCGCGTCAGATCGCCGAAGAGCGGATCGCCGCCAATCGCGACCGCAATCTGGCGCAGCAGAACATCACCACGGTGGACGATCTCTTTAACCGGCTCAATTCGCAGGAAATGAAGAAGTTGAGCGTCCTGATCAAGTCCGACGTCCGCGGTTCCGGCGAGGCCATTCAGCAGTCGCTGATGGAGCTGCCGTCGGAAAAAATCAAGGTCGATGTGGTAATGAACGGTGTCGGTGCGATCACCGAAAACGACGTGATGCTGGCGGCGGCGAGCAACAGTATCATCGTCGGGTTTCACGTGCGCGTCAATCCGGGCGTCAACGACCTGGCCAAAAAGCAGGGCGTTGAAATCCGTCTGTACAACATCATTTATGAGCTGATTGAAGATATCACCGACGCCCTGACCGGCAAACTCGAGCCGGAAAAGCGGGAGAAGGGCATGGGCGAAGCGAAGATCCTCCAGATTTTCGAATTGACCAAAGGTCCGAAGGTTTGCGGCTGTATCGTCGAATCCGGATCGGTCCGGGTCGGTTTCAAGGCGCGGGTATTCCGGCAGAAAGAGCTCATCTACAAGGGCGAAGTGGCGAGTCTGCGCCGCTTCCAGGACGATGTCAAAGAGGTCAAGGCCGGTCTCGAATGCGGAATCCGGCTGGACAACTTCAACGACTTCATCCCCGAAGACGTTATCGAGCTGTATGAAATCGAGCTCAAGAAAGCAACGCTGTAAGCGAAGCGGCCAAGGAGGTGTATCATGGCGGGAAGCGTGGATCGTTTGACCCGGGTCAATGAGTTGATCAAGCGGGAATTGGCACAACTGGCGGAACGCGACTCCATTGCACCGGCGGGGACATTGGTATCGATTACCGAGGTCAATACTTCGGTGGATTTGCGCAATGCCACCGTGTACGTCAGTGTGTTCGGCGGCGGCAACGCCGCCAAACGCACGGTGGAAAAACAGTTGCATCTGTACCGGCCGGAGTGGCAACGGCGGATGGCGACGACTTTGGCGTTCAAGCATACCCCGGTTTTATGCTTCCGGCTGGACGAGCGGATGGCCGCAGGCGACCGGGTGCTCGAAATCATCGATGAAGTCGCCCACAGAGAAGGTGAGGATATTCATGAGTGAAGCGATGCGTCTGGCTGTGGAAACGTTGCAGCGTGTCCATAAGCTGCTGGTGGTGACCCACCGGAAACCCGATGGCGACGCCTTCGGCACGGCATTGGCATTGACTTGGACTCTGCGCGCCAACGGCAAAGAGGCCGATTGTCTGCTCTGCGGTGAAATTCCGATCAAATACCGTGAGTTCGCCGACGGTTACCTCACCGGCATTCGCCGGGAGGAGCTGGCGGCTTACGATTGCGTGGTGATCGTCGACACCGCCCGGACATCGATGGTGGAAACCGGCGAACTGCCGGTGGAAGCATTGTGGGATCGCCCGGTGCTGAACATCGATCACCATCCGGATAATTCGGTGCAGGGCACGTGGAATTGCGTGATGCCGGAAACCGCGGCCGCGGCCGAAGCGGTCTGGCTGATTGTCGAATCGCTGAAGTGGCAGGTGCCGACGCAGGCGGCGACGTTGTTCCTGATCGGCTTGATCACCGATACCGGCGGATTCCGCTTCGCCAACACCGGCGCCGAGGCGCTGAAAGCGGCGGCGGGAATGCTTCAGGCCGGAGCCGATCTGATCCGGATCAACAATCAGGTGTTCTTTTCGAAGCCGTTGAACCAGCAGCGCCTGGAAGCCGAACTGATTCTCCATGAGCTGCACATCTGCGAAGACAAGCGCCTGGCCTGGGCGGTGATCACGCCGGAGCTGCTGCGCAAATTCGACTTCGACATGCGCGACGGCGAAGGCGTCATCGAGCGCATACGGGAAATCGACGGCGTTCTGATTGCCGCCTTGATTTACCCGCGCAACGACGGCGTGAAGGTATCGCTGCGGGCGCAGGATCCCCGTTATCCGGTCGGCCCGGTCGCCCGCGCCAACGGTGGCGGCGGCCACGAAATGGCGGCCGGCATCACCCTGGAAAACATGAACGCGCGTCAGGCGGCGGCGCTGTTGATTCCGCAATTGGAAGCATTATTGGAAGCTTGAAAGTTTTGCAGACCGGCTATGAGATTCAATCCAGAGAAACACCGTTTGCCGCCGTTCCTGTCGAACGGCATTCTTCTTATCGATAAACCGGCGGAATGGACGAGTTTCGACGTTGTCAACTTCGTGCGTTCGCGCTTCAACATCCCCAAGGTGGGGCATTGCGGCACCCTCGATCCGGCGGCGACCGGATTGCTGGTGCTGGTGCTGGGGAAGTTCACCCAGCTCAGCCAGAAATTTTCCGGCGACGACAAAACCTACGAAGCCACAATGCTGCTGGGAACCGAAACCGATTCCCAGGATATGGACGGGACGGTGACCGCGACCCGCGATTATGCGGCGGTGACCGAAGCGGCCTGCCGGGAGACGCTCGGGCAATTCACCGGCGAAATCATGCAGGTGCCGCCGATGGTTTCGGCGGTAAAGAAGGACGGCAAAAAGCTCTATGAGCTGGCCCGTAACGGCATCGAGATCGAACGCGAGCCGCGGCCGATCACGATTTTCGAGCTGCAAATGACCCGGTTCGCCGCGCCGGAAGCGGACTTCACGGTGAAGTGTTCCAAAGGCACGTATGTGCGCACCCTGTGCGCCGATGCCGGCCGGAAGCTCGGCTGCGGTGCCGCACTGCTGCGGCTCAGGCGGACGAGCAGCGGCATGTTCCATCTCAAGGACGCGGTCACGGTGGATACACTGAAGCAATGGGAACAAGCCGATCTGGAAGTTTACGTGCGTAAATTTCTGCATGAACGGCTGGCAAAAATGGCAGGGCTGTAACAATGCAGGAAATCAGCAATTGCGACCTCGAACTGACTTTGGGACGCTTGGCGGCATCGGGTGAATTCGACCTGGACCGAATGCTTGCCGAACTCCATATCACCGACAGCGAAACCAGAGAAGTCTGGACCAACCGGCTACGCCGGGAATTGGATGACAATCCGGCGTACTTTTCCGTCCCCGGATCGGACCGTTATCTGGCCAGATCGGTATTTTTCCGCAACAGCCGTTTCCTGATCGTGCCGAACGAGTGGGAATTGGAAGCGGGTATCCTGGTGGTCGGCCACCGTCTGGCGCCGTACTGTGACTTCGAAGTATTTCCGTCGGAGGCGGTATTGCGCTGCGAAGAAACCGAACGCGCGTTGGATTGGAAGCCGTTGGAAGCGCCGCTGATGGAGCTTCTGGGGCTGCATATGCTGCTGGGGGCGGAGGAGCTTCTGGCGTACCTGTCGGCCGAATACGCCTCCAATCGCGAGATTCTGCGGAGCGGCGCAGCCCGGGAAAACGCGGTGGTGAAAATCAACGTGCTGGATATGAAAGAGTATTACCGGCGGCATGAATTCGAAGCCGGCGACGCCCTCGCGGTGACGATCGCCGGTTACGAAGAGGGCGTATTCACCTTTCATTACCTCGACGGCGGCAAACGCTCCGAACAGGCCCGGCGCGACTGGTGCCGCCGCTACGAAGAAGCGGTGCTGGATGTGGTCGCCCGCTTCGGCGATGCCCTGGCGATTCCGGATCAGCTGCAGCAGGCGTTTTTCTTCGGCGGCCGGGAGCTGCTCACTCACGACGGGGGGTCGTTGAATGAATTTTATCAGTCGAGCCGGGATTTGAAGATCGTCTTCGATCGTTCCGAACACAGCTATCTGGCGCGCCGCACCGAATTGGAAGAGGATGACGACGGGGGCGCCGCTGCCGGAAGCGCGATTCCGGAGGGCTTCGGCATCTCCGCCGGAGCGGTGGATTCGCTCGAGCACATGTTTCGGGAGCTGGGGCTGACATTGAGCTTGGCGGAGGTCGATTCCTTCATCTTCGACCAGCTGTCGCTGGGAGTTCAGGACTTCGACGCATTGTGCGAGCGCATGTTCGGCGACGGCCGGTTGCCGTTTGCCGACGAGGCCCAGGAAGCGGTATTTTTGAACGCGCTGGAGGAGCGGCTGGAGGTGTTGAATGAAAGTTACGACCGCGACGGCGACGAAGCCCGCGTCGAACTGCGGCGGCAGATTCTGGAACTGGTCGAAATCCGGCTGCAATTCCTCCATGAACTTTCCGGCTGCGACATTCCGTTTGAAAAGCTCCCGGAAGAGGCGTGGCGGCGCTTGAACGAAAGCTCCATCTATTTGAATCACATTCTGGATTTGCTGAATGCGCCCGGCGAAGGCCTCGACCCCGAAGAGGCGGAACGTTTGTCCGAGGCGGTCGACGACATGGCGGAAATCCAGGAAAAAGCATTGGAAGAGTTGCGTGAGGCTTTAAATCTTTAACTGTTGCGGAGGCAGCTTGTGAATACGTATCTCGTTTACCATCCGGATGAAAACTTCGAGTTCCAGGCGCGCTGGATCGCGCCGGCGGGAAGCGAAAAAGAAGCCAATTACACATTCCGCGCGCTCAAGATTTTCGAGCTGTCCCGTCTGCCGGAACACCCGGCGCAATTGCGTATTTCCGCCGATTCCGTCTACCGGGTCTGGCTGAACGGGGTTGAAATCGGCGCCGGGCCGATCCGCGGCACCATGTCGCTGCAGTATTACGATTGCTATCATGTCCATTCGCTGCTGCGTCTCGGCCGCAACGTTCTGGCCGTCATGGTGCACTGTGTCAACGAAGACAACTTCACCGTCGACACGGCGCAGCCCGGACTCATCGCCGAACTCTCCGGCTGCACCCGGACCGACGGCACCTGGCTGGTGGCGCCGGCCCCGGATTGGCGGCGCGATGTCGAATATTACGCGGCACAGATCGGCCGGGCCGAATGGCGGGACTTTCGTCACGAACCCTCCGGCTGGCTGGCCGGCGAAGGCGTTTCCCGGTGGATGGCGGCCAAAGCGGTTGCGGCGGAATCGCGCCTGCTGACCAAAAAGCTTGTTGCCCGCGACATTCCGGCATTGCGCGAAAGCATTCACCCCGCGGCGACGATCCCAGTGATCAAGCTGGTTGCCGACGCCGGAGACCCCAACGACATTCACATCGCCAGGCAATCCACGCAGGAAGCCTCATTCGAGGCCCCTCCCCGGCTTGCCGCCGGCGCCGTCCGGCTGCTGCGCTCCGATGAAGCGCAAACCTGGGAGATTCCGGTGCCGGGCGAAGGGCGCGGCGTCACTTTCGTCGCCGACTTCCAATGCGAAGTTTCCGGGGCTCTGGAGCTCGAAGTCACCGGAATGGCGGGAACCATCGTCGATATTGCCTACGAAGAGGAGTTGTCCGGCGACCGGCTCCGGGCCGAACACGGCGACGGCCAGGGGATTTATCACTTCGCCGACCGCTACATCCTCGACGGCAAGCGCCGCACGCTCGGCACCACGCTGACGGAGCGCGGCTTTCGGATGGTGCAAGTTACCTTCCGGCAACTGCGGCACCCGGTCAAAGTGCACGCCATCCGTGCCGTCGACCGCCGTTATCCGGTGGCATTCCGCGGTAGTTTTTTCTGCGACGACATGATGTTGAACCGGATCTGGGAAATCAGCTGCCGAACCTTGAGCAGCTGCATGCAGGATGTCTTCGTCGACTGTCCGTGGCGGGAACGCGCCTACTGGGTCAACGACCTGATTGTGGAAAACCGCACCAGCCTGCAGGCATTCGGTGCTTCGGCAATCCATCCCCGGGCATTCCGGCTGGCATTCAGCCAGAGCGCGCCCTCCGGCCTGTTGCCCGCGGTCTGCCCCGCGCCGATCCACCACCACCCGAATTCGCCGTGGCCGAACTTGTCATTCGACATTCCGGCGACCAACTTGTATATCGCCCGGATGCTGCACGACTACTGGATGTATTCCGGCGACCGCGAAACCGTCTATCGCCATTTGAGCACGCTCGAAGGCACTCTGGAGCTTTTCCATGGATGGACCGACGCCGACGGCCTGCTGGATCTGCCGCCGGGGTTGTGGAACTTCGTCGACTGGTCCTTTGAATTGACCGGTATCGATCTCACCGGCAAACGGACGGCGATACTTCAGGCCTTTTACCGGATGGCGCTCAAGGATTTCCTGGAGCTGGCCCGGGCGGTCGGCTTCCATACGAAGCAGGAGGTTTTCCGCGAACGTTACGAACGCTCCGGCGAAGCTTTTCGGCGCTTTTTCGATCCCGCCACCGGCCGCCTGGCCGACTGGGTGGAAACGGACGGTTCGTTGTCGGCGCACAGCAGTCAACTGGCATATGCGCTGGCGATTCTGACCGACGCGGTGCCGGAAGCATACTGGCCGCAGGCCGCCGCCGGTCTCGAAGACCCGCAGGCGTTGATGCCGGAATTTTACATGCACTGCTTCGTCCTGCAGGCGATGCCGCGCTGCGATCGGACCGAAGCCGCGGTGCAACGGGTGCGGCAGCTGTGGGGGCGCTGCGCGCTGGCCGGAGCCGATGTGTGGTGGGAGTGCGGCGTTCAAGAGTTCGGCAAGAAAGCGTTTCGCGGCGACGGCAGTTTGTGCCACGGTTTCGCCTCCTCCCCGGTGGACGTACTGCAAAGCGTCGTCGCCGGAATCTCGCCATTGGAAGCGGGCTTCCGCCGCTTCCGCTGCCATCCGCAATTGGGCGAACTGCGTTTCCTGCGCTGCGAAGTGCCGACTCCGACCGGAAGCATCGGGTTGGAGGTCGAACGGCTCACGGAAGGGCTGCGCCTGATCTTGCGGGTGCCGCCGGAGAGCGAAGCCTGCCTCGATGACGGGCGGGTATTCCCGAGCGGGTGTCACTGTGTGGTTTTGCGGTAACGCCGCAACAGCTCGGCGGGCGATTCGGCATAGTGCCGTTTCAGCAGCGCATACAAGTGGGTCGTATGGCACATTCCCAGATGCGCCGCAATCTCTTTGATCGACAGATCCGTATAGATAATCATCCGGAGCGCCTCCTGCAGGCGGCGCTCTTCGCGATATTCCCCCGGCGTCAACGCATAGCGGGCGATGAAGCGCTGCCGGAGTCGGTCGCGCCCGAGTCCGGCCTCCGCACTCAATTCTTCGAGCGTCTTGCGCCAATGCCGGTCATGGTCGATCAGCTCCCGTAAGCGCTCCTCCGGCGTGTGGCACGGCTCCGGCGCCGCCAGCAGCCGGTCGAAAAACGCCATCGTCCGGCACTCCGCGGCAATCCGGTCGCGCGGCAGCGCGCTCGCGAGCAGCCGCATGATCCCGGCCATCCGGTTCCGGTATTCGGCCGCCTCCAGAGCCGGCAGCGGCACCTGGCAATGCAGCGGCACCGAAAGCGCGTCGCGATCCCATACCGGAGCCGGCCCATCCTTTTCCCAGTGAATTTCCGGCGCCTCGAACATCAGCACCCAGTTTTCCCGCCCTTCCCGGAAACGGAACCGCGTCTTCATGCCGGGGAGTCCCAGCGCCAGATACGGTGCCGGATCGGCGCCGCATTGGTATGCCAGGCGGCCGTCCGGCGCGAAGCATTGCAGATACTCCATTCCGGCCAGATACAGGATCAGCCAGTGGCAATGGAGCTTCTGCTCGTAACATTCCGGTGCCGTGAAGCAGCCGCAGGAAATTAAACGAAACATAACGCAAATCTATAAGTTTTTGTGATTATATGTAATATAATCGTCATTTTAAGGAATGCAAATCATAAAACAAAAGCGTATAGTATCCGATAGAACCCAACGAAAGGACAATACCATGGAACGAAAAATTCGAGTCGGCGTATTCGGTGCCGGGCGCGGCGCGAGTCTGGCGCAGGGGGCCAAAGCGGTCGGAATGGAAGTCGTCGCCGTGTGCGACCGTGACGAAACAATCCTGAAACAATTCCGGAGCCGCTTTCCCGAAGCCGTGGCCTACACCGACTACGGCAAGATGTTGGAGCACGATCTGGATGCCGTTTGTGTGGCCAACTACGCCACCGAACACTGCGATGCCGCCATCCGGGCGCTCGCCTCCGGACGCCACGTCATGAGCGAATGCATGGCGGTCGGTACCATGGCGGAGGGCGTCCGGTTGGCGGAGGCCGTGGAACAATCCGGACGCATTTACTTTTTTGCCGAAAATTACCCGTTTTTCGCCACCAACCAGGAGATGAAGCGGGTCTACGAAAGCGGTGAACTCGGCGAATTCCTCTATGGCGAAGGCGAATACATCCATCCGATGAGCGGCGAAGAAATGGCGATTTACACCTCCGGACCGGAACACTGGCGCAACTGGATTCCGCCGGTTTACTACTGCACCCATTCGATGGGCCCGGTGATGTACATCACCGGAACCCGCCCGGTGAAGGTCAACGGCTTCATGGTGCCATACGATTACAATGACCCGATCCAGACCCATTCGCTGCGCCGCTCCGATATCGGCGGCATTCTGATGTGCGAAATGAGCAACGGCGCCATCGCCAAGATCATGCCGTGGACCAGCTTTCGCGATCACGGCAACCGCTACCGGATCTGCTGCAACCGCGGCACCATGGAAACCAACCAGGGCGACGATTTGTTGCGGATCACCCGTCCGGAGTTCGACCACGCGCCCGGCACCATTCCGTTGATGAAGTACGCGCCCGGCTTTCCTCCCGAACACGCCGAGGCGGTGCAGCACGGCCACGGCGGCGGCGACTACTTCACCGGCTGGCACTTCAAGCGCGCCATCGAAACCGGCCATACGCCCTTCCAGGATGTCTATCAGGCGCTGGACATGACCGTTATCGGCATCCAGGGCTACCGGTCGATTCTGAACGGCAACTGCGCGCTGGAGATTCCCGACTTCCGCAACCGGGAAACACGCGAAGCATACCGCAACGATCATTGGACTCCCGATCCGGCTCACGCCGGCCCCGGAATGCCGCTGCCCAGCGTGCGCGGCGACATCGTAATCTCCGATGAAGTCCGTGAAGAATGCCGGGTGCGCCGCGAAAATTATCTGAAAAATGCGAAAGAGCTGAACTGATCTTTCCGGAAAACGACAAACGGCTCCGGCGGGTGCGAACAACATCTGCCGGAGCCGTTTTTTTCCTGCTCGCGCTTACAAGCCTTTGCCGACTGCCAGCGCATTCTCGTAGTACTGCAGCAGCAGCAACGCCTTTTGCGCCTGCGGACTCGTGGGCACGAATAAATTGACCGCCTCCTGCTGCATCGGGACCGCCAGGTCCAGACGGCCGACGTAAGAATAGATCTGCGCCAATACCTGCGCGATCCGGGCCTTCTCCTGCCGGTCGGTCAAGGCCGGGCTGTCCCAGGCGCTCCGGGCCAACACCAGCGCGGGACCCAGATTCATCTTTTCCATGCTCAACTTGAGAATGGATTCGGCCTCATGCCGCAGCCATTCGGGGCGATCCTGAAAATCCTTCGCCAACTCCAGGTAACACGCGTCCACCTGCTTGTAATTGCCCAGTTCGCGGTACATCGCCACCAACAGCAGCCGCAATGTGTAATTGCCCGGCTGACGCTCGATTTCCGACTTCAAATACGCCAGCCCCTCTTCCGGACGCTTCTGCATCGCGAACAGAATCCGGGCTTTCAGCGCGATCAGACCGTCATCGGAGCTCCGGCTCAACATCAGATCGATCGTTTTTATGGCGTCGGCATAATTGCCGTTGAGCAGAAAATCATCGATCTTCTCCCGGTCTTCCACCGGGGCGGCAACCTGATTCAGGTCGTAATCGCCGGTCACCACCTGCTCCAACGGCTCCGCCAATACCAGCGGGCTGCCGATCCAGGCGACCTTCCCGGCCGGATCGACCAGAAACGCCATCTGCGGCTGCTCCCGGTCCCCCAGGTACGATTTGGCGAAATCGCCGCTGTCGGTGGCGACATGGAAGGAAATCTGCGGGAACAGCTCCGAGCTTTTGACATTTTCGGGGCTTTCCACACTGACGGCGACGAATTGAACCGCGTCGGCGTATTCCCGGGCCAGGTCGTTCATCCGCTGGAACATCGGCCGGCTCAAAGGATGGTAGCTGTCGTAAAAAATCACCACCACGCTTTTTTTGCCTTTGCATTGCGCCAGCGACAGCGCCTCACCCTTGAGCCACTCGCTCGGAGTCAACTCCGGCGCGTCTTCCGCGAGTTCCACGGCGTTGACTCCGAAAACTCCCGCCAGAAGAAACATTCCGGCGCACCATAATTTCCGACTCCGGTTCATCATCATCATCCGTCCCGCGGCTATTTCTTTTTCTGATTGTTGGCGAAATACGCTTCCAGCTCCGGTTTGACCGGCGGAATGCTCAAGCGCGCGCCGGCGCCGCGCATCGATTCGTGTCCCCTGACCCCGACCGCCACCGAATTGCGGGCGGCGATCGGCGATGTCAACGGCGCCTTGTCGAAGCGCACGAAATCCACGAAGGTCTGGACGATCCCCGGGTCGGCGCCGCCGTGGGAGCCGGGAATTTCCTTCAACTGATGGATGATATCCGGCGTCGCGCGCGGACCGCGCTGGGTCCAGACATGGACTTCGCACTTGCCGTAGTCGCCGATGTTTTCCAGGCGCCCCTCGGTGCCGATCACGGTATAGTTGCGCTCGGCGTCCGGCGTATAATGGCACTGCATGTAGACGGCCTGAACGCCGTTGTCCAACTGCATCATGATCATGTTGTGATCTTCGACGTCGATCACCGGCGACAGGCCGGTCTGGCTCAACGGCGGCCAGTTGGCTTCGTTGAAGTCGGGGTTGCCGATTTCGGACTCGCCGCGCCGGGGGCACCGGTCGTAGACCGACAGCATTCCCATCCCGGAAACCGCGGTGGTGTAACCGTGGGTCAGGTAGTGGATCACGTCGATGTCATGGGCGCCTTTTTGCAGCAACAGACCGGTGCCGTAACGGCGTTCGCTGTGCCAATCCTTGAAGTAGGCGTCGCCGCCGTAGCTGATGAAGTGACGGCACCAGACCGCCTTGACTTCGCCGATCAGCCCGGATTCGATGATCTCCTTCATCTTCAGGATGACCGGGAAGTGACGCATGTTGTGGCCGAGATACAGCTTGCTGCCGGTACGGTAGGCGGCGTCCAGAATCCGGTCGCAGCCTTCGATGGTGATCGCCATCGGTTTTTCCAGATAAACGGCCTTTCCGGCCTCCAATGCGGCAACCGCGTGCTCCTCATGGCAATAATCCGGCGAAGTGATGAACACCGCCTGGATGTCGGGCTGCGCCAGCAGTTCCCGGTAATCGCTGTACGTGCGGATTTCTTCGTCCGATTTCAACCGTGCCTTGAACTGTTCCAGCTTTTCCGGGAAAATATCCGCGCCGGCCACGATTTTCGAACCCTTGCCCGGTTGATGGGCATAGTCGGCCAGGGTGCCGCGACGGCAGACCCCGATGACCCCGATACGCAAGTCTTTCATGATGCTTCCTCGATATTATATGGATTTTGAACGATTCACTTCAATGGCGATGGTATCGACCTCGGGGAGCACACCGGGTTTCACCACCCGGACCCAGACCGAAACCACCTGCATATACGACAGCCCCAGCCGGGCGCACTCCTCGGCAAACGCTTCCAAGAGATAAAAATCCGATGTCCGGCCCAGCGCGGCGATTTTCCGTGTCAGTTCGGCATAATCAACCGAGCAGGAAAGGTCGTCCCGTTCACCGGCTGCGCGCAAGTCCAGCGACAGCCGGAGTGAAACCAACAGGGAACGCGGCGCCAGGCGCTCTTCCGGACCGGTACCGATCACGGTTTCGACGTGGATATTTTCCAGCGCAATCGTATCCATCAAATCCCTACTTCCAACGGCGGAAGCTCGATCTCCTCGCGCTCATCGGCGGTACCGCTGTTTTCCGGCAACGCCTCCCCGGCGGTGTTGACCGGTTTGCGGCGACGGCGGCGACGGCGCGCCCGCGGCGGTTTCGCTCCGGTTTCGCCGGATTCGCTCCCGGATTCCTCCTCGGCATCTTTGCCGCCGGCGGCTTTCCAGCGCGTCACCAACTCTTCGGAGTGCCACATCGCTTCATTCTGGATCTTTAGGAACTCGATCGCATGGGCTCCGCTGCCGGAGCTGCGGCGGCCAGCTTTCAAGCGCGGCTGCAACGTCAGAATCCGTTCGGCGGAAGCGTTCAAACGCTTGATCATCGCATGCGGCGCCAGCACCGCCCGGACCATCTTTTCGACTCTCTCGTCGCTGTCGGCGCCGGGTTCCCACAGTCCGCCGACTTCGGACTTGAAGTACTCTTCGAGAAACGGCAGCGTCAACGCCGACATCGCAATCGAGATGCTCGCCCGGTAGAAGCCTTTGCGCACCCGTTCATTGCGCACTGCTAAGAGACGCATGGCGTATTCGGTCTGGGGGGTTCCCCAATGTTCGGCCAGGAAGCTGAGGAAATAACACAAGAGGCCATGCTCCTGGCAGGCGGTCAGAATCGTATCGGACCACGCCGATTTGAGAATTTTTTCCAGCTCCAGCGTCAGGCGGGAGGGCGAAGCATGCCGCAGCAATTGCACCTGATCGGCCAATGCCGCCGCAGTCGCGGGCTCCATGGTGAAATCGTATTGCCCGACCAGCTTCAATGCCCGCAGCAGCCGCACCGGGTCCTCTTCGAAGCGGACACGGGGGTCGCCCAGCGCCCGCACCACGCCGTTTTGTATATCCTGCAGTCCGAGGCCGGTGAAGTCGAACAGATGCTCATGCAGCGGATCGTAAAACAACGCGTTCACCGAAAAATCCCGGCGCCACGCGTCTTCCGAAGCGGTACCGAACTGGTTGTCGTCGAAAATCAGCTTCTCCGGCAGCGCTTTCCGGTGTTTTAACGGCTCCGGTTTGTTGCCGGGCATGTCCGGATTGCGCCGGAAGGTGCTGACTTCGACGATTTCGCCGCCGACGTAAACATGGACGATTTTGAAACGTTTGCCGATGATCCGGGCGGCGCGGCGGCCGAATACATTCCGGATCTCTTCCGGCGTGGCCGCGGTGGCGATATCGTAATCCTTGGGTTCGCGCCCCTGCAGCAAATCGCGAATGGCGCCGCCGACGATATAGGTTTCGTAATTGGCGTGCCGCAGGCGGCTGATGAGCTCTTCGATATACGGCGCGACCCGCAGTGCCATCGGGTGCGGCTCAAGATGCGCGCCGCCCCGCTTTGCTTCCTCTTCCTGTCCGAGCCAATGGGTACACTTTTTGATGACTTTTTTCAAATATCTTTTCATAGACCTTAGTATTCCCGGCGGATGATCGAATCCACACACTCGGGATCTTTCCACGGATAATCCGAATTGTAATGCAAACCCCGGCTTTCGTGACGCATCAGCGAGCAGTCGATAATCAACTCCGCGACGGTGGCGATATTGCGCAACTCCACCAGATCCGGCGTCAACAGAAAGTCCCAGTAATATTTTTCGATTTCCTTGCGGATCAGTTTGATCCGCGCCTTCGCCCGTTCCAGCCGCTTGGTGGTACGGTAAATGCCGACATAGTCCCACATGAAGCGGCGGATCTCCTCCCAGTTGTGCGAGATCACCACCAGTTCATCGGAATTCGTCGCGTTGCCGGAGCACCAGACCGGCTTCGACAATGCGGTCGAATGCTGCTTCAGATCCGCCAGCCGCTCCCGGATGTGGACGCTGGACAATTTGCTCACCACCAACGCTTCCAACAGACTGTTGCTGGCCAGACGGTTGGCGCCGTGCAATCCGGTGCACCCCGATTCGCCGACCGCATACAACCCGGGAATGCCGGTATAGCCGTTCACATCGGTCTTGATGCCGCCGCAGATAAAATGCGCCGCCGGCACCACCGGAATCAGGTCGGTCGCCATATTGCAGCCGATGGACAGGCATTTTTCGAAAATATTGGGGAAACGCTTGCGCAACTCCGCTTCGCTTTTGTGCCGGATATCGAGATAAACGCACTTTTCGCCGGTCCGCTTCATCCGGTCGTCGATCGCCCGCGCCACCACGTCGCGCGGCGCCAGGCTTTTCATCGGATGGTAATTGTGCATGAACTCCACCGGCTCGCCGCCGGGATTCTCACGGCACTTCAATACCGCCCCCTCCCCGCGGACCGCCTCGCTGATCAGGAACGAACGCTCATCCGGATGGTACAGGATGGTCGGGTGAAACTGGATGAACTCCATGTTGGCGATGGTCGCGCCGGCGCGGTAGCCCATGCCGACACCGGCGCCGCAGGAGACATCGGGGTTGCTGGTATACAAATAAACCTTCCCGGCGCCGCCACAGGCTATGGTGGTGGAGGCGGCAAGGAAGGTTTTGATCGTTCCGGTCTTGCAGTCGATCGCGTAGGCGCCGAGGCAGCGGTTGGCGCCGGGAAGGCCGAGCCGGTAGGTGGCGATCACATCGATGGACATGTGGTATTCCAGCAGGGTGATCCGGGGATTGGCGCGGCACTCCTCGATCAGCAGCCGCTCGATCTCTTCGCCGGTGATGTCGCCGGCATGCAGGATCCGGCGTTTGCCGTGTCCCCCTTCCCGGCCGAGGTCGAATTCATCTTTGTTGTCGGTGAAGCCGAGTTCGCCGCGGGTGGTGAATTTCGCGCCGCGGCCGATGAGTTCGTTGATGACTTCCGGACCGGTTTCCACGATGGTACGCACGGCGGCTTCGTCACAAAGACCGGCTCCGGCATACAACGTGTCCTTGACATGCTCGTCGAAGCTGTCGAGTTCGTCGATCACACAGGCGATGCCGCCCTGGGCGTAACGGGTATTGGCCTCATCAAGCTGCCGTTTGGTCAGGACCGCGACAGTACCTCCGGCCTCCGCCAGATGCAGAGCGCTGGACAATCCGGCCAGACCGCTGCCGATGACCAGATGGTCAAATTCAAAACATTCAGTCATTATTTGATAATATCCCTTGAAAGAAATCGGACTAGCAGTTAAATTACACGTATATCGCGCTAATTTCAAGGAAACAAGGGAGAAAATTGAAGTTCTTTCGTCAAAAAACGGCAAATTCGGCGGTCAATGAGGCATGGCGGATCGGGTTGCGGGCTTTTGCGCTCCGCTTCGGCGCCGTAACCCTTTCCGCGTTGGTGATGACGGCGGCGCTGCCGCCGTTGAATTGGAGCATGGCGGCATGGTTCGCGCTGGCGCCGGCGCTGGTTGTCTGGTTCCGGAGTACGCCCCTGAAGGCGGCGTTGTGGGGTTGGTGGTGGGCGACCTTGTACGCCTTTGCCGGCTTCTACTGGCTGCGGGAAATCCATCCGGCCATTCCGTACGGCATTGCGCCGGTATTCGGAGCGTATTTCATTCCGATGGCGGCATTGGCGCCGGTGTTGTTCCGCCATTTCCTGGTGCCGCTGGAGCTGCAGCTGGCCGGACATGAGAAAGCGAGCCAGGCTCCGCCGCCCGGCTGGCGGCGCGAAATCCCGCTGGCAATATCCATGGCCGCGTTGTTCGTGTTGACCGAATACCTGCGTTCGCAGGTGCTGCCGTGGAATTATCTGTCGGCGACCCAGTGGCGCAATCACGGCCTGATGGGAATTTGCGCTTTCACCGGAAGCTACGGCTTGAGTTTCCTGATCGTAGTGGTCAACTGCGCCCTCGCCGTCACCGTATTGACGGCGCTGCGCGCCGGAAGACACTACAAATACGCGTGGGGCATGTTGTTTGCGATCGCGCTCTTGCTGGCGGCTTTCCTGTTGAGTCTGACGGTAATCCGGCCGCCGGGAAAGTCCGTCACCCGCGGCTGCGAAATCGGCGTGATTCAACCCGCCCCCGAACGCCGTCAGATCGGCATGGACACCGCGACCCGGGCCCGGATGGACCGGGAAGCCCTGACCGACAATCTGGCGCTGTCGCGGGAGATTCTGGGCGAAAACCCGCCTCCGGCGCTGCTGGTCTGGCCGGAAACCTCCATCGGCGTGCCGCTCCGGGCCGGGTCGGAATTCGGCGCCGTCTACCGGGCGGCGCTGAACGCGTTGCTGCAGGAAAAAAAGGTGCCGCTGCTCCTGGGTACCATGGATTGGGAAAGCCTGCCGGAAGGGGCGGACCGGGAGGCGCAAATGACCAATACGGCCTTTCTGCTGGAGCCGGATAGCGCCGCGGGCGGGATGAAAATCTCCGGCCGTTATGACAAAAATCATCTGGTGCCGTTCGGCGAATACGTGCCGTTCCGACGTTTCCTGCCGGAACTGATCACCCGGAATATCGAAATGGGCGGCGACCTGGCCCGCGGCGCCAGCTCCGACCCGATGGTGCTGCCGTATGGTTTCCGGGGCGGTTTGCTGATCTGCTTCGAAGACGTTTTCCCCTATCTGGCCCGCGCGCAGGTCCGGCGCGGCGCCGATTTCCTGCTGGTGATCACCAACGACTCGTGGTACCCGGCGAGCGCCGAACAGGAACAGCATCTGGCCAACAGCGTATTCCGGGCGGTGGAAACCGGTGTGCCGATGATCCGCTGCGGCAGCAACTCGGGCAGCGTCCTGATTCACCGCGACGGCTCGTTTTCCGCGTTGAACCAATACGATCCGACGGTGCCGGTACGCACCGCGGGCAGTTTCTCATTGCAGGTGCCGCAGGAGTACCAACCGACCTTTTTCGTACGTTTCGGCGACTGGTTCGTGGGCTTCTGCGCCCTTGCCGGATTCGCCGCACTGGTATACACCGGAAGCATCTGGCTGACGAAAAAACGCCGGCTGCTGCAAACGGCCACGGGAATCGAGGAGGAAGAGTGATATGAGCACGAGACCATTGTGGGCGCCATGGCGCATGGAGTTCATCCGCGGCGAAAAAGAGTGCCGCTGTTTCCTGTGCGGCAACCGGGAGCCGGACCCCGCCCGCCCGGAGGAGGAGATCATCGTCCGGCGCGGCAGGCTGGTGTTTGTGATTCTGAACCGTTACCCGTACAACGCCGGACATCTGCTGGTGGCGCCCTACCGCCACGTCGGCGACCTGGCCGAATTGACCGAAGAGGAACGCCACGAATTGATCGACACGACCGCCGAAGCCAAACAGGTGCTGGACCGTCTGCTG
This sequence comes from Victivallaceae bacterium, assembly GCA_031549115.1. Taxonomy (GTDB): domain Bacteria; phylum Verrucomicrobiota; class Lentisphaeria; order Victivallales; family Victivallaceae; genus JAVBQJ01. The sequence continues at coordinate 31,032 of JAVBQJ010000016.1, forward strand.
CATCCGGACGCCTGCAACGCCGGGTTGAATCTGGGCAAGGCCGCCGGGGCCGGCGTCGCCGACCACCTGCATATGCATCTGGTGCCGCGCTGGGTCGGCGATACGAATTTCATGCCGGTGATCGCGGATGTCCGCTGCGTGCCGGAAGCATTGACGGAAACCGCGAAATTCCTGCGCAACCATTGGGAACAACAACCATGAAAATGTGTCTGGACTGTATCACCTGCGTGGTGGGGAATGTCATTCACCTGGCCAAGGAGGCCGTAGCCGATCCGGTGCAGCAGGAGGCGATGGCGCGCGAGCTGCTGGATATTTCCGCCGGCGTCAGTTGGGAAGTGACGCCGCCGGAATACGCCAGTTTGCTGTATGGGGTGTTGAACAAGTACACCGGCTGCCCGGATTTGTTCATCAAAGAGAAAGACCAATCCACCGAACTGGCGATGCGCCTTTTGCCGGACTTGCGCACGGAGCTGGCCAAACAGCCGGATTACTTCGAAGCCGTGGTGCGCATCGTCGCCGGCGGCAATATCATCGATTACGGCGTCGACCGCCATTTCAAGCTTGACACGGTGCGGGACCGGCTGTTGGAGGTATTCCACATGCCGGTGGATGCGGCGGCGGTGCGCCGGCTGCGGGAGAATCTGGAACGGGCGGAATCGATTCTGTACATCCTTGATAACTGCGGCGAAGCGGTGTTGGACAAGCTGCTGATCGAAATGTTCGCGCCGAAGGTCACATTGGCGGTGCGCGGCGCGCCGGTATTCAACGACATCACCCGCCGGGAACTGGTATCGTCGGGCCTCGCGGAATACGCCTGCATCGACACCGGCGACCCGACGCCGGGAGTGTCGCTGACCCATGCGGCTCCGGAGTTCCTGCGCCGGATGCGGGCCAGCGATCTGGTCCTGGCCAAGGGACAGGGCAACTTCGAAACCCTGACCGACTACGACCGGCCGATTTTCCACCTGTTGCGGGCCAAGTGCGGCATCGTGATCAAATTTCTCGGCGGCGTGCCGCACAACTCGTTGCAGGTGATTGCGCGAAACCTGCCGGAATGATATGGAGGTGAAAATGCGTATGAACATCGTTGCCTGGGCCGGACTTGTCGTCTGCTCGCTTGGCGTATCGGCGGCGGATGAGTCTCCCTCGCAAAAACTGCGGCAATTGACGCAGGACAAACCGGCGTTCATCCGCGAATACGACCGCATCCGGCTGCTCCCTCCGATCGATCCCATGCCGATCGGGGAGCGCGTGGAGTGTTTTTTCATCGCCTGCCGAGAATTGCTTTCTCTGGACAATGTGGAGGAGTTCCGAAGAGAACAACGGGTTTTGCTGCAGGAAGTAATAGAAAGGATGGCAGCGGTTTCCGGTGAAGATGAACTCAAGTGGTCCCAGTTGCGCTTTCGCGTGCGTTATGATTGGCTCGTGATGTTGACCATACTTTATGAAAAGGATCCGGCGACCAAAGAGCGACTCCAGAATGATCCGAACGCCCCCGAAGCACAAGAGCTGCTGCGGGAAGCGCAAGCTGCCGTCCTGGATGATGGCTGTCCGGAAAACTCACGGTTATTCCTGGCGTTTCCCTCTGGAACGATACATACGCCGGAAACCATGGCACAGGTAACGGAGTATCTGCAGCAGGGGCAATGGTCGCATAATGCCCGGATCAAGCTCCTAGAACCGATTGCCAAATACCTGCTTTACCAGGGCGAGCAATACTGCGAAGGCTATGCTCTGGTGGCAACGGAACTGGCGGCTCAAGAAAAAGCCGGAGCGTCGGACGAACTGCAATTCAAGCTCTTGAACTTGTTGGCACATGCCGCCGGACGACAGCAAAGCCAGGCGTCGCCCCAGAGCATTTCCACCTTTTTGGAACAATTCCTGGAAAACGACTATCAGCGGGAATTGATCTATGCCCGCATACTGCAGTTGAGTGACATCACCACAGCGCAGCGTATCGCAACCCGGCTGAATCAGGCGGAAGCGTGCGCGTCATACGACCCGGAGCGCGCCTACCGCATTCTTATGGAACTAATTATCGGAGAAGACTTAACATATTTTTTCTTGCCCAGTGGCAAAATTTTACATCATCTGAACGTATTCGGTTACCATCAGGAATACCGGCAGCTTTGCCGAACCCTGTTGAAAAAATATTCACAGAATCAAGAGGATGGGGTCTATTTTACCGAAATTGCAAAAAGTTACGCGCTAATACTAGGACAGGAAAAGGATCAAGTGGAATTGAAACAATTACTGGAACAGGCACAAAAATTTCTCCTACCGGAACAACTGACCGAGTCCCTTAACATATGCCGCTCCGCCTACGAATCCGGCGTGAAAAATCCCGCGCTCCAACCTCTGGATCGAAATGAACTCGAAGCATTGCGGAATTTTCGCCGCCGCCACCCGGAGGTATTCAAGGTCAATCTGCCTTAGCGGGCCACGTCCGGTAGGGGCGGGTGGCGAGATAGCGGTTCGAATAGCGGAAATCTCCGGAAACTTCCTCTGCCGCCCATGGCGGCAGCGCGAATTTCTCATCCGGGTGCGACAATTCGATCTCCGCCACCACCAGCCCGGCGTTGTCGCCGTCGAAGACGTCGACCTCCCAGGTGTGCCCCGCATATTCCACCAGGTGGCGACGCTTGCCGATCATCCGCCTAGAAGCCAGAGTCGCCAATAACTCTTTGGCGTCGGCGACCGGAATCGGGTATTCGAATTCGGCCCGGCTGATCCCGGTCGGCAACCCTTTGATGGTCAGGTACGCGGCATCGCCTTTGAGTCTGACCCGCACCGTCGGTTCGCCGGCGCCGGTCAGATACCCCTGGGCGATTTCGACCCCCTCACCCGCGGGAAGCCAGCCGTCGCGCACCAGAAATTTCCGTTCGATTTCAACACCCATGGCTTCAATCTCCGAAGCTGATGCCCAGTTCGCGGGCACTGACCAGCCACGGGTGATCCAGCGGCACCGTTTTGCGCACGCCCGCAACCTCGGTCAACGGCACCAGGGTCGTCCCTTCGCCGACACTGGCGACCATGACGCCATACTGCTGCTTGAGCACCGCTTCGCTGCACGAAGAGCCCAGGCGGGTGGCGAGCAACCGGTCATTGCTCGACGGCTTGCCGCCGCGCTGCAGGTGCCCCAGAATCGTCACGCGGGTTTCCATCCCGGTCTGCGCTTCCAACTGCGCCGCGACGTCGAAAATCTTGTGCCGTTGCTCCAACTCGAAGCGCTCCAATACCGCCTTGGCGGCTTCTTTGGCCTTTTTCCCGGAGGCGTTTTCCTTCTCTTCGGTGAGCTTCTGCAACAGTTTGGAATCTTCTTGGGACAGTGCTCCTTCGGCGACCGGGACGATGCTGAACAGTTTCCCCTCCCGCGAACGCTGCTTCAACGCATCGGCGACCTTCGCCAGCTCGTACGGGATTTCCGGGATCAGGATCACGTCGGCGCCGCCGGCAATGCCGCTGCCCAGCGTCAGCCATCCGGCACGGTGTCCCATGATCTCCACCAGCATGATCCGCTTGTGGCTGCTGGCGGTCGAATGCAGCCCGTCGATCGCGTTGGTCGCCACTTCGAGCGCGGTGTCGAAGCCGATGGTGGCCTCGGTCATCGACAGATCGTTATCGATCGTCTTCGGCAGTGTGATGATATTCAGGCCCAGCTGCGACAACTGCAACGCGCTTTTGTGCGTGCCGCCGCCGCCGATGCAGATCAGGCACTCCAACTGGTTTTTCCGGTAATTCTCGACGATGGCTTCGGTCATGTCGAGCATTTCCTTGCCGACCGGCATCTTGTCCGGTTTGTGGCGGCTGGTATGCAGTATCGTGCCGCCGATGGTCAGAATCCCCGAACAGGTCTTTTCGTCGATCAGCGTAGTCCGGTCGAAGGCAATCCCTTCGAAGCCGTCCCGGAAGCCGACCAGACGGTAATCGTGCCGGATCAGCGTTTTTCCAATCGACCGGATTGCCGCATTCAAGCCCGGACTGTCTCCGCCCGCGGTCAATACCCCCACGCATTTCGCCATCTTCACACTCCATTATTGATAAATTCAACTTCGATGCAGTTTTATTTTTCGGGAACGGCGGTGTAGACCTTCAACAGGCCGTCGTTCGCCCCCTCCCCCAAGGTCAGCTTCTTCAGCCACTCGTAGCTCCGCGCCTGGCTGCGGCGCGAAGTATGCTTCTCCCCGGCCGGTCGTGTGTAGGTACCGTTCGCCATCATGTGCCGCGCCTTGTCGTCGTCCTCCAGCTGGATTTTCAGCAGCCGGTCAATCCGCGCCCGCAACCCCTCGTCGCGGATCGGAAACACGAGTTCGATCCGCCGGTCGAGGTTGCGCAGCATCCAGTCCGCGCTCGAAAGATAATACTCCGGCGTCCCCGCGTTTTTGAAGTAGAATATCCGCGAGTGTTCGAGGTACCGGTCGACGATGCTGATGATCCGGATGTTGCCCGCCGCCGCCCCCGGCTTCAAGCAGCAGATGCCGCGGACGATCAGGTCGATTTTTACCCCTTTGCGCGCCGCGTCGTACAAGTGCCGGATCACCTCCGGATCGGAAAGCGAATTCATCTTCGCGATGATGTGGCCGCGGTCGTTCGGCGTACTCAGGCGCGCCTCCCGGTCGATCAATTCGAGGAAACGGCGGCGCAAATTGAACGGCGCCGCCGCGATCTGCCGCCAATCCCCCGGCGGCAGCGAATACCCCGTCATCACATTGAACAACCCCGCCACCTCGGCGCAAAGCTCCGAATCGCAGCTGAATAGACCGATATCCGTGTACAGCGTCGCCGTCTTGTCGTTGTAATTGCCGGTCGCCAGGTGCACGTAACGCCGCAACAATCCGGCCTCGCGGCGCACGATCAACAGCGCCTTGCAGTGGATTTTCAAGCCGTTGACGCCGTACACCACGTGGGCGCCGGATTCCTCCAGCCGGCGCGCCCAGGTGATGTTGTTGCCCTCGTCGAAACGCGCTTTCAGTTCGACGATCACCGTGACCTGCTTGCCGTTTTCGGCGGCCCGCTGCAGCGCGTGGACCACCGGCGAATTGCCGCTGACCCGGTACAGCGTCTGTTTGATCGCCAGCACCGCAGGATCCTCCGCCGCCGTTTCCAGCAACCGCACCACCGGGTCGAAAGATTGGTACGGCAGCATCAGCATCACCGGTTCGCGCTCGGCGATCGCGTCGAAAATCGGTTCATCCGGCGGCAATTCCGGGCACGGCAGCGCCGGCCACAGCGCCTCTGACAGCTGCGGATCTTTGATCTTCCCGGCCAACTCGAACAATCCTTTCTGGCGCAGCAATCCGCGCACCGGATAACGGAATTGGGTGTCGAGATGGAACTCCTGTTCCAGCCAGCGCGCCAGGCGGCTGCGCCGGAACGGCGGCATCTCCAGCCGGATCGGTTCCCGGCTGCGCCGCTGCAACAGCTTGCGCTCGATCGTCAGCATCAGATCCTCGGCGCCGGAGTCTTCGATCGCGAAGTCCATGTCCCGGGTAATCCGGAACGGCAGATACTCGTGAATCGTACAGCCGCAGAACAATTCCTCCAGGTTGGCCATGATGATCTCTTCCAGAGGAATATAACAGACGCCGGATTTGCGGTCGTTGACTTTGACGAAGCGCTCCAGCCCTTCGGGCACCTCCACGAAGGCGAAACACTCCTCTTCGCTCTCCCGCCGCAGGCTCACCGCGATTTCAATCGCGCCGTTGCTCAATACCGGAAACGGGTGCGCCTGATCGACCGCCAGCGGCGTCAATACCGGCAATATCTCCCGGGTAAAACGTTCGCGCAGCTCCGGCTTGGCCTCCTCCGGCAGAGTATCCCAGTCGCGCAGCCGGATTCCGGCCTTTTCCAGTCCGGGCAGAATGTCGCCGTAAAGGATATGATATTGGCGCCGCAACAGTTTTTCCAGCTTGTTCCGGATCATCCGCAACTGGTCTTCCGGCAGGTTGCCGGCGGCGTCGGGGACGCTCCCCACCCCGGCCAGCTGGCGCAATCCGGCCACCCGGACCATGAAAAACTCATCCAGGTTGCTCGAAAAGATCGCGATGAACTTCAACCGCTCCGCCAATGGGTTCACCGGCATCGCCGCCTCGTCCAGCACCCGGGAATTGAAATCGAGCCAACTCAATTCGCGGCTCATGTAGATTTTTTCCATCCCCTCCGTCATGCCTGTGCCTCCCTTTCCACTTTGAAGCTCAACCCGTAGACCGCGTGAAACAGGTCCCCCTTCTTATTGATGCAAACTTTTTCCCAATCGATATCCACGGAGCCGCTCACCCGGAACACCAGTTCATCGTTGCGCAGCAGCACCTTCAAACTTTCCAGCCGTTGCCCGCCTGAGGTCTGCAGCGCGTCCGCCACCCGCAGGATTGCCGCCAGCTTCAATACCGCGACATTCTCCTCCGGCCCCAGGGCGACGAATTCGGGGTGCGAACTTTTCGGCACCGATTTGCGGTGATAGCGCGCCGTCATCGCGATCACCTGCCGTTCCCGGTCGGAGATACCCGGCAGCTGCGCATTGTTGATCAGGTACAGCGAATGCCGGTGGTGTTGCCGCGGATCGATGAAGCGCCCCACATCGTGCAGCATGCAGGCGATCTCCAGATCCAGCCGGTGCCGCGCCGTCAACCCGTAGCGGCGCTTGAGCTTGTCGAAAATCCGCAGCCCCAGATCCGCGACTCCGGCAGCGTGACCGACATCCAGTCCGTATTTGCGGCCGATATTCTCCGCCGCCGTCAACAGGTCGGCGCGAAAGGGATCGTGCTCGCCCTTGTCCGCACGCACCAGCTCGGCGATCAGCGCCGAACGGGTGGTCACCGCCGGGAAAATCGCCTCCCGGCAGTTGACCTCATGCAGGAAGTACCCCAGAATCCCCGCCGTCGGCGCCACGTAAGAGGCCACCGCATAACCGATATGGTATTCCCGGACCAGGGTTTCGGCCGGAATCTTCACCGCCTTTTTTATCAGCTCAGCCAGCTCCTCTTTGCCGGTACGGAACACCAGTTCCTTGGCGATCCCCTCGGAAAACTTCATCCCGATCAAAGCGCGCACACCGGCGCCAAGGCCGATCACGCTCATCGGCTCCTTCGGGTCGAAGTTGGTGCTTTCGCTCAGCCGCTGCTCCATGCAGAAGTTTTCCAACAGCGACGTGATCTTGTCCTGTTCGAATGCCAGTTCGCCGTATTCATCCCCGAGGCGCATGCTGCCCAACGGGATCGTCTCGCTGAACTGCAGATGCCCCTGATCCAGATACATGATGATCAACGAGCCGGTGCCGACGACGAAGATCAGCGCCCGCTTGGACGGAAAACATTTTGCCCGCTGCAGCACCTCCTTGGTGCCGAGATACAGCAGACGCGACTCCTCCTGTGCTTCCAGAATCTCAATCTCCAGCCCCGAAGCGTGGAAAACCCGGTCCGCCACCAGTTCGCGGTTGAACGCTTCGCGGATCGCGCTGGTGGCCACCACCCGGATGTTTTCCACCTGGTATTCGGCCATCCGGGCGGCGAAATCACTGAGAATCGTACACAATAGATTGATATTCTCCGGCGAAATGCTGCCTTCGCGGAATACATCGCTGCCCAGATTCACCGGTCGGATCAGGCTTTCAAACGGCTCGTAAGCACCGGTGGCGGCGATTTGGAAAATTTCCAGGCGCGCCGAATGCGCGCCGATATCGACAATGCCGCACAGGGCCGGTGATGTCATCGTGTTGTCCATAAACTTCCTGTGTTCAAGTCTGCCAGAAGCTCCAGTTCCCGTATCAGATTGGGGGTAAACCGTCCGCGCCAGACCGGATCGGCCAACTCGCCGGCGCTGAACCAGCGCAACGCGTCGATCTCCTCGGCCTGAAATACAAACGGCCCGGCGCAAACCGTCCGGAACACCCGCAGGTCCTCCGATTCGATCGCGTTGCGGATCGGCAGATCCATCACCGGCTCCAGCACCGCGTCCCCGGCAAAGCCGAGCTCCTCGCGCATTTCCCGGCGCGCCGCCGTTTCGTAATCTTCTCCCTGCGCCAGATGCCCCCCGACCGCGGTATCCCATTTGCCCGGTTGAATATCCTTGACGGCAGCGCGCTTCTGCAGCAGCATCCGGCCGTCGGGGTGAAACACCATCACCTGGCTGGCGCGGTGGCGCAGCGCCGGATTACCGTGGCATTCCCGGCGCGGCGCCCGGCCGCAGGGCTGGTTGTCGGCATCGTAAATATCGAAATATTCCATCATTCGCTTTCCGGGAAGAACAGCACCTTCTGGTTGTCCAAACACACCCGGACCGCCTTGGCTTTGGCGGCGTCAAAGGTGCCTTTGAGCACCTCCTCGGCCAGCGGATCTTCCAGATAGCGCTCGATCGCGCGCCGCAACGGGCGCGCACCGTATTCGGGTTCGTACCCTTTCTGAATCAGGAAATCCTTGACCGGATCTTCCAGCCGCAGCTCCAAATCCCGGGTGCCGAGCCGGCTTTCGAGCGCCGCCAGTTCGATATTGATGATCTTCAACAGATCTTCGTGCTCCAGCTTGCGGAATACGATGATGTCGTCGACACGGTTCAAAAACTCCGGCTTAAAGGCTTTTTTCGCCATCCCCAGCAGCTTTTCGCGCTCCTTGGCCTCGTCCACCAGCGACGCGCCGCCGGAGAATCCGAGCGACGCTTTGGCCAGCTGTTCGGCTCCGACGTTGCTGGTCATGATGATGATGGTGTTGCGGAAGTCGATCCGGCGCCCCAAGGTATCGGTGATTTTGCCCTCTTCGAGAATCTGCAGCAGCATGTGCATCACATCCGGGTGCGCTTTTTCGATTTCGTCGAACAGCACCACCGAATACGGCCGCCGCCGCACCCGCTCGGTCAACTCCCCGCCCTCGCCATAGCCGACATAACCCGGAGGCGAGCCGACCAGACGGCTGACGTTGAACTTCTCCATGTATTCGGACATGTCGACCTGAATCAATGCTTCGGCGTCGCCGAACATGAATTCCGCCAGGGCTTTTCCCAGCAAGGTTTTGCCGACGCCGGTCGGACCGAGGAAAATGAACGAGCCGATCGGACGGTTTGGGTTCTTCAAGTCGGCGCGGCTGCGGCGCAGCGCCCGCGAAATGGCGCTGACCGCCGGATCCTGACCGACCACCTGCCGGGTGATTTCGCTCTCCATGCGCAGCAGCTTCTGGTTTTCGCCCTCCGCCATCTGCTGCACCGGAATGCCGGTCAGCTTGGCCACCACCACCGCGATGATGCCGGCGTCGATGACCGGACGCGACTCCTGCGCGCTTTCCTTATGGGAAGTCACCAGCTGCTCCAACTCCTGCCGTAGCGCCCGTTCGCGGTCGCGGCAACCGGCGGCTTCCTCGAACTTCTGTTCGGCGATCGCCTGTTCCTTGGCCTGCTGCGCCTCGGCGATCGCGGTATCCAGCGGCTTGGTGTCCGGCGGCGGTACGCAATTCAGAATCCGGGTTCTGGCCCCGGCCTCGTCCATCACGTCGATCGCCTTGTCCGGCAGGAAACGCCCCGAAATATAACGGTCGGCGAACTTCACCGCCGCGACGATCGCCTCCGGCGTATATTCGACCTGATGGTGTTTTTCGTAGGTCGCCTTGAGTCCCATCAGAATCTTGATCGCGTCGTCGACACTGGGCGGATTCACCATGATCGGCTGGAAGCGCCGCTCCAATGCGGCGTCCTTCTCGATGCCCTTGCGGTATTCGTCCAGCGTGGTCGCGCCGACGCACTGCAATTCGCCCCGCGACAGCGCCGGTTTGATGATATGGGCGGCATCCATCGCTCCATCGGCGCCGCCGGCGCCGACGATGGTATGCAGTTCGTCGATAAACAGAATCACCTTCTTCGAATTGCGGACTTCGTCGATCACCGCCTTGATCCGCTCTTCGAACTGGCCGCGGTCTTTGGTCCCGGCCACCATCAGCGGCAGGTCCAGCGCGTAAATTTTTTTATCCGCCAGCAATTCGGGCACCTGTTTGTTGACGATCGCCTGCGCCAGCCCTTCGAGAATGGCGGTCTTGCCGACCCCGGCTTCGCCGATCAGCACCGGATTGTTTTTGGTCCGGCGGCACAGGATCTGGATCACCCGTTCGATTTCATGCTGGCGCCCGATCACCGGATCAAGTTCGCCCTTTTCCGCCATTTCAGTCAAATTGCGGCCGAAAGCGTTCAACGCCGGCAAATTCCCCTGTGCGTGCGGATTGGTCCCGGCCGCCGGATTCGCACCGGCGCCGGAAGCCGGCGGCATGGGCGCTCCCGGCGGCGGCTCCTCGCCGGGCTCCGGCACATAATCGTGATCCAGTGCCTTGAGCACCTGCCGGCGCACCTGTTCGAGATCGACATTCAGATTGGCGAGCACCCGCGAGGCCTCGCTTTCGCCGTCGCGCAGCAGCGCCAGCAGCAGATGTTCGGTGCCGACGAAATTGTAATTCATCGCATTGGCTTCGGTGACGGCCAGCAGCAGAATCTGCTTGAGGCGGCTGGTGATCGGCAGATTGCCGGCTTTTTTCGTCGGTCCCCCTGCCCCGCAGACTTTTTCGACCTCGAAGCGCAGCTGATCCAGGTTCAAGCCGATGGACTTCAGCGCTTCGACGGCGACGCCTTCGTTCAAGGCCAGCACCCCCAGCAGCAAGTGCTCGGTGCCGATGCAGTCATGGTTGAGCCGTTCCGCCTCACGTTGCGCCAGAAGCAGCGTCTGTTTGGCCCGGGGAGTAAAGTTTTTCATGGGATTGAATTCTTCGTTTGCCATAATAATTTCCTCCTGAATTCATTTCTCCTGCCTTGAACGGTAATATATCGCACCTGTGCCATTTTGCAAAGAAATTCGTCCGAATTATCTGTTTTCTAATGTTCGGACAAAAAAAGGGAGGAAGCAAACGCCTCCTCCCTAATTTGATGGACGAACTTTTATTCCGACAACGCCACGGAGCTGATCAAAACCCAGCCGCCGGTGGGGTGATTCGCTTCGGAGCGGTTTTCCACCGTCAAAATATTACTACCCGCTTTCAATACCCCGGAGGGAATCGCAAACTCGCGGACCGACCAGCCGTTTTTAGTAAAGCCGCAGCTGTCTTCGAAAATCACCCGGCCATTCAGCGTCAGCCGGATCGGCGCGGGCGGAATGTCGGCTTTGTCGCAGGCCTGCCCTTCCATCACCAGCGTTCGCGCGTTCGCCGCCAGCTCCGCCGAAACCGCAAAATTCGCGGTCATCGACGCGGCGCCGTTCGCCTGCGCCATCACGCCGGTGCATTGGCGCGCTTCGCAGTGATAATCGTACTTCATCACACCATAGGGGGACCCCTCGAACAAGCCGAGGCGAATCGTGCCGTCGGCGGGGAGCGCCTGCCGCAACGCCTCCAGCGATTTTTCGACCAATACGGCGCCGCCCTCGTGGCCGACCAGGCAGGAATAAGGAATCGCGCCATATCCTTTGTTGGCTTCGGCGCGTTCGGTCGGCAGATAGCCGCCGCCCGATTCGCCGACGCCGGAACCGGCCAATTGCACGACCAAGGTCTGCGCAAACGGGCTGCGCGCCTGGATCCGGTGCATGAAATCGGCATAGAGTTCGAAGCGGTTGCTGACCCAGGCGAGTTCGCCGATGCCGACCGCATGCAACTCCATCGGCAATACCGGATCGCTGTCCTGGGCTTCAAAACGTTTCACGATCGCACGGCAGCGGCCGCGCAACGAAGCCAGTGACGAGTCCAGCATCAACCGGTCCAGGGCACTGCCCTCCGTGGCCCACGTTTGTTGTTCGAACATTGCCAGATTGGCTTTTTCCTCCTCGTACTGTTCCGGCGAAATACGCTGGCGCGGCAGTTCCACCGTTTCCACTTTGTGCTGCAGCGGCACCGCGGTGCGGATATCCTTTTTCGCCCACTCCAATACCTCGCGGAAGGAGACGGCAATGCGTTCGGCAATATCGCGGCGCTCCGCCATATCGAGGGCGATGTCGCCGTATTTGAGCTGGAAACGGCGCTCCTGCGCCAGCTTGTTGTGCAAAATCCGGGGCGCGAGGTCGCCGGCGGCGGCGCACTGCGGCAGAATGCCGATATCGCCGTATTCGGCGCGCAGCAGCGTCCGCACCTCATGCCAGAAGTCGGCGCTGAGCTCCGAAATCATCTCCGAATTCTGCGACGGCACCGGCACGTTGATCAGCGCCCCGGTCAGCTTCCCGGCCGGATCGAAGGTGAAGACAAAATGGATGAACGTGTCGGCACCGGCCTCGAAGTGCGAAAAAGTCGGGTCGTTGGTATTCCCGTACATGACCGCGTGGCCGTTGGCGGCGAAGCCGACGGTGCCGCCGCCTTTGTCCTCGGAGTAAACCGGCCGCCGCTGGTGTCCGGTCGTGGCATAGCCATACCCCCAGGCGATGCCGCCGGGCGCGCGTTCTTTCCACGCTTCCACGATCGCCTGGGCGCTCTGACGGGCGACGAAGCTGCTGTAATCCAACCCCGCCATGTGCGGCACGTCGCAGGGAAACTCATCCGGATCGTCACCGTAAACATCGCCGCCGGAGTGGGTATGGGTGACGCTCATCAGGATTTTATCGACCGGGATGTCCGGAGCCAGTTTTTTGACCTCGTCGCGAATTTCCCGTACCAGGAACGACCGCAACCCGACCATGTCCAGCGACAGGAAAATCACACAATCATCGCCGGAATCCAGCACCAGCGCATTGACGGTGACCGGATCGCGGACCCCTTCGGAGATGCGCAAATGCATCTGTCCGCGGATGCCCACCGGCTCGGTGGTGGAAATATCGGCGCGTCCCCAGCCGATCAACAGCGGTTTGGCCGAATCCGCCCATGCGCCAAGCGCGACCAGCACGAGCATGACGCAGATTGTCCGTAACTTCATCATTTCGATCCGTCTCCTTCGTTGTTTTCGGGTTTATCTTACGATACCCCCGGAACGTTGGAAGCGACAGAAACTTTTTATGGACTTTTTTGTCAAGTGCCGGATTTTTTTGTCCGGCATTTTGAATTTACAGGCATCCTTTGGAGGACATCACCCGCCCTTCGAGGCGCGGATCTTCGGACGCGGCGACGGCCAGCGCCCGGGCGAAAGCTTTGAAAATCGCTTCGAACGCGTGGTGCACCTCTTCGGAATAGCGCAGATTGATATGCAGATTCATTCCGGCTTTCACCGCCAGCGCCTGGAAAAACTCGTGAAACAATTGCACATCCAGCTCGCGGATATACGGCGCCGGCGCTTCCACATGGTAAACCAGATAGGGCCGGTTGGAAAGATCCAGCACCACCTCGGCCAGGGTTTCATCCATCGGCAGCAGCATGCTGCCGTAACGGCGGATTCCGGCCCGGTCGCCGAGCGCCCGGTTGATCGCGTCGCCCAGCACCAACCCCAGATCCTCGACGGTATGATGCGCATCCACTTCCAGATCGCCCTTGATTTCGACTTTCAAGTCGAAAAAGCCGTGCTTGGCCAGCAAATCCAGCATGTGGTCGAGAAACCCGATCCCGGTGGCGATTTCCGACCGGCCGGAGCCGTCCAGATTGAGTTCCAGTTCGATCCGCGTTTCACGGGTATGCCGACTGACGTGTGCGCTTCTGTTCATGGGATATATCCGTTCCTTTCGCGTTGGTGCATTTTACATATTATACACCCGCCCTGCGGAAAGTGCCAAAACATTCCGGGGAAAAAACGCGTTTTTTCGAAGAATAACCGCGAAAAACGGCAACTGTGATTGCATTTTTCGGGAAATAAGGCTATAATAATCGCAAATGTTTTTTGACGTTAAACTGTTAACAGGAGAAAGACGATGAAAAAGGCCACAGTCATACTGGGGATGCTCGCCATCGGCGGGAATCTTCTCTGGGGAGCCGAAGATTTCACCGAAGATCAGGAATCAACGTTTTCACGCGCCATGCGGGCCACCGCATGGTATCTGCCCAACCGGCTGATCGATCTGACCGATGTGTTTACCTTTGACTTCGGCGCCGGCGCCGGCAGCTCGCTGCACGTCAAAACTACCGGCTACAGTGAGCTGGGATGGTATGTCGGCGATGTCCACACCTTTGACACCGGCTACCGCCGTCGTTGGGGTACCGGCCTTTCGCGCGGGTATCTGTACAGTGTCGGCTGCTTCTCCGACGCCGCGATGCGCTTCAAGGCCACCGGCGGCAATACCGAAACCTTCAAGGTCGCCACCGACGGATTTTCACTGGTGAATCCCGATGCGGATTGCTATCTGGATGAGAATATCGATTTCTGGGCCATCGGCGTCCGCGCCGGAGTCCTGCTCAATATCGGAATCAACTTCCACCCGGTGGAGTTGGCGGATTTTTTCACCGGTTGGGTCGGTTGCGATCTGACGGGAGATGATTACGGGAAATAATTCACGCCGCGTTCCCGCGGCGTCAACAGTAGTGCACTATAGAGGCGTACAGCATGCGTTTTATCTGTAAATTTTGTCGTGAAATTGTCGAGGCCAATGATCTGCAGGCCGGGGAAGAGGTTCAATGCGGACATTGCAGTCAGGTCGTACGTGTCCCGGCGGGCAAATTCGCCGCCGGAACGATCATCGGCGGCGACTTCTGTATCGAGCGGGAGATCGCCAAAGGCGGCATGGGCGTGGTGTATCTGGCCAAACAGATTTCCCTCGACCGGCCGGCGGCGCTGAAGATTCTCCAACCCCACCTGGTCGACGATCCGGCCCTGGTGCAAGGATTGATCCTGGAGGCCCGCGCCGCCGCCAAACTGAACCACCCCAATATCGTTCAGGCCTACGCGGTCGGCGAAGACGACGGCGTCTTTTATTTCGCGATGGAATTCGTCGACGGCCCGACCATGAAAAGCGTGCTCAAAGACCAGACGGTCATCCCGCCGCGCCGCGCCGCCGAAATCATCCGCCAGATCGCCGACGCGCTCGCCTGCGCCTGGGATGAACAGAAGCTGACCCACCGGGACCTGAAGCCCGACAATATCATCATGAGTTCCAACGGCCGCCCCAAGCTGGCGGACCTGGGGCTTTCGCAGGTCGCCGGCGCCGACAAGGCCCCGGAGGACGCCTCCAATGAGGTTCTCGGTACGCCGCAGTACATCAGTCCCGAGCAATTGACCGGAGCCGTCGTGGACAA
>JAVBQJ010000126.1:0-6978 GCA_031549115.1 Victivallaceae bacterium
TTGCCGCCCGGTGGCGGCAAAAACGTGAAGCCGAGCGGCAAGCGATCGGGGTTGGGAGGGGCAGAGCCCTCGCGTCTGCCGGGGCGCAATGCGGCCCCGCAAGCGCCACCAAAAATCACCACACTCACGCGCATCAGCGGCGCACGATTCACCAGCGAAGCGCAATCCCGCATCCACTATCACAACTCTCCACACTCGCCGCACCAACGGCAAACATACAACCAACGCACATTTTCCCCCCCATTTTTTTCCCGCTTCCGGCTTGACAAATACGAGAAACAGTATTATTTTATCCCTTATGAGGGACTTTGGGAAAAATATCTGGTGCTCGCTGACCTTGATTCTGTTGCTCTTCAGCAGCGGCTTCCTTCACTTTTGCGCCCATATGACCAATGACGGCTGCGAGGGGCACAGCAGCCGTGCCGGTTATGAATGCAGCATCGAAAAATCCGATGCGCAATCCGGCCTCGGCGTTTCCGGCGACTGTCAGTTCTGCGCCGGGCTCTTTAACAGTTTCTGGCTTCCGGAAGCTCCGGAATTCGATTGCCAAACCACGCCGGAGCAAGAAAATCCGGTCGCTTTCGCAGCGACGCCGTTCCGGCAGCCTCTGCCTACCTGCGCCCGCGCTCCGCCGACGGCGTAAGCTCATTTTTCGACCCTTGGAAAGAATCCGCTGTTTATTCGGGGACGCTTTGTGTCCTGACGGCGGAAAAAACGCAACGATTCCGTTCACTGTACCCGAAAATTACTGAAATTCAGGAAAATACCAAAAATGAAATACCGTAAAAATTTTACATTGATAGAACTTTTAGTCGTGATTGCGATCATTGCCATTCTCGCCGGCATGCTGTTGCCGGCGTTGGCGAAGGCCCGGGCCAAGGCGCAAGGCATCTCCTGTTTGAACAACATGAAACAATCCGGC
The DNA here is from genome assembly GCA_031549115.1 of Victivallaceae bacterium. GTDB lineage: Bacteria > Verrucomicrobiota > Lentisphaeria > Victivallales > Victivallaceae > JAVBQJ01. The sequence goes on from JAVBQJ010000126.1 coordinate 923, forward strand.
CTGGCGCTGCTGCTGTATGCCAATGATTGGAACGAGGCGCTTCCGGTGATCCATACCGGCAGTTTTGCCGCGCCGGCTGAGCTGTCCGGCGAACCGCAATGGTTCACGCCGCTGGTCGACGATTACGGTTATGACCTGAAATTCCTCCGCTGCCCCTCCGACAGCGGTTACGACAAAGACGCGGACATTCAAAGCTACATGGTCAACGCGATGCTGACCTTCGGCCGGGCGATTTCGACCCTGAATCAGACTTCGAACGCCATTGTGCTGTCCGAGCGCGGCTATGAAAATGGCGCCGCCGTCGAGCATCAGTGCTATGCCGGGATGTGCGATCCGCACCAGTGGGAAGACGCTGTCGATGCCGAGCGCCACGCGGGGAGAGCCAACTATCTCTTTGTCGACGGGCATGCCGCGGCACACCAGTTCACGGAAACCGTCGGCGATGAAAGTGAAGCGCAGAATATGCACTTCCTGAATGACTGGCTCGCCGCCTATGTCGCCGGCGGCGGTCACGATCATTGATCCGGCCTGCCGGCGGGGGATGGAAGCATCCCCCGCGGCGCTCCGATCCGTCGTTATTCCGGAAGCTGCCGGTTCCGGAGCTCGAAGACATGGCCGATTGCGGTCGAAAGCTTTTCCAGCGTGATCGGCTTCAGCAACACGCCGGAAAATCCCTGCTGTTCCAGGTCGCTGCGGGCCTCCACATCGGCGGTGACGGCGACAACCGGCAGATCGCCATATTCCGCCCGGATCTTCAGAAGCAATTCGGTTCCGCTCATGCCCGGCATCCAGATGTCGGTCATGACCAAATCGAAACGGCGCTTTTTCATAAGCTCCAGCGCCGCGGCCCCGGAAGTGGCGGACTCGGCATCCTTCACGCCGATCCGGCCGATCATGGCCTTCAGCACGATAAGGTTCATCTCCACATCATCCACCAGCAGCACGGAAAGCGCACCGGCGACAGCCGGTACTACAACCGCCGGTGTCACGGTGCCGGCAGCGGCCTGCCGGTGTTCATGATATCCGACCGCATTCAGGGTGATGCCGAAAACGCTGCCGCGGCCGAGTTCACTTTCGACCCACAACCGGCCGTTCATCTTCTCCGCCAGCCGCTTCGTGATCGACAACCCCAGACCGGTGCCGGCCACGCTGTTGCCGCGCGCGTTCGAAAGCTGGACAAACGGCTCCATCAGACGCTTCCGGTCCTCTTCGGCAATCCCGGTACCGGTGTCCTCCACCATGAAGCTGAAAATCCCCTGCTCCCCGTCTGTCGCAGAGAACTCCGCCCGGAGCGTAATCCGGCCGTTCTCCGTGAATTTGACCGCATTGCCGATCAGGTTGAACAGGATCTGGCGCACCCGTTGCCGGTCCAGCTCCAATTCCGGAAGCCGGGGCATCTCCAACGTCAGCTCCAGGTTCCGTTCTTTGGTGCGGAATGCGAAAACCTTCAATATTTCCTCGGCCAGGACTTCGAAGTCGGTCGCCGCCGGCACGATCTCCAGCTGGTCGGCTTCGAGCTTGGAAAGGTCGAGTACATCATTGATCAGCTGCAGTAGCGCATTGCCGCTGTAAACGACATTGCCGAGATATTCATCCTGCAATTCCGGTGAGAGACCGCCGACACGGAGCAGCTCGGAGAAGCCGATCACCGAGTTCAGCGGCGTCCGGATTTCATGGCTGACGCTGGCAATGAAAAAGCTCTTGGCTTTTTCGGCGGCCGTGGCCAGCTCCAACGCCTGCGTCAACCGGTCATGGGCCGCCTGACGCGCCAACAGAATCTCGATCAGATGCGCCGCCGTAGACAGCAGCTCCTGGTCGGCAGCGCTGAGTTCCCGGCACGGCCGGTTTTCGTAAGCGAGGCCGATATTGCCCCAAAGCTCGCCGTGCTGGAACATTCCGACCAGGAAGAGCGACCGCATATTGTTGTGATCGGCCTGATCGCTCCACGACCCCAGGAGTTTTCTCTGCTCCGGCTGGAACCAATCGTAAAGCAGCAACGGCTGCCCCTGCCGGAGCAATTCCAACCACGGCTCATCCTGCTGCAGCGGAAAATCTACGTCCGGCGCAAAGATACTGTCGCATCCGGGCTCCGCGTATTCCAGGAAAATCCGGCAGCTCCGCTGCTCCGGAGCCATCTTAAATATATAGCACCGCGACGCGTCGAGATGGCCGCTGATCGCTTTCAGGACTTCGGAGATCGCCTTTTCGGCATTTTCTTCGGTAAATAAACTCTCCAGACAGAAGCCGGTCACCCGCTGGTTTTCCAGTAAGTCATTGAGTTCGGTGACATCGGTGGCGTCCTTGACAATGTTGATCAATTTACCCTGGTCATCGATCACCGCGTCCGCATGGACGAGATATTGACGGTTGCCGATACGCAATTCGGCGGTCGCCGACTTTTTGCCGGCAATGACCTGCTTCAGGGGGGAATCCGGCGGCGGAACGACGCCGTGGTAAAAAACCTCGTTTTCATGCGATGCCAACAGCTCTTCCGTGGACAACCCCGTCATGCGGCAGACCGCGGGATTCACGTGCAGCAGCTTGCCGTCCGCGGCATGCAGCGACAGCGGAATATTGACATAGTCGAGAATCAGATGCATTTCGCGCTCATGGCGGCGGATCGTTTCCTCCTGCCGGTGCCGCACCTGGGCCAGGGCGATGACGTTGGCGCACGAACGCACGAGCGTCTCATCGGCTTCGGAAAAATTCCGAATCGAACCGCCGAACGTGACGAACAGCGCACCGGCGAAGCGTTCTTCTTCAAAAATCGGCGCAATCAGCAGCGACGCGATATCGTGGCTCAGGCCGATCCGCAGGGCGCCGAACAATTCGTCGCGGACAAAATCGGTGATGCGGATGACCTGTTTTTCCCGAAGCCGGGGAGTGTAAGCTTCCCAGATCCGGTAATGCTGGCCAAAGTCATCGTTCTCGCGAATGGGCCGGAGTCCGTCCGCATACCACTCCCGTCCGAACCGGAGATGACCGTCATCATCGCACCAGCCGAGGACGACGCGGTTGCCCTGCATCTGCTGCTGCACCCGTTCGGCAATGTAATTGAGGACACTGTCGAAATCGGTGTCACCGACGGCATGGCTCAAGACCTCGCCGTTGAAGCGTTCGCAATCGATCAGATGCTGCAATTCGCTGACATCATTGATCGCGCCGAGCAACAGCCGTCGGCCGTCGCCGCTCAGGAAGGGGCGCTTGGTCGTATGAAAATGGAAAGGGCGCCCCTGAATCTGAAGTGTATCCTCGAAGTTTTCGCCGTCCGGTTTGGTCATCGCCTCGATATCCTGGCGGCGAAATCGTTCCGTTGCATCTTTTTGCGGAAACAGCTCCGCGTCGGTGCGGCCGAGAATCTCTTCGCGGCGCTTGCCGTGGAAATCGGCAAATGCCTGATTGCACAACGCATAGCGGAACTCCCGGTCGGCATCCTTGGCAAAGAACATCACCGGAATGGAGTTGATGGCCAGCTCCCACAACTCGAGAGCCTCCTTGAGCCTGCCGGAGCTGATCGTGATTTCGGTGATATCCTGAATCACGCCGAACAGCACCGGATCGTCCGGCACGCTCCGGTCCACCGAAGCGCGCATGCGGTAATAGCGCAGTTCACCGCTGAAATTCGAACGGTACATCCAAGTACTGATCGTGTTTTCCCCGGCGAGCACGGCCTCGGCACTGCTGGTATAACTTTCCAGGTCCTCCGGGTAGACGAACTCCTCACGCGGAACCGCCTTGCCGTCACGCAACGGCCACAAATCCGACAAAAGGCGGCTGCCGGTGACATCGCGGGTCCTGAGATTCATCCGGAACGAGGAGGAGCTGGTCAGTTCCGAAGCATATTCCAGGCTGGTCAGCGTATTTTTTAGCTGATCGCGCCGGTCGTATTCCGTGGTGACATCGCGGAATACCAATACGCCGCCGGTGACTTCTCCGGCCGGATCACGGATCGGCGCGGCGCTGTCGGCGATATGGTAACGCTGTCCGTCCAGGGCAAGCAGGTCGGTATGGTTGGCCAATTCGACGATCCGGCCGGCCGCCAACGCTTGCGAGAGCGGAGACGGCACCGGTTTGCCGTCGAGATAACTGACGAGGTGAAGGATATCGGCGAGCAGGCGGCCGCGAGCGTCTTCCGGTGTGATCCCGATCAGGGCGGCCGCCACCGGATTGATCAGCGTGACCCGTTGGTCGATGTCGGTGGCGATAACGCCGTCGCCGATGGATTCGAGGGTCAGCCGGAAACGTTCGGCCAATTCCGCCGTGGTCCGATGCGCCTGCTGCAACTCAGTCTGATCAGAGGAAATCCACATGACGGCCCGGCGACCGAAGAGGCCATCGGGCAGCAGGACGAATTCGACATGGCGGCTGCGCCCCTCCCGCTGGTAGTCGAATTCCTGCTTGCGGCCGGTCCGGAATGTTTCCCGCACCGCCGCAATGAAGTCGCCACGGCAAACCCTCGGCATGTCGTTCAAATGCCGGAGCGGATAAATCCCGGAAGGAATCCCCGCAACGACATGACAATAAAGCACCTTGCCGGATGGCGCCACGACGAAAACGCTCTGGGTCAGATGGGAGAACATGCCGCGAAGCTTGCGCATCGTCCGCCGGTTCAATTGCTGCCAGACCGCCAGAAAGATCAGCAGCAACGCCACAATGGCGCCGCTCCAGAGGATCTCGTCCAGAAACTCGGCCAGAAACTTCGGTGGTTCATGGAGCACCTCCGCTTGCGCCGGAATCAGCGACGGATCCACCCCGGCACGCAGCAACGACGGGAAATCCAGCAGCAGCCGGAAAGTCCCGGGTTGAACCGGAATATCGGCGGCCCGCGTTCCCCGCAGGACTTTGGCGGCAATTGCCCCGGCCTGCCGGCCCTGGTCGTTGCCGGAAATCACATAGCCGCCGGTCGAACCGAAATCCATATAGCCGGCATATTTACCGAGAATCAGTCCGGAAAATTCTTCCCGGACGCGGGGAAGCATCGTCGCCACATTTTCCGGCCCGTCCAGGTCGGAACTCCAGGAGTGAAACAGCAAAAGAGAGCCGGACGGAAGCTCCGAAACGATTTTCAACACTTCTTCGCCGGTATATTCTTCGCCGCTCAGGATTCTAACATGGTAATCGTTCAGCTGCTGATTATGCTCCAGCCACTCCCGGAACAGCCGGCACTGCACCTTCCCGTCCTCGGTGGCCTCGAATAAAATTGTGATCGTCCGGTTGTCCGGCAGAAGCCGGCAACCGAGCGCGACATTGTTGTATTGATTGAGTGCGATTTCCACCCCGGTGATGGCGGCGCCTTCCGGAATGCGGTCGCGCAGAGAACCCGCGTAGTAGGCGACCACAAGCGGTGTTCCCTCCGGAATTTCCAGCACGCCGTCCAAAAACAGGTTGGCGGCGGCACTGCCGGCCGTCACGATCAGGTCGTACGATGAACCGGCGAGCTTCGCCCGCAACGCCTCGATATCCCCCGGCGCGGGAACCAGGCCGGGCTGGTAATGAATGCAAAGGTCGACGCTTTCGATCCCCGCCACCAATCCGGCCTCGCGCAAAGCCGCCTGAAATCCGCTTCTGCAGTTTCCACTCCAGACATCGTCGGAGGAGTAGGAATCCACCAGCAGAATCCGTTTAAACGGAGTGGTATCCCGGGCATGAGCCGTCGACGCCCCGGCGAAAAACACCACGAAAAAACAACCGAGCAACAACCGAAATCGACAGAAAGCGGAAGTCATTTTTTTCATATATTCCTTGATTAAGATTCTATTTTACTGATTTCGGCCACAGGATTTCAACGGGCGCGGAAAAGAGAAGTCACAAAGATTCCGAGAGCACGACTTCATGCCTTTCCCCCATTATTGATGCGACAACTAATTGGGCTTGCCATGATCGCGAATCCGCAAAGAATCCGGAGCGGTTTTCCGATCGAGGGGGCTACTGACGTAGCTACCTCGATCGGAAGGCCACTCCGGGGCTTTTGCGGACGCGACCGCTTCGCGGCACGCGAGATATGAGCTCTGCCGTGCGTTGCCGGAACGGTACAATACTTGTATTGCCCCATCCCG